>NZ_FUYF01000010.1 GCF_900167555.1 Gemmiger formicilis | reverse complement strand
CAATGCTCATGTACGGTAAAGAAGCAAGCAACCGAAAACAATAGATAGACCGCCAGCACTACACTATTCCGAACCAAAGACCAAAAGATAAGCATTTTGAGAAAATCTAAACTTTTGGATTTTCCTACAATGCCGACTACGGCGGAATCCCTCCCACTCCTTATATATTTCTTTCTGTATACATTGAATTTGTATTTAGTAAAATGCAGACAACACCACGGATCGGCTTTTGGCTGGACAATTCCAACCAAACACCGCAGCAGACAGTAGAAACCATTCTGAACGTTAGGAAGCCGGTATGATTGTTACATATAAGGGGAAGAAAAATTTCTTTTAGATACTTGTTTTCCTAAAACTGATGTGATATAATAATTCAATTCCAGAAAAGGAGTAAAAAATATGCGGCAAGGTATTCTTAAATAAAACTATAATCAAATAGTGGGAACAAAGGATTATGATAGTCCCTTTTGTAGGGGCTTAGTTTTTTGTACCCAATTTAAGAATACTTTTGCCTTATCAATTTTGACATATCCCCAAAAACAGCACTCACAAACAGGTGTATGCTGTATATGTGTATGTCCGCAAATTATCATCCCCAGTGGTAAAAGTATTTTACTGCTGGGGATTTTTATGCCCTTCGGGGCAGTAAAGGGAGGACAATCACATGAAAATAATCAATATTGGAATTCTTGCCCATGTAGACGCTGGAAAGACGACCTTGACGGAGAGCCTGCTATATGCCAGCGGAGCCATTTCAGAACCGGGGAGCGTCGAAAAAGGGACAACGAGGACGGACACCATGTTTTTGGAGCGGCAGCGTGGGATTACCATTCAAGCGGCAGTCACTTCCTTCCAGTGGCACAGATGTAAAGTCAACATTGTGGATACGCCCGGCCACATGGATTTTTTGGCGGAGGTGTACCGCTCTTTGGCTGTTTTAGATGGGGCCATCTTGGTGATCTCCGCTAAAGATGGCGTGCAGGCCCAGACCCGTATTCTGTTCCATGCCCTGCGGAAAATGAACATTCCCACCGTTATCTTTATCAACAAGATCGACCAGGCTGGCGTTGATTTGCAGAGCGTGGTTCAGTCTGTTCGGGATAAGCTCTCCGCCGATATTATCATCAAGCAGACGGTGTCGCTGTCCCCGGAAATAGTCCTGGAGGAAAATACCGACATAGAAGCATGGGATGCGGTCATCGAAAATAACGATAAATTATTGGAAAAGTATATCGCAGGAGAACCAATCAGCCGGGAAAAACTTGTGCGGGAGGAACAGCGGCGGGTTCAAGACGCCTCCCTGTTCCCGGTCTATTATGGCAGCGCCAAAAAGGGCCTTGGCATTCAACCGTTGATGGATGCGGTGACAGGGCTGTTCCAACCGATTGGGGAACAGGGGAGCGCCGCCCTATGCGGCAGCGTTTTCAAGGTGGAGTATACAGATTGCGGCCAGCGGCGTGTCTATCTACGGCTATACAGCGGAACGCTGCGCCTGCGGGATACGGTGGCCCTGGCCGGGAGAGAAAAGCTGAAAATCACAGAGATGCGTATTCCATCCAAAGGGGAAATTGTTCGGACAGACACCGCTTATCCGGGTGAAATTGTTATCCTTCCCAGCGACAGCGTGAGGTTAAACGATGTATTAGGGGACCCAACCCGGCTCCCTCGTAAAAGGTGGCGTGAGGACCCCCTCCCCATGCTGCGGACGTCGATTGCGCCGAAAACGGCAGCGCAAAGAGAACGGCTGCTGGACGCTCTTACGCAACTTGCGGATACTGACCCGCTTTTGCGCTGCGAGGTGGATTCCATCACCCATGAGATCATTCTTTCTTTTTTGGGCCGGGTGCAGTTGGAGGTTGTTTCCGCTTTGCTGTCGGAAAAATACAAGCTTGAAACAGTGGTAAAGGAACCCACCGTCATTTATATGGAGCGGCCGCTCAAAGCAGCCAGCCACACCATCCATATCGAGGTGCCGCCCAACCCGTTTTGGGCATCCATCGGACTGTCTGTTACACCACTCCCGCTTGGCTCCGGTGTACAATACGAGAGCCGGGTTTCGCTGGGATACTTGAACCAGAGTTTTCAAAACGCTGTCAGGGATGGTATCCGTTACGGGCTGGAGCAGGGCTTGTTCGGCTGGAACGTAACGGACTGTAAGATTTGCTTTGAATACGGGCTTTATTACAGTCCGGTCAGCACGCCGGCGGACTTCCGCTCATTGGCCCCGATTGTATTGGAACAGGCATTGAAGGAATCAGGGACGCAACTGCTGGAACCTTATCTCTCCTTCACCCTCTATGCGCCCCGGGAATATCTTTCCAGGGCTTATCATGATGCACCGAAATACTGTGCCACCATCGAAACGGTCCAGGTAAAAAAGGATGAAGTTGTCTTTACTGGCGAGATTCCCGCCCGCTGTATACAGGCATACCGTACTGATCTGGCCTTTTACACCAACGGGCAGAGCGTATGCCTTACAGAACTGAAAGGGTATCAGGCCGCTGTCGGCAAGCCAGTCATCCAGCCCCGCCGTCCAAACAGCCGCCTGGACAAGGTGCGCTATATGTTTCAGAAGATAATGTAACGTCTTGCGCAATGCAAGCGTTCATTGCTGGCTATTGCGAAATATCATTGATAAAATCAGTATCAGAGAGGAGAAACTATTTTGAACCAGGAACAGACGAATATTACAACAGGAAAGCAAATACGTCATCTGCGAACACAATTGGGAATGACACAGGAAGAACTAGCCGGGGAATTGAATGTTACCCGGCAGGCACTATCGAATTGGGAGAGAGATGTTAATGAACCCGATTTAAATATGTTGAAAAAAATTTGCTTTCTTTTTGGAGTCAACATGGACGATTTTGCGAAGGAGGTAATAACAAAGATGGAAACATATGAAAAAAAGGAGAAACGACAATTTAATAAGTACGATATGGCAATTGGACTTTTTTATGGTGTTGGTATATTTCTTGGCATTGGTATTTTCTTTGTTGGCGGTTTTATGACAATGTCAGGTGCAGGGTGGGGAGCATCACTATTTGGCGGTGGCTGTTTTTCTCTTGTATTTGGCTTGATATGCCATGCAGTTATTACATTGAGAAGAAATGACAAATGATGACATATCCTGCTTTCTATACTTTTCGGTAATACCGAGTAAAAAAAGCCGCTGCTTTTGGCTTTCCAATAGCGGCGGCTTAATGCAAGCGGCGGCAAAGGGAAATATCCTTTGAATACCTTACAGAAGAAAAGTTTTGCAGCATTACAAAAATAAAAGCCTATACCATTTTGGAAAGAAAAGATACATAATAGTCAAGACGACAACAATCAGAAGTTATGGAGGGTAACAATGGAATATAGTAAGGAAGATTTAATGGAAGCAAAAAAGCAAATTTTGGGAGTGGGAGAGAACATGGGAACAGAGGAAAGTAAAAAAATCTGGGAGGAGAACGCACAATTTTGGGATAATGCAATGGGTGACGAATCTAATGAATTTCACAGAGAGGTAGTGCGCCCCAAAGTAACGGAACTTCTATCTCCTAATCCTGCGGATTACATTTTGGATATTGCGTGTGGCAATGGAAATTATTCTTCGTATCTTGCACAAAGAGGTGCTTCGGTTGTCGCTTTTGATTACAGCAAAAAAATGATAGAATTGGCTAAAAGACGGCAATCACAATATGCAAAACAAATTGAATTTTGTGTGGCGGATGCGACCGATAGAAAAAGTATATTAGAATTAAAAAGAAATCGAGCCTTTACGAAAGCAGTTTCTAATATGGCAATTATGGATATTACGGACATTGAACCACTTCTTATGGCTGTTTATGAACTGTTGCAGGAAAGCGGAATTTTTGTCTTTGCAACGCAACACCCTTGTTTTGTCACGTTGACTGAAAAATATATGACACCGCACAGTTACTATGATATAGCGATTGAAGGGCAACCGAAAGAGCAGATTTATTATCATCGTTCCATACAAGATATTTTTAACCTTTGTTTTAGAGCTGGATTTGTCATTGATGGATTTTATGAAGAATGTTTCAAAACCAACAAAGAAATTCCTATGGTAATGATAGTAAGGCTTAAGAAGGTAAAACGTGATAGCTTAAAATAAATTCAAGTTTGTCGGGTAAATAGCAAACCCAGCCGAGCCAGTCAACGATAAAATGAACGCCGCTTCGCGCCGTCGTTGACAGCCCCGCCCGTCTTTGCTGGTAGGCAATCAAGGGGCGACAGCAAGGAGTACTGCCGCCCCGCACTATTATTCAGAGAGGGGGAATTTCCATGACCGAAGATGAAGCCTACAAGGTGCATATCCAGTACACATTCAATGCCTTTTGCAAGGTAGTCATTCGTCACGCAGCCATAGATAAAATCTTGAAGCTGCGCCGGAGGTGGGAACGGGAAGTTTCCCTTGATTATCTGATGAGTGAAAAGTTTGTCCAGCTTGCCGAGCCGGAGTAGCTTGAAGAATATCTTTTTACCGCCTGCGGCCAGACCGCCGTTCTGTATCATGCGGAGCTTGCCGCCGCCCTTGCCCTTTTGCCGGAGCAGACGCAGGAAGAAATTTTTCGTTACTATTTCCTGCGCCAGCCGCAGCGAGTGATCGGCGTACATATTGGCCGGACACGCAGCACAGCGGGGCGGCATATCCGGCTTGCCTTGCAGCGGTTAAGGCGGCTCATGGAGGGAAATGACTATGAGTAAACTTCTCCCCTATGAAACAATCGTCAAAGCCCATGAGGGCGACCCGGACGCAATCGACACCATTCTTTCCCACTATGCCGGATATATCCGCTACTGTTCCAAAGTACACGGGAAAGTCAACGCCGAAGTTGAGGAACATATAAAGCAACAGCTCATTGCCGCCCTGTTCAAATTTCGCTTTGACCGATAAACAAAGAACAAACACTGGCTGTCATTAGCGGTTTCACTCCAGCCAGTTTACAATTCATCTATTCCTAAAGGAAGCAGGTCATAGTATAATAGAACCAACGACAAATATACTTTTAGGGGAGATATAGCAATATGAAAAGTAATAAATACTTAACTATTGGCTTATTAACAGGATTTATTGTCGGTGGTTGCATAGGTGTGTTGGCATGGGCGTTTTTGCAAAATCTTTTTGCTATTTCTATTTGTGCAGGTATCGGAATGTTGATTGGAATTGTTATAGGTACATTGATTGATTATGAAAAAAATAATCATCAAGAGAAATAGAAAAAATGCACAATGCCTTAAAGGGAAAACAGGAATTTATTGTGCTATCCATCATCGGGCCAACCTGACCTGAACTTTCAAAACTGAATATCCACCGCCCATCGGCGGCCAGCGAAAGCAGTAAGTCTGAAAAAGATTTGCTGCTTTTTTCTTTATCCGTTTGGCAAAATCGCAAAGTCATCCGTAGTAGGTAGGTGAAGCCGGAAACAAAAAATTTTCTGCGGCGGTAGCCAAATCTGCATTTTCTGTATTTCTAAGGCAAAGGAAAATTTGAGAAAATTCCCGGCAAGCGGGTAGCTGGCGGCCTTTGAAATGTATCTTTAGCGGAAAGAAAGAACTGCGGGTAAAAATCGCCCCACGCCGTAAGATTTTTGCAGAAATCCGGCCAAAACAGGCGGCAGCTATACGAGTAGTAAGTGCAAGGGGAAATCTACGGCTTACTTAGAGCAAGTTTCTACCACGGTGCCAAAATCCGCAATTCTGCGGTTTTGCCCCTCGCGGGAAACTTGTTGGGGAGTGCCTTCCCCAAACCCTGCTATGCGGCTTACGCCGCAAAAATATTTCTGTCCGGCAGACAGGAAATGCCCCGAAAATAGCTAACAGACCAGCCCATTTTTTGTGATAAGTGAAAGGAGGTTTACAGCCCATGCCGAAGCGATACAACACCCCCCACCGCAGCCATGTTGTGAAAACCCGGCTGACCGATGAAGAATACGCCGACTTCACAGAACGGCTTGCGCCCTATGGTATCAGTCAGTCCGAATTTCTCCGGCAGGCCATCCGGCGCACTACCATACGCCCCGTACTCCATGTGTCGTCAGTCAATGACGAGCTGCTCTCCGCTGTCGGGAAGCTCACAGCCGAGTACGGCAGGATTGGCGGCAATCTCAACCAGATTGCCCGCACCCTCAACGAGTGGCATAGCCCCTACCCGGCTATGGCAAAGGAATTGCGGGAAGCGGCCGCCGACCTTGCCGCCCTCAAGTATGAAGTCCTAAAGAAAGTAGGTGACGCCGTTGGCAACACTCAAGCATTTAGGCTCTAAGAACGCCGACTACGGAGCCGCCGAACAATACCTGCTCTTTGAGCATGACGAATTTACTATGAAGCCCGTCCTTGATGAAAACGGCAGGCTTATCCCCCGTGAGGATTATCGCTTGTCCACGCTGAACTGCGGCGGCGAGGATTTTGCCGTTGCGTGTATGCGCTCCAATCTCCGCTATGAGAAAAATCAGCGGCGGGAGGATGTGAAAAGCCACCACTATATCATCAGCTTTGACCCACGGGACGGGCCGGACAACGGCCTGACCGTAGACCGGGCGCAGGCGTTGGGGGAGCAATTCTGTAAAGAGCATTTCCCCGGCCATCAGGCCCTTGTCTGCACCCACCCGGACGGGCATAACCACAGCGGCAACATCCATGTGCATATCGTCATTAACAGCCTGCGGATAGAGGAAGTGCCGTTCCTGCCCTACATGGACAGGCCAGCGGACACGAAAGCCGGGTGCAAGCACCGCTGCACCGACGCAGCCCTACGCTACTTCAAGTCCGAGGTCATGGAGATGTGCCACCGGGAAGGACTTTACCAAATCGACCTCTTGAACGGCAGCAAGAACCGTGTCACAGACCGGGAATATTGGGCGCAGAAAAAGGGACAGGCCGCACTGGACAAGCAGAACGCCCCCATGATTGCAGGCGGTATCACGCCCCGGCAGACCAAGTTTGAAACGAACAAGGAGAAGCTGCGGCAGACCCTACGGAAAGCCCTTGCCACCGCTGCCAGCTTTGACGAGTTTTCCTCTCTGCTGTTGCGGGAGGGTGTGACCGTCAAGGAGAGCCGGGGGCGGCTGTCCTACCTCACGCCAGACAGGACGAAGCCTATCACCGCCCGGAAGCTGGGCGGCGACTTTGACCGCACCGCCGTCCTTGCCGTTTTGGAGCAGAACGCCCAGAGGGGCGTAACGGTTCGCTACACCCCGCAGCACCAAGCCGCCAGAGCCGCCGAACAGACCGCAGCCATACCCGAATACCTACACGCCGGGAAAGGCCGCTTACAGGGCGAAAAGACAGGGAAAATCGACCCCAGACAGGACAGTGTGCAGCGGCTTGTGGACATTGAGCAGAAGATGGCCGAGGGCAAGGGCAAAGGCTATGAACGATGGGCGAAGATACACAATCTGAAACAGGCCGCCAAGACCCTGACCATCTACCAACAGTACGGCTTTTCTTCCCCGGAACAGCTTGAAGCCGCCGTTGCTACCGCCTATCAGGAAATGCGCCAGACCAGCGGCGAACTGAAAGCACTGGAAACGAAGCTGCAAGGGAAAAGGGAGTTGCGGCAACAGGTACTTGCCTATGCCAAGACCAAGCCCATCCGCGAGGGGCTGAAAGCGCAGAAATCCGAGAAAGCCCGCGCCGCATACCGCCAGGCAAACGAGAGCGATTTTATCATAGCCGAAGCCGCCGCCCGGTATTTCAAGGCACAGGGGCTTACCAAGCTGCCCGGCCGAAAAGCGTTGCAGGCCGAGATCGAGCAGCTTATCTCCGAGAAAGACGGCCTGTACAACACCTATCACGAACAGAAGCAGCGGTTCAGGGAGTTGCAGACCGTCAAGCGGAACATCGACCAGATTTTGCGCCGGGAAGAGCCGCACCGCAGAAAGGAGCAGAGCCATGAACGATAAGCCGTCCCGCATGGACTACCGCCAGCACCAGGCAGCCCGCCGCCTTGTGCATGAGTGCTGTAACTACGACGAGGGGAACTGCCTGCTGTTAGACGACGGGGAGCCTTGCGTGTGCGTCCAGAGCATTTCCTATTCCCTCATGTGCCGCTGGTTCCGTGTGGCTGTCCTGCCCCTTGACGGGGAGCTGGCCGCAGCCCTCTTGTACCGGGGGAGCCGGAAACGCTGCGCGGTCTGCGGGGCGGCCTTTGTCCCCAAATCCAACCGGGGGAAATACTGCCCCGGCTGCGCCGGGTGCATGAAGAAACGCAAAGCCGCCGAGAGAAAGCGGAAACAAAGGCAGAAATGTCACGCTTTAGAGCCTTTCAAACCCGCATAAATCAAGGCTTTTTTCGTGGGTGTCAAAGGGTATGCGATACATTTATCCTTTCCCCCCGGAAATGCCGTCCTAATGCGTGACAAAGCCCAAAAACGACACAACACAGAGGGAGGTGATACTATCGCTGATTATATCAGGGCAGACACCACGCTGCCCGCCTATCTTCCATACCCCCGTTTCCTGCTGAAAATGGAGATTTCACAGACCGCCAAGCTGCTGTATGCGCTTTTATTAGACCGCTCCACCCTGTCACAGAAGAACGGCTGGCAGGACGGCGAGGGCAGGATATTCATTGTCTACCCCGTTGCGGAGATAGCGGAAATGCTGGACAAGGGTTGTACCGCCATCAAGGGAGCCTTGAAAGAACTGGACGCAGCCGGGCTTTTAGAACGGGAACGGCGGGGCTTCTCCGCACCCAATCGGCTTTATGTGAAAGTGCCGCCTGTCCCAGTGGTACGGTTTTCCGACCAACTGATGGCCGGAAAAGCGACCCTCATACAGTCGGAAAAGCGACCTTATGACGGTCGGAAAACCGACCCTATGATGGTCGGAAAACCGACCCCTAACAAAACTAATATAAACAACTTAATAGAGAACCAAACAATGAGAGCGAGTGGGGAGCCGCCCACAGCTTATGGCCGATATGAGAATATTTTTC
The DNA here is from genome assembly GCF_900167555.1 of Gemmiger formicilis. GTDB lineage: Bacteria > Bacillota > Clostridia > Oscillospirales > Ruminococcaceae > Gemmiger > Gemmiger formicilis. The sequence continues at coordinate 99,091 of NZ_FUYF01000010.1, read as the reverse complement.
TGTCAAAGGACGAATATGACGAGTTACAGGCAGAATACCCGGACAGGCTGGAACGGCTGATTGAGGAAATGAGCCATTACCTTGCCGCCAGCGGGAAAGCCTACCAGAATTATGCCGCCGCCTTGCACAGATGGGCGGCCAATGACAAAAAGGGAGCCGTAAAACAGGGCATCCCCGACTATACCTGTATGGAGGGAGAAAGCTTATGACAAGTGAAATCAAAGATATTTTGGAGAACATGACAACCGCCGCCCCGGAGATGGAGGACTATATCGGCGAGGACGGACTGCTTTACTGCGGAAAGTGCCATACGCCGAAAGAAGCCTACTTCCCGGAGGGTAAGGAGCTGTTTGGCCGTGACCGCCACCCGGCAGAGTGCGACTGCCAGAGAGCCGCCCGTGAGCAGCGGCAGGCCGCCGAGGAACACCGCCGCCATGTGGAAGCCGTGGAAAATCTGAAACAGAGGGCTTTTGCCGACTCAGCCATGCAGCAATGGACATTCGAGAACGACAACGGCAGAAACCCGCAGACCGGGATTGCCCGGCGGTATGCGGAGCATTGGGAAGAAATGCAGGCCGAAAACATCGGCTGCCTGTTCTGGGGGAACGTCGGCAACGGGAAAAGCTACCTTGCGGGCTGTATCGCAAACGCCCTCATGGAGAAAGAAGTCCCCGTATATATGACGAACTTCGCCGTTATCCTGGGCGACCTCTCTCCCGGCTTTACAGGCCGGAATGAGTATATTTCCCGCCTTTGCCGCTATCCGCTGCTTATCATTGACGACTTCGGCATGGAGCGTGGCACCGACTATGGACTGGAACAGGTATTCCATGTGATTGATACCCGATACCGCAGCAACAAGCCGCTGATCGCCACCACCAACCGCCCGCTGGACGAGTTGAAAAAGCCGACAGACACGGCCCATTCCCGGATTTATGACCGACTGCTGTCCATGTGCGTCCCGATACGCTTTACTGGCGTCAACTTCCGGCAGGAAACCGCAAAGCGGAAAATGGAAACCATGAAGAAACTGCTGGCTGAATGAAAGGAGTATTGCCTATGGAGAATATCAAGCAGCACGACCACCGTACCACCCGCCGCCCCGACTGCGTGACGGAAATCCGCATGGGGAATACCGTTCTTGTCGTGTCCGGCTTTTTCAAGAAAGACACCACCAGCACCGCCGCCGACAAGATGGCGAGGGTACTGGAAGCGGAAGCCGCTGCTACACAAAAAAAGGCGATTTGACAAGCTGTAAAGAAGCAGATTTATCACTTTTACCGCTGTACAGCCGCCCCTGTTCCGTGGTACAATGAAACCACGGAATAGTGGGGCTGGCTGTCGGAAACGGAGGATTTTATGTTAAGACAAGCCACCCAAAACCTCATTACCGCCCTTTATCCGAGATTGTCCCATGAGGACGAATTGCAAGGCGAGAGCAATTCCATTTCCAACCAGAAACGGATTTTGGAAGCCTACGCCAAGCAGAACGGCTTTACCAATCTGCGCTGGTACACCGACGACGGCTACTCAGGTGCGAACTTCCAGCGGCCCGGATTTCAAGCCATGCTTGCAGACATTGAAGCCGGGAAAGTCGGCACCGTCATAGTCAAGGACATGAGCAGGCTGGGGCGTAATTACTTGCAGGTGGGATTTTACACGGAAATGCTGTTCCCTCAAAAGGGCGTGCGTTTTATCGCTGTCAATGACAACGTGGACAGCGCAAACGGCGGCATGGACAATGATTTTACCCCTCTGCGGAACTTATTTAACGAATGGCTGGTGAGAGATACGAGCAAGAAAATCAAGGCAGTAAAGAAAGCAAAAGGCATGAGCGGCAAGCCTGTAACCAGCAAGCCAGTCTATGGCTATCTCATGGACAAGGACGAGAACTATATCGTTGACGAGGAAGCCGCCCCGGTTGTCCGGCAGATTTACCAGCTTTGCCTTGCGGGAAATGGCCCGACCAAGATTGCCCGTATGCTGACGGAGCAGCAAATCCCCACGCCGGGGACGCTGGAATACCGCAGGACGGGCAGCACCCGACGCTACCACCCCGGCTATGAGTGCAAGTGGGCGACAAACACCGTCGTCCATCTGCTGGAAAACCGGGAGTACACTGGCTGTCTGGTAAACTTCAAGACGGAGAAGCCCTCTTACAAGGTCAAGCACAGCGTTGAGAACCCCATCGAGAAGCAGGCTATCTTCCCAAATCACCATGAGCCGATTATCGACACGGAAACATGGGAGCGTGTGCAGGAGTTACGCAAGCAGCGAAAACGCCCGAACCGCTATGATGAAGTGGGGCTGTTCTCTGGTATGCTGTTCTGCGCCGACTGCGGCCATGTGCTGTATCAGCAGCGGTATCAGAACAAGAACCGCAAGCAGGACTGTTATATCTGCGGCAGCTACAAGAAGCGTACCCGTGACTGTACGGCACACTTTATCCGCACCGACCTTTTGACGGCGGGCGTGCTTTCCAATCTCCGGCAAGTGACGGAATACGCCGCCAGGCATGAGAGCCGCTTTGTAAAGCTGCTCATCCAGCAGAACGAAATCGGCGGCAAGAGAAAGACCGCCGCAGCCACGAAGCAGCTTGAACAGGCCCAGACACGCATTGCCGAAGTGAACCGCATTATCAAGCGGCTGTATGAGGACAATGTAAGCGGCAAAATCAGCGACGAGCGTTTCATGGAGCTGTCGGCGGACTATGAGCAGGAGCAGCGGGAACTGAAAGACCGGGCTGCCGCTTTGCAGGAGGAACTTTCCAAGTCGCAGGCCGCCACCGTCAACGCCGAGAAATTCATGGGGATTGTGAGAAAGCACCTTGCTTTTGAAGAATTGACCCCCACCCTCTTGCGGGAAATGATTGAGAAAATCGTCGTGCATGAGTGCAGCTATGACGAGAACGGCACCCGCAGGCAGGACATTGAGATTTATTACAGCTTTGTCGGCAAGATAGACTTGCCGGAAGCCTAACGCCTGACCTATCCGACACAGCCCTAAGTGCCGGATAGGAACGGCAAAATTTTTTACACTTCTATTACTTCTTTATCGCACATTAGCAAAGGCCCATGGCTTTCAGCTTTTCAATCTGTATAATGCGGGCCACGTTGTGGTTGTCGTAATAGCGGCGTCCGCTGTCCGGCGCAGTGTAGGCGGGCGTCAGCAGACCCTTTTCCTCTAAGCGCAGCAGCGTGCTGCGGGACAGGCTGCAGGCGCGGGCGGCCTCGGTAATTTGAAAAAGTTTTTTCATATCTTCCGGCATGGCGCAAATCTCCTTAAAAAAGCACTTGCTTCGTTCAGGGGTGGACGGGTTATACTGTCATTATACGAGATACAGCGCCGTTGTCAAGACCCTGCGCGGCGCAAGGAAGTGGAGGTTCAATACCTTGACGCGGTGGATGCGGATTTTGTGTGTTATGCTGTGCCTGTGCGTACTGTGCGGCATTGCGGCGGTGGGCGCTTCGGCGGCAAGCGAGAGTTTCAGCTTTTCGCTGAAGCTTGCCTCTGCCGCAAACTGTCGTTCCTACGGCGGCAATAACATCAGCACCTTCAACCCCCAAAATGCGGACAAGGATCGGGGCAGCTATGAAAGCGGTACAGTCGAGGTCACCAACAACGGCACTTCCTCAACCATACACTTGAAAGAGCGGAAAAACTTCAAAAACGCCTACTATCTTCTGCTGCCCTTTACGATGACCGTAAAGGTTCCGGCGTACACCTGCTATAAGGTTACACTCTCTTACGATATCAAGCTGCAGCGCAACGCCAACGGCGAAAGCTGGTATGTGATGGAATGGACCGACAACACCGACGGTGCCGCCTACAAACGAACCTATTCTGCCAATAACGCCGACGCAAGCGGCGGGATCTGCCGGCTTCACAGCAGCGCAAAAAGTGCCTGCACCGGCAGCGGCACGGTGGAGCTTACCTTTGACAACCTGAACGGCTCCGCACAAAAAAGCATGACCCGCGAGTACGCCATTTTTGTGGGCAACAGTAAGTCCAATTCGTTGCTGGAGTCCTACCACCACCAGCTGGAAACCACCTTTACCCTCTCGAAAAAAAGCTGCACCACGACCAAAACCGTGCGGCTTAACGCCAACGGCGGCAAGGTCAGCCCGGCAAGCAAGGTGGTGACCTGCGGCAGCACCTACGGCACACTGCCCACGCCCACCCGCACAGGCTACGACTTTGACGGCTGGTATACACGGGAAAGCAGCGGCACAAAAGTAACCGCAAACACTTCCGTCGGCACAGACCCACCTACCACACTGTATGCCCACTGGAAAGGCAAAACCTATACGGTAACCTTTGATGCCAACGGCGGCACGGTCGGCATGAAAAGCAGAACGGCAACCTATGGCAGCGAATACCCTGCCCTGCCCGCCCCCACACGCGAGGGGTACAGCTTTGACGGCTGGTATACCCAAAAAACCGGCGGCACCAAGGTGGACGAAAACACCACAGTTACCACCGCCGCCAACCATACCCTGTACGCGCATTGGCATTTGACCCCGGCCCTGGCCCCCTACAATGTCAAATTGGAGATGGATGAGACCGGCGTCTATGGCAAGCGCATTTATCACCATGTGGGTTACAGTTCATACGACAATCACACCAAGGAAACAACCTGGTATGCCTGTGATGAAAACGGCGACAACGGAATTCCTATCACCGACGAAAACGGAGACCCCACCTACCCCACAACCCCCACCGCAGGGGTGCATTACTATTACGTGCTGGTCACGGCCACACGCAAGGACAACGGCCTGCAAGCCAGCACAAAAAGCAATGTAGTCTGTGTAACGGTGACAAAAGCCACGCCGAAAATCACCGAGCCGCCAACGGCTGCCGCGCTGGACCTGGCTGTGGGCAACACCCTGGCTTACAGCACCCTGACCGGCGGCACGGCCAAAAACAACAACGCCAGACCTTCAACCAACGTGGCGGGCCGTTTTGTCTGGAAGGACGATACGGTCAAGCCGCCCCGCAACGGCGGACGATATGCTGTTGTTTTTCAGCCGGACGACACCCAAAACTACGAAACGGCCGAAACCACGGCGTATGTCAGCGTGACCTGCAGCCACAAATTCGGCGCATGGAGCGCCGGAAGGCGCACCTGTGCAGTCTGCGGCGAGGAGGATGTACGCACCAACACCGTCACCATCACATGGGGCGAGCTGGCTTACACCTACACCGACGGGGCGTGGAACCCCGCCACACACGATTATGACATCGGCGGCGGCTGGGCACCGAACCGCAAAAACGGCGATGTCATCACCGTGCAGAATGAGGGCGCAAACGAGGTGCGCGTGAGATTCCAATACACAAAAGCCGACACGGCAATCGGCGGCAACTTTGCCAACAGCGACGGAGACTACATCTACAGTCCGATTGACCTGCCGGTAAACAGGACAAAAACCGTGCTGCTGTGCCTGACAGGCCGCCCCGGCAAGGCACTGAACAACGCCGAAATCGGGTCGGTAACGGTCCGACTGGAAGGGGGCTATTGATGGAAAACACAGACAAGAACCGCAAAAAGCGGTGGCTGCTGCTCGTGCTTCTTCTGCTGCTGTTGCTTCTTCTGCTGCTTGGCGTGCTTTTCTGCCGCAAAAAGCCGCAGGCGACGGACACCGCCCCCGCGCCGGAGTCATCGGTATCGACGCCCGCCGGCGGCGGCACGGTGTCGCTGACCTATTCCGATGCGGCAGGCATCGACTTAACCGCCGGGCAGGTCACGCTGCTGTTTGCCAACCCCGAAAAGTCCGGCTGGGACGCATCGGTTTGCCTGGTCGTCGGGGAGTGTGAGGCGGCACGATCCGACCTGCTGGCCCCCGGCGAGCAGGTCACCCAGCTGGCACTTTTGGACGGCGTCGAAAAAGACCTGACGGCAGGCAGCTGCAGCGGCACGCTGAAGGTATCGTTCTACCACCCGCAAACCGGCGCCAAGGCTATGCTGGACGCCGAAATTCCCGTAACCGTCACCGTAACGGGCTGACCCCCGCACGGACGACATAGGGCAATGCCCGTATAATTTTTCAGGAAGGATGAAAAACAATGAGGAAGAAAAAAACAGCTCTGGTACTTACCCTTGCCATGGTGTTCTCTCTGGCACCCCTGTCTGCCTACGCGGACATGATCACCACAGGCGGCGGCACAGCCAGCCACGATGTAACGGCAACCTATAGGGCAGATTCGTCCGGCGGCGCGGGCGGCACGGTGTACAGCGTGGACATCACCTGGGGCGATATGGCGTTTACCTATACGGCGGAAGCCGGTATTTGGGACCCTGCCACCCACAAAACCACCGACGCCGAAGGCGGTGTCTGGACGGTAGACAAGGAAGGCGGCAACACGATCACCGTGACCAACCACTCCAACACGGGCGTTACGGCAGCGTTCAGCTATGCGGCAGACACTGGCTTTGAGGGCATCACCGGCACCTTCGACAACGCTTCGCTCAATCTGGAAACCGCCGTCGGCACGGCTGTAGAGGCAGCCCCCAAGGCCACGACCTCACTGTCTCTGAACGGCGCATTGGGCAGCACCACCGCCGACAACACCAAAATCGGCACCATCACCGTGACGCTGAACTGAGCAACGCATTTCCCGGGACAGTTTTCTTGCAAAACAAACGGGCAGGGGCGAGCAATGCTCGCCCCTACAATGCACTCTTTCAAAACGCAAAAAGGGATGCCGCATTCGCGGCATCCCTTCTGCATGTCAAAAACCTCCCTCTGCGAGGGAGGTGCCCCGAAGGGGCGGAGGGAGAGAACCTTGCCATAGTCCGAAATATTTCGGGCAGCCGTACAGTTCTCTCCCCCACCGCCTGCGGGCGGAGCCCCCTCGCAGAGGGGGCCAAGGGGTGAGCACATCTTTCTCGACAGTCCAGGGGCAGCCAATGGCTGCCCCTACCTATTTAATATAGGCCGGATAGGCTCAGCGGGTCCCCTGTGCGGATTTCTGCCGGGCACTTTTGCGGTACTCATTGGGTCTGGTGCCTTCGATCTTACGGAAGCATTTGGAAAAATAAGCCAAAGAGCCGAAGCCGATCTGCTCGGCGATCTGGGTCAGGCTGAAATCGGTGCTGGTAAGCAGCGCTTTGGCCTCGGTAATGCGGCGCTTCATCAGGTAGTCGATGGGGGAGACCTTATACTCGTTCTTGAACGAGTGGGACAGGTAATACTTGTTTACGTGGGCAATCTCCGCCAGCTTGTCCAGGGTAATGCTTTCACTGTAATTTTCATCGATATATCGTTTTGCGGTGGCACATTCCTTGCTCTCGGCGGGCGGCGCAGTGAGGCGCAGCGAAACCGATGCCATGCGCACGATTTTGACTAGCAGCACCTCGGTCAGGTCCTGGCAGACCATCTCGCAGCCGTCCTCCCGCGCGTCGATTTCCCGCAGCAGCAGCTGCATCAGGCTCAGCAGCTCCTCCCGCTGGGGGCTGCATTTCAGCATCGTGTAGCCGTGGTCCTTCTGGTCAAACAAAATTTCAATGCCCTCGATGCCCAGCACAATATATTCCAGCGGGTTTGCCTGGTAGCTCAACTCGGTATGCAGGGTGCGGGGGTTCACAATGACCATGTCGTCCGGGGCAACGTCCAGCATTTTGCCTTCGACGTTGAACTGACCGCGTCCATCCACGCAGTAGAACACTTCGGTGCAGGAGTGGGTATGCGGCACCGAGTTCCAGTCTCCGCCGAAGCGGCTCTTGCTCACGTACATCAGGCGGATGGCCTCCCGCGGGGGAACGTCCATATTGAATTCATACCGTGTGTTCATAGGCGGCGCGCCTCCGAATGACAAAATATTTACAAATAATCCAAAGTATGTGGAGCAATATCGTTACATAATTAAGCAAGAACGGAAAAGTAAAAAGTCGTGGGCCATTTCCGGTTCCGTCCTTATTATATACGCATTTGGGGCGCATGGCAAGAGCTTTCCATAAAAAATCGCGATGCAAAACAGAATATCAGCACGTTTCGCTGCAAGCAGGCCCAAAGTTGGCAAGCTGCACAAAGAAAAGTCTTACTTTTTGTGCAGCTTTTTCTTTATTTTCTGATGTTGCCGCCGACATTCGAAAATAAAGCAAGATAGTACAAATGCGCAACAATATACCTACTGTTCAAAGAGGGCAGAAACAAGTATGATGGTGTCAATGAAACGATGCCTGCCGTGGCAGACAAAACGGACAGAGAAGGGATTATGAAGATGGAGCAGACCGGAAGATTGACACTTCCCACAGACGCAGATGTGGTTGCGGAGACCCTGCGGCTGAAGAATCTGTTGGGCGCGGATGCCCTGCGTGACTGCGACGGCACCGAAATGCCGAAGGAGCTGCTGACGGACCCCGCCAAAAAGTACGCTACCTATTATACGACCCGCAAGGACAACGCCTGGGCGGAGGCAAACCCCGACGAGGTCCAGCAGGAGTATCTTATCAGTGACCGCCATACGGCGCGCGGCACGAAGCTGCGCATTCATCTGATGGACGGCTTCCACACCCAGCAGCTCAAGGTCAACACGCTGGACGACCCCAAGCGCTGGTGGGAGGTCATTGACCGCACGACGGGCGAGGTCGTCCCCACCGACAAGTGGTTCTTCGATGAGCCGACGGGCGAGGTCGAGATCGAAACCGTCCCCTATCACGAGTACACCGTCAGCTTTCTGGCGTTCCTGATCTGGGACCCCGTACACATGTACAACTTCCTGACGAACGACTGGAAGGATACGCCGCACCAGCTGACCTACGATGTGCGCCAGCCCAAGACGCAGGCCTATGTAAAAGAAAAGCTGCGCCGCTGGTGCGAGGCCAACCCCCACATTGATGTGGTGCGGTTCACGACCTTCTTTCACCAGTTCACGCTGACCTTTGACGACCAGAAGCGCGAGAAATTCGTCGAATGGTTCGGCTACAGCGCCAGCGTCAGCCCCTACATTCTGGAAAAATTTGAAAAGTGGGCAGGGTACAAGTTCCGCCCCGAGTTCATTGTGGATCAGGGCTACCACAACACGATGTTCCGCGTGCCCAGCAAGGAGTTCCGCGATTTCATCGAGTTCCAGCAGCAGGAGGTCTGCGCTCTTGCCAAAGAGATGGTCGACATCGTCCACTCCTACGGCAAGGAAGCGATGATGTTCCTCGGCGATCACTGGATCGGCACCGAGCCCTACGGCAAGTATTTCGCCTCCATCGGGCTGGACGCCGTGGTCGGCTCGGTCGGCAGCGGCGTTACGCTGCGGATGATCTCCGACATCAAGGGCGTCAAGTACACCGAAGGCCGTCTGCTGCCCTACTTCTTCCCCGATGTGTTCACCGAGGGCGGCGACCCCATCGGTGAGGCCCGCACCAACTGGATGAAGGCCCGCCGCGCGATTTTGCGCAGCCCGCTGGACCGCATCGGCTACGGCGGCTACCTCAAGCTTGCCAGCAACTGGCCCGGCTTTATTGACGAGATCCAGAATGTGGTCGGCGAGTTCCGCCAGATCCACGAAAATATGCAGGGCACAAAGTCCTACGTTGCCCCGTTCAAGGTGGCCATCCTCAACTGCTGGGGCGGCCTGCGCAAGTGGATGAGCAATCAGGTGCATCACTCCATTTACCACCGGGAGACCTACTCCGCCGAGGGTGTTCTCGAATGCCTGAGCGGCATGCCGTTTGACGTGGAGTTCATCGACTTCGATGACATCCGCAACGGCATCCCCAAGGACATCGGCGTCATCATCAACGTCGGCGATGCGTACACAGCCTTCAGCGGTGCCGAGAACTGGATCGACGAAAAGGTCGTGACCGCCATCCGCAAATTTGTGGACGAGGGCGGCGGCTTCATCGGTGTGGGCGAGCCCACCGCCTGCCAGCATCAGGGGCGGTACTTCCAGCTGTCCGACGTGATGGGCGTGGACCGCGAGATGGGCTTCTCGTTAAGCACCGACAAATACAACACCTGCGACCCGCACCACTTTATCCTGGAGGATATTGACACCGCCGTTGATTTCGGCGAGGGCACGAGCCGCATCTACGCGCAGGGCAAGCACTATCAGATCCTGGCGCAGGACGGCGAGTACAGCCAGTTGGTCGTCAACGAGTACGGCAAGGGCCACAGCGTCTACTTTGCCGGGCTGCCCTACTCCCCGCAGAACTGCCGCATTTTGCTGCGCGCCATCTACTACGCCGCCGGTATGCCGGAGGAGATGAAGCACTACTACGTGACCAACGTCGATACCGAGGTCACGGTATTCCCCGAAACGAAGCGCATCGCGGTCATCAATAACGCAGATGCCGAGGAAAAGACAGACCTGTACATCAAGGGGCATCTGATCGACAGCCTGACGCTGGCCCCGCGCGAGATGCGCTGGGTAGACGATGCCGAATAACACCCGATAATTTATGCCCCGCCGTGGGACATACGTTATACAGCCAAAGAATGGAGAAACATTTTTAAGGAGGAAACCCCCATGAAAAAGAAGAATGCAGCAGCCCTTATGGCGGCAGCTATGGCAGCATCCCTGCTGGTCGGCTGCGGCGGCGGTGCCGCTTCCAGCAGCGCAGCCACCTCTACCGCCGAGAGCACCCCTGCCGAGTCCAAAGTGGAATCCACCGCAGAGTCCACTGCCGCTGACGGCGACGAGACCCTGACCGTATGGGCATGGGACCCCAACTTCAACATCTACGCCCTGAAGCAGGCGGAGGCCATCTACCAGAAGGATCACCCCAACTTCAAGCTGAACATTGAAGAAAACGTCTACAGCGACATCGAGACCAAGCTCATCACCGCTGCCACCAGCGAGGATTACAGCACCCTGCCTGATCTTTTCCTGATGCAGGACTATTCCTACCACAAGATGGTCGCCAACTTCCCCGGTATCTACACCGACCTGACCGATTCCGGCTTGGATTGGGACAAGTTCTCCGGCGGCAAGCTGGCTGATTCTACCGTCGATGGCCACCACTACGGTCTGCCCTTCGACAACGGCGCTTCCGTCATGGCGGTTCGTTCCGATATGATCGAGAATGCCGGTCTGACCGTCGACGACTTCAAGGATCTGACCTGGAGCGAGTTCGAGGAGAAGGCGCAGAAGGTCGTGGACGCCAACGGCGTGCCGATGCTGACCTCCTCCGGCGGTTCCGAGCTGATCATCGAGATGATGCAGTCTGCCGGTGCCTCCCCCGTGGTGGACGGCGAGGTCAAGATCGCCGACAATGCCGCGCTGAAAGAGTCCCTGACCGTCTACAAAGACATGGTCGACAAGGGCATTCTGGCCGAGTACACCGACTGGGACCAGTACATTGCTTCCATGAATGACGGCAAGGCTGCCGGCGTCATCAACGGCTGCTGGATCATGTCCAGCGTGCAGGCTGCCGCGGATCAGTCCGGCAAGTGGGCTATCGTGAATATGCCCAAGCTGGACGGTATCGACGGTGCCACCAACTACGCAAACTGCGGCGGCGCAAGCTGGGCCGTTTCCTCCAACTGCAAGAACACCGAGCTGGCCTTCGACTTCCTGAAGAGCACCTTCGGTTCCAGCGTCGAGCTGTATGACGATCTGCTGCCCAACGCCGGTGCGATCTCCAGCTACCTGCCCGCTGCCGAGAGCGACGTCTACAACCAGCCTTCCGAGTTCTACGGCGGCCAGACCGTTTACAAGGACATCGTTGAGTTTGCAGGCAAGGTCCCCGCATTCGACTGCGGCGCTTACTACTCTGACGTGCGCAGCGCCCTGACCGATGCCGTCACCAACATCGTCCAGAACAACGCCGACATTGACAGCGAGATGCAGAACGCCCAGGATACCGTGGAGTTCAACATCGCTGGCTAAGCAAAACATGACACACACTGTGTCCGGTTACAACTGAGAATTTGCCAAGGGCACGGTTTGCATCTGATACGTCCGCTGCAAGCCGCGCCCTTGCTTTTGTGGCAAAATAGGAGACACTACGATGAAGAAAAAAGGACTGAATATGGAGCAGAAGCGCAGCCTGACGGGTTGGGCCTTCCTGCTGCCGGCAGCACTCCTGATATTTGTATTCTGCTTTTACCCCATGGTGCAGGCGCTGATCCTTTCGTTCCAGAAAGGCACCGGCAGCGCTGTACAGCCTGCGGGCTTTGCCAACTACGTGCGCATTTTAAAGGATGCCACGTTCCAGCAGTGCCTGTTTAACACGATTTTCTATTTTGTGATCCAGGTGCCCATTATGCTGATCCTGGCATTGATCCTGGCGCAGCTGCTCAACAGCCCGGACATCAAGGGCAAGGGCATCTACCGCACGATGATTTTCCTGCCCTGCGCCACATCGCTTGTCTCCTACTCGATGATTTTCAAATCCCTGTTTGCCAACGATGGTCTGGTCAACCGGGTGCTGTCCACCGTGGGCATCCCCACAGTGGATTGGTTCCAGAACGCATGGGCGGCACGCTGGGTCATCGTTATTGCGCTGGTCTGGCGCTGGACCGGCTACAACATGGTCTTTTATCTTGCCGGTTTGCAAAACATCGACTACTCGATCTACGAAGCGGCCCGCATCGACGGCGCTTCCCCGCTCCAGCAGTTTGTTCACCTGACGATCCCCCTGCTGAAGCCCACCATCCTGCTGACTGCCATCATGTCCACCTCCGGCACGCTGCAGCTGTTTGATGAGTCCGTCAACCTGACGGCGGGCGGTCCCGGCAAGGCGACCATGACACTGACCCACTATATTTATAACATCTCGTTTGTCGAGACGCCCAAGTTCAACTATGCGGCGGCGCTGTCGGTGTTTATCCTTGTGGTCGTGGCAGTGCTGTCTGCCATCCAAATGAAAGTAGGTGATAAGCGTGACTAAGGGTAAAAAGATTCTGGCGCACGCTGTGCTGATTTTGGCCAGCTTCCTGTCTGTGTTCCCGCTGTACTATATGCTGTGCGGCGCGACGAACACCAGCATTGATGTTGTGCGCGGCAAGCTGATCCCCGGCACCTATCTGGTAGAAAACTTCAAGTCGTTGGTTGCCAACCAGAATCTGGGGCTGGCCATGGCAAACTCCTTCCGCAACGCCATCCTGATGACACTCATCACGCTGCTGGTCTGCTCCATCGCGGGCTACGGCTTTGAAATTTACCACGATAAGGCGAAGGACGCCCTGATGAGCGTTCTGCTGCTGGCGATGATGCTGCCGTTCGTGGCCATTATGATCCCCCTGTTCAAGATGATGTCCCACTGGGGGCTTGTCAACAGCTGGGCGGCGTTCGTGCTGCCGTCCATCTCGACACCGTTTATGATCATGCTGTTCCGGCAGGCATCGCGTTCCTTCCCCAATGACATTATTGAAGCGGCGCGTCTCGACGGTTTGAGCGAGATCGGCATCTTCTTTCGGATGTTTGTCCCCATCATGCGCTCTACCTACGGCGCGGCGATGACTGTCACGTTTATGAACGCATGGAACAGCTACCTCTGGCCGAAGGTCGTATTCCAAAGCAACGCATCCATCACAATGCCGATGCTGGTCGCAAACCTCAAGAGCGGCTACAGTGTGGACTACGGTATGCTGATGCTGGGCGTTCTGATCTGCACGCTGCCCACCGCGATCATCTTCCTCTGCCTGCAGAAGAGCTTTGCCAACGGCATCACGGGTGCAGTCAAGTGATGGACGAACGAACCTACTGCCTGACGCCGGAGCAGTGGCGTCACGCAAAAGCCTGCCTGACGCTGGCAAAGCGCTGGGGGCTGATCGGCGACGACAGCCCCGAGGCGCTGGAACGCCGCCGGGCAGCCAAAAACGCGCAGGCGGAAAGAGCGGAGCAGGACGGCAAGCCCGTGTACGGCACGCGGCGCTTCTCTGCCCCTGCCTACCTGCAATATGAGCTGACCCGCTTCAAGCTGGATTTCGCGGAGCCGTGCGAAAAGATCCGTGCGCTGGGTATCTGCCCGGATTTTACCGATGCACAGACCCGCGCCTGGTATGACGCGAATCCGGATCTGTTCACGCGGTACGCCGGCGACAGCTTCCCCTATGAGGAAGTAAAGCAAATCATCGAAAAGCGGATGCGGGAGGAGGTGTACGACAGCCTTGTGCAAGACCTATTACGTGGACCCGCAGACAGGCCGTGACACCAACAACGGCCTGACGCCGGAAAAACCGCTGGCCACACTGTTTGCCGTCAATCGGCTGGCCCTGGCCCCCGGTGACACGGTGCTGCTGAAATGCGGCAGCGTGTTTGAAAAGCAGTTCCTGCACCTGCGCTGCTGCGGCAAAAAAGACAGCCCCATCACGATTGCCGCCTATGGCGAGGGGCCCGCGCCGCGCATTGACGCCGACGGGCAGGGGCTTTGGTATCAGGACTATGGCTGCGCACTGGATTCACCCACCCATGTGTACCGCGGGTATGTTTCCTCCGCCGTGCTGCTGTATGATGCAGCCTATGTCACGGTGCGTGATCTGGAACTGACGAACCGTGCCGACGCTGTCATCGGCGAGCAATATTCCCAGCCGGATAAGCTGGAGCGCACCGGCGTGGCTGTGGTTGCGAAGGACAGGGGCACGCGCTGCGGCATCACACTGCAAAACCTGCTGATCCATGATGTACACGGCAACGTGTACGACAAGCACATGAACAACGGCGGCATTTACATGACCGCTTTGCAGCCCGCAGATGAGACCGCTACCGGCGCGGCACGCTTTGCCGATGTGCTGGTCGAGGGCTGCTATGTGGCCCGCGTCAGCCGCTGGGGGATCGCGGTGGGGTATACCTACGCCCATGCGCAGTTCCGGGGGGCCGAGCTGGCAGAAAATGCCTTTCTGCAGTACGGTCACGAGAATGTCGTTCTCCGTGATAACTACGTGAAAGCGGCGGGCGGAGACGGCCTGACGGTCATGTACGCCCTGCGCCCGCTGGTCGAGCACAACACGGCGGACTCCGTCGCCTGCGAGATGAACGACCGTGTTTATCGGGAGCCTGGCAATCGCATGGGCAAGGTGGCTGCCGCCATCTGGCCGTGGAAATGCAAGGATGCGCTGCTGCGCTGCAACGAAGCCGTTGACACGCGGCTCAATCAGGACGGCATGGCCTACGATGCCGACTCCGGCGACGGCACGGTGTACGAGCACAACTACAGCCGCATGAACGAGGGCGGCTGCGTGATGTTCTGCCTGGAAGAAGCCATCCACAACACGTTCCGCGGCAACGTCAGCTACGACGACCTCGGCGGCACGATCAGCCCTTCCCAGAACCCGGACGCCCTGCTGGAGCACAACACGTTCTATCTGCGTGACGGCGTGCCCTTCGTGCGCGCCCGCATGGGCGGAGGCAACTACACCGAGAAGGATGATACGATCCTCCCGCTGCCCTGAAAAGCACAAAAACACCCCACCGCCCCGGATGTCGAATCTTTCAGCATCCGGGGCGGATTTTTGTACGCATTTTGCCCGTTCGGGCGGGGTTTGCGCAAATGTCGAATGTATGGTAAAATACAGGTAAAATCAGCTTTTTGGGGGTCATCTTATGGGCATTGTAGTCATCGGTGCGGTTTTTGTGGACATCAAGGGGTATCCGCTGTCCACCTATATCCCGGGCGGGCGCAACGCGGGCCGGGTCGAGCAGGTACACGGCGGCGTCTGCCGCAACGTGGCGGAGGACATTGCCAATGTCGAGCTGCGCCCCACCTTCGTCAGTCTGGTGGACGACACCGGCTCCGGCCAGGACGTCATTGACAAGCTGGCCCGACACAAGGTCAACACCCGCTACATCCAGCGCATGCCGGACGGCATGGGCACCTGGCTGGCCGTGTTCAACAACGACGGCGATGTCTGCGCCGCCATCTCGAAGCGGCCCGACACGACGCCGCTGACCGCATTATTAAAGGAAAAGGGCGACGAAATCTTTGCCGACTGCGACGGCATCGCCATCGAGTTTGATCTGGAGAAGGACACCGTCAAGCAGATTTTGCACTACGCCAAAAAGTACCGCAAAAAGGTCTACGCCGCGGTCTCCAACATGAGCATTGCCATGGAGCGCCGCAGCCTCCTGCAGGAGGTCGACTGCTTTGTCTGCAACCAGCAGGAGGCCGGGCTGATGTTCTCCGACGATTACGGCCACCTGACGCCGGACGAGATGCGCGCCACGCTGGCCGCCAACGTGCGCAGCGCCAACATTCCCTGCATGGTCGTGACGATGGGTGAGCAGGGCGCCGTCTACGCCCGCACCGACGGCGAGAGCGGCATGGTGCCCGCCAAGAAGGTCGATGTCATCGACACCACCGGCGCGGGGGATGCTTTCTTCGCCGGGACGGTCATCGGCCTGACCTACGGCAAGACGCTGGCCGAGGCCTGCGAGATCGGCAGCCGCCTGGCCGCGTCGGTCATCTGCATCTCGGAGAATGTCTGCCCGCGGTTCCGCCCGCAGGAGTTCGGGCTCGATGTGCCGGTCACAGACTGATTTTTTCGGTTTTTGGCAAGCATTTCCCTTATTTTGCCATTTTTTCGATTTCGCACATTTTGCCTTTTTAGCAGTTTTCCATCCGCACATTTTCGGCTTGTATGACAGTTTCAGTGCATTTCAGTATCGGAATTTTACGCACAGTTTTTCGAAAATTCAAAAAAATTAGTTACCGTATAACCAAACATGAAAACAGACAACCTCATCCCCGCAGCCCCGCTTGACCGGCGGGAGCTTGCACCCGGCGTGCAGCTCTGCTTCACCCGGCTGGACGCGCCGCTCTGCCCGCCCCCGCTGGACTGGCCGCGGCTGCTCGTCTTTGATTTCTGCCGCAGCGGACGACGCGCCATCCCGGACGGCGCACAATATGCCATCGTGACGGAGGGTCATGCCGCCGTCAGCTTTGCTGTGCCCGGTGCGGACTTCTACCTGCCCGGCAGCCAGTACGAGGCGCTGCAGCTTTTCATTGACCCCGACGCCGTGCAGGCAGACAGCTTTTTGACGCTGATGGGGCTGGAAATAGGCGGCATCGCGGATTATTTCTGCCGCGGCGGCGTTCACTGCTGCCCGATGAGCGACGCCATCACGGCCATTGTGGACGAGGTCTGGGACGACGCCGCCTACGCCGCTCCCGGCGAGCTGCGCTATGCCGCCGTGCGGCTGCTGTATGAGCTGCTGCGCCTGCCCGACGAGGCCGACACGGCCCGCTGCCCCGCGCGGCAGGTCGAATGCGTGCGCGAGGCCGAGACGCTGGTTCTGCAGGACCTCTCGGTCCGCCGCCCGGCCCGGGAGCTGGCCGACCATTTTGGTTTGAGCGAGAGCGGCTTCAAGCTGTACTGCCAGAACGTGCTGGGCGAGGGGTATCTTGCCTACTTCCGCCGCCGCCGGCTCGAAAGAGCCGCCGAGCTGCTGCGCACGACCCCCCAGCGGGTGCAGGACATCGCCGCCCGGGTCGGCTACGAGAGCCAGGGCCGCTTTGCCCAGGCGTTCTACGACCAGTTCCGCCTGACCCCGCTGGAATACCGGCGCTTGTCGAAGTAAAATGCCCTTGGCCACCTCCCTCGCAGAGGGAGGCAAGAAAGCCACGACCCGAAAGGAGCGGAAAATTGAACAACATCACGCGCTCGATTTTCCGTGCCATTCATGAGGGGCGGTGGTTGAGCATTGAATACAAAAACCAACAGACCCAGCAGACCAAATACTGGGTCGCTATCCGCGGGCTGAACCCCAGGACCCGCACCCTGAACGTTGACGGGCTGCATCTGGGCAAATTAAGCGTGCAGGCGCTCGACCATATCAGCATTGACCGCATCCAGACCGCCGAGGTCGTCGACGGCTCGTGGTGCCCCGTCAACCAGACGCTCATCGACGACATCCGCGACAACCCCGGGCGGTACGCGGCGCTGTTTGACAACGCCGCCAACCTGCGGGTGCTGGACTATCTGGCCGCCTGCAACCGGCTGGACGCCACGCCCTACCAGTCCAACTACAGCCTTATCCATCAAATTGACGCCGACTGCTTTGCCGATTATAAGGAGGACACGCTGGAGCTGACCGACGACCAGTTCCGTGAGCTGGTGGGCCGGTTCCAGCGCCGGGTCGAGGACCGCCGCCAGAACGCCGCCCGCCCCAGCCTGCCCACGCTGGGGCTGAACCTTATCAGTATCGACACCCGGCAGGGGCTGTACGTGCTGGCCTACCGCCCGCTGCGGCTCGACGTGAAAAAGCGCGCCCTGCGGGCCGAGCCAGAGCCAGTCATCTGCCGGGAGTTCACCGTCAACGGCAGCAAGCTGAGCATCCATCAATTTCTGGATGCCGACGACTATACGCTGCTGGACGAGTTCACGAAGCACGCCGAGACCATCAAGGACCGCATCACCCGCAGCAACCCGCGGGTGCGGGTCGATGACCTGCCCTACCTCGTCGCCATCAGCCGCGACTGCCCCGTGGACTTGGAGCATGAGTACCGCGGCATCCTTACTATGTTCGAGGACCCCTCCGGCGAGACGGCCACCGCCCCGCTGCGGGCCTTCTTCGGCGAGATGACCGCCAAGCCGCGCCGCCGCAAGTCCTACCCGCTGGCGCTGCTGAACAACAAGGTCAATCTGGACCAGCTGCTGGCCATCAACAACGCCATGCGCTACCCACTGGCCTACGTGCAGGGCCCGCCGGGCACCGGCAAGACCAACACCATCGTCAACACGCTGACGACGGCGTTTTTCAACGAGCGCACGGTGCTTTTTTCCAGCTACAACAACCATCCCATCGACGGCGTTGTGGAAAAGCTGCAGGCCGTCACCTACCACGGCCAGACCGTGCCGTTCCCGATCCTGCGCCTTGGCAACAACGAGAAAACCGCCGAGGCCCTGCGCACCATCGGCCAGCTGTTTGAGCAGTGCAAAAAAATCCCCGTACCGGAGCGGCTGCTGGACAAAAACCACGCGGACCGCACGGCCCGCGCCAAACAGCTGACCGCCCTGCTGGAACGGTATGAGCGCATCCTTGATTTGCGGGAGCGGCGGGAGACCATCCGGCGCCTGCTGGACGCCCGCGGCCAGATGAACTTCCAGTACGAGCTGCAGGCCGGGCAGCTGCCGCAGGTGGACCGTGAGCTGGCCGCCTACGGCAGCATCGACTCTGCCGACGCGCTGGCTCTGCTGGACCGCAACGAGGACGAGCTGCTGCGCTACCTCTACTACACCTCGGCCCGCTGCATCCGCCGGTTGGAGGAGCCGAAATACAACGATTTAATGAGCATCGTCCACAGTCCCGACACCGACAAGGAACGGGTCACGCAGTTCAACAAGTACATCTCGGAGCCGGAGAACCTGAAAAAGCTGCTGCGCGTCTTTCCCATTGTGGCCACGACCTGCATCTCCGCCCACCGCCTGGGCGACCCGGAGCCGAGCTTTGACATGGTCATCATGGACGAGGCAAGCCAGTGCAGCACGGCCATGTCTCTTGTGCCCATCCTGCGCGGGGCGTCGCTGATGCTTGTGGGCGACCCGCAGCAGCTCTCGCCTGTCATTCTGCTGGACCCCGCCGACAACCGCACGCTGCGCCGCCGCTACGGTGTCACGCAGGAGTACGATTACATCGAAAACTCGATCTACAAATGCTTTCTGGCCTGCGACGCCGTCAGCGACGAGACGCTGTTGAGCTACCACTACCGGTGCAGCCCCAAGATCATCGAGTTCAACAATCGCAAATACTACAACCACAAGCTGCACATTGCCAGCCGCGAGACCGACCCCACGCCGCTCGTCTATGTGGACGTGCCCAACGACACCACCGACGAGAAAAACACCGCCCCGCAGGAGGTGCGCCGCATCGAGGCATACCTGACCGCGCACCCGGACAAGCAGGTGGGCATCATCACGCCGTTTGCGAAGCAGCGCGCCGCCATCGAGGCCATGCTGCGCGCGAAGCACTTTGAGAACGCCGCCTGCGGCACGGTGCACGCCTTTCAGGGCGACGAGAAAGACGTGGTCATCTTCTCCCTGGCGCTGACCGACCAGACCCGCCCGCGCACCTACGACTGGCTGAAAACGAACAAGGAGCTCATCAACGTGGCGACCTCCCGCGCGCGGGAGCAGCTGGTCATCCTCTCGAATCAGGCCGCGCTGGACCGCCTGCACGCCGACAGCACCGACGACGATATTTACGAGCTGGTGCAGTACGTGCGCAAAAACGGCCAGTCCGAGGTGACCGAGAAGCCCGCCGCCAGCCGTGCGCTGGGCATCAAGCCCTACAGCACCAAGACCGAGGATGCTTTTTTGGAAAATCTGAACCACGCGCTGGACAACGCCTTCCTCGACGGCAGCCGCTGCACGGTCCGCAAGGAGGTACCCATCGCCCAGGTGTTTGAGGATAACCCCGGCTGCGCCGACCTTTTCTACACCGGGCGGTTCGACTTCGTCGTCTACCAGCGGGAGGGCCGCCGCCTGATGCCGATTTTAGCCATCGAGCTGGATGGCCGCGAGCACCGCGACGACCCCGCCGTCCAGCGCCGTGACCGCAAGAAGGACCAGATCTGCCGCGAGCACGGCTTTGAGCTGATCCGCGTCGAGAACAGCTACGCGCGGCGGTATAATTATATCAAGAGTATTTTGATAAATTACTTCCGCAAGGTGTCGTAGCACCCGCAAACGGGCAGAGCCCCTCCGGGCATCGCTGCGCTTGCCCACCTCCCCTGTAAGGGGAGGCTCTTTGCGCGGGCAGAGCCCGCGAGAAAGCCTCCTCACGAAGTGGGGAGGTGGCCGAGTGGAACGAGGCCGGAGGGGCTTTGCCCGCGCATCCCAGCGTAAAACCGAAAAGTCCTGCCTCCCTTTCCCGGAGACAGGACTTTTTCCTTTTTACCGCCAGTGAAACGTAACCATGCCGTAAATATAAATAAACAAAATCGCACCCGGCACAAAATACTTAAAAATCGGCTTCATCCAGGGGCGGACCTTCAGGCCCCTGCCGGTGTTGGCTTCGGCCACAAAATTGTCCCAGCCCCAGCCAAAGCGGTTGCAGCAGAACAGCGCCAGCACCAGCGACCCCAGCGGCAGCACATTGTTGCTGACGATGAAGTCCCAGAAGTCCAGCCACGCGCTGCCCGGCGCAAACGGCTGGAAGTGCAGCACGCTGTAGCCCAGCGCCGTCGTCAGCGCCAGCAGAAAGATGCCGACGCCGCAGACCACGCAGCCCTTCGGGCGGCTCCACCCGGTCAGCTCACGCACCATGGCAAGGATATTCTCGCAGACGCCCAGCACGGTGGACAGCGCCGCAAACACCATGAACAGGAAGAACAGCGCGCCCCACCAGCGGCCCCCGGCCATATTGCCGAACACCCCCGCCATCGTGTCAAACAGCAGACTGGGGCCTGCCGTGACCTCCAGCCCGTAGGTGAAGCACGCCGGGAAGATGACGATGCCAGCCAGCACGGCCACGAACGTGTCGAGAAAAATGACCCGCAGCGACTCGCCCATGAGCGCGTGATCCTTGCCGATGTAGCTGCCGAAGATCGCCATGCCGCCCATGCCGACGGACAGCGAGAAAAACGCCTGGTTCATGGCCGCCACGATGACCCCGCCGTCAATGGCAGAGAAATCCGGCACAAGGTAGAACCGCAGCCCCTCCGCCGCACCGGCAAACGTCAGGCTGTGCACGGCCAGCACCAGCATCAGCACCAGCAGCGCGCTCATCATGTATTTGGTCACGCGCTCCAGCCCGCCCTGCAAATTAAAGCTCAGCAGCACAAACGCCGCTATAACGACCACAAGCAGATAGGTCACGTTCAGCCCGGGGTCGGCGATCATCTGCGCAAAGCCGAAATCCGCATGCTGCCCGGTCAGGAACTTGACAAAATAGTACAAGATCCAGCCCGTGACCACCGTGTAGAACGCCATGATGGCAATGTTGCCGATGAGGCTGACGACGCCGAATACGCCCCACTTATGGCCGGGCTTTTCCAGGCGCTGGTACATCGTAACGGGGCTGGCCTGGGCGGCGCGGCCCACGGCAAACTCCATGATCATGACGGGCAGGCCCAGCACCAGCAGGCAGAGGATGTAGAGCAGCATAAAGCTGCCGCCGCCGTTCTGGCCGCACATCCAGGGGAATTTCCAGACGTTGCCGCAGCCGATGGCGCACCCCGCCGACAGCATGATAAAGCCCAAGCGGCTGCTCAGGCGCTCGCGTTCGTTCATAAATCAGTTTTCCCTTTCGGTAGTAATTTCCGCGCAGACAATTTCCGTGCGGCCCTGGGTGCGGAACTTGTAGCCCCAGGTGCCCGTGCCACCGCTGACGATGGCATCGCAATGGTCTGCAATGTGCTTTTTGCCGTAGTTGCGCTCATTTTTGGCAACCATGCCCACCGCACCCGCAGGCCAGACCTGCCCACCGTGGGTGTGGCCGCTCAAAATCAGGTCTGCCCCCGCCGCGGCGGCGTTCTTAAAGTCCCGCGGCTCATGGTCGAGCCAGACCGTGTAGTGGTCGTCGGGGCCGCCGGGCATAAGCTGTGCCGCCGTGAAGCGGCTGCCGTTCGTGTACAGATAATCCTTGCGGCCCACGACGCGCACACCGCAGGGCAGCAGGACGGACGTATCCTCCAGGATGCGCACGCCCGCGGCGGCGAACCCGCGCTCCAGATCCGCGCGGCCAAAGCTCGGCTCCCGCCAGTGGTGGAACAGGTCGTGGTTGCCGAGGACGTAATACTTGCCCAGCGGCGCGTCCAGCTCGCCAAACAGCTTGCAGAAGGCGTCCAGCTCCTCCGGCTCGGTGAACTCGTCGAAAATATCGCCGGTCAGCACAAGCAGGTCGGGACGGCACGCCTCGATTTTTGCTTTCAGCTCCGGGATGCGGGTGTGATCCATCGCCGCACAGGCGCGCGGGTGGACATCACTGACCTGCACGATGGTCAGCCTGCCGTTCGGCAGATTTTTCCGCGTTGTCAAGCTGTATTTTGTCGTACAGAGCCGCAGCGCACGCCGCCGCCCCCACCACATGATAAGGCCCGTCAACAGCCACGGCGTTATGCCGTCCAGCCAGATAATATGCCAAACGGCCAGCGGTGTGCCGCCGATGCGCCGCAGCGCCAGCCCGATGGCGGTACCGATGCAGTAGAATGTCACAAGATGTCCGGCAAACACGATGCCCAGCCCGAGCGGGTCGCGGCTGATATACGCCAGCACACCCATCAGCACAAGCGGCAGTCCGTAATACAGCACCGGCCACCGGGCCACCAGCTGTAAGGGCGGCAGTTGCAAAAAGTTCAGGTACAGCAAAGCATCCAGCGCCACCTGCCCGAGGCGCGGAAGAACGAATTGGAAGAAAGGATGATACATGGTTGACGCCTTTAATTAAATAATAGATAAAAAATAATAAATAATAAATATGGTGGAGTTTTCGCCCTTGGGCGAAAACGAAATGCCCTGCAGGGGTCGATGCTTGCATCGACCCGCAGGCTTTGCGGCCAACGCCAGCGTCCCGGGCAGATATGGAATCCGCCCCTACGGCATAACGCACAGCAAGCCGTTTCTCACCGTATCACCACTATTTTTTGATCACGCCGCCGCGGGCGGCGTTCCTTCTTTATTATTTCTTATTTATTATTTTTTATTTGAAAAAACAGCCCTGCACCAAATTCGGTGCAGGGCCGAAAAACTGTTTTACTGTTCCTTCGCCTTGATGGCCGCATCAATCGCTCTTGCAGCCTCTTTACCGGCACCCATGGCCAGAATGACGGTGGCAGCGCCCGTAACGGCGTCGCCGCCGGCGTAGACCATCGGGCGGCTCGTCAGGCCGTCGGGGCCGTTCGTGATCAGGCAACCGTGCTTGTCGGCGTCCAGACCCGGCGTGGTGGAGCGAATCAGCGGGTTGGGGCTGGTGCCCAGCGCCATGATCATCGTATCAACGTTCAGAACGAACTCGCTGCCCTCCTTGACGATGGGGCGGCGGCGTCCGGAGGCATCCGGCTCGCCCAGTTCCATCTCAACGCAGGTCATACCCTTGACCCAGCCGTTCTCGTCGCCCAGCACCTCGGTGGGGTTCGTCAGCGTCTTAAAGACGATGCCCTCCTCCTCGGCGTGCTCGACCTCCTCCTTACGGGCAGGCAGCTCGGCCATGCCGCGGCGGTAGACGATATAGACATTCTCGGCACCCAGACGCTTGGCGCAGCGGGCAGCGTCCATGGCCACATTGCCGCCGCCGACAACGGCAACGGACTTGCTCTTCATGATGGGCGTGCGGGAATCCTCCTTGTACGCCTTCATCAAATTGACGCGGGTCAGGTACTCGTTGGCGGAGTAGACGCCGTTCAGGCTCTCGCCGGGGATGCCCATAAAGCGGGGCAGACCGGCACCGGACGCGACATAGACGGCCTCGAAGCCGTAGTCGTTCATCAGCTCGTCGATGGTCAGGACTTTACCGATGACCATGTTCGTCTCGATGTCCACACCCAGCTCCTTCAGGCCCTCGACCTCGTGCTGGACGATGTCCTTGGGCAGACGGAACTCGGGGATGCCGTACATCAACACGCCGCCCGCAACGTGCAGGGCTTCGTAGACGGTGACCTTGTAGCCCAGCTTGGCCAGATCGCCCGCGACGGTCAGGCCGGAGGGGCCAGCGCCGATGACAGCGACCTTGTGGCCGTTGGGCGCGGGGGCGGTGGGCTTGGTATGTACGTTGTTGCGGTACCAGTCGGCGACAAAGCGCTCCAAGCGGCCAATGCCGACGGTCTCGCCCTTGATGCCGCGGACGCACTTGCCCTCGCACTGGTGCTCCTGCGGGCAGACACGGCCACAGACGGCGGGCAGCGCGCTGGACTGCGCAATCACGTTGTAGGCGGCCTCAAAGTCGCCCTCGGCGACGTGCTTGATGAAGCCGGGAATATCAATTTCAACGGGGCAGCCGCTGCGGCAGGGGTGGTTCTTGCACTGCAGGCAGCGCTTGGCCTCGTTCACGGCCATCTCCTCGGTGTAGCCGAGGGCGACCTCTTTAAAGTTTTTGTTGCGGACGTTCGGCTCCTGGCTGGGCATGGGGCACTTTTTCGGGTCCATGTTCGGCATAATTACTGCACCTCCTGCTTCAGCAAATTGCACTCGGCCTCGCGGGCGTGTGCCTCAAAGGGCTTGTACATCGTGCCGCGGTGCATAGCCTCGTCAAAATCGACCTCAAAGCCGTCAAAGTCGGGACCGTCCACGCAGGCAAACTTGGTCTGCCCGCCCACGGTCAGGCGGCAACCGCCGCACATACCGGTGCCGTCCACCATAATGGGGTTCATCGACACAACAGTCTTGACATTGTGGGGCTTGGTCGTCTTGACGACAAATTTCATCATGATCAGGGGTCCAATCGTGATGACCTCATCAAAGTTCGCACCCTCGACGATTTTCTTCTCCAGCGGCGCGGTGACAACGCCCTTTTCGCCGTAGGAGCCGTCGTCGGTCATAATGATAAACTCATCGCAGCAGGCGCGGAACTCGTCCTCCAGAATGACCAGATCCTTATTGCGGAAACCGACAATGCCGGTGACCTTGGTGCCCTGCTCGTGCAGTGCCTGGGCAATGGGCAGCGCAATGGCGCAGCCCACGCCGCCGCCGACGACGCAGACGTTTTTCAGGCCCTCGATCTCGGTGGCCTTGCCCAAGGGTCCCACAAAGTCATGCACGGCCTCGCCCTCTTTGAGGGAGTTGAGCTGCATGGTACCTGCGCCGACAACCTGGAAAATGATAGAAACAGTGCCGGCTTCGCGGTCAAACCCGGCGATGGTCAGGGGGATGCGCTCGGAGTCCTCCTTTGCGCGGACAATGATAAACTGGCCGGCCTTTGCCTTCTTGGCAATGAGCGGCGCATGGATGCAAAGTTCGGTTACGGTGGGGTTCAGCTCCCGCCGTTTGATGATAGTAAACAAAGCGATCTCTCCTTCTCTTTGTTTTTATAAATATACATTTATATTGTAGCGTATTTTGCGGGGAATGTAAAGAAGAAAGTTAAGGAAATGAGGACAGGGACACGGGAGAGATGAATCCCCCTACGGTTGGCGGAAAGTTCGCGGCCAAGGATGTAGGGGGCGGCGTCCCCGACGCCCCCGGAGGGGTCAAGACCCCTCCCTACGATGCAAAAGATAAAGGGGATACAATGGCAAGGCTGCGGGCCGGGCATGCCCGGCCCCTACGGGGTGGCGTGAATGAGTTGCGGGCGAAAGGGGCGCGTGGGTGGCTGCCTCTCCCGTTCAGCCCCACAAAAACAAAAAAACGAGACGGCCACTGCCCCGTCTCGTTTTTTCTTAAAAAGAAGGAGAAAAACAGAACGTCTCGCCGGCGCCTGAATGCGAACGGAACCACCCCTCTACAAGTGATACCCTCCCTACGGATTCGGCAGGGCGCTCTGGTATTCTTCCTCTTTAGCTGTCGCTCGGAAGCTCTCGCTTTCGATGTACTTATAGTACACTATTTTTGTCGAATTTGCAAGATGCGTACTTGTACAACATGCTACATTTACCCTACCTTGTTTTGTATAGTTTGCACAATCGTTCACGGATAATTCATACAAATAGCGCCCGGAGCGTTCAAAGCCCCGGGCGCAAGAAATATGCTGTTTTCAGACCGGAAAAGTGGGATTTCTCCGCTTATTCCACAGGAACGATCCAGCCCTTGGTGTCGGGCAGCTTGCCCCACTGGATGCCGGTCAGCGTGTCATACAGCTTCTGGGTCAGCTCGCCGATGTGGCCGCCGCTGATGTGGGCAACCTTGCCCTCCCAATCCAGCTCCTTGACAGGGGAGACAACGGCAGCCGTGCCGGTGCCAAAGACTTCCTCCAGCTTGCCCTCGTCGGCAGCCTTCATGATGTCGGCAATGGCAACACGCTCCTCATGCACCTTGTAGCCCCAGTCCTTCAGCAGCTCGATGATGGAGCGGCGGGTGACGCCGGGCAGAACGGTGCCCACGCAGGGGGCCGTGTAGATCTCGCCGTCGATCTTGAACATGATGTTCATGGAGCCGACTTCCTCGACGTACTTCTTCTCAACGCCGTCCAGCCACAGCACCTGGGAGAAGCCGCGCTCCTCGGCCAGCTCGCCGGCCTTGATGGACGCGGCGTAGTTGCCGCCGCACTTCGTAAAGCCGGTCAGGCCCGGGGCGGCACGGATGTACTCATCCTCAACATAGATGCGGACGGGGTCGAGGCCCTCGGCGTAGTAGGCACCGGAGGGTGCGCAGATGATGGCAAAGCGGTAATGCTTGGCGGCGTGAACGCCCAGGCCCACATCGGTAGCGATGCAGAACGGACGGATGTACAGGGACGCGCCGTCGGAGTGGGGCACCCAGTCGCGGTCCACATCGACCAGCGCCTTGACCGCCTGCACAAAGTCCTCCGGCGGGATGGGGGGCATGCCGAGACGGTCCGCGGAATCGTTAAAACGGTTCGCGTTGCAGTCGGGGCGGAACAGCTGGATCTTGCCGTCCGCGGTGCGGTAGGCCTTCATGCCCTCAAAAATTTCCTGTGCGTAGTGGAACACAGTGGTAGCCGGGTCCATCTCCCACGGGCCATAGGGGACGATGCGGGCGTCATGCCAGCCCTCGCCCGCGGTATAGTCCATCAGGAACATGTGGTCGCTGAACTGCTTGCCGAAGCCGAGCTTCGACTCGTCCTGCGGCTTTTCCTTCGGATGGGTCGTTTTGGTGACTTTAATGTCCAACATAATTTCACACTCTCCCTTTTATATTCAAGCGCACCGCCGCACAGCAGTGCGGGTGATGATTAGGTTTATTATAGCGCTGTCGCGCGGCGAGTGCAAGCCCTTATTTACAAAATGTGTATTTTGTGTTGCGAAAAGCGCAATTCGCGTTTTCCCCGGCTTTTCACAGTTTTCAACAGCGCCGCTGTGGAAAATGTGGAAAATAAACGTTTTTTCTACGTAGATTTTCCCGATTTTCCGCTTTTGAACGGGTCCGGGCGGCAGAGTTTTCCACGCTTTCCACGGGGTTTTCAACATTTCCACGGTGGATAACCGTTATACGCCGTGGATAACTCGGGGTGAATATACGGAATGTGAACGGGGTGTTAACAGAAAAAGCGGCCTGCCCGCCTGCCCCGCGCCCAACCAAAAAAGCGTGCCGCTCTCTTTCCCACAAGAGAGCGGCACGCAGTCCAAACTCAATTTTCTTTTCGGTGCACTACAAACATCACCATACTGAACACCAGCATAAACGCCGCCAGCCCTGCCGCAATCAGCAAGATCAGCTGGAAGACCTTCACGTTAAAATTTGTCTGCAAATTCTCCCGCGCGGCGGAGACCACATCCGAGCCGGAGGAAACCGTCGATTGGGCGTTATTGGCTATCTCCTCGGCGGCGGTCAGTGCGGCCTGGGCGGCGTCGGTGTCGCCCAACGCCTCCAGCGCGTCGGCCAGTGCCTGCCCGCCCATGGCAACCAGACGGTCATTCGTCTCGCTCTTGATCTTCTCGTGATTGACCGCGTTGGCCAGGTACTCGGCAAACAGGTCTGTTGCGCCGCGCACGGCGGGGGCGTAGTCGTCCTTGATCTGCCAGCCCTTGACGGTCCACATACCGTTCATGTAGAACAGCAGCTGCATACCGGAATCCTCCAGCAGAGCGCTGTACACGGCGTCCGCAAAGGCCGTGCTCGAGGTATCCACCGTGCCGAAGCTCAGCGAGATGAACTCCTTGACGCGGTCATACTCGGTCAGATTCGCGTAGTAGCTGCGCAGCGCCTCGGCCAGGTCGGTGTCCTTTGTCACCTTGGAGCCGACGACGACGGAGTCGAGGTCCGCCCGCAGGTCCCCGTTGCTGAAGCGGCTCAGCGTGCCGTCATCGTCTTTATTAAAGGAAGCGCGCATCGCCTCGGCGTAGCCCGCAGCATCGCCGGCCTGGCCGTAATACTGCCTGGCCAGCTCCTCACAGTCACCGCCCCAGCTGCCCGTGATGGGTATGCCGTTGTAGACAAGGTTCATCGACGCCAGCAGGTGCCCAAAGTCGATGCTCTCTCCGTTGGGCAGGACAACGATGCCCATATTCTGCAGCGACGCCAGCTCGGGGTCACTGCTGTTGACGCAGCTCTCAAACCCGGCGTCGCGCACACCGGCGGTCAGCTGCCAGATCGTGGTGTTGTACTCCCCCGTGCGGGTGTAGGCCAGCGTCAGCTCGATCGGGTCGGGCGTGTCGGCCTGACTGGCCGAGTACTCCCGCGCCAGCGCCTGCAGGCGGGACAGGCGGTCCAGCACCGTGTCGTAGTCCTCCGCATGGGCGGGCAGTGCCGCCGCGCAGAACAGCCCCAGCAGCACAAACAGCATAGCCAGCAGGCGGGGCATACGGTTCGCTATAGAATTCGTAGTCAAGCACCTCCGGTAAAACAGGACAAAGCCGGGGCAAGGCTGCGCCTGCGCCCCGGGTCTGACTTTTTAACCAATTTGTAATCTTTAGTATACCACATCCGCCCCGGGTTTGTCACCTGTTTTTTTGTGTGTATTCTGTGCGTCTTGACTTTTTGCCCCGCATAGGTTTTAATAGAGGCATTACGGAGGTAATTCTATGCACAAACAAACGCATAAACGCGCTTTTTATACCCTTGCAGGCTGCATTGCCGCGCTGGCGCTCTGCGTGGCGGCATCGCTCTTTCTGCTGACGCCCGCACCGAAAGCGCAGGACGTCACCA
Organism: Gemmiger formicilis; assembly: GCF_900167555.1. Lineage (GTDB taxonomy): Bacteria > Bacillota > Clostridia > Oscillospirales > Ruminococcaceae > Gemmiger > Gemmiger formicilis. The sequence goes on along the minus strand of NZ_FUYF01000010.1, from coordinate 69,521 downwards.
TACCCGGCACGCGCGGGGACATTTACGCCACGGTACAGCTGCCCGGCAAGCTGGCCCGCGGGGAGGAGCTGCCGCTCGTCGTGCTCTGCCACGGCTTTACCGGCAGCCGCAGCGGCGACGGCCACTTTGCGCCGCTGGCCGCCGATCTGGCCGCCCAGGGCATTGCAACGGTGCGGCTGGATTTTCCCGGCTGCGGCAACAGCATCGAGCCGTTCACGGCCTACACGCTGTCCAACATGACCGACGACGTCGAGAGCGCCATCACCTACATGCAGCAGACCTACGGCACGGGCTGTACAGCGCTGGTGGGGCACAGCATGGGCGGACGGCTGGCCAGCCTCTACCCGCAGTGCAGGGGCGGCATCACGGCGCTGGCGCTGTGGAGCCCCGCCAACGGCGCGGGCCTGCGCGGCATGGAGTTTTTGAACATCGACGACTTTTCCGCCGTGGAAGCGCTGGCCGCTGAGGCCGAGGCGAGCGGCAGCATCAGCACCTGGGGCGTCGATGTCAGCGGAACGCTGTTCACCGAAATGCGCGATTCCGACCCGAACGCCGCCCTGCGGGAGAGCGCCCTGCCGACACTTTTGACCTACACCGGCCATGAGGGCATTTTGAGCGACACGACCCAGGCCGAGACGATAGCCGCCGTCGAGAGCCTGCCCGACGGCAGGGTCGTGCTGGAGCCGTTTGCCGAGGGGAACCACAACTATCTATCCGAGGACGCCGCCACCGCCGCCGCGCTGGACAAAGCGCTGCGGGAGACGACAGTGGCGTTTTTGGTGGAGTATTTGAAGTAGGCCCGCCGCGCCTGCGAGGCCGACAGGGACGGGCATCTGACGAAGCCCTTTGAGACCGTGACCGGCTGAAAACATCGGCAAAATACAGAAAGAAAGCAAAAACCGCGGAGAAGCGCAAACTTTTCCGCGGTATTCTTATTGCAGATTTACCAGCACATAGTCCCCGCAATCGACAATCGCCCCCGCCCGGGGGTATCCCGGCAGGTCGTGGGCGTCGGCGTAGGTCTGCGCCTGCTCATGCAGGGCAGCGCTGTGGGTCATGTCCAAAGCAAAGCCATAGTAGCGGAACAGGTGCTCCGCTGCCCGGCCGTAGACGTCGTCCACCTCGGAGAAGGCCGTGACCGACCAGTTCAGCACCGAGTTGCAGTTGGTCTCGACGTACTTGACGGTGTCGCCGCTCTCCCAGCTCGTGTGCTCACGGAAGAAGCGGTACAGCGGGTGCTGCATCGGGTCAGCCGTCGTGTACCGGGTAATATTCTCCCCCAGCGTGTAACGGCCCACCAGCACCACGGGCTTGTCGGTGCCGTAGTCGCGCACAAGCTCGGTGCCCAGAGTGCGCACCACAGCGGCCTCCTGCTCGGAACGCTGGTAATCGACGGCCAGCAGATGGTTCAGGTACATGGCCTGGTGCAGACAGAGCAGCACAGCCAGCAGCTGCACGCCGCCCAGCAGCACAGCCCGCCGGGCCGCAGCGCGGCGCAGCAGCTCATACACGGCCAGCACCGCCAGTGCCACAAACAGCGCAAACACCTGACAGGTGCGGTAGGGCGAGCACTTCCCTTGCACAAACGACAGCAGCACCAGTGAGAGCAGCATTCCCGCACCGGTGAGCAGCAGCAAAGGCCGCTTTTTGCGCACAGCAAGCGCGATAACCAGTACGATAAATACAAGCGCCGCCACCGCCAATTCAGCAATGGGCAGGTAGAAACAGCCGCGCAGTGCGTAGTTAATCAGAATGCTCTTGACAAGCAGCTTTGCAAGATAGACAAATGGGTAGAACGCCCACAAAATTTCGGTGGCGCCGTTGGCCGCAGCCTGCGGCAGCACAAGATGGATGCCCGACGTCACCAGCACGCGCAGGCAGAGCCCGCCGACCAGTGCCGCCGCGTACCACAGTCCCTCGGTCAGGACTGCCACAAGCCGCGGGCGCTCGGCGGCCAGCAGCTGCTCCAGCGTTAAAAGCGCAAAGACAGCCAGCACAAACACCGCCGCCAGTGACTCATAGGACGAGCAGACCACCAGCAGGCAGAGCGCCGCCGCGCCCATGCGCAGAGCCCTGCCGCGCCACGGCACGCCGGGCTGGCGCGCGTCCCACAGCAGATTCAGCGCAGCGGCGTCCAGCAAATAGCCGCCGCAGACGCAGACATTCGCGCCGCTGTACTCCCAAATTTCGTTCATCAGCGGGTAGGAGACAAACAGGCAGGCAAACAGCCCATAGCCGAACATGCTGATGCGGTCCTGCGCGGCCTTGCGCAGCAGCGCGCAGAAGCTCACCGCCGCCAGCGCCAGCAGCAGCGCCGCCAGCAGGTCAATGCCAAAGGCATAGCTCGGCTCGGCCCTGCCGTAGCCCAGCACCGCGGCCCAGAGGTTCATGCCGAACCGTCCGGTGGACAGCATGACGCCGCCCGTGCCGATGTAGCGGTCCCCTTCCAGCGAGTCAATGCTGACCCGTGTCGTGGCGATGGCATAGCCGTAGCTGAGCAGCAGGGTCAGCCCCAGCGCCGCGCGGAATTTCGCGTTTTTCAGGAAATAACCAAACTCCTGCTTCATGCCGGTCACTGGTCGTCCGGACCAAAGTTGAGGCGTTCTTCCTCCACAACGAGCGGGCGGTTCATGATGCGGGTGTTCATAGCCATAACGTACTCACCCAAAAAGCCCAGGAACGCCAGCTGAATACCGCCCATAAAGAAGATGGCGATCATCGTCGGCGCGTATCCGGCGCGGAAGCTCTGCCAGAACAGCAGCTTGGCGATCAGATAGAACAGGCCGACCAGAAAGCTCAGCCCCGCCACCAGGAAGCCCGCGAACGTCGCAATGCGCATACCGGCCTTGGTGTAGCTGGTAAAGCTCAGCATGGCGGCGTCGTACAGGCTGTACCAGTTGTTGTGGGTCTTGCCCGCGCGGCGCTGGGGCTGGGTGTACTCGATTTCCTTGCGCTCGGGGCCCAGCTCGGCCACAATGCCGCGGATGAAGGGCGTCGGGTCCTTCAGGTTGCGCAGCGTCTGGATAAAGCTCTTGTCGTACAGGCCAAAGCCGGTGAACTGCTCGATCTGCTCGCAGCTGCTCATCTTCTTGATGAGCTTGTAGTAGCAGCCGCGCAGCCAGTACATGACCGGGTTTTCCTTGCTCTGGGTCTTGCGGCCAATGACGATTTTGTAGCCCTTTTCCCACTCGGCCACAAACCTGGGGATCATCTCCACAGGGTCCTGGAAGTCGGCGCACATCGTGATCGTGCAATCGCCGGAGGTGTGGATCATGCCGTAGTACGGGCTGTTGAACTGGCCGAAGTTCTTGACGTTGAAGATGGCCTTGACGTGCTTGTCCTCGGCGCAGATCTGCCGGATGATGGCACGGGTTCCGTCCTCGCTCTTATTGTCGATGAACAAAATCTCATAGTCGTAGTTCGGGCAGCTCTTGACCAGCTCATCACGCACAGCCTCATAGATGGGGCGGGCGTTCTGCTCCTCGTTGTAGCAGGGGATCATTACCGAAATCGTCTTTTTCTCACTCATTTTGTCTCTTTCCTTACCCACTCAATGGTTTCGCGGATTCCTTCTTCAAACGGGGTCGCGGGCCGCCAGCCGGTGTCCTCCTGTAAGGCCGACGTGTCCGCCTGCAGGTGCATGACCTGCAGCGGGCCGTAGGGGACCTCCCCCAAGCCCAGCGGCAGCGCCGGGTCGATGGCGTCGCGCAGCGCCTCGATATAGTCCTTCAGCGGGCGGGCCGTGCCGCTGCCCAGCGGGTAGACCCTGCCGTCCTGTCCGCTGACGGCCAGCGCGTAGAAGGCAGCTGCCGCGTCGGCGGCGTACAGGTAGTCCCACTGCTGGATGCCTGCGGTCAGAGCGGGCTTCTCGCCGTGCAGCAGCTTACGGATGGTTCCGCTGATCATCGTGGCCGGACCGTCGTGCGGGCCGTAGACGCTCAAAATGCGCGTCCAGATGTGGGCCATGCCCAGCGTCTGGCACTCGACGCGGCTCATCTGGCCGGCGCACAGCTTGGCCATGCCGTAGCCGTTCTCCGGGAAGCAGGGGGTCTGCGCGGTCAGCACACCCTCCACACGGCCATACTCGGCCTGGCTGCCAGCCCCGATAAAGACCTGGCATCCCAGCTGCGCCGCGGCGCGGCAGGCCGCAATGGTGTAGCGGATGTTCTCGATCTGCGCCGGCATGTCATTGCGGCCCGGGCCGATCGTATGCGCCCACGCAAAGTGGAAGAACGCATCGGCCTTTTCCGGGATCAGCTCCGGCAGCGCGGCCAACTCCGCCGCATCACAGGGCACCACATGCAGCCGCGCGTCCTGCGGCAGCAGCGCCGCCCGCGCACTGCCCGGGTGGGTGACCGCGTAGACCGTCACGCCCTCCGCCAGCAGCTTTGCACACAGTGCCATCCCGATTGCCCCCGTAGGACCGGTGATGATAGCGGTTCGGATTTGTCTTTGAATGCTTGCCATTTTTGAATCACGCACTCCCTTACACTTCCGGCATCAGCGGGATGAACATCTGCTTTTCCAGCTCCTCACGCGGCAGGAAGGGGGCCAGGTCCTCCAACGGGGGGCTGACCAGCGTGCCGTCGGGCAGGCGCTTGGTGCTGCTCTTGGGCTCCCAGACCTGTTTCGTGTCGGTGAAAATCTCGCAGAAAGCCGGGCCGTCCAGTGCCAGCACCGTGTCCACGGCCCGCTTCATCTCGGCGTTGCTGTGGGCGCTGTAGTAGGGGTAGCCAAACGCCTTTGCGAGCTTTTCAAACTTCGGGAAGGACAGGTCGCCGCTCTCGGGGCCGATGCCGACCTTGCAGTGCTCCTTGAAAAGGTTGTTCTGCGTCAGGCGGATAGAGTGGTAACCGTTGTTGTTGATGAGGAAGATTTTGATAGGCAGCTTGTTCGTCAGAATGGTCTGCAGTTCCTGCAGGTTCATCATGATGGAGCCGTCGCCCTCGAGGCAGATCGTCTGGCGGCGTCCGCCGCCGATGCAGGTGCCAATGGCTGCGGGCAGACCGTAGCCCATGCTGGCAATGGCGCTGTTGTTTGCCATCCGGCTGCCCTTCTGGATGACATACGCCTGGTTACCGACGACACAGCACGCACCGTTGGAGACCGCGGTCAGGCTGTTCTCCGGCAGGCGACTGCTTAAATAGCGCACAAAGGCGTAGACGTTGGCAGTCTCGCCGTTTTCCTCCCACTGGCGGGGCAACACGGCGGGGTAGTCGCGTTTCCAGCGCTGGCAGGTGGCCAGCCACTCGCCGCCCGCGTTCACGGGGGCCGCGGCAGCCTTATCCAGCTTGGTCAAAAAGTCCTTCGCGTCGGCCCAGACCGGCATTTCGACGTGCAGGGTCGGCTTTTTCAGCTCGGCCTGGTCAATGTCCACCATGATGACCTCTGCCGCGCGGGCCCAGGTCTTCCAGTTGTAGCCGACCTGGCGAATAGAAATGCGCGTGCCTACGGCCAGAATCAAGTCTGCGTTTTGGATAGCCCAGTTGCCCGGGCGGTCACCCATGTTGCCGGCGCGCCCGCAGTACAGCGGATTGTCATCCTCGATGAGGTCCACGGCGTTCCAGTAGGTGACGATGGGGATGTTGAGCTTTTCCGCCACGGAGCGGAACGCCGCATACCCGCCGGACAGGCGGATGCCATAGCCCGCGTGGAACACTGGCCGTTTGGCGTTCTTGATTTTTTCCAGAATCGTCCGGATCGTGGCGTCGTCCACCGACGGGGGCAGCTGGGCGTCATCCTCGGCGGGGTCATAGCCGCGCAGCTCGTCAGTCTCGATGTAGCCGCCCTGGAAGTTGACCGGGATGTCCAGCCAGACCGGGCCGGGGCGGCCCGTTGTAGCCAGATGCCACGCCTTTTCCAGCAGGTAGCGAATGTCCTTGGGGTCCTCCAGCATGGCGGCGAACTTCGTCATGTACTGGACGGACTTGGTGATGTCGTACTCCTGGTCGCCCATGGCGCGCAGCGGCGTGCCGGTGTACTGCAAGGCGTACCGGGCCGTGGTGTCATAGCGCACCTGGCCGGAGACGATGAACATGGGGATGGAGTCCAGCCAGCCGCCCACGACGCCGGTCAGCGCGTTGGTGCCGCCGGGGCCGGTGGTCACGCAGACCGCCGCGATCTTATTTTCCAGCCGGGCGTAGGCTTCCGCCGCAATGGCGCAGGCCTGCTCATGGTGGTTGTAGGTCACATGCAGCCGGGGGTTATGGCCCAGCGCATCGTTCAGGTGCATAGCGCCGCCGCCCACGACGGAGAAAACATCCGTCACGCCGCGTGCCGCCAGAAAATCCGCCACATAATCCGCTAAACGCTGTTTCATTGGGTTGCTCCTTCTTACTTTGTTTTCTTGAAAACCGGATGCCCATCGTTACCCTTCTGCCATGTGAGCAGGTGGGTCACTTCATCTTCATCTCGATTTTTTTTGTTTTCCTCTTTGGCATTGTCGGAAAGCTGTCTGACCAGATAGTCACCGTTGATGGCCTCCGCATCACCGTAGGCAATGTCCTGCCCCTGCTGGGACGGCGTCTCAAAGGCGCTCTTTCCGCTGCCCTGTAGCTGGTAGATTTCTTCTTCCCAGGCATTCTCGCTGCCGCTGATGGCCGCAGCACTCTGCTGGCCCGTCAGCGTTCCCACGCTGACACAATTGAAGATTCGGCCATCGAAGTCGTTTGCAATACCGCCCGCGCGGGTGGCCGTAACGGCTACATCTGTGTAGCAGTTCACGATCCTTGCCTCCTTGCCCACAGAGCCGCCCGCAATCACACCGGCATATTTGCCGCGGATAGTGCCGCCCTCAAGGCCCAAGTTGTACACCTGACCGCCTAGGCAGCTGAACAGGCCCACGTTTTCGCCGTTACTCTGCTTCAGATTCAGGTTGCGGATGACATGCCCGGCACCGTTGTACACGCCATAGAAACAGTGCTCATTCTCCGCATCACCGATAGGCTGCATATTCTGCCTATCCAGATCAATATCAGCGGTCTGCTCGACGTACTGGCCCTTAAAGGTCATGCCATCGCTGACAAGCTCTGCAAAATGCAGCATGTCTGCGGCGTTCTCAATGCGATACGGGTTCTCATAGGTTCCCTCGCCGTCCAATGCAAATTCAATCTGGCTGGCCTTGTCCCGCAGCTTATACACGGTCACGTCGTCGAACTCTCCAAGCTGCTCATACTGCGTCGGCAGCAGTTCGGCAAACATGTCCTCGATCTTGCGCTGCTCCAACGGCTTTCCGTCGCGGAACTCCCGCTCATGGACCTCCTTGCAGTCCGGGATGTCCTTCCAGACCACAATATCCGGCAGATTTTCCTCCAGCAGCGCCTTTTCCTCCTGCACGTACTTATCATCCACCACGTCGTAGAACAGAACTGGGACGAATGTGTTCATATTGTAGTTGTCCGTCAAAATATTGAAAATTTTGACGTAGGGGTAACCGAAGATGACGGAATCCTCCGTCGTGTTTTCCTCGATCAGCTGCGTGATGCCTTCAAACATCTCCTTGTCCTCTTTGGAAAATTTGAAGCCCTTCAGTGCCGGGATGTCCGTGCTGTACGTCTTGTAATTTCGGGGTTTTTCTTCAGTACCCCACCACGCATAGGAGCAGATAACCTTCTGCGCCATGCAGGTGATCGACAGTACAATACAACCAACGATGGCAATGCCCCGGACAGCCAGCTCAATCCAGGCATCCACACCGCAGAAGGAAAGCACCGTTGCCAGCACCGCCGGGACTGCGACCATCGTGCAGAAGTACGGGATGCTGCTGGTGCCGGACGACATAATACCGGAGTACATCGTAGCCAGCGCCGCACAGAACAGCCAGAACATTCCCTCTGCCTGACTGTTCTCTCCCTGACTGCCAACCCTTGCACCATAGCGGACCAACTGCAAAATTGTCAACAGCAGAACCACAACGTAGAACTTCCCCTGTACCGCCTGCCAAACGTCTGTGCCGCGGTAGAGATCATGCAGGAAGTCACTGTTGCCGGAGTTTGCCCCGCCGCAAAAAACAAAGGTCGCCGCCCACGTAAACAGCAGCAGAAGGATGCTGCCCGCCGGGAGCATCACGCGGCTGCCGTGGACCTTGCGCTTTACGCAGAGATATAACAGCAACGCCGTCAGCACCGCGTCGATCAGCAGAATTGCCTGCATCTCCGGACTCTTGCCCAGCAGCTCCAGGAAGGAGGAAATCTCCTTCTCAAAATTGACATAGAGCAGGAGCAACAGCAGCGGGAACAGCAGCGACTGGGCGCGGAGCGCCTTTTCCCGGGACGCTGACACGCCCGTATTTACTGCAAGCAGCACCGCGGCCACAGCGATCAGCCAGTTCTGCACCTTGAGCAGGGCCATGGAAAGACCGCCAAACAGAATCGTAAAGATGCTGCCCTTGCCGCCCGTGTGCATGAACACCTGCTCCACAAATGGGAAGAATGCACCGTTCGCCAGCAGATAGGCCGCGGCCACGGCCAGCGGAATCACCGCACCCGCGACTACAAAAAGGCAGTACCAGCCAAAGCGAGCATCCTTTTTGCGGATGCAGTAAAACGCCAGCGCTGCAAAATACACGATGCCCGACGCCAGAAAAATCGTCTGCTTATTCAGAAAAACCAATCCCAGCATAAAGCCGGCCCCAAAAATTTTGGTGTACCTCTGCTTGCTTGTGTCCGCCTCCTGAAAGCCGATGACGCAATACAGAAGCAGAATCGAAAGAAGAGCAACCGTTTGGTTATAGTCGCCCAGCAGGTCATAGACAGACGACGCGCAGAGCATGACCGAAAACAGACACGCCACAAACGTGCTGACCACATTGATATAGCGCGAGATCAGCCGGAACAGCAGCGTAAAAATGGCAGCGCGCTGCAACAGCCACCAGAGGCGATACAGCAAGAGGCTCCCAAACGAGAGCTTCCACAGCACTGCATCGACCAGCAGATTCAGCGGGGGCAGATAATAGTAGAAGTCCCGGTACGGCACCTTGCCGTGCCAGATCAGCTCCACATAATTAACGTTCCACCCTTCACTGATGGGGAACGTATTGTTCGCATAAATTGCTGAATAACATACCACCGCCAAGAAGATTCCAATCGACAGTACATTTTTTATGGTACTTATTTTAGGTACTGGCATTTCCTGCGCTTTTGGCAGCACAGCTCCCTGCATTGGTCTTCACATTCCTTCCTTGGTTTTGCTCCACATTTTCAACTTTCCAAAATTTTCTGCAACGAGATAAATCATCAATACCCACATCGATGCATTTCCCAGCATTGTTGAAAGACTGATTTTATGATATCCTTCAAGGCTATTAAAAAGACTTATGTATGGGAATTCCCCCATAATCAGCATCATTAGTATAAGCGGCAAAACCGTGTTTTTCTTAAGTTCCGGTCTTTCATAAAGAAGTAATGTAATGGGTATCAATAAATAAATCTCGTTATATATCCAAGAAAATGTCGGAATAAGCGTCAAGACCATGCACAGTGCATAAGCTTTTTCCCATTCTTGCCGGGATATAAAAACAACAAAAATTACCATGCATAGCAATATCAGCATCAACACTCCGGCAATCCAATCCGTCGTTGAAGACTGTACTTTCATCTTTTCGCCAAACGCTTGACAGATATTGGAAATATTAACCTTAAAGCCATATCCAAATCCTTTGGCATTATTGATCGTATCCGCTGATATATCAGTAATATTTTGAAGCATTTTGGCAATGTTCTGAATCCCACCCGTACCTGCAAATGGAAGGATAAAAAGTGCCACACCGTATACAATAGACTTTACTGCATCCTTTTTATGCTTTTTGTTCAAAAGTAAAAGACCAAAAAACACCGGATATAGCTTCAAACCTGTTGCAATTGCCAGCGACAGCAATGCCAAATTTCTTATTACCGTATTTTCACTGTTGTAATTGAACACAAAAAACATCAGAAAAAGTAATGACAGAATGACAATATTCCCGCGTTCCAGCATAAATACATACGCCGGAGAAGATACAAAGGCCACACTGTAAAGTACTACATCAATGCCTTTCAATGACAACTTGTTTGCTGCCATGGCACAGACAACGCCTGTTGACACTAGAAAGAACATCGTCCCGACAAGAACCCCATTCGGCGTTACAGATGCTTCGCCAAATGCGAAGCCTGCACTGTAATCTCCCGGAACCATTTTTGAAAAGATCCACAATATCAGATATGTCAGCGGTGGATAGATCGATCTTCCCTCATATGGATGTAAATCTGCCGCATCACGGATCGACTCGAACAAATCCGGATAAATTCCTGCCGTGTCGTATGTCCATGTCATGTATTGGATTGCCTGCCCATTGGATATTGCCAAATAGGCAAGTGCCACCGTTGCAAGAACAATCAAGCAAATACTGAACCACCTTACCGCCAGCCTTTTCTTTCCTAATATCATTGATTCAGATCTCCTTAAATGTCCACAGCTTATTGATAATGAAATTCAGCGGAATCGTAACCAGTAAATTCACAATCGGTGCAATCGTTTTGCTCACGCCGAAGAAGGTAACCTCTATCCAAAGCAAAACATTGGAAAGGATCGATGTACCGCCGTAGCTGACATAGGTCTTGCCCAACCGCTTCAGCTTGCTGCGCCAGTCGTTTGCATTTCCGGTAAACACAAACTTATCGTTCCAAAAAAAGGCATTGGCAATGCTCAAAATCGTGCCCAATATGCTGCCTACCATGTACAGGCCCGGGTCGATCCACAAAAAGATATAGTATACCGCCATGGATACCGCCGTGTTGCTCACGCCTACAAGGCCAAACTTGATAAACTGGGCAAGCAGCGCCAAAAATTCCTCTTTGCTTTTCGCGCCCAACAGGGCTAACAATTTCTGCATGGGTCCATTCCTTTTATTTTCTTATAAACAATCAAAAAGCAAAGTCGGCCTTGATGCTTCCGCGCAGCACGGCTTTGCTTTTTGTCCTATGGTTCGGCCTTTCCGTCTTACTGATTCACAGCCTCGATAATCGTCTTGGCCATGTAGTCGATCATCTCATCGGTCATGCCGGGGTAAACGCCGACCCAGAAGGTATTGTTCATGATAAAGTCGGTGTTGGTCAGCTCGCCCGCCACGCGGTAGGCGTCGGTGCCGCGGATCTGGTCAAAGCAGGGGTGCTTGATGAGGTTGCCGCTGAACAGCAGACGGGTCTGCACGTTGTGGCTCTCCACATAGCGGGTCACGGCGTTGCGGTCCAGACCGCTCTCCGACTTGACGGAGATCAGGAAGCCGAACCAGGACGGGCGGCTGTTGGCAGCCGGTTCCGGCAGGATCAGCTTGTCGGCGGCGGGTTCCAGCGCGGCGCGCAGGCGGTCCCAGTTGTGGCGGCGGCGCTCGATGAAGGTGGGGAACTTCTTCAGCTGCTCGCAGCCGATGGCGGCCTGCATGTCGGTGACCTTGAGGTTATAGCCAAAGTGGCTGTAGACGTACTTGTGGTCGTAGCCCTTGGGCAGCTCGCCGAACTGACCGTCAAAGCGGTGGCCGCAGAAGTTATCCTGGCCGGAGGGGCAGATGCAGTCGCGGCCCCAGTCGCGGAAGGAGAGGATCAGGCGGTTCAGCAGCGGGTTGTTGGTGTAAACGCAGCCGCCCTCGCCCATTGTCATGTGGTGCGGCGGGTAGAAGCTGGACGTGCCGATATCGCCCCAGGTACCGGTAAAGCGGGTCTCGCCGTTGATGGTGTACTGGGTGCCCAGCGCGTCGCAGTTGTCCTCGACCAGCCACAGGTTGTGGGCGTCACAGAACGCCTTGACTGCGGACAGGTCAAACGGATTGCCCAGCGTGTGGGCGATCATGACAGCCTTCGTCTTGGGGGAGAGGGCGGCCTCGAGCTTGGTGACGTCGATGTTGTACTGGGGCACGGTCACATCCACAAACACGGGCACCGCGCCGTACTGGATGGCCGGGGTCACGGTGGTGGGGAAGCCGCAGGCCACGGTGATGATCTCGTCGCCCTTCCTGATCTGGCGGTCACCCAGCTCGGGGGCGGTCAGCGCCATGAAGGCGGTCAGGTTGGCGGAGGAACCGCTGTTGACCAGATGGGCGAACTTAACGCCGATCCACTTAGCGAACTCCTTCTCGAACTGGTCTGCAAAGCGGCCCGTCGTCAGCCAGAAGTCCAGCGTGGCATCGGTCAGGGCACACATTTCCTTCTCGTCAAAGACGCGGGCAGCGTAGGTGATGCGGTCACCCTCCTGATAAGGGGTCTTTTTCTCCTTGAAGTCGTGATAATACTCGGCGACCATCGCCTTGATCTGCTCGCGGGCTTCTGCCTCGTTCTTCCACATAATTATTGCTCCTCCAAAAAAATATTGATTTCCTTTTCCATCTCCGCCGGGACATCGCCGTTGGCAAGCCAGATCTTGCTGAAGGCGACGGTCTTTTCCATGCACTCGGCCATGTGCCAGCGCGGCGTCCAGCCGAAGGTCGTTTTCAGCTTGCTGCAGTCCAGCTTCAGGAAGTTGGCCTCGTGCGGGGCATTGGCCTCGGCCTGATTCTCCCAGGCGGCGTCGCCGCCCCAGGCCCGGCAGAACAGATCCACCAGCGTGCCGGTGGTGACGCAGTCGCAGTCGTCGGGGCCTACGTTATAGTAGCCCGCAAAGCGGCTGTCCTCGTACTGGCGCTGGGCGATCAGCAGGTAGGCCGCCAGCGGCTCCAGCACATGCTGGTACGGGCGGGTCGAGTAGGGGTTGCGCACGCCGATCTTACGGCCCGCGGCCATGGCGCGGACGCAGTCGGGGATAATGCGGTCATTGGCAAAGTCGCCGCCGCCGATGACATTGCCCGCGCGGGCCGTCGAGACAGCCACGGTCTTATCGGCAAAAAAGCTGTTGATGTAGGAGTGCGTCGCCAACTCCGAGCAGCTCTTGCTGTTGGAGTAGGGGTCAAAGCCATCCAGCGGCTCGTTCTCGCGGTAGCCCCAGGCCCACTCGTTGTTGTGGTAGACCTTGTCGGTGGTGACGTTCAGCACCGAGCGGAGCGCTCTGCCCTGCTGCCGGGCCAGCCGCACACATTCCAGCAGGTTGACCGTACCCATAACGTTCGTCTCATAGGTGTAGCGCGGGTCCTTGTAGCTGTCGCGCACGATGGGCTGCGCGGCCAGGTGCAGCACAATGTCGGGCTGCGCCGCGTCAAAAGCGGCCTTCAGCGCGTCAAAGTCGCGGATGTCGCCGATGACGCTGTGCATCTTGTCCTCGACGCCGGCGATGGAGAAAAGGTTCGGCTGCGTCGGCGGCTGCAGGCTGTAGCCCGTGACCTCGGCCCCGGCCATCAGCAGCATCTTGCAGAGCCAGCTGCCTTTGAAGCCGGTGTGGCCGGTGACGAACACCCGCTTGCCGCGGTAAAATTCAGGATCGTAATGTACCATCATCAATCCTCCCACTTCTTCCAGGGCGCGTTGCCGGTGGCAAGCATTTTCTCCAGGGTCTGCTTCTCGCGGGCGGTGTCCATGCACTGCCAGAAGCCCTTGTGGATATAGCTCATCAGCTGACCCTCCTCGGCCAGCTTCTGCAGCGGCTTCTGCTCAAAGACGCAGGCGTCGCCGTCCAGATAGTCGAAAATCTGCGGCTCCAGCACCATATAGCCCGCGTTGATAAGCGCGCCGTCGCTGGCCTTCTTTTCACGGAAAGAACGGACAGAATTATCCTCGGCAATATCCAGAACGCCCTTCTGCTGCTCCTGCTGAACGGCGGTCAGCGTGGCGATCTTGCCGTTCTCGCGGTGGAATGCCACCAGCTTGGCAATGTCCACATCGCAGACGCCGTCGCCGTAGGTCATCATGAAGGTCTCATTGCCGATGTAGGGACGAATGCGTTTGATGCGCCCGCCGGTCATGGTGTTGAGGCCGGTGTCCACAACGGTGACCTTCCACGGCTCGGTGTGGTGGTTGTGGACGATCATCTCGTTCTGGCCGCGGGTGAAATCAAACGTAATATCGCTGGTATGCAGGAAGTAATCCGCGAACCATTCCTTGATCATGTGCTGCTTGTAGCCCGCGCAGATGACAAAGTCGTGAAAGCCATAGTAGGAATATTCCTTCATGATATGCCACAGGATGGGCATGTTGCCGATTTCGATCATCGGCTTGGGCTTGTAGACGCTTTCTTCGCTGATACGCGTGCCAAGGCCACCAGCCAGAATTACTACTTTCATAGCGTGCTCCTTTATTGTATTGTGAGCCGGTCAGTCCGTCGATGACCGGTTTTTGTCCCGTGCGCTTCGCCTCGTTTGGGCAATTTTACACACTTATTCATAATAGGGAGTATAACACACACGCTCTGTAATTGCAACAATTTACGCCCGTCTGCGCCGTGCCAAAATCATCGGTTCAAAGTCAATATTTTTGTCCAGAACCCACAAAAGGCTGTCATTCGCACATTTTTTGCGCTTTTGCGTTCCAGATTTTACATACTGTATTTCCGCAAAAAAATTCCCCGCCGCCGAGGTGCGGCGGGGGGAATTTTCATGGTGGAGCTGTAGGGAGGCGGCGCCCTCGGCGACCCGAGCCGTCCGCCTTACTGCTGCTGCTTAAAATAATACACTGCACCGACAAGGCCGGCGTCGTTCTGGAGGGCTGCGGCCCTGACCTCAAGGCCCTCGGCGAAGGCGGGCATGATGCTTTTGCGCACCTGCGCGGCCAGCGGGTCGATCAGAAGCGCCTGCTGTGCGCTGACGCCGCCGCCGATCAGGATCAGCTGCGGGTTGAAGACGTGCACAAGGCCCGCAAGGCCCTGGGCGATCTCGTTGATCCAGCCGTTGAGCACAGCCAGCGTGCGGGCATCGCCCGCGGCGGCAGCCTCAAAGATCGTGCGTCCGTCGGGCGCGTCCAGCCCGGCCGCCTGGGCGCTGCGGACCAGCGCCGTTGTGGCGGCGTAGCGCTCATAGCAGCCGATGGCCCCGCAGGTGCAGGCCACGCCGTCCAGCGCGTGCAGACGGAAATGCCCCAGCTCGCCGCCAAGGCCGCGCGCACCCTCCAGCAGACGTCCGCCGGTCAGGATGCCGCCGCCGACGCCGGTGCCCAGCGTCACACCGATGACATCGGTATAGCCCTTAGCCGCACCGGCCCAGACCTCGCCCAGCAGCATACAGTTGGCATCGTTGGCGACGGTGACGGGCAGGCCGAAGGCACGCTCCAGCGTACCTTTAATGTCCACGCCGATCCACCCCGGGAAATTGCCGCAGGTCCCCGCGACCACGCCGCGGCGGCTGTCGATCTGGCCCGTGGCGGACACAGCGATGCCCTCAAGCCTCGGCGCGTCCGCGGTCAGGAATTCGTGGATGGCCGCCTGCACGGTATCCAGGATCGGCGTTTTGTAGCCGTCAAAGCTGACGCTGCGCTCGGCGCGGCGCAGCACCCTGCCGTTCTCATCGACGAGCCCCAGCTTGACCGCCGTGCCGCCGATGTCAACGCCCAGATAGGTTTTACTCATAGCGCACCTGCTTATTTGTGGTTGTTGATGGCCGCAGTGTAGCGGGCCGTGATCTCCGCCGGGCGGGTGATGGCACCGCCGACGACGAGGGCAAACGCACCGGCGTAGAGCGCCTGCACGGCCTGCTCCGGCGTGTGGATGTGGCCTTCGGCGATGACCTTGGCCGGGCACTCCCGCGCCAGCTGGGCGATGAAGCCGAAGTCGACGTCGTCGATGCCCTTCGTCTCCGGCGTGTAGCCGCGCATCGTCGTGCCGACGAAGTCTGCGCCCGCCTTGGCGCAGGCAAGCGCGTTTTCAATGTTGTCGCAGTCGGCCATAACGAGCTGGTCGGGGTACTTCTCCTTGATGGCGCGGATGAACTCGGCGCTCGTCTGCCCGTTGGGGCGCAGGGCACCGGTGCCCTGCACGGCCAGAATGTCCACGCCGCAGGCGACGAGCTCATCAACCTCCTGCATCGTGACGGTGATGTACATCGGCGTGCCGGGGTAATCCTTTTTGATGATGCCGATGACCGGCAGGTCCACGACCTGCTTGATCTGGGTGATGTCGCGCACCGTATTGGCGCGGATGCCGACAGCGCCGGACTGTGCCGCCGCCTTGGCCATCAGCGGCATGACGCCGCCCTCTTTTGTATACAGCGGCTCATGCTCCAGCGCCTGGCAGGAGACGATAAGGCCGCCCTTGATTTGGTTGAAAATTTGTTCGTGGGTCATGGGAAAGGCTCCTTTCTATACGCAAAAAGGCTTCCCCCTCGGGGGAAGCTGTCACCGAAGGTGACTGATGAGGGCGGAGCTTACGGCGGCAGCCCGTTTACGGGCAACCACCGATAGCTTACCCCTCATCCGGCCCTGCGGGGCCACCTTCCCCCAAGGGGGAAGGCTTGGGGAATGCAAATTATTTCATCAAAATCTTGACCACGGCTTTTCTTACGTGGTCGCAGCCGGGGGTCTTGCAGCTGGGCTTGTGCAGCTCACCGGGGAAGAACACGGCAAAGCGTCCCCCGCCCAGCGTCATGCCGCAGTGCTCGGGGCCGGTCCGCAGACCGAAGTCGTTTTCCTCGTCAAACTCGCCCTGCTCCGTGCCCTCGGACGCCCAGCCCAGATGCTCGCTGCCGGTCAGGTCGATCTGCAGGTCGGCATAGCGGCGGTGGTACTCGAACGCAGCGCCGTCGGCATCGCGCAGGTCGGCGTCCATCACGTTGACAAAGACGTTCTCGCCGTCAATGATGGTCTTGCCGTTTTCCAGCGCGTCCAGCGTGTGGCTGTTCAGCCAGTCGATGGCCTTGTCCAGATTCGGGTGCAGGTCCTTGTAGCAGGCAATGTAATCAAACGAATCTACGATCATTTCACACCTCTTACAGGGCCGCGACGGCGTCCTCGATCATCTTCTGCGCCTCGGCCACGATGGGCTCATCCTCGGGGATCAGGCCCGGCAGCGGGGCGCGCACGCCACCCAGCTCCAGACCGTACATGCGGCGCAGGATCTCCTTCATGACCGCGTACAGGTTGCCGTGGGCCTCGCACATCTTGTAGATGATGCGGTCCGCCTTGTACTGGATGTCGCGGGCAGCGGGGATGTCGCCCTTCTCGATCAGCTCGTTCATCTTGAGGAACAGCTCGGGCATGACGGCGTAGGTGCCGCCGATGCCGCCGTCCGCGCCCATGACACGGCCGGAGACGAACTGCTCATCGGGGCCGTTGAACACGGCGAAGCCGTCCGCACCGCGCGCCTGAATACCGGCATCCTTGAACATCTGGATGTCCTGGGTGGGCATCGAGGAGTTCTTGACCGCGATGACGTTGGGGTTCTTGAGCATCTCGTTCAGCAGGGGCATCGTCAGGGCAGTACCGGCCAGCTGCGGGATGTTGTAGATGATGAACTCGGTGTTGGGCGCGGCGGCGCTCATGGCGTTCCAGTAGTCCGCGATGGCGTAGTTGGGCAGGTGGAAGTAGATCGGCGGGATGGACGCGATGGCGTCAACGCCGCACTTTTCAGCATGGGCGGCCAGCTCGACGGAGTCCGCCGTGTTGTTGCAGGCGACGTGGGCAATAACGGTGATCTTGCCCTTGGCCTCGCTCATGACGGCCTCCAGCACGGCCTTGCGCTCATCCGGGTGCTGGTAGATGCACTCGCCGGAGGAGCCGCCGACGTAAACGCCCTTGACGCCCTTGGCGATCAGGTGGCGGGTCAGTGCCTTGACGCCCTCGGTAGAGATAGAGCCGTCCGGTGCGTAGCAGGCGTAGAAGGCGGGGATAATGCCGCGATATTTGTTGATGTCTTTCATATACAAACACTCCCTGTTCGTAAAACTGTATGTAAAGGCTTCCCCCGAGGGGGAAGCTGTCACCGAAGGTGACTGATGAGGGCGGAGCCTGCTGACACGGCCCGTTTGCGGGCAATCTCCGGCAGGCTGCCCCTCATCCGTCTGTGGTCGGGGCCACAGACACCTTCCCCCAAGGGGGAAGGCTTCGTGTAGGGGTAGGCTTCGGGTAATGGCGAGGTTCTCTCCCCCAGTCGCTGCGGCGACAGCCCCCTCGCAGAGGAGGCCGGGGGCCTTGCCTCCCTCTGCGAGGGAGGTGGCCGAAGGCCGGAGGGAGAGAACTCCACGTCGCCGCCCGTTCCCGGGTTTAGCCCTTGACAGCGCCCATCGTGATGCCCTTCGTGAAGTACTTCTGGAAGGCCAGGAACACGATGATGATGGGCACGGCTGCCAGCGCGGCACCGGCCATGATCAGGCCGTAGTCGGTGGAGTTCTCGGCCTGCAGCTTGGCGATACCAAGAGAGATCGTCAGCTTGCTGGTGCTGGACAGCATGATCAACTGCATGAAGTAATCGTTCCACGAGTTGATGAAGGTGAAGATGGCCAGTGCGCCGATGCCCGGCTTGATCATGGGCAGCGCAATGCGGACAAAGGTCTTGGCCTCGCTCGCGCCGTCGATGCGGGCGGCCTCCAGCATCTCGCCGGGGATGCCCTCACTGAACTGCTTCATCAGGAATACGCCGAACGGCCAGCCGACGATGGGGAAGATGACCGCCCAGATCGTGTTGTAGAGCTGCAGGCTGCTCATCTCGCGCAGCAGGGGGATCAGGATGACCTGCTTCGGCAGCGCCATGGCGCAGACGATCAGGGTAAAGAGGATGCTGCGGCCCACAAAGCGCTTTTTGGCCAGCGCATAGCCCGCCATAGCGGAGGTGATGCAGGTCAGGATCATCGAGGCAACGGCCATAAAGACCGTGTTGATGAGCCAGCGCACAGCGGCGGGCACCTGGGGACCGGCCCACCAGATGATGTCCTTTCCGTCCGCGCTGAAGTGGCTGCTGAACGGCACCGCGAACTCCCACAGCGGGGACTTCTGGCGGCTGAACAGCTTATCATAGTTCGTCATGACCCACTCGCTCGGCCACCATTCAGGGGTGGTGGAGTTGATGGAGATCTGCGTCTTAAAGGAGCCCGTCAGGATCCAGTACAGCGGGAACGCGAACGCGATGGCCAGCAGGATGATGACGATGGTGCTGAACACCATGTAGGGGGAAATCTTCTTTTTTTTCTTTTTGGTATCCATAGTCATTTCCCTCCTTCTCAATCAGACCGCGTGACCTTGAACTGCACAGCGGACAGAACGGCGATCATGATGGCGAGGATAACGCCCATCGCGTTGCCGTAGCCGTAGCGGTACAGCTTGAAGGCTGTGTAGTAGATGTAATACATGATGGTATCGGTGGAGTGGTTCGGGCCGCCGGACGTCAGCAGCTGGATCAGCGCGAAGCACTGGAAGGAGTTGATCGTCGTGATGACCAGGATGTACAGCGTGGTGGGCATGATCTGCGGCCACTTGATCTTCCAGAAGGCCTGCAGCTTCGTGGCACCGTCCACCTCAGCGGCCTCGACCAGGGACTGGTCCACGTTGCCGAGCGCGGAGACATACAGCACGATGGGCTGGCCGACAGAGGTCGTGAGCAGGATCAGGATGATGCAGGCCAGCGCGTAGCGGGTATCGCCCAGCCAGTTGATGTTCTGGTCAAGGAGGCCCATCGACTTGCCCAGATAGTTGAAGATGCCGTAGTAGTTGTTGAACATCCACTTCCACACGACGGTAACAGCGACAGAGCCGGTGACGACGGGCAGATAGAAGATGACGCGGAACAGCGAGGTCGCCCACGGCGGCATGTTGACGATGGCGGACGCCACCCACAGCGAGAAGATGCAGGTGATGGGCACCGACACGACAACAATGATCAGCGTGTTGCGCAGTGCGCCCAGAAAGACGCTGTCGTGGAACAGCTCCACATAGTTCTGCAGGCCGATGAACACATCGGCGCGGTTCATGCTAGAGTCAAAGAAGCTGGTGAAGATGCACATCACCATGGGATAGATGACAAAGCCGATAAAGAAGATGAGGCTGGGCAGCAGGAACAGGTAACCGGCGATGGTCTCCTGCCGGACAAGCGCGCGGCTCATCTTCGGCTCGCTCTGCTTTTTGGCAACTGCGGTATGTGCCAAGAGGATCGCTCCCTTCTGTTTTAAAGTCACGGGTTCATTCGATAAAAGTGGCGTCCCACCGCTGCGTTTCAGGTCAGAGGTCGGACGCCGTGGGGTTTAGTTACAAACCGGAGGTTTTTTCAGGAGGTTCAGGATGCGCTGGCCGCTGCGTTGGCGGTGTTGCAGAACTCGGTAACGGCGGTGGTCACGTCAGTGCCCTGGCCAACCTGCTGCAGCATGTTCCACCAAGCGGTACGAGCCTCGGCCCAGCCGGGAGTGACCTGATAGTAGTCGCCCAGGTAAGGCATGAGCTTCTGGTACTCGTTCATGACCTCGTCGTCCTTGTACAGGTCGGACAGAGAGTTCTTGACGGAGAAGTAAGTAGAGGTCTTGACGGCCTTTGCGGTCTCGTCAGAGTTGGCCATGAAGTTGATGAAGGTCTTGGAAGCAGCGATCTTGTTTTCGTCGCCGTTGTCAAACACGCCGAAGCCCCAGATGCCGCCGCACAGTGCGGGGTCGCCGGACTCAGTCGGGAACGCCATGAACAGGATGTCGTCGCCGCTGTTGGTCGTGCCGGCTGCGCTGTTGTCAGCGTTGGTCTGCTGGGCAATGTTCCAGCAGAAGGCCATCTGCAGGGTGCCGTTGCGGAAGAGGGTGATTTCCTCGCCGCCGTTGATGGAGGCGTCAAAGTTGATGCCGTCCTGGTTGTACAGGGTCTCGATTGCCTTGACGTTCTCGGCAGAATCAGCGGTGTACTTGGTGTGGGCTGCATCGGTGAAGGTGCCGCCGTACATGTTGTTGATGATGGCGCGGGTGCCCTGGTCGCCGCCCTGGCCGCTGCAGTAGATCGCGCCGACGTCGGTCTTGCCGGAGTCGTAGACGGCCTGCACAGCCTTCAGGAAGTTGTCGGTGGTCCAGGTGTGGTTCTCGGCATCGACATACTGCATAGCACCGGCAGCCTCAAACACGGTCTTGTTGATGGCCATGCAGTGTGCGGTCATGCAGAGCGGGAACTCGTAGTAAGCGCCGGAGGAATCCTTGCAGGCGGCCTCAACGCTGGCGCTGATGTCGGCCTTCTGGTCGTCGGTCCACAGGTCGCTCAGATCGGCCATCAGGCCCTTGGCGCCCCAGTTGGCAACCAGACGCTCGGGTCCTTCCATGACGATGTCAGGTGCGCTGCCGCCCTCGATAGCGGTGTTGACCTGGTCGTCGCCGTTGGTGTAGTCGAGGTACTCGACGGTGACGTGGATGTCAGGATACTGGGCGTTGAAGTCTGCCAGCAGCGCATCAACGGACTCGGAATCGCCCCACTTGCCGATGGGGTAGGTCCACAGCGTAATGTCAGCAGCCTGACCGGCATCGGCGGTGGACTCCGCGGGAGCGGCCTCGCTGGAGGCGGTAGAGGTGCTCTCAGCAGTTGCGGTAGAGGTCGCTGCGCTGGAAGTGGAGCCGCCGCAGGCGACGAGCATGCTGGCTGCCATGCTGGCGGCCAGGATCGCGGAAACTTGCTTCTTCATAGGTTTTTCTCCTTTTTTGCCTTTCGGCCTTTGTGGGGCATCTTCGTTCTGTGTCCCTCGTGATGTCTCTATTTTAGAAAACTTTTTTCATTTTGTCCAGAGGTGAAATAGCCAAGAAAAACTGTCGTTTTTGTACATGCTGCACAAATCTCATCCACATAGTTGCAAAATACATGCGTTTCTATCGGTTTTTCTTGATTTTCATGGGAAAATCGCCTCTTTTTTGATTTATTACAAAATGAAAACAACTTTTACCTTTGAAAATTTTCTATCGCGCGCGCTTTGGTGCTGTAAAGCAAAAAGGCGCTCACCCGTTACATTTACGGGTAAGCGCCTTTGCTTTGGTAGTAGGATACCCCTTTTGTCAAAAAAATACAAGATGTCAAAATGAAACATCCTTTTCACGCGATCCGTCTCAATTTTTGCACATTTGCACAAAAACGGGCCGCTTTTTCCGGGAAAAAGCCTCTTGCAAGCGCGGGTATTTCCCTATATAATGGAAGGAACGAAATAACTTTTCATTTTTTAAGAAAGGGAGCCTTTTTTATGAATTATGAAAATATGACCCGCCGCCGGGTACTCTGCTTCGGCGATTCCAACACCTACGGCTATGACCCTGCCCGCGACGGGCGCTACGGCGATGATGAGCGCTACCCGATGGTGCTGCAGGACCTGCTGGGCGACGGCTGGAGCGTGGTCGAAGAGGGGCTGCCCGGGCGCACCGCCGTGTTTGACGACCCTATTACAGAAGGTATGAACGGGCTGCGGGGCATCACGCCGATCCTGATGAGCCACGCGCCGCTGGACACCGTGACGATCATGCTGGGCACGAACGACAGCAAGGAGCGGTTCGGCTGCAATTCCCATCTGATCTCTCTGGGCATCGTGCGGCTCGTCAAGAAGGCCCTGCACACCGAATGCTGGCGCGACAACGCCAGGCCGGACGTGCTCGTCATCGTTCCGCCGTCCATCACGCCGGAGTACGACCACCTGATTTTTAAAGATGCCATGGGCACCGGCTGCCATGAACGCTGCGCCGGCATTGCCGCCCAGCTGGAGCCGATGCTGAAGGACATCGCCAACGTGCGGTTCCTGGACGCCAACAAA
Organism: Gemmiger formicilis; assembly: GCF_900167555.1. Lineage (GTDB taxonomy): Bacteria > Bacillota > Clostridia > Oscillospirales > Ruminococcaceae > Gemmiger > Gemmiger formicilis. Next base: position 46,964 of record NZ_FUYF01000010.1, on the reverse strand, counting down.
CTGCCCGGCGCGGGCTGCTCGCCCCTTGACGGCATGCACATGACCGTCCAGTCCCACAAAGTCCTGGCCAAAGCCTTGCAGAAGGCGCTGACCGGGGATACATTATAAGTAATAGCAGCGGCCAGCCTCCTTGCCTCCCTCTGCGAGACAGCCTCTCCCGACATGGGGGAGGTAGCACTTGCGCCAGAGGGGGCCAAGTTCCGCAACACACCACAGCAGAAAGGACCCTCCATCATGGCAGAGCAAAGTTTTTGGGATATGCTGCGCGCCAAGCGCGACAGCCTGACGAAATCCGGCATCATCGTTGCAGATTACCTTATGCAGCACGCAGAGGACGCACAATACCTGTCGATCTCATCGCTGGCAAAGGCCTGCGGTGTGGCAGAGGCTACGATTTTCCGTTTCTGCCGCGCCCTGGGCTTTGACGGCTATAATGAGATGAAGATCGCGCTGGCGAAGGCCACGGCCACGGCGATGCCGGTCTCACTCAAGCTGGAGCCGGGCGTTGACACCCAGACGCTCTGCACCCACGCCTACAACACAGCCATCGAGGCACTGAACGGCACCCGCAGCGCGCTGGACCCCGAGTCGGTGGACCGCGCGGCCACGCTTTTGCAGCGGGCGCGGCAGGTGTTCTTTTTCGGGCAGGGCGGCAGCTATATACTGGCCTGCGACATCTGGGCGCGGTTCTCGATGCTCTCCACCAAGTTCCGCACGGCAGGCGACAGCCACATGCAGGCCATCGCCGCCAGCCTGATGGGCCCCGAGGACGTCGTGGTCTTTGTCTCCTACTCCGGCGCGACGCGGGATATGATGGACACGCTGCATTTGGCCAGGGAGAACGGTGCCAAGGTCATCCTGCTCACCCACTACAGCGACGCCCCCGGCGCAGCGCTGGCCGATGTCGTGCTTCTGTGCGGCGCCAAAGAAAGCCCGCTCGACTCCGGCAGCATGCCGGTCAAGCTGGCCGTCCTCTTTGTGGCGAACGTCCTCGTCCTGCGCTACACGCTGGACAATCAGGAGCTTGCCAACCTCTCCCTCTCCCGCACAAGCCGCGCGCTAGGGAGTAAGCTGCTGTAATATAAGGGCAATACCGCATAATTCTAAGTGCCGATACGGCGAGCGAGGTGCGGCAGCTGCTAAGCCAAAAGCGCAGATAATACTTTGTGTATTATCGAGCATTTTGGCAACGCAGATGCCGTGCCGCAGCCGCCGGAGCGGTGCTTAAGCCGTAAGGCGGGAATTATGCGGTGTTGCCTAAGCACAAAGCAGCCCGTGAGCACTGTCGCTCACGGGCTGCTTTTTATTGCTGCACCTGTAATGTCCGATGCAGCATCATTTTTAAATTCTCCGGCAGGGCGCTCTGTATCCCGCATTCCGCAGTAAAGCACAGTCCGATCAGGCCGCCGACAACGGCGGAAAAGATCGCGGTGCAGCAGTATTCCAAACTTACCGCGGGGTCGATCTCCCCCGCAGCCTGCAGGCGTATGAGCAGCGTGCGCATGATGTCCCGCAGCTCGTCCGCACAGGCGGGCACAGATTCGCACCTTCCCGTCGTGCCCAGCGCCTGGGCAATCATCTTATAATCGCCCATCCGGTTGGAGGCAATGTCCTGCAAATAGGCTACCGCCCGCTCCTCCAGCCCGGCCAGGGTGCAGCAGTCGGCAAACAGGACGCGGATGCGTTCGTTTTCCCGGGCAAAGCAGTATTCGGCCAGGCCCTGCAGAATCTCCTCCTTTGAGGAAAAATAGCCGTACACCGTACCTTTTCCAATGCCTGCCGTATCGGCCAGCTGTTGGATAGTCATAGCGGCGGGGCTGACGCCCCGGGCGATCAGCTGCAGGGCAGCCTCGTAGACGGCAGCCTTGCGGGCTGCATGGTTATCCATTGTCATGGTCGGCCTCCTTTTTCTCCCCGTCGTTTTCCTCCGGCGCACGGGCCGCGCGGCTCAGATCCGGGCGGCGGGGCGCGGATGCAGCCTCGGCGGCGCGGCGGGCGGCGAACTCTGCCGCAAACTCGGCCGCATCGTCGGGCAGGTCGTCCAGACCGTCATCACCGACGTCAATATTGACCGGCGGCCTGCGGTAGAACAGGTCATACAGCACAGGCACGACGAACAGCGTCATCAGCGTGGCGTAGCTCAGACCGCCGATGATGACAATGGCCATGCCGGTGCTCATCTCGCTGGCCATGTCGGTGCCGAACAGCATCGTGACCATCGCCAGCACCGTCGTCAGCGTCGTCATCAGGATCGGGCGCATACGGGTGCGGCCCGTCGCCACAAGGGCATCGGTGCGCTCCAGCCCGCCGATGCGCAGCTGGTTGGCGTAGTCCACAAACACAATGCCGTTGTTGACGACGACGCCCATCAGGACCAGGAAGCCCATCAGCGAGATCAGCGACAGCTGCTCACCGGCAGCCATCAGGCCGAGCATACCGCCGGTGAAGGCCAGCGGGATCGTGAACAGAACAATGAACGGCGACAGCAGGCTCTGGAACTGCGCCACCATGACAAAATAGACAAAAGCCAATGCCAGTGCAAGCATTTTTGCCATCTGGCTCAGCATCTCGGTGACCTGGGTCGTCTCACCGGCCAGCTCGGCGGTCACGCCGTCGGGCAGGTCCAGTGCGGCCAGCTGCGGCTCCAGCTCGCGGGAGAGCAGCGTCGTGTTGTAGCCGTTGGCGGTCTCGCTCGTCACGGCCAGCTTGCGGGAGCCGTTCTCGCGGGCAATCGTCGTATAGCCCGCCGTCGTAGTGCGGGTCGCGAACTCACCGAGGGTGTGCGTCTCCTTTACGCTGCTGCCGTTCTCATCGGTGGTCGTCGTCTCGAACTCCATATTGAAAATATCGTCCAGCGTCGGCGTGTCGGTCTTATCGACGATAACGACGCTGTAGCTGTCGCCGCCCGCCTTCAGCGTCGTGGCGGTGGTGTCCGTCGTCAGCTTGGCAGCGATCTGCTGGTAGACCTGCGCGACGGTCAGACCCATCCGCATAGCCTTGTCCTTGTCAATCGTGATGTTGATCTCGGCGTCGCCGGCATCCTGGCCGTCGGTGACGTTTTGGATACCGTCGATGCCCTCCATCAGCGCCATGACCTGCTTGCCCGCGGCGGCCAGGTCATTGAGGTCGCTGCCGTAGAGGTCCACCTCGATGCCGGAGCCGGACAGCGCACTCATGTCCATCATGCCATTGGAGTTCACTTCAATTTCGCAGTTTAGATCTGCTGTTTTGCCGTAGATCTCCTGCTCCACGACCTTGGCCTTAGGTGCCTTGTCGCCCAGCAGGACGTAATAGGTAAACGTGGTGTTGTCGGTGGCGGCATTGCCGCCGGCCATGGCGACCATGTTGTTGGAACCGCCCGACATCGCGCCGACGGTGTCGACGCCGTCCACGCTCATGACCGCGTCCATGACGCTGTCCGCCGTGGCGAAGGCGTCCGCCTTAGCCGTATCGTCAGGCACATTGACCGTAATGGTCAGCTGGTTGCTGCTCATGTCGGGGATCATGACGATGCCCATGGTGGCGACGCGCCAGACCGACACCCCCAGCAGCGCAATGGCCAGCGCCAGCGGCACAGCCTTGCGGCGCAGGCAGAAGCGCAGCAGCTTTTCATAGCCGTTCAGCACCTTGTCGAACAGCGGGTGCTTGATGTCCTTCTGCTTTTTCAGCACGGTGGAGCCCGCGCAGGGCACAACGGTCAGCGCCACAACAAGGGACGCCAGCAGACTGAAGGTGATGGTCCAGGCCATGTCGCTGAGAAGCTCGCGCACCATGCCGGTGGTGAACACCAGCGGCAGAAAAACGCAGATCGTCGTCAGGGTGGAGGATACGATGGACCCGGCCACCTGACGCGCGCCCTGCACCGACGCACGGGCGGCGGGCACGCCGCGGCCCCGCAGACGGTAGATGTTTTCAATGACGACAACCGAGTTGTCGACCAGCATGCCGACGCCCAGCGCCAGGCCGGACAGCGACAGGATATTGAAGGTAATGCCGGTGAAATACATCAGCACAATGGCAAACAGCACGCTCAACGGCATACTGATGGCCACGACGATGGTCGGGCGCAGGTCCTTCAAAAACAGCGCCAGTACGATGATGGCCAGCGCCGCGCCCTCGATCAGGTTGGACAGCACGCTGTTGACGATGAGCTTGATATAGTCGCCCTGGTCCATGATGGGCGTCAGGTGCAGGCCCTCGTTTTCGGCCATCATCGTTTCCATCGCCGCGCTGCTGGCGTTGGAGACCGTCGAGGTGGACGACGTCGAGCTCTTGTACAGCGACAGCAGCACGGCGCGGTTCTTGTCCACCTTGGCGTAGGCGTCGTCGGCGTTGTCGGTCATTTCGACCTCGGCCACATCGGACAGGCGCACGTCGCCGATGCCGTCGACATTGCAGAGCACCATGCTTTTCAGCTCGTCCGCGTCGGCAAAGGCATCACCGACCTTGACGATGTAGCGGTTGTCGTCGCCGTCACCGCCCTCGATATAGCCCGCGGGCATCGAGAAGTTCTGCGCATAAATGAGCTGCTGCAGCGTCGTCATGTTCAGTAGCTGGTCCAGATTCGCGCTTTTTAGCGCCTCCTCGCGGGCGGACTCGTATTCCTCCTGCGCGGCCTCAAGCTGGGTCTTGCCGGCCTCGAGCTGGGTCTTACCGCTGGAGACCTGGAACTCGCCCAGTTGCAGCTGGGCCTCGGTGCCGCTCAGCAGCAGCTGGACGGCCATATCGGCCATGGCGGGGTCTACCGCCTCGTCACCAAGGCTTGCCAGCATTTTTTGCAGCTTGTCGCGCTGTTCGTTCAGCTGGGTCAGCATCTCCTGCGCCTTCGTCAACTGGTCGCGCAGGGCGGCGGCGGTATCGTTCAGCGTCTGCTGCAGCGGCTGCATGCCGTCGTTCAGCGCGGTCTCGGCCTCCTGCCGCGCAGTCAGCAGCGTCGTGGCGTTCTGCAGGGCGACCTTCGTCGTGGAGAGGGTCGAGAGATTGCCGCTCAGCTCGCTGACGCGGGCGCGGCGGACGGCGTTGCCGTCGATGACGGCCTGGTCCTGCGCCTGCTCGGCACGCCTGGCGTCGATCTGCGCCTGTAAATCGGCCCGTTCGGCCTCGTCCTCGGTGTTGTTGAGGGTGTCCTGCAGCGACGCGATCTCCACCTCCAGCGCCTGGATGCGGGCGCTCATGGCCGCATACTGGGCGTCCAAGTAGGCCGCAGTCTGCTCCACCGTCATGTTCTGCTCCAGCAGCCCTTCGTCTTCGGCGCGCTGGCGGATGGCCGCATCCGCGCGGTCGATCGAGTTGATCATCGCGCCCATCTTGTTCAGGTCGCTCTTGGCTTCGGCCAGATTGGCCGGGAGCGCGTCGGCGTTATACTGCGGGTCGTAGGCGGCCAGCACCGTCTTGCAGCTCGCAAACAGCGCGTCGTCGATGGGCAGCGTGACCTCGGGCAGGGTGGTATTTGTATTTTTGGCATCCTCCAGCTTGCGGTTTGCCTCGTCCAGGTCGGTCTGCAGACCGGCGATCTTCTTTTCCAGCTCGGGGATCTGCTTGTCCAGCTCGGTGATGGCGTCCCGCAGCTGGGTCGTCACGTCGGCCTTCTGGCTGTTCAGCTGGGCCTTGCCCGCGTCCAACTGGGCCTGGGCGGCGTCCAGTTCCTTCATGCCATCGTTAATTTTTTTCCTGTTGGCATCCAGCTCTTTTTTGGCAGCAGCCAGGCGGTCACTGACCTTGACCAGCAGCTTGTCATTGACAGCGTCGATCTTTTCCTGGTCGAGCGTGATCTGCACCGACTTTTCCACCAGGCCCGTCGTGGACACGCTGGCCACGCCGTCCACGCGCTCGAGCTGGGGCAGCACGTTCTCGCTGACATAGTCGGACAGCTCGTAAATATCCATGCCGTCGTAGTCCACGGCAATGTACTGCGTCGCCATCATGTCCGGGCTGATCTCCATCAGCGTCGGCGTGGACGCCATATCGGGCAGCGCGTCGCCGAGCTGGTTCACGGCGGTGCTGGCCTTGACCATGGCGCTGTCCATGTCGGTGTCGTCCTGGTATTCCAGAAAGAGCAGGCTGTAGTTTTCATTGCTCTGGCTCGTCACGTTCTTGACGCCGTTCAGCGTCGAAAGTGCATTTTCCAGCGGCTTGGTCACGTCGGCCTCGACCTGCTCGGGGCTGGCGCCGGGGTAGGTCGTGATGACCATCAGGTAGGGCAGGTTCATGGCGGGCAGCAGGTCCGTCTGGATGCCGGTCAGGCTGACAAAGCCCAGCACCAGCACCAGAATGACCGCCACCAGAATGGTAAATGGCTTTTTAACGCTGTATTTCGGCATGGAAGTGTTCCCTTTCTTTTCCGACCGACCGGTCGGTCGGATTTATTATAGCACCCTGACCGCCGGTTGTAAAGGGCTGCGCGTCCAGCGCGCCATGGAGCTGCTAAGGGCATCGGCATCCGCCCGATGGCCTACGGCCAGGCGCTGGTGCGAGGTCCTGCACTGAAATTTGCACCCTAAAAAAGAGCCGACAAAAGCTCGTTGAAGTTAATCGTTTCAACGAGCTTTTCAGACTGTCAAAAAAGCGTATTGTAGGGGCGAGCATTGCTCGCCCGTGCCCGTTCGCCTTGTGAGAAGCCTTCCAAAAAGAGCGTTGCTGCGCCAAGTTGGCGGGCGAACAATGTTCGCCCCTACATTCTCTACAAGGCAAAGTAGATGTTTTTTGACATACTGAAAAGTCCGTTGAAACTTATCGTTTCAACGAGCTTTTGTTGAGTTTTGTAGTGTTGTGTGCCAAGGCTCAGAACGGATTTTGTCCCATGCGTACAAAGGAATGCTGCATGGTACCGACCTGTTCCAAACCCTTTTGGGGGCGGTTTAGTTTTTCTTCTGCTCCCCTTCCGGGAAGATGATTTTATAAATCGGGAAGTAAATCACCATCTGCACGCCGCCGTTGATGACGGTGATGAGCACGAACGCCGCCAGAAACAGCGTGATGGCAAGCGCCGCAAAATAGCCCATACCTCCACAGCTCACCTCATGCTTGCGCAGGCACGGTCAGCTCCGCGCTGTATTCGCCGTCGGAAGCAGCAATCGTCATGGCCTCGCCGTCCCCCATGCGGACGATGGCAAGAGCCTCGCCGTAGTAGGTATCGGTTTCGCTGTCCAGATAGCTGTGCTTGTTGAAAGGGCAGGCACTGCCCAGCCCCACCAACGTGCCGCCGCGCACCTGTACCTGAATATTGCCGCGCGCCAGCGGCTTGGTGATGCCGTTTTCATCGGTGTAGCGCAGACGGATGTAGCACAGGCGCCCCGGTTTTACAGTAGGTTCTTCGGCGTCCAGCGTCAGGCAGGTCGTGCCGCCGGCACTTTGCAGCTTGCAGCGACCAATTTCGTGATCGGCAGCGTCATAGCTGACGGCTTCCAGCGTGCCGCTCTCGTAGGGAATGCTGAACCTCGCCAAGCAGTCGTTTTTCAGCGTTTTACTGCCCACCGTGTGACCATTCAGCACCAGCTCCACACGGGCGGCGCGGGCGTAGACCTCCACGTTGGCCTTGCGCTCCTCGCAGCCGGTCCAACTCCAGCTGGGCATGGCATTCGTCATCTTCCACGCACTGGGGCTGTGGCGGTCTCCGGTATGGTTGACCGGGCAGACGGCGATATAGGGGCCGTTGTCGGCCTCCAGCGCCACGCGGGTATAAAGGGCTTCGCCCAGCGGCTTGCCGGTCAGGTCGATGCGCCCCGAACCCGCCGACACCCAGCCCGGACCGCCGTCGAACGTCTCGGCGTAGTCGGCGTACTCCCACGAGCCGACCATGACTTCGCCAAGGTAGTCCATGCCCGCCCAGACAAAGTCGCCCACCAAGCGGGGTTCCTGTTTGGCCAGCTCGCGGAATTTATAAGCATCGCTGCAGAAGGTCTCGCTGCCCAAAATCAACCGCTGCGGGTACTTTTTCAGGTCGTGCTTATAGCGGTAGATGCCATAGTTGTAGCCCGCAATGTCCATGTTGCCAAAGGCGTCACGGGTCTTGACGTCGCAGCCGTGCAGGGTCGCGCCGCGCTTCATGAACTCATCGCCCAGCAGCCCCGCCAGATTGTTGAAGAACTGACTGCCGACTGCCTTTTTCTTGGCGGCCTTCTCGCCGCGCTGTTTGGCTTTCTCGGCGCGCTCGGCTTCTTTTTTTGCCTTTTCGTCGCTGTACACGCCGAAGCCGATGGAGCTTAAAAAGTTGAAGAAGATGTTCACACCGCAGGTCACCGGGCGGGAATCGTCCAGCCCGTGCAGGAAGTCGGTCATCTCTTTGGTCAGGGCGATGCCGCGCTTTTGGGCAGTCTCGCTGACCTCGTTGCCGGTGGAGTAGAGCACGACGCAGGGGTGGTTGTAGTCTTTTTCCACCATGTCGGTCAGATCCTGATGCCACCACTCCTTGAAATAATCCACGTAGTCATGCTCGGTTTTGTGGATGTACCAATGGTCGATGTACTCGTCCATGACAAGCATGCCCTGCCGGTCACACTCGGTCAGCAGCGCCTTGGAGCAGGGGTTGTGCGCTGAGCGAATGGCGTTGTAGCCGTTCTCTTTCAGCAGGCGTACCTTGCGCGCCACGGCGTCGGGGTCACAAACTGCACCCAACAGACCATTATCGTGGTGGATGCACGCGCCCTGGATGATGTACCGCTTGCCGTTGAGCAGGAAACCGTCCGTCCCCCACTCGACCTTGCGAACACCGAACGTCTCGGTTACCACATCATCGGCAAAGCTGACGCGGCAGGTGTACAGGTTTGGCGTTTCAGGTGTCCAAAGGCGGGCGTTGTCAAGGGTCAGGGTAAATACGGCCTCGCCGTCGCTCTCCTGCTGCATGGCGGGCAGGTCGTCCACCATCAGGCGCACCGTGCCGGGGGCGGTGGTCTTTACGCGCACCTCCACGACGGCGGGGTCAAGCGACAGGGTGCGAATTTTAACGCCGTTCAGTGTGATATGCGCACCCCTTGCCGTCCAAAGCTGCACCGGGCGGTAGATGCCCGCGCCGGAATACCATCGGCTGTTGGGCTGGTCGGCGTTGCGGGCAATGACACGCAGCTCGTTCTCCCCTGCGTGCAGATACGGCGCACAATCAACATAAAAGTTGGTGTAGCCGTAGGGGCGAAACGCAGCCTGTTGACCGTTGAGCCAGACCTCGGCATTATGGTAGACGCCCTCAAACTCCAGAATGTGGGTGTCTGCCAGCTCGTTTTCCGGCACGGTCAGGGTGCGCCGGTATTCGTAGTCATATCCCTCGTACCAGCCGGTATTGGTACCGCCCGCGCTCAGGGCGGTGCGGGGTTCAGCCAGCATGGCATCATGGGGCAGGGTCACCGTTTTGCCGGGTGCGGTATCGCCCAAATGGCGGCACGTCCAGCCGGTGAGAAGGGATGTTGCTTTCATACAAGATCCTCGCTTTCAAGGTTATCCATAGCAAAAAACGCAGGAGACTTTCCTTTTCTGTTGTCTGCACTATATCACAATGTACAGCAAAAAGGGGATTCACTACGTGAACGGTCGTTTTTCCCACGCAAGCCGCCTGCGGCATTGGCAAAATAGACAATCGTATCATGCGCTTTATGTGCAGGTTGCTTAAACCAAAAAACAGCCCACCAAAATGGGCTGTCCGGGTTATTTCTGCTTGATGGGAAACAGCACCTTTAATGTGAACTGGTTCTCCTGGGTGGTGATCTCGGCGGTGCCGCCGTATTTTTCGGCGGTGTCGTAGATGCTCTTTAGACCGTAGCCGTGGTAGCGGGCGTCGGACTTGGTCGTTTTTGGCAGGTTGCCGTCCGCTTGGAAGGCACCGTCGTAGGTGTTTTCGACCCGGACCCACAAAAAGCTCTTTTGCCGTGCCACCACCAGATGAATGAGTCGCTGCTCGCTGTCGGGCAGCTTTTCTACACTCTCGATGGCGTTGTCCAGCGCATTGCCGAACAGCGAACACAGGTCCATCGTATCCATAAAATCCAGCGCCGCACCGTCTGCCACGCAGGTCAGCGTGATGCCGTGCTGCTGGCAGTACAGGCTTTTGCTGGTCAGGATCGTGTCCAGCACCTCGTTGCCGGTCTTGTTCTGCGCCTCATAGCTGCGGATCTCCTGCTCCATCGCGTCGAGGTAGTGGGCCTTTTCCTCTGAGGTCTCGCTGCGCAGCACGGCGATCTGGTGCTTGAGGTCGTGATATTTTTTATTGATAAGGTCAATGCTGTCCTGCGCCGAGCGGTACTGTGCGTACTGCGCCTGCAAGACGTTCTGCAAAGCATCGCGCTCCTTTTTGCGGCGGTACTCCACCAGCTGCATGTGGTGCGCAAACAGAATGGCCATGCCGCCCAGGTCTACCAGCGTGCGGATGTTGTAAATTTCCGCCGTCATTTTGCCGGAAAACGGCGTGTCCGGGCTGACATAGCTCAGGTTGCTGGCGGCATAGACCGCCACACCGATGAACAACGTGCTGAGAAATTCCTTTTTGTGGACGTGCAGAGGCGAAGCAATATCGTTATAATTGCGTTCCAGCGCGAACACCACGCCATACACTGCGGCATAGACGACTGCCAAAATGCACACACGCACACCCGTGCCCGGCGTGCCATGCTGCCCGACCATATAGTAGTAGAGCTGCCATTCCAACGAGGCGGCCAGTTCCCCCAAAATAAACGCGCGGACGCAGTAATACCCCGCGCTCCGGGCGGGCACGTCGGTCTGCATTCGGATGTACAGATACATGATCAAGATGGATACCGCAATGCAGGGCAGAAACCAGAATTGCGGCACCTGCCCCGTTGCCTGCATAAAGACGCCGAGCAGCAGCAAAAACACCGCATGGATCGTATACCGCCGCCAGCCTGCTGTACGCTTGGGCAGGAAGAACAGATATAAAAGGCAGGCCAGCCAGTCCGCCAGCGCGGTATACAGGCGGGGAATGTTGCCCAGAACTTCCGTTTCCATCAGATGTTTTCCCCCATGTAGTGATTGAGCGCCGCCAAAAACGCCTTGCGCTTGGCGCGGCTGATCTGCACCCGCTCACCGTTGACGATGGCGTCCTCGTCCTGAATGCCGTCCACGTGTTCCAGATTGACAAGGTACGCCTTGCTGCTGCGGAAGAAATTCTCCGGCGGCAGCTTCTGCTCCACATCGCGCATGGAGCCGGTGGAATACACCTCGCCCTGCTTGGTGTGGAACAGCAGGTCGTGGTCGCAAATTTCTACATAATAAATATCGGAGGCGTCGAGCTTCTGCACGCCGCCCGCGCAGGGCACCGTGAGGAAATGCTTCTGGCGGCGTCCCAGCAGCTCCCGCACATGGTTCATCCGCTGGCAGAAAGCGTAATAACTCAGCGGCTTTAAGATATAGTCCAGCGCCTGCACCGCGTACCCCTTGATGGCATACTGCGGCGAGTTGGTGATGAAGATGATAAGCACCTCCGGGTCGGCGCGGCGGATCTCCTCGGCTGCTGACATACCATCCATGAAGGTCATCTCGATGTCCATCAAAATCAGGTCATAGCCGCCCTTATAGCCCAGCGCGATCTCGTCGCCATCTGAAAAATGCGTGATTTGAAAATGGCAGTTTTTCTCCTGCTGGTATTTTTCCAGATACGAGTCCAGCACTGCCCGATCCTGCGCGCTGTCCTCGACTACTGCGATGTAGTTCACGAAAATTCTCCTTTTGAGAGCAAATGAATGCGTTTATGGGCCGACTGCTATGCCGCTTGCCTTTCATGGATATAGGCTCTATCTGATAAGTATTATACAGATTCTTTTCCGAATTTTCAATAAATCATGGTTCTGCTTATCCGCCTTGATTGCCCACGCTTTGGGCGGGAAGATGTTTTACATAGCATAGCGTTTGATCACCCGCAAACGCATTTCCGGGGTGTCCCATCGAGGAATGCGGACACCCGTCTCACAGGGTTTTCACGCAGGGAAAGCCCGCACAAATAACTAAGGCAGCACCGCACAATTCCCGCCTTACGGCTTAAGCACCGCTCCGGCGGCTGCGGCACTTAGAATTATGCGGTATTGCCCTGGAACCAAAAAAGCCCCGGCCTTTTCTGGCCGAGGCTTGATGGTTGCGGAGCAGAATGTGATCTGTTCGCTTCCGCTGACAGGGAGGGCAATCCGCTTAGGGTTCCACCCGCACCGTCAGGCGGGAGGCGTGCAGCCCACCGTGGTATACCCGGTTATGGGCCACCACGGTCCGGGCGGAAGCAAAACCTTCCCGGGTGTTGCTGTTGGGGAAGATGAAATTCTTGGCGCTGGAGGTGACAGTCACCCGGATGCGGTGGCCTTTCCGGAAGCAATTGGACAACTTGGTGGTGCGGATCTTCAGGCAGACGATCTCGCCTTCCTGCAAAAACTCCGACCGGGCAAAGCCATTACGGTATCGGGCGCTGAGCAGGCCATCCGCCAGCTTGATGGACCGGCCGTTCTCATCCACGTCGGTAACACGCACCACAAAGTCGGTATCCGGCGCGTCAGAAGAAATATACAACTCCGCCGTCATATCACCGGTCAGAACCAGGTCTTCCTTCAGCACAGGGGAGGTGTAGCACAGCAGGTCCTGACGCAGTTCCTCCCGGGTGTAGTCCTCCGGCACTTCGATCTCGTTCTCCGACATATCGATGATGTGCTGGGACGGATTTTCGGGGTCATAGGCGTAACCGTCGCAGTTCTCCCGCTCCGGCTTGGCAAAAGTCAGCCGCCCGTCCCCGGCAGAGGTGTTGGCATGGCCGTCACTATCCAGATACAAGTGGGTGACCCGGGTCTCGGGCACTGGCCAGTTTTCGGCGGTCTTCCATACCTCCTGGCCCAGGGTGTAGTATTCTACCGGGGCAGTCTGGTCGATGCCGTTGTCCACTTCCTTGAGGTGATGCTCAAACCAGCGGAAATACAGCCAGTCCAGATCAAAGCGCAGCGCCTGGCTGCCGAAGGATACCCCGTGCATGTCGTACTTACTGTTGCCGCTGTGCTGCCAGGGTCCCAGAATGACCTTGCGCATGCCCCGAGGGAAGTCATGGACCAGTTCCAGGGCTTCGGTGGTACCCATGCCGTTGTCGTCAAACCAGCCGGACTGAATCAGCGCCGGGATCTGCGCCCTGACGGAGCGTTCCTGCCAGTTGGACATACGCCAGAAATCGTTGTAGTCACTGGGTTCCAGCCACCGTGTGATGAAGGGCACATCGTACCCCAGAGCCTTTTTCGACAGGTCGGTCAGGGGGCGGATGTTCAGCACTTTCTCCCAGTCATCGCGTTCCATCAGCTCAGGGTGGAAGGTTTTCTGAGACACCGCAAAGGCCCAGGCCAGCATGCCCGAGGTGAAAGACCCACCCCGCCGGGGCAGATCCACAAAGGCGCTGCCCGCGCAGACTACGCTGATCAGAGCTTTCAGGTGGGGGTTGCCGCTGGCAGCGGCTGCCCACTGTACATAACCCAGGTAGGACCCGCCCACCATACCGATGCGTCCGCTGCACCATGGCTGGGCGGCGATCCAGTTCAGAGTATCGTCGCCGTCCTCCACCTCGTGGTAGTTGGGCAGCCATTCGCCTTCACTGGCGTTTCTGCCGCGCACATCCTGTACTACCACCGCGTAGCCGCGCTGGACGTAACGGTAGTATATCTCACAGCCGTCCTCTTTGCCGTAGGGGGTGCGTACCAGCACTGCGGGCACCGGGGTACTGCAGTTTTTAGGCAGGTATACGTTGGTGGAAAGATGTACCCCGTCCCGCATGGGCACCGGGAAGGTCTGCGCATGTTCTACCGGGAACAACTGTTCCTCCGGCCAGGTCGAGCGCCACAGGCGCAGGATGGTCTCCTCCTCGGCACCGGGTTCCACCAGCACCGTGACCATCTCCCGGGCAGGGCAGGTGACGGCGATCAGCCGCCCGTCCTTCATCTGTTTGTTGTTGGGGAATTTTACATCCCGCTGCAGGTAGCTGCAGCCGTCTTCGCTGGTGTAGCGCTCGCCGCACAGGGAAACTTCCCCGGTGCCATGCAGACCCGTCTCGTACTGGGACAGGTTCTGCCCCAGGGCGGCAAAGTCCATCTTCACAAAGAAACGGTAAAAATCCCGGTCCTGTTCAGTCAGGTCCTGCCAGTCCAGCAGCGCGCCGGTATGCACGTCCAGTTTCCGGATCTGGGGTGTGCCGTCGCCCAGCCGCAGTCTGCCGTACAGGATGCCTGAAACATATAAGTCAAAATTACGCATTTCCGTTTCTCCCGTTTTCCGTTTAGGCGCCGATGAAAGCACGGATGGCATAGGCTACACCGATGCCCACATAGTTGCCCAGGGCACCGGCCAGTACGCCCATGAGCAAGCCGATGTTGATAAGGGTCTTCCACTGGGCGCTGGAGGCGATGAGGGCGGCGGTGGGGCCATCCGAGATACAGCCCACGATGGACAGCAGCACATACTCAAAACGGACTTTCAGCAGCCGGGTGATGAGCAGGTGCAGCAGAATGGAACAGGCGATGACACAGAAGCAGAACAGGGTGATGTAGAAGGTAGATCCGAAGAACTGCTTCAGGTCCACCGCAAAGCCGATGGTCACCAGGAACAGCACCGCTACGAAAAGGCCCAGGTCAAAGTTGCCGCGCAGCTTGCGGACGGCCGGCACCTGTGCCAGGATGATGGAGAAGGTGGTGATGAGCAGGATGCGGCCTGCACTGCGGAACCCTGCTCCGAATACCATCGAGGAGATGCTGGTGGCAGCCCACACGGTGCCAAAGCCGATGGCCAGCAACCAGGCGATTTCCTGGATGGACCATTCCTTGGAGGCCATCAGTTCCTCGTGGTTGCCATCCCCCAGCAGCTCCGACTCGCTCATATCATAGGGCCACAGCTTTTTCAGCCATTTGGAACTCTTGTACAGGGCGGGGGTAGCAAACATCAGGATCAGCGTGGGGATGCCCACCACATAGTCGGCGGCATTGGCCGAGGCGATGGTGTTCTTGCTGGCATCCAGGCCTACAGCGATGGCGGTCAGGTTGGAACTGCCGCCGGTGTAGGTGCCCACGAACATACCGGCCACCTTCCAGCCCTCGTCGATTTTGTTGGCGAACAGTATGCCGAACACCAAAGCTGCCACGCAGACGCTGAATATGGCCGAGGCCAACGCAATGATCGGTTCCTTGGATAATTTGCGCATCTGTTTCAGGTCCAGGCTCAGCAGGCAGATGGAAACGGACAACGGCACGCAGTAGCTGCTGATGGCATCATAGGTAGGGCTGGAGGTAGGCACGATCCGCAGGTTGGACATCACGATGCCCATGACGATAACCGTCAGGGCCGGGCCCAGCGTTTTGAACACCTTGAACCGCTGCAGCCAGAATCCCAGTGCAACCGTGGCGACCATGATGAACAGGAGCGCGCCTTCGGAGGAAAAAATCGTATTCGCCATAATATACCTCTCTATACCTCTCTGCGGGGTCCCGCTTAAAAATCAATATCGATGCCAAGGCCCGGCTTGTCGGACAGGGTGTAGACGCCGCCATTCACGGCAAAACCGCCGGGCATACCCATCTCGGGGTCCACGGCGTACATAAAGCTGTCGCAGTCCGCCTCGGTGATGTTCTGCTTGGCGGCAACCAGGCTCACACCGGCAGCAATGGCCACCTTGGTCTCCAGCATGCAGCCCACCATGCACTGTACATGGTTTGCCTCGGCAATGGCGTTGATCTTTTCCGCCGGGTACAGGCCGCCGCACTTCATCAGTTTGATGTTGATAATGTCTGCAGCATCGATCTTGCAGGCCTTTGCTGCGTCGATGGGGGTGTGGACCGACTCATCCAGCATGACCTGCAAGTCCACCTTGGAACGCACAAAGCGCATACCGTCCAGATCCCAGCTGGGCAGGCACTGTTCCACCGCTTCCACGCCCAACTCTTCAAAGGCTTTCAGGGTGCGCACCGCATCGCTGACCGTGTAACCCTGGTTGGCGTCCACACGCAGGCGGATGTTGGGGCCCACCGCCTGACGGATCAGGGTCAATGCCTGAATATCCTCGCTCGGGTTGATGCCGGCCTTGATTTTCAGAATGGTGAAGCCATCCTTTTCCACCCGTTCCCGGGCTTCGGCGGCCATGGCTTCCGGTGTGTCAATGCCCACCGTCATGTCCGTGACGATCTGGTTCACGCTGCCG
Source organism: Gemmiger formicilis (assembly GCF_900167555.1). Lineage (GTDB taxonomy): Bacteria > Bacillota > Clostridia > Oscillospirales > Ruminococcaceae > Gemmiger > Gemmiger formicilis. The sequence continues at coordinate 30,826 of NZ_FUYF01000010.1, read as the reverse complement.
CCCAGCACCTTGTACAGAGGCTGACCCATCAGTTTGCCCTTTATGTCGTACAGGGCAATATCCACCGCGGCCTTTGCCGAGGTGTTGCCTGACAGCAGACGGTCCATCATCCTGTGGATGCCCTCAACATCGAGCGGGTCCATGCCGATCAATCCGGTGCGGAACAGTTTCAGCGCTTCCAGAACGGTGGCTGCGCTCTCGCCGGTTACCGGTTCAAAGGGCGCGGCCTCACCGATGCCCCACAGACCTTCGTCGGTGGAGATCTTCACCAGCACATTCAGCGAATGATCCTGTACCGCAAAAGCAATACGGAAGGGCTTTTTCATGGGGATACGGATGGTTTCTACCTTTACGTCTGTGATTTTCATAGGGTTCCTCCTGCACAATAATTTTTATAAAATTTACAATTTTTTATAAATTTTACTATTTCTAAAATTTTTGTCAAGAGTTTTTCTGCTTTTTTCACACTTTTCAGAACATTTTGTAAGATAATCAAGAAATCATCTAATTTTCTTTAGTAAAAAATTTTATAAATATCGAATTTTTTCTTGCTTATTTACGTACAGAGCATTTTGTGATATACTGTAAATAAATTTTTTTACGAAAAAGCGGGAGGTCTTATGCTGGGCGAACATGTTCGAAATATCCGGAAAAAGCGGGGAATCACCCTCAAGGAACTGGCCGAAAAGACTGGTTTGTCCATCGGGTATATCTCCCAAATCGAGCGCGATCTCACCGACCCTTCCCTGTCCACCCTGCGCAAACTCAGCGCCGCTCTGGACATCCCCACCTATCTGTTTATGGGAGGTGAGAGCAGCACCGGCCTGACAACCCGTCAGGCGGATATGTTGATCCTCTCCCAGCCCAATTCCAATGTACGGTATCATCTGCTTACGCCCATGCCCAACGGAAATTTTGTACCTCAGTCGTTGGTCATACGCTTTGAGCTGGAACCCCACTGCAAGGACGGCGACCTGCCGGTGATCCATCCCAGTGAGGAAATCCTGCTGCTGGAACAGGGGCAGCTGGATGTACTGGTGGAGTCCAAGACTACCCGCCTGAACGCCGGAGACACCACTGTGGTACAGTCCAACCTGCCCCACATCGTTTCCAACCCCGGGGATATCACAGCGGTGGGGCTGGCTGTGTTCACCCCTGCCATTTGGTTCCCCAACAACCGGCGCAGTTTTAACCGCGGTGGCGAAACCTGAATCTTCGCACCGGCTTGGCGCAGCAGCGCGTTTTCCGGGAAGGTTTTTCACAGACAAACGGGCACGGACGAGCAATGCCCGCCCCTACAAGAGTTTTTTGCAGCCTGAAAAAAAATTGCAAGCCGGCGATCTGCCGGCTTGCAATTTTTTTATCCCCCGCAGAGGGTCTTTTTCGCCGTTCCCTGCCTTTTACTGCCCGGCCAGCGCGATCTGCTCGCGGGTGATGGGCAGCTCATAGAACCGCTTGTGGGTGGCGTGGTAGATCGCATCGGCCACGGCAGGCAGCGGGGTGTTGATGACCACCTCGCCGATGCTCTTGGCACCGAAGGGGCCGGTGCCCTCGTAGCTGCTCTCAAATACGACATGGATATGCCCGATGTCGTTGCGCGCCGGGATCTTGTACTGCATCAGCGAGTTTTCCTGCGGCATGCCGCGGTCATCGTAGGTGACATTTTCGGTCAGCGCCATACCGATGCCCTGCAGGATGCCGCCCTCGGCCTGCACCCGCGCAAGGTTCGGGTTGACCGGTGTGCCGCAGTCAACGGCTGCCTCATAGCGGATGACCTGCGCCTCGCCGGTTTCCAGATCGACCTCGACCTCGGCTGCGCCCACCATGAACGGCGGGGGCGAGATTTCCGAGCTGTGGGTCACAACTGCCTCCAGCGCCGTATTGCTGCCGCACTGGGAGGCTGCGGCGATCTGCGCCAGCGTGGCGCGCTGCGTGCCGTCCTCGCTTGTCACGGCATCGCCCGCAAAGACGACTGCACGCTCATCAAGGCCCAGCAGCCCCGCGCCGACCTGACAGATCTTCTGCTTGAGCTGCTCGGCGCACTGCTCAACCGCCTTGCCGGTGACATAGGTCGTGCTGGATGCGTAGGAGCCGGAATCGTAGGGCGAGGAATCGGTGTCCGCGCCGAGGACCGTCACATTGTCGAGCGGGCAGTCCAGCACCTCGGCGGCGATCTGCGCCAGAATCGTGTCGCAGCCGGTGCCCATGTCGGCTGCACCAATTGAGAGGGTATAGAACCCGTCATCGTTGATCTTCAGGCTGGCGCTGCCCACATCCACACTCGTAATGCCGGAGCCCTGCATCGCCATGCCCATGCCCACGGCGCGCACCTTGCCGTTGCCCATGTCGCGCACGGGGTATTTTTCGTCCCAGCCGATGTTGTCATGCACGGCCTGCAGGCAGCGGTCCAGCGCGCAGCTGGTGTTGACCTGCCCGTAGTAGGCGGGCATCACATCGCCCTCATGGACGATGTTGCGCTGGCGGATCACAAACGGGTCGATGCCCAGCTTGTCGGCCAGCTCATTGACGGCGGACTCCACCGCAAACAGGCCCTGAGTCGCACCGTAGCCGCGGTAAGCGCCCGCGGACATGTGGTTCGTGTAGACGACATCGCTGACAAAGCGGAATGCCTCGGCCTTGCCGTAGAGCGGGATGGATTTGTGGCCGGACAGGCCCACCGTTGTAGGCCCATGCTCGCCGTAAGCACCGGTGTTGGACAGGGTGTAGAGGTCGATGCCCCTGACGATGCCGTCCTTTGTCGCACCGAGGCGGACATGCAGCTCCATCTCATGGCGCGGGGTGGAGGCGATCTGGCTCTCGTACCGGCTGAAGATGATCTTGCTGGGCTTTTTGGTTTTCCATGTCACAAAGGCGGGGTAGACCTCGCAGACCGAGGTCTGCTTGGCGCCGAAGCCGCCGCCGATGCGGGGCTTGGCCACCCGGATCATCGACTTGGGGATGTGCAGCGCATTGGCCAGGATCCGGCGGCAGTGGAAAACGATCTGGGTCGAGCTGAGGACATTCAGCCGCCCGTAGGCATCTATGCTGCAGTAGGTGCGGAAGGTCTCCATCATGGCCTGCTGGCAGGCGCGGGTGTGGTATGTATGGTCGATGACGACATCGCACCCCGCCAGCACCGCCTCAATATCGCCCGCCCCGCTCTCATCGTGGGCGCACAGGTTGCGCTTGTTGTCGGCCCCGACCGGTGCCAGCGACTCCCAGTTTTCCTCCGGGTGGACAAGGACGGGGTTGTCCAGTGCCGTGTGGTAGTCCAGCACGGCGGGCAGAACCTCATACCGGACCTTGATGAGCTTCATCGCCTTATCGACGCATTTTTCATCCTTGCCGGCCAAAATCGCGACAACATCCCCCGCAAAGCGGACATGGCGGTCGATGACAAGCCGGTCATAGGGGCTCGGCTCGGGGTAGGTCTGGCCCGCCTGGGTGTAGCGGCGGCCCTGCTGGTCCACATCCTTCCATGTGTAGATTGCCTCGATGCCCGGCACCAGCAGGGCACGGCTCGTGTCGATTTCCTGCACGATAGCGTTGGCATGGGGGGAGCGCAGCAGCTTTACGATCAGGCAGTCCTGCGGGATGACATCATCCATGTAGACGGGCTGGCCGGTCACAAGCTGCATAGCGTCCTTTTTGCGCATGGATTGGTTCACGGTTTTCATTGGGCAGCCTCCTTCCCCTTTTTCCACGCTAAAAAGTTCAAAATGCCCCGCAGCTGGCCCTCATAGCCGGAGCAGCGGCAGAGGTTGCCGGCCAGATACTCCTTGATCTCGTCCTCGCCGGGGTCGGGGTTTTCCCGGAAAAGCGCCAGCGCGTTCATAATAAAGCCCGGGTTGCAGAAGCCGCACTGCTCCGCACCCTGATCGGCGATAAAGGCGCCGAACTCGGCAGCCTCCTCCTGCAGCCCCTCCAGCGTGGTGACGCTGCGTCCGTTGACCCGCGCCGCCAGCACCGAGCAGGACAGCACCGGCTTTTCATCGAGAAAGACCGTGCAAAGGCCGCAGTTGGCGGTCTCGCAGCCGCGCTTGACGCTCTTGCAGCCGAGGCTGCGCACAAGGTCCAGCAGCACGGTGTCAGCCGCGATTTCGGCGGTGACTTTTTTATGATTTAAGGTAAATGTGATCTGCATGGTATACCTCCGTCAATTTTCCAGCGCGGCCACGGCACGCCGGACCAGCACACCGGTCAGGTGGGTGCGGTACTCGGCACTGCCGCGCAGGTTGCTGCCGGTCTTGACGGCTGCCTGCACGGCGGCGGGCATCTGCGCCGGGTCGCAGTCCGGCGTGACAAGCACGGCCTTCATCGGGCGCGCGCCGATGGCAAAGCGGTACTGCCCCTGCGCCGTGCGGGCAGCCGCACAGGTCAGGATCGGGAAATCGGTCTGGGTCGCGCGCACCGACTGGTACTGCACCTTCAGCCCCGGCGTCTTGCGCAGGCAGATGTGGGTCAGAATATCGCGGTCATAGGGCATCGCGGCAAACTGCGCCAGCGGCATCCGGCCCGCCCTGTACAGCTCGACCTCGCAGTCCAGCGCTAAAAACAGCGTCAGCACATCGGAAAAGCCGAACCGGCCATAGATGCTGCCGCCCACCGTGGCGCAGTTGCGGAACTGTACGCCGACAATGTGGCGCACAGCCTCCCGCACAGCCCCCGCGGTGTAGGCATTCAGGGCGGCGTTCGTTTCCAGATCGCGCAGCGTTGCCATAGCGCCGATGATGATCTCGGTGTCAGTCTCCTCGATCGTATCCAGCCCCAAGGCCGACAGGTCGATGGCCGTGCCGACATTGATCTTTTCCATCTTGAGCCAGAGCATACCGCCCAGCACGCGGTTGGGCTTTTTCTGGTTCAGCTGCCATGCCTCCTCCAGCGTGGCGGGGCGGGCATATTCGCGTATCGTCATCATGGGTCAATCTCCGTTTTTTCTGTTTTGGGCGAAAAAATCACACTTTTCGTGGATAGGTACTTTTATTCTACCATAAAATCTGGTATAATACCGTTGTTGTTTTAAAAATACAACGATATTTTTTATTGTATGAGGGAAAAAGATCCATGAAAATGACCAAAATGACCGCCCTGCTGCTGGCCGCCGCCATGGCGCTGACCGCCTGCGGCAGCACCGCCGCCGTAAGCAGCGAGGCCGCCGCCTCCGCCGCCGCTGCACCCGAGGTCACCGCCAGCCCCGAGGAGGCTGCCGTTGCACCCGCTGCCGCCGAGACCGCCGTCACCTACCCGCTGACCGTCACCGACCAGTTGGGCCGCGAGGTCACCATCGAGACCGAGCCCAAGACGCTGGCCAGCGGCTACTACATCTCCACCAGCCTGCTCATTGCCCTCGGCGTGCAGGACGAGCTGGTCGGCGTCGAGGCCAAGGCCGACAAGCGCACGATCTACAACCTCTCCGCACCCGAACTGCAGAGCCTGCCCAGCATCGGCACCGCCAAGGAGTTTGATCTTGAGGGCTGCGCCGCGCTGACCCCCGACCTTGTCATCGTGCCCGCCAAGCTGAAGGATTCCATCCCCCAGATGGAGGAGCTGGGCCTGACCGTGCTGGCCGTCAAGCCGGAGGATCAGGACAAGTTGTACGGCGCCATCGACCTGCTGGCTCAGGCCACCAACACCGTTGCCCGCGGTGAGGCTCTGAAGTCCGCGATTGAGGACAACCTGCTCAGCCTGCACGAGGCCATCGGCGATGCCGAGGCCCCCACCGTCTACATGGCCGGCAACAGCTCTGTGCTGCAGACCGCCGGCCCCGCCATGTACCAGAACTATATGATCGAGAACGCCGGCGGTCTCAACGCCGCCGCCAGTGTTGAGGACACCTACTGGGCCGAGGTCTCCTATGAGCAGGTGCTGGACTGGGATCCCGACTACATCATTCTGGCGTCCGATGCCGACTATGATGTCGATTCCGTCCTGAACGATGCCGCACTGGCCGACTGCACCGCCGTCAGGGAGGGCCATGTCTACCAGCTGCCCCACGCCATCGAGGCTGTGGACTCCCCCGTGCCCGGCAGCTTCCTGGGCAGCGTCTATCTGGGCAGCGTGCTGCATCCCGAGCAGGTGAGTGAGCAGTTCTACCATGACTGCGCCGATACATTCTACACGACCTACTACGGCTTCACCCCTGCCTCCTATGAATAACCGCAAGCGCACGGCGCTGTGCCTTCTTGGCGCAGCGCTCTGCGTTTTTATGGCCTTTGGTGCGGCCCTTGCGCTGGGCCGCTACCCCATAACACCGGCGGCGCTGCTGGCCGGCGATGCCATGGCGGTGCGCACCTTCACCGTGCTGCGGCTGCCCCGCGCCGTTATGGCGCTGATCGGCGGCTTTGGACTGGGGGTGGCCGGCTTTGTCTACCAGACCGTATTCCGCAACCCGCTGGCAAGCCCCGACATCATCGGCGTCTCCTCGGGGGCCAGTGTCGGCGCGGCGTTCGCCATCCTGTTCGTTTCGTCAGGGGCGCTGTCCACCACGGTCTGTGCCTTTGCGGGCGGGCTGGCGGCGGTGTTCCTCTCGCTGGGGCTGGCCGCTGCCGCGCCGGGGCGCAGCAAAATGTCGCTGGTGCTGGCGGGCATCGCCGTCCACGCGCTGGCCCAGACGCTGCTGATGCTGCTCAAGCTGACCGCCGACCCCGAGAAGGAGCTGGCCAGCATCGAGTACTGGATCATGGGCAGTCTGGCCGCCGTGACCCGCAGCCGGGTGTGGTTCCCGGTGCCGGTTGTGCTGGTCTGCTGCGCAGCGATCTTTGCGCTGCACCGGCAGGCGCTGCTGCTCTCGATTGAGGAGGGCGAGGCCCGGCTGCTCGGCGTGCGGGTGGGTGCGATGCGCCTGCTGCTGCTGACGCTTGCCACCATGACGGTTGCCGCCGTTGTCAGCGTGACAGGGCTTATCAGCTTTGTCGGGCTGCTGGCCCCCCACAGCGCCCGGTTGCTGGCGGGGCACAACCGGCGCTCGGCCTGCCTGCTGAGCGGGCTGCTGGGCAGCGCCCTGCTGCTGGCCGCCGACACGCTGGCCAAGACGGCAGCCTCCACCGAGCTGCCGGTCAGCATCTTTACCTCGCTGCTGGGCGTGCCGTTTCTGCTTTATCTGATCCTGTGGCCGGGGAGGGATGCGTCATGATGCCACAAACCACGCCCCCGCCCGTGGGGCTTTGCGTGCAGGACCTCACCGTACGGTACGGCACAGCAGCCGTGCTGCAAGGGGTCAGCTTTTCTGTCCCGGTGTCAGGGCAGCTGATCGGGCTGCTGGGGGTAAACGGCAGCGGCAAGACCACGCTGCTCAAGGCGGCTGCCGGGCTGCTGCCCCACACCGGGCAGTGCCTTCTGGACGGCGTCCCGCTGGAGAGTCTGTCCACCCGCAGGCTTGCGCAGACCGTCAGCTATATCCCGCAGCAGAGCGGCATCTCGGTCTCGCTCTCGGCGCGGGAGGTCGTGCTTATGGGCTTCAACCCGCGGCTGGGGGTCCTGCAAAGCCCCACCGCCGCCATGCGCGCCGCTGCGGACGAGGCCCTGCGCACCGTAGGTCTGGCCGACAAGGCCGGGCAGGACTACCTGACGCTGAGCGGCGGCGAGAAGCAGCTCTGTATTCTGGCGCGCACGATTGCCGAGGATGCGCCGCTGCTTTTGCTGGACGAACCGGACAGTGCGCTTGACCTTGCGAACCGCAGCCGGATGACCGCGCTGCTGGCGCAGCTGGTCCACACCGGCGGCAAGACCGCGCTGGTCTGCCTGCACGACCCCGCGCTGGCGCTGGACAGCTGTGATATACTGGTGGTATTGCAGGGCGGCGGGGTCGCGGCGGTGCTGCACCCCAGAACCGACCCGCCTGCCGTGCTGCAGGCAGCCCTTGCCGCCGTGTACGGTCCGCTGGAGCTGCTGCCCGTTACCGACTGCCGGGGCCGACGCCGTCTGGCCCTGCTGCCGCTGTGAGGTGATACCATGAAACCTGCTTTGCGCGTGATGCTCTGCGATGACGCAGGCGAGCGCTTTTTTGGCGAGGGGCCCTGCCGCCTGCTCCATCTGATCGAGGAGACCGGCTCGCTGCGCAGCGCAGCGGCGCAGATGGGGCTTTCCTACTCCAAGGCGCTGCGGCTTGTGCAGCACGCCGAAAAAGAACTGGGCTTTGCCCTGACCTGCAAGACCATCGGCGGGCGGGGCGGCGGCGGCAGCACCCTGACCGCCGAGGCCCGCCAATTTTTAGAAAGGTATGAGGCCTACCGTGATGCCTGTGTACAGACCAGCCGCGAGCTCTATTCTGCGTTCTTTCCGGGCCAGCGGTAAGCGCCACTTGCTGCTGACCGGCGGGCGCGGCAGCGGCAAAACAACGCTGCTGCGCGCACTTATGCCATCCCTCTGCCCCGATGCCCCGATGCTTCTCACCGCTGCCGTCCCGGGCAGATGGGTCGAGATGCGCGATGCAGCCGCCGGGGCAGCGGCGGTCATCGGGCGGTTTGATGCCGCCCTGCCCCCCGGTGAAAACCGGATGCGCCCCGTGCCGGCCGGCTTTGCCGCCGTGGGGCTGCCCGCCCTGCAGCGGATGGCGGCGGCCGGCGGCTGGGCCGTGCTGGACGAGCTTGGCTATCTGGAGAGCGGCTGCGCGGATTTTCAACAAAGCGTGCTGGATATGTTGAAAGTCTGCCGCGTTCTCGCAGTCGTCCGCAAGCAGGACACCCCGTTCCTGCGCGCGCTCTGCGCCGACCCGGACGCCTTTGTGTACGATCTGGACTGCCCTGTGCCGCCGCTGGGCTGCATCGTCATGGCCTCGGGGCTGGGGCGGCGGTTCGGCGGCAACAAGCTGATGGCCGAGCTGAACGGTCGGCCGCTGGCTGCCCATGCGCTGGCGCTGGCCGCCGCGCCGGTGTTTGCCGGGCGCATTGCCGTGACCCGCACGGCCGAGGTCGAGGCCCTCTGCCGTGCAGGGGGCTTCCCCGTGCTGCGCCATGCCGAGCCACGCCGCAGCGATACGGTGCGCCTTGGCCTGACCGCGCTGCTGGCGCAGCAGCCCGACCTGCAGGGGTGTGTGTTTCTGCCGGGGGACCAGCCCTGCCTGACCCGCCAGACGCTGGAGGCGCTGGCGATTGGTGCCGCGCCGGACACGATCCGGCGGCCGGCCGCACCCGACGGCACACCGGGCAGCCCTGTGCTGTTCGGTCGGGATTATTTTGCTGCCCTCCTTCACCTGCCGGAGGGTAGCGGCGGCAGCGCCGTGCTGCGCGCCCACCCGCAGGCGATCCGCCTGCTGCCCACCCCCGCCGCCGAGCTGCGGGACATCGACACCCGCAGCGACCTTGAGGCGCTGCGCGGGGGCAAGGGGTAATGCCGTATTTTTGATTTATAGCTATTGAACACGCTCGCAATGATAAAGGTCTTACAAGAGAGGACCTTGCAGAGCGCATACGAAAAAGCGAACGCTATGTTGTTGCTATCGAACGAGGTGAACGAACCCCCAGCTTAAAAACCTGCTAGATTTATCTGCAAACAGCGCCCGAACAGTTGAAAGTCAGAACCGTTCGGGCGTTAATGCATTGTGCGGGCGCTATCACCACCTGTATGGCACACCGCAGGAACTGCAAGCCGTTCTGGACGAATATATCAATTTCTACAACAGCCAACGCCCGCATAGAAAACTAAACATGAAAACGCCGAACCAATATGAATCGGCGTTCTATTCTGGCTGCTTATAAAAAGAAAAGTTCCCACCTTCAAACCGGAGTTACCGGGTTCAACAGTGGGAACCTATTCAGAAAACACCAACACCCCCAACGGGCTTTAGCTGCCCGTTGGGGGTGTTTACTCAGGTGGTTTTGGGGGTCGTTTTCAGGCAGAGCACCACTGCCAGCAAGCCGCTTAAAAGGCGGCCTGCCATCATCGGCAGGGCGTGTGCGGGGCTGAATTGCAGGGTAAATGCCAGAAAATCGCCGACGCTGTAAGCCGCTACTACGGCATAGGCCGTGTTCAGTGTGATGCCGCGTTCCTCCAGCGTATCAAGACTCAGCAATGTGGGGATGCAGTTGGCGGAGGTCACGACCAGACCGGTGATGGAGGCGGGCTCCAGCTGCAGCCGTGCGGCCAGCTTGGCCAGCGGTGCGGTCAACAGACGCTGTACAAAGGCGAAAAACGGCAGGATCCCGGCAAGAAACGCGCCGATACTGCATATAACCGGGTAGATTTCCGCCAAGGGGGTCAGCCCCTCCAGCAGCACAATACCGGTCGTTTCCTGCAGGACAGAGATGCAAAAGCCGAACAGGGTCAGACCGCGTACCGCCAGAGAGATGCCGTTGAAGATCGGGCCGATCGCGCTGCTGCCGGATTTGAAAAGCAGCAGCAACAGGACCGCTACTGCCAGAACAGGCCAGGTGTTGTGCAGCAGAACCGACAGGGGAATGCCGCACAGCGCCCCGGTAAGCAGGCAGCCCACCGGCAGGACCAGAAAGCCGAGAAACAATCCGCGAACGGCGGCGGCTCGTTTGGAGCCTGTCAGCCGACCCAGCGCCAGTGGGATCGTACCGTTGATCGTGGCACCGAGAAAGGCCGCCACGATCAAACCGTTGTACAGCCCGGCAGCCGGTTCCTGTGCGATTTGTGCGGCCAGCACGGCGCCGCCTGCATCGCAGCTTAAAAACAGTGAGGCAAACAGAGAAGGGTCACACCCCAAGGCGGAAAACACCGGCGTGATAACAGGCGCCAGATGGGTCCCAAGCCAGGGTGCCAGTGCCATAAAACCGGTCATGAGCAGCAGCAGATCCACCACGGCGGCAAAACCCTGCCGGAAAGCATTGCCCAACCCCAGCCGATCACCCAGCAATGTGTCCGCAGCACCCAGACAGAAAAAGGCGGCAGATATCCACGCCATCGCTCTTACCCGCGGCCCGGCGTGTCTTCACTGAAGGGGCTGTTGACATAGTTGGCACTCTTGGAGGAAACAAACTTCTCCATCGCGCGCTGCAGCGGATGCTTGTTCCAGCGGTCCAGATCATCCGTCAGGCGGCAGGCCGTCATCTGGAAGAAGGGCAGCCAGCACAGCGGGGTGATTTCCTCCGGCACATCCATAGGCACATACATAACATTGTGCTCGTCTTTGTAATCGGCGCAGCGCGTCAGCAGGAAGGCGTTATCCGTCACGATTTTGGTACCCTCAAAAATGCGGTGGATGCGCTCCGTGCCTTCGCCGCCGTCAATCAGAAATACGCTGTAGCGGGGGGTCATCTGGATGTTGGGGCCGTGGATGTACTCCTCGACCTCATAGGCAGCGGTGGGGATGCTGACGGTCTCGCCGAATTTCAGTGCGCCCTCGCTTGCGGTGCCGAGGTTGGCACCCACGCCGCAGACATAGGCGTTGGTCATGCCGGACAGCTGACGGTAGTGCTCTTTAATAAAGGAAGGGGTCTGTGCCTGTACGGCGGCGTTGATGTCGGCGGCTTTCAGCAGCTGCTGCTTGACAGCCTCGCCCTCGGCAGCGGTCTTGATGCCCAGACGGACAGAAGCCTCCACGGCAAACAGCATAAAGAAAAGTGCCAGCGTGGTGACACCGCGGGTGACATACGCGACTGTTTCGCGCCCGACACCGTAGTTGGCGACAACATCGCACACCTTGCCCAGATCGCTGTTGACATCGCCGGTCAGGCCGATGCAGCGGCGGCCCTTTGCCTCAATGACCTTGATGGCGTCCAGGGCGTTCAGGCTGTAGCCGCTTTGGCTGACGACAACGACCATATCGGTCTCGCCGAAATCATTCTCGCTGGATACAAAATTAAAGGGGGTAACGATCTTGACCTCGCACTTCAGGTGGCGGCGGATAAACTGCCGTGCGCAGAGCGAACCGTTGGAGGAAGAACCGCACGCAACGATCCAGATGTTCTTGTAGCCGCCGCTTACATACTCATCCACAAGGGGCTTTGTCAGCGCAGCGCTGTCGGCGACATTGTTGCGGATAAACTCCGGGCAGTCGGCAATGTAGTCCAGCATAGTCTTTTTGTGTTCCATAAAGCAGTCTCCTTCACATTTTGTCTAAATTTTTAACGTTCACTTTGTGTAAAACGTTAAAATCTTCGGGAAGTCCCCGAACTCTATTGACATTATACCACAACTTTGGTATATTGTCATTACAATAACACAAAGATTTTAGAAAAAATTTCTAAAAATTTAAGAAAAAATCTAAAAATCTTTGCAGCATCTTACAAGGAGGAAAAACTTATGCCTGACATTTTGATGACAAGAATCGACAATCGCTTAGTACACGGGCAGGTCGGTGTGGCGTGGACCACCGCTTTACCGGGTGTCAACCTTATTGTTGTGGCGGATGATCTGGCCGCTGCCGACCCGCTGCAGCAAAGCCTGATGACCGCCACCGCGAAAAGCTCCGGCTGCGGCATCCGATTCTTTACGCTGGACAAGACCATTGCAGTCATTCACAAGGCATCCGCCAGCCAGCACATCTTCCTGGTCGTGCGCAACCCGCAGAGCGCCCGCAAGCTGGTGGAGGGCGGCGTTCCCATTGATAAGCTGTGCATCGGCAATATGCATGTCGGCCCCGGCAAGGAAGTGACCGGCGATGTGCACGTTTATATGGACGAGAAGGATAAGGACGACCTTCGCGCCATCCGTGCCAAGGGTGTGGATGTCTACATCCAGATCGCACCCGGCGACCACAAGCTGGACTTTGAAAAGTAACCCAAGGTTCCGGCTCTGCAGGCGGTCTGCAGAGCAAAAAATATATTTTATAAAGAGGAGAGAAAATCTATGCAAATCACACTCGTGCAAGGTTTGCTGATTGCGCTGCTCGTTTTTATCTGCGCGATTGACAAACACATGGAAACCTTTATGTGGTTCCGCCCGCTGGTCGTAGCGTTTTTCACGGGCATCATCCTCGGTGATGTACGCCTCGGCATGCAGGCAGGTGCCGTTGCGGAGCTTTCCTACCTGGGTCTGCTGACCGTTGGCGGCACCGTGCCGCCGGATCCCCTGTTTGCCGGTCTGATGACCACCGTGCTGGCGTACACCACCGGCTGCGATGTCAACACGGCGCTGGGTCTTGCCGTTCCGTTCGCACTGATCGGTCAGTGGATCAACACCGGCACCAACACCTTCTACGCCGGCTTCCTGCCGAAGGTTGACAAATGCGCTGCCGCCGGTGACGAAAAAGGCATTGCCAAAGTAATGTATACCGGCTGGATCCTGTATGCCGCCATGTTTGCCCTTGCCGCGTTCCTGTCCACCTACGCATTGCAGAGCGGTATTTCCGCTTTTGTGGCAGCCTTCCCGGAATGGCTTGTCCACGGCTTTGAAGTTGCCGGTGGTCTGATGCCGGCTGTCGGCCTTGCCCTGCTGCTGGTCGTTATGCTCAAGAAGGAAAACGCAGCCTATCTGCTTGCCGGTTTTGTCATTATGGTCATTACCAACTGCCAGAACATCCTGCCCATTGCTGTTATTGCGGGTTGCATCGCCTATGTCAATTTCACCCGCGATATGGAGACTGCCAAGCTGACGGCTGCATCCGCTGCAACTGCCGCCCAGGAAGGAGATTTTGAAGATGGCATCTAACAAAATTACCAAAAAAGACCTCAACGAAATGGCCGTCCGTTCTATGGCGGAACAGTGCTGCTTCAGCTTTGAGCGTATGCAGGCCGTAGGCTTCTGCTACGGCATGACCAAGTGCTTCCGCAAGATCCACGGCGACAACAACGAGGAAATGGCCGCCGCGCTGAAAAACAACCTCGACTTCATCAATACCGAGCCGCACATGGCTGCTATCCTGCAGGGTCTGATCGTCTCCATGGAGGAGGCCGGTCAGGATCGCACAATGATCCACAGCCTGAAAACCGGTCTGTTCGGACCTCTGGCAGGTTTGGGCGACGCCATCTGGTGGTACACCGCCATGCCCATCATTGCCTCCATCTGCTGCTCTCTGGCAACGCAGAACAATGTTCTGGGCCCCATCTTCTACATTCTGTTCTGGGCACTGACCGCTATCTTCAGCCGCATCTGGTTCGTGCGTCTGGGCTATAATGCCGGTGTCAACTCCATCAAGTTCATCGGCGATAACGCCGCTTATATCAGCAAGGCTGCCGGTATTCTGGGCGTTATGGTCGTTGGCGGATTGATCCCCAGCTATGTATCCTTTGCTTTCCCCGAAACGCTTGTCATCTCCAGTGTTTCCGTGCAGGGCATCTTTGACTCCATCATGCCCAACATTCTGCCGCTGGGCTTTGTGTTCCTGCTCTACTGGCTGTTCAAGAAGAAAAATGTCAACACCATGAAGCTGATCCTGTTGGTCATTGCTTTGTCGGTTGCACTGTCCTTCCTGGGCATCATGTAAGTTTTACTGCGGCGGCTCGCGCCGGTTCAGCATTCCCCCGCGAGCCGCATTTTTTACAGACCATATTGTCATAACAAAATTACAAATGGAGGCTATTGTACTCATGAGCATGGTAAATTTTGACGAAAATCAGATCATTGCCAACGGCGCCAAGATCTACGACCAGCGCGCCAAGATCGAGGCAATCGCGGATTCGATTGTGGATAACGGGTTTGACCTGCTGCTGTTCACCAGCAGCGGCGGTTCTCAGGCGATGCTGGATCCGTTCGCCTTCTATATCCGCCACATGTCCCGCCTGCCGGTCGAAAATGTCCTGTCCGCCAACCTGATGACCGGTGACTGCAACCGCATCACCGATAAGACCGTGGCGTTCCTGACCTCGAAGTCCGGCGATACCGCCGAGACCGTAAAGGCAGCCAACTGGCTGAAAGAGCAGGGCGTGCGCCTGTTTGCCGCCGTCGGCAAGGAGAACTCCACGCTGGAATCCATCTGCGATGACACCATCGTCTACGGCGAGGGCCGCCCGCAGGAGCTGGTGTTCTATCTCCTGATCGGTCGCATCCTGTACCGCAGCGGAAACTTTGATGCCTATCCCCGCTTTGCGGATGAGCTGAAGAACCTTGCCTTTGCGCTGGCACAGGTACGCAAGCAGGCAGATGCCAAGTGCTTGAAATATGCGCAGGATTACTGCAAGGAGCCGTATAACATCTGGATCGGCAGCGGCGATCTGTGGCCCACTGCCTACAGTTACAGCATGTGCGTGCTGGAGGAAAGCCAGTGGATCCGCACCAAGAGCGTTTCCAGCCCGGAATTCTTCCACGGCACACTGGAGCTGCTGGAGGACGATGTCTGCACCACGCTGCTGCTGACCGAGGGACCCACCCGTGCACAGGACGAGCGCGTAAAGGCGTTTGCCGCCCGCCATACCAAAAAGCTGACCTGCTTTGACACGAAGGAGTATGCACTGCCCGGCATCAGCGATGAGTTCCGCCCGCTGCTCAGCCCCGTTGTCATGGCGGCTGTTCTGCAGCGCATCAGCAAGAACATTGAGGTCATCACGGATCATTCTCTGGATATCCGCCGCTATTACAGAAAAGAGAGCTATTGAGTATGAAACTGATTGCATTAGGGGATAACGTAATAGACTATTACCACAATACACAGGAGTGCTTCCCCGGCGGCAATGCGGTAAACGTTGCAGTTCATGCTGCGCGGCTGGGGGCACAGGCCGAGTATCTCGGCTCCCTCGGCGATGACAAGATGGCACATATTGTGGAGAAAGCACTCCGGGAAAACGGCGTGGACATCAGCCATTGCCCCGTTTTGCAAGGGCGTACCACCAAGGTGTGCAGCTATGATGTGGTCAACGGGGAGCGCAGCTTTATCGAGGTCATCACCGGGGAAAGCTGGACCGGCCCGCTGCAGATCGGTGCGCAGGAGCTGGACGAGCTGAAAACCGCCGATCTGATCGTCAGCAGCTGCAACGCCAAAATGCCCGAACAGATGGCGGCTGTGCAGGCGCTGCCCGCTGTGTTCGCCTATGACTTCGGCGAAAAGGAAAAGTACCGCACCGATGCCTACTATGACGAGGTTTGCCACGGTATAGATCTGGCGATGCTTTCCTGCAAGCCGATGGACAAGGCTGCTTTTGCGGAATTGTGCGCGCCGCTGCATCGTCGCGGCGTGGTGCATGTGCTGGCTACAATGGGCGCAGCCGGGCAAATGTTGTCCGTACAAGGGAAAATTGTGGAAAAGACTACCCAAATGGTAGAGGCAAGTGATACAATGGGGGCAGGAGATTCTTTCCTTGCTGCATTCCTCTGCTCGCTGTATACTGCGGGGTGGCAAAAAGCAAAGCCCATGCCGGAGCAGGCGCTTCTGGCAGCACTGGCTGCCGGGCAGCAGGTCTCGGCACGCAACTGTATGGCACAGGGCGGCTTTGGCTGTAAAGCGGAAATCTCCCGGGACAGCATTGAATAACAAAAAGGAGATTTCCTATTATGATCGAACTGAACGGAATACAGCTTGACAAAATCAGCGCAGTCCCTCTGTACGAGCAGCTGCGTAAGGCATTGCTGGAGGCTATCACCAGCGGGAAACTGTCGGCAGGGACAAAATTGCCGACGGAGGAGGAGCTGTGCGCCCAGTTCGGCATTTCACGCCCCGTTGCGCGGCAGGCTTATAATATGCTGATCGAAGAAGGCTTTGTGGAACGCATGCGGGGCCGCGGTACTTTTGTGCGCAGCCCCGATACCCGCGGCCGCTTCCTGAACAAGCAGCTGAGCTTTGCCGCCGAGATGGGGGTTTTGAACCTGGAACACCGTACCGAGGTGTTGCGTGCAGAGTGGGTAAGTTATACCCCGGAACTGTTTGCACGGCTCAAGCTCGAACGTGGGGACCGCTGCTATCATCTTGTGCGTATGCGCTATGTCAGCGGAAAGCCCTTTGTTCTCGTGGAAAACTATGTGCCGGAATCTGTGTTTCCCGGTATTGATGCCTACGACTTTGCCCAGCGCTCGCTGTACGATGTCTTTGAAACCGTTTACCACGAGAGGATCATCAAATCGCGCCGTGTGCTGATGGCGCAGACCGCCAATGTCGAGTTTGCCAACCTGTTCGGCGTACACCGCGGTTCCCCCGTGCTGTATGTCGAAAACGTGGTCATGGACCAAAACGACCGTCCGATCGACCTCAGTAAAGAGTATCTGGACGGCGTTACCCAGAAATTTGAATTTGAAGTTGTCAACCAATAAGCCGGGTCTGTGCGCCCGGTCTTGCTAAAGGAGTATAGTTTGCTATGGTAGGTGTAGTTGTGACCGGGCATGGCGGCTTTGCCGCCGGTATGGCTGCCAATGTAAAAATGCTGGCAGGCAGTGATGCGGAAGTAAAGGCCGTGGATTTTGCCGACGGCATGGATGTGGAAGTGTTTGAAAAGCAGCTGGCAGAGGCAATCGACAGCTATGCAGACTGCGAGGCTGTTCTGGTGCTGGCAGACATTGCCGGCGGTACGCCGTACAACCGCGCAGCGGGGCTTTCCATGACCCGCCCCAGGGTGCGTGTGATCTCCGGGCTGAACAGCAGTATGCTGATGGATCTGTGTATGCGCAACATCACCGGTGACGAATGCCCCGATGTGGATGCACTGGCCGCCGACATTATGCAGACCGGGCACGAGAACATCGGCAAGTTTGTGCTGGAGGTTCCCGCCCAGCCGCAGGAGGACGAGGACGGTATCTGAAGGGAGAAACGCCATGAAGCCGATCAAGGCAGTCATCTTTGATATGGACGGCGTGCTGATCGACAGTGAACCGGTCTACCTGCACCATCAGTATACGCACCTGAAATCGCTCTACCCGTGGATCACCCTGGAAAGCATGTACCCGTTGGTGGGCATTTCCGGGCAGGAATATATGCCCTTTATGGCAAAACTCTGCCGCCGCACCGACGATGCCGCGTTCCGGCAGGAAATGGACGCCATGAACGCCGGCTGCCAGGTGTATTACCCGGACATTCTGCGCAAGGAGGTTCGCCCGCTGCTGCATGAATTAAAGCAGATGGGACTGCAGGTAGCCCTTGCAAGCAGCAGCAGCCGGGAATGTATTGAGCAGGTCCTGACACAGTGCAAAATCCGGGAGTTGTTTGACTGTATCGTCAGCGGTCACGAATTTACCCACAGCAAGCCGGATCCTGAAATTTACCGTTTCACCATGGACAAGCTGAAACGCAGGCCGGAGGAGTGTCTGATTGTGGAGGACTCCACCTACGGTGTGCAGGCAGGTACGGCGGCGGGCGGCGTTGTGGCTGCCCTGCGGGACGAAAGATTCCCGTTTGACCAGCGGGCGGCGCAGCTGCATATCGACAGCCTTGCCGAGCTGCCTGCGCTGGCGGCGTGCGGCGGAAAAAGGATACGCGCAGCCTTCTTTGATGTGGACGGTACCCTGATTACCGTGGGCGGGCATCGGATGCCGCCCGGTGTAGCCCCGGCACTGCAGGCTTTACAGCGCAGCGGTGTGCAGGTGTTTCTGTGTACCGGCCGCCATGCGCTGGAAATCGAGGAAGAGAATATGCTGCCCGGGATCACGGTTGACGGTGCTGTTTATATGAACGGTCAGCTCTGCGAGCTGCAGGGGCAGATCGTGCGGGAAACGCCCATTCCTGCCGGGGATCTGTCGGCATTGAAGCAGTTTTTACAAAAAAAGAACTGCAGCTGCATTTTTCTTGAAAAAGACAGGATGTACGCCAACTGTGTGGATTCCCGTATGGAGACAGAGCAGGCAAAAATCGGCACCGCCGTGCCAGCTGTGCGTGACATCTCCGATTTGGAAAACCGCCGCATATATCAGGTCATCCCCTTCGTGAACGAGGAGGAGGAAGAAGAACTGCTGCGGCAGATGCCCCATTGCCGGACAAAGCGCTGGGGAGATGCCGTGGTGGATCTGATGAGCCGATCCGGCGGCAAGGAAAACGGTATCCGTGCCCTGTGTGCGGCAATCGGTATCACCACGGAGGAAACCATTGCCTTTGGAGATGCCGACAACGATTTGGAAATGCTGCAGCTGGCCGGTATCGGTGTGGCTATGGGCAATGCCCTGCCGCAGGTGCGCGCCTGTGCCGATATGGTCACAGACACCGTGGAAAATGATGGCATCGCCCATGCACTTCAAAAATTAAAACTGATTGGATAAATCATAAAACGAGGAGCGCTTTCCCGCATGAAAGGCTCCTCGTTTTCCAAAAGGGGCAGTGTTCTATGATGAAAGAAAAAACGCAGACCCTGGTAACAGATCAGCTGTATAACTTGGTTGCGGGGTTTCTGTACGCCCTGAGCATCTGTTATTTTGCCAAGGGCGCGGACTTTGCGCCCGGCGGGCTGTCGGGTCTTGCCTTGCTGGGCAACTATCTGTGGGGGTTCCCCATCGGCATCACAACGCTGGTGCTGAATGTGCCCCTGGTTCTGCTTGGTTTCCGCTTTGTGGGACGCGCCTTTCTGGGAAAAACCGTCATCAGTATGCTGTGGTGTACCTTTTTTCAGGATGTTGTCTTTGCAGACCAGCCCGGCTACGGCGGCGATCCGTTGCTGGCGGCCCTGTTTGCGGGTATCACATGGGGCGGCGCGTTGGCGCTTTTGTATATGCGGGGATCGTCCAGCGGCGGCACCGATTTCTTGACGATGTCGATCAAAGTGCTGCGCCCGCATCTGTCGGTCGGTGTTGTGACCGGTGCGATAGACCTTGTGGTCATCCTGTTAGGTTGGCCTGTGTTTGGCTCTGTCGATGCCGTTTTGTACGGTCTTGTCACAACGGCGGTTACCTCGCTGGTTATCGACAAAATTATGTACGGCAGCAATGCCGGCAAAATGCTGACGATCATCACTACCAAGGGGCAGGAAATTGCGGACGAAATTTCCCGCCAATGTGAGCGCGGCTCAACGATGGTCAAAGCGGTGGGCACATACACCGGTACGGAACGGCAGATGCTGCTCTGCGTCTGTGCCAGACCGCAGGTGTACCGCATCCGGATGGCTGCCTACCGCATAGACCCCGGCTGCATGGTCATGGTGACGGAAACCGGCGAGGTTTACGGCGAGGGCTTCGTTGACCCCGGCAAGACAGCATCGTTTTTGTAAAGGCTGCTGCCGCACACGAAAAGAAAGACTAACTATTAAAAGTCAAGCCCCAAAACAAAATTTTCGAGAGAAATTTTAAGGTGGTGAAAATTGGTATAGCAAACAAGAGCATCCGTTGTCGGATACTCGCTCCGTATAAAATCGCACGCTTAATAATCAGCTAAGAAGGCTTTCCCAGAACGCTGCATAGCAAAAATAAGCCTTACCAGCTTTTTAGCAGCATGAGAGATGGCAACATTGTAATGCTTTCCCTCAGAACGCTTCTTTTCAAGATAGGCCGAGAATGTAGGACACCAAAGGCAAACATATTTGGCGGCATTGAAAAGAGCATATCGCAAATATCTGGAGCCACGCTTTTCCATGTGAGCATAACAGTTTTGCAGTTGCCCTGACTGATATGTAGATGGAGAGAGTCCAGCATAAGCCAGCAGCTTGTCTGCGCTTGCAAAGTTGGAAAAATCTCCAACTTCAGCAAGAATCATTGCACCCATATGTCGGCCAATACCGGGGATTGTAAAGATGGGAGAATCCATCTGAGATGTAATCTTGTCAATTGCGGATTCTACCTCAGAAATTTCTTTGTCCAGCTCGCGGATGAGAGCAATCGTGTGTTTCAACTCCATAGACTTAGCAGGCATTTTCGAGCCAATGGAGACCCCTGCGGCTACTTGGATTTCCGCGGTTTTAGACTTGGTATAACGACCTTTAGAGGCGGTGCAAAGAGTCTCAGCGAGTTCTTCAGTATTGGCGTTTGCGATATAGCTTGCACCCGGATAGTTGCTCAACAGTGCGTATACAACAGCGATGTGCAGGCTTGAGACCAGCTTTTCGAGCTCCGGAAACAGAATATTCACTAACCGCGCAACGGAGCTTTTCAGCTTGGCGCGCTCTTTTACCTTATCAAATCTGTATCTGGTTAGTGACTTTAGCTCTTCATTGTGGTATGCTGTATTTGAGTAGGACTTGAGGTCCACATCAGACATGAGCATCATTGCAATGGTACGCGCGTCTATCCGATCTGTTTTGGTTCTTCGCAGGCTGAGACTTTTCCGGTAGAGGTTCGTGTGCAGAGGGTTAATGACATAGGTTGCCAGGCCGCTGTCTAAAAGAAACCCCAGCAGATTGTAGCTGTAATGTTCTGTGGCTTCAAGCCCTACTTTTATTTTGCTTTCACCTTGGGAACAGCTTTGGATTCTTGAAAGAAGCGTCTCAAAACCGATGCGGTTATTGGCAATGGTAAATACATCTGCCAAGACCGTTCCTTCCGAGTTGAGGATAAAGCAATCGTGCTTGTCCTTTGCAACATCGATACCAACAAAAATCATTTCTTTTTACCTCCGGCGTTTTATTTTACAGTGCTGCTTAGAGCCACACCTCTTTGCTATGTAACCTCGTTCTATATAAACCGTCTGGCGGTATCTAACTGATTAACACTAAAAACAAAGAGCCGCGGTTGGAGCCTTTCCGAAACCGTCTTGCGGTAGGAGGTTTAAACCAATCCACAGCACCTTGTCTATTGTAGCATTTTGTCCTTGGAGAGGGACTCTAATAACTACTACTTTATAATACGAGGAAGGTTTTGTTATGAATCCTATTACGCCTGCCGAATTGGCAGCTTACTTTGACCATACCCAGCTGCGCGCCTATGCGCAGCGCGGGGATTTTGAAAAGCTCTGCGCAGAGGCTCGCGAGTACGGCTTTGCCATGGTGGCGATCAACCCGGCTCCCGTTTCCCTGTGCAAGGATCTGCTGGCGGGAACATCGGTCCATGTGGGCGCGGCGGTTGGTTTCCCCTTGGGGCAGAACACGCCCAAGGTCAAGAAATACGAAACCGTAGATGCGATCGCCAATGGCGCGGATGAGATCGATTATGTTATCAATATTACGCAGCTGAAAGAGAAGAACTACGATTTCATTGAGCATGAGATGGCCGGCATTGTAGAAGAATGTCGCGGTGCAGGGGTGATCTCGAAGGTGATTTTTGAGAACTGCTACCTGACCGAGGAGGAAAAGCGCGCACTGTGTTCCATCGCGCGGGAGGTCCGCCCGGATTTCATAAAGACGTCCACGGGCTTTGGCACCGGCGGCGCAACCTTTGAAGATGTGGCGCTGATGAAAAAATGCGTCGGCGACGAGGTAAAGATCAAGGCGGCCGGCGGCATCCGCACTTTGGATACCGCTTTGCGCATGATCGAGCTGGGCGTATCCCGCATCGGCTCCACAGCCAGCGTAAGCATTGTAGAAGAACTGAAACACAGGTTATAAAAAGCGCCGGGGATGCCCGGAACGGTCTGAACTGCAGAAAGCCAATAAGCACCACTAAGTTTAACTTGGTAGTGCTTATTGTTTTATTGACTTCCTTTTTTTGTTTTATAACATTCTGTAATATAATCCAGCAACGCCATATTTTTCAGGCGATAATTAAAGCACCGATAGTTCGCGCAAAAGCTGGTGCAAGAGCATGAGCGCTTTTGCGAACACGCTGGGCGGCGCGCTTATTTTCGGCATAGCGGATGACGGGCAGATCGTTGGGCTGACCGAACCCGACAGCGACGCCGAGAAAATCAGCGAGATCATCAAGACGCGCATGGAGCCTATCCAATAGTACGATATACCGTGAAACCGCGCGCCGTCCGGCGCGATTTTATGCGCTGCGCGCAGCCAGCGGTGCGGCGCGGTCACTGCGCCCGCAGGCGCGTTTCGGAGCGCAACCGCCGCACAGCGGCGGCTCTTAGCGCGGAGATAGACACGCGCCCTACATTTCTACCCGAAAAAGGGCTTTTTCGACAAACTGAAGCGGGCGAACATTTCTGTTCGCCCGCTTTTTACGGTCTATAAAACTTTTTTAGCCTTTCACACTGCCCAATGCAACGCCCCGGACAATGTACTTGGAGAGCAGCAGATAGACGATCATAACGGGCAGAATTGCAATGGTGATCATCATATACACCTTACCCATATCGAACTTCAAAAAGTCCGCGCTGCGCAGCTGTGCAACCAGTATGGGCACCGTCTTCCACTTGGCATCGTTGATGATCAGCGCCGGGATAAAGTAGTTGTTCCACGCGCCCACAAAGCTGAATATCGCCTGCACCGCCATGGCGGGCTTCAGGATAGGCAGAATGACCGTGTTAAAGGTATGGAACTCCCCCGAGCCGTCAATGCGCGCCGCGTCAATGATGTCGCGCGGCAGGCTCGAATCCATGTACTGCTTCATGAAGAAGAACACTGTCGGTGCGGCGATGCTCGGCAGAATCAGCGGCCAGAGGGTGTTGGTCAGCTTCATCGAGTCCATCAGGTTCAAAAAGCCGAGCGCCGAAACCTGTGTGGGCATCGTCATGATGAGCAGAATGACGGTAAAGGCCAGCTTGCGCAGCTTGAAGTCATACGCATAGATGGCGTAGGCCGTCAGTGCGCTGAAATAGACCGACAGCGCCGCACAGGCAGCCGACACGATCAGGCTGTTGCGCAGACCGGTCAGGATCGGTACATTGGCATCATGGGTGGTGTTGAAGAAGTTAACGCCAAAGCTGCCGCGGGGCAGCGGGTCAAACCCCTGCTGGATGGTAAAGTTGTTGTGCGTGGCGTTGACGATCAGCACATAGAAGAAGAACAGGCAGATAAAGCAGAGGACAAACAGCACGATATAGGCCACTGCACGCTGCAGGGTCAGCATAGGGTCGTGAATTTTGCTTGCCTTTGCGGTAGTGGTGGCTGCAGTTTTGGTCTCGTTCGGCATACCGTTCACGCTCCTTCCTTAGTGATGCTTAGCGGCCGCTTTGGCTGCCTTGATGCGGGCTTTCTCAGCCTTGCGCTGCTCACGGGTCAGGCCGTCATCCTCCTGCGTGAGGGTAAAGTAGATGATGACGCAAAGCACCGCGCAAAGCAGGAACATCAGCACCGAGATAGCGCCGGCTGTGCCGTAGTTTTTGCTGTACAGGTGCTGGTTCAGGTACATGATAATGGTGTTGGTCGAGCCGTTCGGGTCGCCCTTGCCGTTGGTCAAAACCTGCGGCACATCAAACATCTGCAGGCCGCCGATGAGGCTGGTGATCAGCGTGTAGACGAGCAGCGGGCGGATCAGCGGGATCGTGATGCGCCAGAACATTGTGGTCGAGGATGCACCGTCCAGCTGGGCGGCCTCATACAGACCGGGGTCCACACCCATGATGGCAGCCATCAGAATGATGGTCGTATTGCCGAACCACATCAGGAAGTTCATCAGCCCAACCAGACCGCGCGCTGTCCAGACATTGGAAAGCCAGCGCACCGGCTCGGCCACAATGCCGAGCTTGAGCAGGATCGAGTTGATCGGCCCTGTCTCCGCGTTTGAAAACAGGGTAAAGAACAGCATGGCGAACGCCGATGCCATGATAAGGTTGGGCATATAAATGACGGTCTTGAAGAAGCCCTGAAACCGCAGCTTCAACCGAAGATCGGTAAACCACGCCGCCAGCACCAACGATACAATAATCTGCGGGATAAAGCCCATCAGCCACATGATCATGGTATTGCTGAAATACTTCGGCACCTCTTTGATCATGGCGGCATAGTTTTTCAGCCCCACAAAGTTGGGGCCGATGATCTTTAAGCCGCTGCGGAAATACTCAAAGAAGGAATAGTAGATGGTCGTTGCCAGCGGCCAGAACTGGAAGATGAAAAAGGTAATAAAGAACGGCGCCAGAAATATATAGCCCCATTTGGCGTAGCTCATGCCCTTTCTCTTTGTTTTCATAGGTCTCGCCCTCCTTAGCTGTGTGGGCATTGCCCTGCTGGGGGCAGAGCCTTTCAAAATCTGATAAAAACAAAACCAGGGGCGGGCGTCTCTCCCCGCCCCTGGCATGGCGTTTGCGGTTCAGTTCGTTTTGTTCAAGGTAATACCGCATAATTCTAAGTGCCGATACGGCGAGCGAGGTGCCGCAGCCGCCGGAGCGGTGCTTAAGCCGTCAGGCGGGAATTGTGCGGTGTTGCCTTAAGGTCACACAGGTATTTATGCGGGCCATTCGACGCTGCTCAGCTCAGGATACTTGACCTTGATCTGATCCTCAAAGTTCTTCTTCGCGGTCTCAAGGTCAACCGTACCGTCAAAGTAATCCTTGAAGCAGCTCTGGAAGGTCTCGTTGCAGCCCTGATCATACGGACCGGCGTTGGACATATCAATGGTAGGTGCAACCTCTGCAAAGAGGGCAATGTGGTTCTGGCCGCCAAGGAATGCGGAGCCGAAGTTCGGGTCAGCTGCGATGGAATCCATAGCGCTCTTGCAGTTGGTGTAGTCCTGCGTATCCTCGGTGATCTTGGTCATGATGTCGGCATCACAGGTCAGGGAGTACATGACATCCTTGATCGTGGGGATGTTGTCGGTGCCGGCTGCTGCGCAGATCCAGGTGCCGCCCCAGTAATAAGGCTGAGGACCCTGACAGACTGCGTAATCGCCGAAGATACCGTTGCCGACTTCCTGCTTGCCTCCCTCAGACTCAGGCGTGGCAAGAGAGTTGCCCAGCAGGGTGAAGTTGATGCCCCAAGTGGAGTAGAAGAAGCCAAAAACCTTGCCGGCAGGGCCCTGATCGGCGGCCCACTGGTCGCTCCACAGGCTGGTCTTGTTGTTGTAGCCGTTATCGGTGTAGGTCTTGGTCTGATCGACCCAGTTCATAATGTTGGGGTCGACCTTGACGGTTGTGCCGTCCACCCAACCGGCGGACACATTGTTGGAGAAGGTGCGGTAGGAATCATCATAACCGGAGAGCATCTTGTAGCCCTTGGTAGCGGCCTTCTCAGCCACATCGTTGAACTTATCCCAATCGCTCAGTGCGGCCTGGACCTCAGTCGGATCATCAGTGCCCAGCACATCCTCGGCGATGGAGCGGCGGTAGGCAAACAGGCCCGGGGTCGCCTGCCATGTGGTGCCCTTCTGTACGCCATCCACGGTAACGATGTCCTTGGTGTACTGGTACTGATCCTTGAGATCATCATCGGTCAGGCCGACATCCTTCTTGACATCCAGCGTATATTCGGAATCCACATATTTCAGCGCGTAGTCTGCCTCGATCAGGAAGATGTCGATCTTGTCATCGGCAGCGGCGCTGTCCTGCTTGAGCAGGGCCTCGTCCAGCTTGTTCTGGTAGTTATTGTTATCATTGGGGTTGATGGTCCACTTTACGGTGACACCGTTATCCAGCGTTGTGGTGGACTTGTCGGCGGCGATCGCCTTGACACCGGGGTAATAGTCGTTGAAGCGGGACTGGAATTCATCGTTCCAGCACCAGATGTTCAGGACCTTGCCCTCCTCTGCGGCTGCATCGGCAGCGGGCTCTGCGGCCGTGCTGCTGGCTTCGGTAGAGGTCGAATCAGCGGCGGGGGCTGCGGACGAGCTTGCGGTGCCTCCGCCGCAGCCTGCCAGCAAGGTGGCTGCCATTGCAGTGGCGGTCAATAAACTCATTGCCTTTTTCATAATGTGTTTTCCTCCTTTTTAATAAAAAGAACTCATGTATGAATCAGATATTGTGACCCGCATCCTTGCGGGTTTGAACCTATAGATTGGGGACATCAACGGACTGCCCTTTCAGCAAACTGCCGGAGACCAGCTTCTGTTCCGGCAAGGCCGTGCGCGGGGATTCGATCTGCTCGATAAGCAGCTCTGCCGCGGCGCGGCCCAGCGCTTCGGTGTCCTGCCGGTAGGTGGTCAGCTGCGGGGACATGATCTGCGAGATCAGGTTGCCGTCATAGCCGGCCACCGAAATATCCCGCGGAATCAGAAGTCCTTCCTGCCGGATTGTCTGGATGCCGCCGATGGCGGAGAAGTCATCCGGGAAGAGGATTGCCGTGGGGCGCTGCGGCAATGCCAGCAGCTGACGGGTCGCAGCGGCGCAGCTTTTCGCATCTCGGTAGGTGCTCGGCACGATGTAGGCGTCCGGCACCGTGATCCCATGGGCGGCGCAGGCACGGTAGAAACCGACCAGGCGCTTCTGGGTGACTGCGCTGTGATTCTCACCGTGGATATAAGCGATTCGCTCATGCCCCAGCGCGGCAAGCTGATCCACTAACTTGTGGACACCATCGGTGTTATCGGAAAGTACGGCAGCCCGGTTGTTAAAGACATGGTCAACTGTGACGATCGGCAGGTTGCTGTAAGCCAGCTCAATAACCTCCGGGTCATCGAACTTGATGCAGGCAGCAATCACGCCGTCAACGCCGCGGTAGCGGCAGTGCTCTAAGTAACTGGAGTGTCCGTGGCCAATGTTGTGGTTGATAAAGGTGATATCATAGCCTCTGCCCTCGGCGTGGCGTTTGAAGCTGTCCAGAACAGCCGCGAAGAATTCATGCGTCAGACCGCTTTGCGCCTCGTCCACGAAAAGGACGCCCAGATTATAGGTACGGTTCGTTTTTAAGGCCCGCGCTGCGGAGTTTGGCATGTAGCCGATCTGCCTTGCCGCCTCGCGTACCTTTTCTTTGGTAGCCTGACTGATATCGTTGTGACCGTTCAGCGCCTTGCTCACGGTAGCCACCGAGACCCCGCATGCCTTTGCGATGTCTTTGATGGATGCCATGATATCGCCTCCTTGCATCTTCCTTAATCGTTTTCGCATCTTCACTATACAACATGTCAACCATAAAATCAATGCCTTTCTGTCATTTTTTGTGCATTTCGATTCGATTTGGCGATTTGCAAAAAGCCAAAACACCTGTTTTGGTAATTTCGTTTGGAGTTTCGCTGAAAAAGGGACATAATTTGCGCCCCGGCTTGCCGTTTTTACACTTTTCGGCCCGGTGATGCAGACCCAAATTTGCTCTTTATGGTGCCACAAACGGAAAACACTCTTATATAAAATAGGTGGCATTCGATTTTCGTGCCAATTTTCGGTTTTCAAAATTGTGAAACCTGCCAAATCATCGTTAAATTCAGCCGCAGCCCTTGCAATTATCCGAAAAACGCGGTATTGTAAGGGTAATAACTTAATCGTTTTCGACTTGAACTCACGATTTTATCTGCTTTCCATAAGTAAGGAGAGGGTCTCTATGAAGTTCGGTCATTTTTCCGATACCGCACGCGAATATGTCATCACCACGCCGCGCACGCCACTGCCGTGGATCAACTATCTGGGCAGCGAGGCATTCTTCAGCCTTGTTTCCCACACGGCCGGTGGGTACAGCTTTTACAAGGATGCCAAGCTGCGGCGTATCACTCGCTACCGCTACAATAACGTACCTGCGGACTCTAACGGCCGGTATTACTATATTAAGGACGGCGATACCGTCTGGAATCCCGGCTGGCAGCCCACCCAGACCGAGCTGGACAGCTATGAGTGCCGCCACGGCCTCGGGTACAGCATCATTACCGGCAAAAAGAACAGTCTGACCGCGAAGCTGGAGCTGTTTGTGCCGGTAGGCGACAACTGCGAGATCGACCGTCTGGTGCTGACCAACGAGAGTGATGCACCGAAATCGTTTACTGTATTCAGCTATCTGGAGTTCTGCCTCTGGAATGCTGTGGACGATTCCACCAACTTCCAGCGCAATTTCTCTACCGGCGAAGTCGAGGTCGAGGGCAGCACCATCTACCACAAGACCGAGTACCGCGAGCGCCGCAACCATTACGCATTGTTCACCGTCAACACGCCCATTGACGGCTTTGACACGAGCCGGGACGCCTTTTTAGGCGCATGGCGCAGCAATGCGAATCCCGAGGTCGTGGAAAACGGCCGTTGCACCAACTCTGTTGCCCACGGCTGGGCACCCGTTGGCGTGCATCAAGTCAATGTCACCCTGCAGCCCGGCAAAAGCCGCAGCCTGATTTTTGTTTTGGGCTATATAGAAAACCCGGAGGACGAGAAGTGGGCCGCGCCCGGCGTCATCAATAAGACCCGCGCCCAGGCGATGGCTGCCCGCTATGCCACGGATGCGCAGGTCGATGCGGCACTTGCCAGGCTGCACGACCACTGGAACAACCTGCTGTCCACCTACTCGGTCAAGAGCAGCGATGAAAAGCTCGACCGCATGGTCAATACCTGGAACCAGTACCAGTGCATGGTCACCTTCAACATGAGCCGTTCTGCCAGCTATTATGAGAGCGGCACCGGCCGCGGCATGGGCTTCCGCGATTCCTGTCAGGATCTGCTCGGCTTTGTGCATCTGATCCCCGCCCGCGCGCGGGAGCGCATTCTGGACATTGCCGCCACCCAGTTCCCCGACGGCAGCGCCTACCACCAGTACCAGCCGCTGACGAAAAAGGGTAACATGGACATCGGCTCCGGCTTCAACGATGACCCGCTGTGGCTGATTGCTGCCGTGTACGCCTATCTGGGCGAGACGGGCGACTACTCGATTCTGGACGAACCGGTGGACTTTGACAACGACCACAGTCTTGCACAGCCGCTTCTTGAGCATCTGCGCCGCAGCTTTGGCTATCTGCGCACCCACAAGGGGCCGCACGGTCTGCCGCTGATTGGCCGTGCTGACTGGAACGACTGCCTGAACCTGAACTGCTTCAGCAAGGAGCCGGGCGAAAGCTTCCAGACCACCGGCCCGAGCGAGGGTCCTGTAGCCGAGAGCGTGTTCATCGCCGGTATGTATGTCAAGTACGGCAACCAGTTTGCCGAAATTCTTGACAGCACCGGCCACACCGACGAAGCTGCCGCCGTGCGCGCCGAGGTTGCAGAGATGGAACATACCGTACTGACTGCCGGTTGGGACGGCAAGTGGTTCCGCCGCGCCTACGATGCCTTTGGCCATGTGATCGGCGGTGAGGAATGCGAGGAAGGCAAGATCTTCATCGAGCCGCAGGGCATGTGCGTCATGGCGGGTATTGGTGTGGACACCGGTGAGGCCGTGACCGCTTTGCAGAGCGTGAAAGACAAGCTCGACACAAAGTACGGCATTGTGCTGCTGCAGCCCGCCTACACGAAGTACCATCTCGAACTAGGCGAAATTTCCAGCTATCCCCCGGGATACAAGGAGAACGCAGGCATCTTCTGCCACAACAACCCATGGGTCAGCTGTGCCGAGACTGTAGTCGGCCATGGTGACCGCGCGTTTGAGATCTACAAAAAGACCTGTCCGGCATACATTGAGGACATCAGTGAGATTCACCGCACCGAGCCGTATGTCTACAGCCAGATGGTGGCTGGCCGCGACGCCGCCACCTTTGGCGAAGCAAAAAACAGCTGGCTGACCGGCACGGCGGCCTGGACCTTTGTGGATGTGAGCCAGTATATCCTGGGCATCCAGCCCACGCTGGCCGGGCTGAAGATCGATCCCTGCATCCCGCACGAGATGGACGGCTTTACCCTGCGCCGTGTCTGGCGCGGGGCAACCTATGAAATCGTTGTGGAGAACCCTGACCATCTGGAAAAGGGCGTCAAAGCCATGACCGTGGACGGCAAGCCTGTAAGCGGTAACATCCTTTCCCCTGTTCCCGCCGGCTCAACCGTAGAGGTCAAGGTCGTCATGGGCTGACCGTCCGCCTTTTACCGCAAAGCAGCAGCCCGCAGTGGGCTGCTGCTTTTTCTGTACGGTCTTTATACACCGGCGTGCTGCTTCACGAACCAGAAAACTCCCTTATCCTGCTGCGCGCGCAGCAGAATAAGGGAGTATTTTTTGTGTGCAGCCTGTCAGGTATGGTTATTCCGCGAGCATTTCTCTGCATCGATCGCAAGCACGAGCATCAGCGCGCAGAGGGCATCTCTTAGGTCGGCAACCTCAATGGTGTATGTATCGGTCCAATTCCAAAGCTCCTTGGCGATATGCGCCACTGTACACCAATTTCAGGGCTCTGAAAAAGATGTGATCATGCAATTTTCGACAGTGAATCCTATCTGCCTGTTTACGAAAAGGATTTGCAGCAGGCAAACAAAAGCATTTACATTGCAAGCCCCGGCTTG
>NZ_FUYF01000014.1 GCF_900167555.1 Gemmiger formicilis | reverse complement strand
CGCTCTGTACCGTCCTTCGCATGGGAGGTATAGTGAGAACTGAGATCCAAATGTCTGCCGTTCTTGCAGATAAAGCAGTCATCCGGTTCGTAATAACCCATGTTTTCCATTCTGCCAACCTGTTCCTTTGAAGAACGCTTTTTCCCCGATTCATAGTTGGCGGGCTTAATAAATGCAGTCTGGCCATTTTCAAACAGCCAGCGGTAATTGGCAAGACTTTCATAGCCGGAATCCGCCACGACATTGCGATAGGATTTTCCGTGCTTATGCCATAAATAGGTCAAAAACGGAATCAGCGTGCCGAAGGCCGCTCTGTTGCTGAATACGCCAATGCCGGTTATGAAACCGCTATTGACAGCAAACTGAACATTATATCCGGGTTTTAGCTGGCCATTGCGCATATGGTCGTCTTTCATATGCATAAAAGTGGCATCTGTGTCTGTCTTGGAATAGCTGTTGCGATTCTCCCCGCAAATTGCCTTCTTTCTGTTATACTCCATCCAGCGGCGATACAAGAGAGCCAGTTCATCCCGCTCCCGAACGATTTCCGGCTTATGGTGCCCGCGGCCTTTTTTCACTTCAATGCCCTGTGCCTCGATTTCCGTATTGAGTTGTTCCAGTCTTTTCTCAACCTTAGTCGAGGTCAGATTTCCTTGCGAACATACCAGTTCTTTCAACCGTGCCTTGATTTTCTCAAGCTGTTTGCTTACCTGCTTTAGCCATACGAATGTATACCGATTTGCTTTGCTTTCGATTTTGGTTCCGTCCACAAACACCTCGGAGTACTCGGTATACCCTTTATTCTCCAGCTTCTTTACATATTGAAAGAACAAATCCTCAAACGCTTCCTGCAGGTTACGGTTGCCCCGAAATCTTGCTATAGTGCAGTGATCCAGTGTTTTCTGATCCTCCAGCAGCCAGCGGAATACCAGATTCTCCCTGCACAATTCCTCTATTTTACGGCTGGAATATACGCCCTTCATATAGGCGCACACCGGTACTTTAAATAACACACGCGGCTCTATCTGCGATTTTCGGATTCCCGAATAAGCTCTATACAACTTTGTATAATCCAGTCCCTCAAGCTGGATGCTTGCCTGATAGAGTGCGTTGTGTTTCGATATTCTTATTTCTGTCGGCATCCGAAATTTTAACTGTTGACTTTTTTCCAAAATTTCGATATGCTGTTTTTGCTTTTGAGTTTTTTTGTTCACAACTATTAACTTAAAGCAAAAGACCGAAGTTGTAAAGCCAAAAAAGGCTTTACAACTTCGGTCTTTCTTTTTGGGGGATGTGAAACAGCCCCTCAGACTGTCGAAAAACTCTTGTAGGGGCGAGCATTGCTCGCCCGTGCCCGTTTGCCTTGCAGGAAACTGTCCCGGAAAATGCGTTGCTGCGGTAAGTTGGCGGGCGACCAATGGTCGCCCCTACTAGCCCGTTAAAATTAAAACTTCGCCTTTTCCGGCAGGTTTGTAGGGGACGCATATATGCGTCCCGTGCGGTTTACCCGTTATACCGCATTATCGGGACGGCTGCGGCGGGCGGCATATATGCCGCCCCTACAAGCCAACCCATTATATTCATTATAGTATATGGTCGCGGGCGGGGCGTGCCCTGCCCCTACTAGTCCATTAAAACTAAAAGTAAAGCTTTAGAATTACCACGCTACTACATACGCAATAAGGCAGGAATGCAATTTTTGGACAGTCATTCTCTTATCCGCAGAGCATGACCTTGGCGGTGAAGGTGCCGTTCTGATGGGTAAAGGTACTGGTGCCGCCGGTTTTCTCCGCAATACGGGTGACGGACTGGATACCGATCCCGTTTTCCCTCCGCTTGGAGGAGCGGAAAACGCCGTTCTTTTCGTTGATCTCGCCGTCAAACGCATTTTCAACCTCGATCAGCAGAATCCGGTCGGCGTGAACACAAGCGGTCAATTCGATATGCCGCCTGCCCGGTGCGGTGCGAAGGCTTGCCTCCAGCGCATTTTCCAGCAGGTTGGAAAGCACGAGACACATATCGATCTCGTCAACCGGCAGTGTTTCCGGCAGGTCGAGTCTGGCGCGGAAGGGGATCTCATCGCGCTTTGCCATGGCGCAATAATAGCCGACAACACTGTCAGCCGCACGGTTTTCACAGAAGCACATATCAAGATTCGGGATGCGGGAGACGGTTTTTGCAAGGTAGCTTTTCAGGTTCTCCAGGTCACCTGCCTCGGCCAGCGCAGAAATTTGATTTAATTGGTGGCGCATATCGTGCCGTGCCTGCCGCGCTTCCTCGATGGCGGTCCTGAGGTTTTCATAGCGCTGCTGCTGCATCGAAAGAAACTGGTTTTCCTGCTGCAGCTTCGCATTGCGGTTGAGACTGGTTGCCATCAGCAGGAAAACTGCATTGAAGCAGAACATAAAGACCAGAAGCGCACTGCTCAGCACAATATAGCCCTGCAGTACGCGGCTTGTCTGGAGCGTTGACTGATAGCGCGGGATCATGAAAAGGTTCAAAAGAATGAACGCCAGCGGCAGGACCCAGAACACATACCAGGTCTGCGCAAAATTGTCGTCCTCGACCATCGCACGCACCGTATGTGTCGCAGGATAATACGCGGCCAGCACGATGACCCAGCAAACGGCATTATAGAACACACAGGCGCCCAGGCAGAGCCACGGTCCGTCCGGCGGCAGCTGCAGATTCCGGATGATCGCGGCGCTGACGGCACGGGACAGGCTGTTCACGCACGCGAACACCGCGCAGACGGACAGCGCAATCGTGCCGGATTTCCAGAGGGAGATGGTAAGCGTTCTGGTATACAGGCAGACCGCAGCCAGCGCGACCCCCGCAAGGGCAAAGACCGTGGAAGCATGAAGCCGATAGCAGGCAAGCCCGCTGCCGATGCACAGGCACGCCATCAAGGGAAAAAGCCAGGCGGCCAGCCTTCCGGGGGACTGCTTCAGATAGGTTTTTACAGGGAAATATCCAAGCAAAAGGCCGGGGAGTACGACGAGAAGCTCCAAAATCGGACGCAGAATATCCTTCATTTCATACGCTCCCTTTGCAGCAGAAATTCCATAAACGCCTGCCGGGCAGGCTTTAAAAGCTCCTGACTGACATAGACGCTGCTGCCGTCTGTCATGCAGAAGGCACCGTCCCGAAAATCTGCGGCGTGCTCTAAATTGACGATCATGCCTCTGCCGCAGACGAAAAAGCGGGGATCTTTTTTCAGAGGCTCGGTGAACACCTTAAAGCTCTGGCGGGTGACCAGCGTTTTCAGGGCAGTCGTGCGGATGTTGATCAGATGTGCAAAATGCTCTGCCGAGATAATGTCCCGGTAGCAAAGACGGACATCGCTGCCGCTGACCTTCACCGTCAGGACCGGCTCGGGGCGGGGGAGTCTTGCAAGCATCTCGGCAAGCAGGGCGGAAAGCTCCTCCTCGGAAAAGGGCTTCACGAGATAGTGGAGCGCACGGACCTGAAAGCCCTCCAGCGCGTGGTCGGTTGAGGTCGTGGTAAAAACCAGAAGGCAGTCTGCATCCGTTTTGCGCAGCTCCTTTGCAGCGTCCATGCCGCTCATCCCGTGCATGTAAATATCCAGAAACGCGGCGGTAAAGCGCTGCTCTTTTTCTGCGGCGAGAAAGCTCTCGCCGCTTTCAAATTCCAATAGCTCCGCCTCGGCGCCGCACAGGCGCAGCTGCCGCGCAAGGCGCGTTTTCAGCTGCGCGCGCTCGGTCTCAAGATCATCCACAATTGCTATTCTCATGCCGGACTGGCTCCTTCGGAAAAGATTCTATGTTAATTAT
The DNA here is from genome assembly GCF_900167555.1 of Gemmiger formicilis. Classification (GTDB taxonomy): domain Bacteria; phylum Bacillota; class Clostridia; order Oscillospirales; family Ruminococcaceae; genus Gemmiger; species Gemmiger formicilis. The sequence continues at coordinate 49,842 of NZ_FUYF01000014.1, read as the reverse complement.
ACCACAACTGTCCGACTCCGGCACGGCGGAAAAACCCGATTTCGTGCCGGAATTGGGGCTTTCGTGCCAAAAGGCTTGAAAAGCCTGCACCGTTCCGTATACTGAAAGCAGAAACAGTCGACGACGGCAGAAAGGAGGCGGAGCGCTATGTACCACATTGCCGTGCTGACAAAGAGCGAAACGCAAGAGACCTTTTACAGAGAACAACTTTCACGGTTCTGCGCAGAGCGCGGTCTGTTTCCCAGGGTGGACTGCTACCGCGGGCAGGAGGTATTCTTTGAGGTCGCGCGCAAAAATGCGCCGACCAACGCTGTAATTTCCCTTCCGGGCGTGGATGGGCTGAATGCAGTGGAGCACCTGCGGGCGCTTTTCCCGGAAACGCGCATCATCTGGTGCAGCGAGCTGGATTTTTCCCTGCATGCGTTCCGGCTGCGCGTAGACTACTTTCTGCTGGAGCCGATAACGGAAGAAGCATTCCGGCAGGGGCTTTATGTATGGGTAGAGGAAAAACAACCGTCTGCTTCGCCCCGAGCGGATCACAACCAACACAGCAAGGAGGATCACCGATGAAAAAGAGAAACCCGATTTATACTGCAGGCAGCTTCCTGCTGGCAGGAGCATTGACCCTGTCGATGGCAGCCTGCAGCGGAGCACAGGCACCGGCGGAGGCCACGCAGACGCCTTCCGCCACAGCAACACCGGCTGCCACAGCCGCACCTGTCGAGGAAACGACCCCTTCCGCGCCGGTATCCGGCGCACTCCCCGTGAAGGCCTTGCAGCCCAAGCAGGTCGACGAAAACCCCTACATGGCAAAGAGTGATGCGAACATCCATCACGACGGCTATAACACCGATTCAACCGACGAGATCCTGCCGCTCGGCATCTATCCGGAGATCCATGTCTCCTATGAGACGACAAACGCGAATGCGTCTCCTGCCATTTACTTTGACAGCTACGGCCATGCAGTCGTTCCGCTGCTCGGCGGCATCGCCATCCGCGATCTGAATGCGGAGGAGACAAAGACGCTCGGTTATTTTTCCCCGAAGCAGCATGACGGCGGCAGCTACCTGATCCAAAGCTCCTACACCTTCCTGGACGCTGAAAACCGCATCGTCTGCCCGACCAGCAACAACCATGTACTGATGCTCCGCGCAACGGACGAGGAGGGCAATGTCCTTCCCGAGTTTGAAAAGGTGCTTGACATCGACATCAAGGCGGCGGCAGAGGCCGCGCTCGGCAAGGAGCTGACGCAGAATCTTCTTTCCGTGGTATTTGACTACGACGGGAACCTCTGGTTCGCCACCGGCGGCTTCCGCATCTATCCCGAGCGCCAGCAGCAGGGCGTTCTCGGCTATATCGCCCACTCGGCAATCGAAGCGATCCTCAACGGTGAGCAGACAGACCTGTCGAAGGCGGTTTTCGTCTACGAGCTGGCGCCCGGCGAGGGCGCGGAGAACGGCATTGCCGCCTCCAAGGACGGCGCGGTCATTCTGACCAATAAGAATTGCTATCTGCTGCGCGCCAACAACGGTGTCGAGGCTGTCTGGTGTACGCCGTATGAGAGCGTCGGCGCGAAGGTCAGCGGTGAAGGCGACAAGACCACCGGCGGCGGTCTTGCGTGGGGCGGCGGCTGCTCGCCGACGCTGACGCCGAACCTTGTGATGTTCACCGACAATGCAGACCCCGTGAATCTTCTTGCGCTCGACATGAAAACCGGTGAGGTCGTGGCAAAAACGCCGGTGCTCGATGATCTGCCCGATGGCTATCAGGTGGCAATCGAGAACTCTGCAATCGTCTACGATGACGGCGCGGGCACGGTCAGCACGATTGTCTGCAACTGGTTCGGCGCGGGCAACGCAGGCCTTGCCGACCCCAACAACGATTCTTCGATCCAGAGCTACGCCAACATTTATGACCAGAACTGGCTGATGAAGGGCAATGCCATGATCGCCCCCGGCGTCGAGCGCGTGGACACCGTGAAAACCGACAGCGGCTACGAGATGAAGAGCATCTGGACCCGAAACGATCTGAGCGACACCGCGATCATGAAGCTCTCCACCGCAACGGGCTATATCTACGGCTATGTGCAGGATCTGACCACGGGTATGTGGCAGTACATCATTCTCGACTTTGAAACCGGCGAGACTGTCTTTACGATGGATGTATCCAACAAGTACGGCTACAATAATATGGCCATCGGCATGTACACCGGCAACAGCGGAAATGCACTCTACTGCCCAACCGGCTATCTGGAGCTGCTCCGCCTGCAGGACCGCTTTGTCTACCTGCCCGAGCTTCCGTACCGCGAAGTCGATCTCGATCAGGCGGCAAGAAATGTGCTTGCGCAGGATCAGTTTGCACAGGACGGCGGCGAAGGTACGGTTGCAAGCTGGCGCAATACCGCAACCATCCGCAATGTGCACCCCAATACCACGGTTGCCTTCCGCATGAACAACCTGTCCGGCAGCACCTCCGATTTGACGCTCTACGCCTATGGTGCAGACGGCAAGCTTGTAAAGGTTGCCCCCGAGCTGTGGTCGATCACCGACGAGACCGGCGCGGCTGCGACGGAGCTGACGGACGGCGCGCTCTATGAGCTGCGCGTGACCGTCGCCGACGGCGGCGATTTCGACCTGAGCGAGACGGAAAAGGAAATCAAGCTGTCCGTTGTGCTTGGAAAATAAGTGGGTTTTGAGAGGCTGCTGCACATTCCTCCCAAAAAGACCCCAAAAAGACCGAAGTAAAAGCCATAAAATGCTTGGAGGTTCACACCGTCAAGCAGACAGAAAAACAGTATTCGTTATCGTTCGCCGTTTCCACAAGGAAACGGCGAATTTTTCGTGCAAAGAAGAAACAGCCAATGCACGATCCTCTCCGAAGCATCGGATGCAATGCAATCTTAACGCAATCTTAATATTCCGGCAGAAAAGCTTAACACCATCTTTAAACGGGCGGCGCTATACTGTATTGTACGAAAATTCTGCTGGAGTGTGATTTCTCTTGCCATTTCATCGGCGTTTAGCCTGTAAGCTCAATTACTTTCAGTCCATAATTCTGATGTTTGCAGCGGTTATCCTTATCGGGGCGGCACTTCTGATGCTGCCGATTTCTGCGCAGGAGCGCACCGTCACCCCTTTCCATGAGGCATTATTCACAGCAACCTCCGCCGTCTGTGTCACAGGGCTGGTTGTGCGGGATACGGCTTCTCACTGGTCAGCGTTCGGTCAGGCCGTGTTGATGGTGCTGATCCAAATCGGCGGCTTGGGTGTGATCACAGTCGGCGCGTCTTTCTCGCTTTTATCAGGTCGGCGCATTTCCCTGTCCCAGCGCGGGCGGATGCAGGAGGCCATGTCTGCTCCAAAAGTCGGCGGCATTGTACGGCTGACAGGCTTTGTGATCCGTACCTCTTTGATGATAGAAGGAATCGGCGCGCTTTGTATGCTCCCGGTTTTCTGCCGGGATTTCGGCGTTTCCGGGATATGGAAAGCCGTTTTTCATTCCGTCTCCGCTTTCTGCAATGCGGGCTTTGATTTGATGGGTACCCCCGACATGCCTTTTGTCTCGCTGACCGCATATCGCGCAGACCCGGTTATCAACCTGACGATTTCCGCCCTGATCGTTGTGGGCGGCGTCGGCTTTCTGACATGGGATGACGTGCGGACCAATCGGCTTTGCTTTCATCGCTATCGGCTGCAGAGCAAAGTGATTCTGGCGGCAACAGCGCTCTTAATTTTGCTGCCAACGCTATACTTTTTCTGCTTTGAATTCAAAGGCAGCACACTGCGGGAGCGGCTGCTGCTCTCGCTGTTCCAGTCCGTAACGCCCCGAACAGCGGGATTCAATACGGCAGACTATACGTCACTGTCCAGCAGCGGGCGCGGCCTTACCATTCTGCTGATGTTCATCGGCGGTTCACCGGGTTCTACGGCGGGCGGCATCAAGACAACAACGGCGGCAGTGCTTGTCGCCAATGCGTTTGCTGTATTCCACAGGCAGAAAAGCCCCGAAATGTTCGGGCGGCGGATGGAAGAAAAAGCGGTCCATGATGCCGCAGCTATTTTTACACTGTATCTCGTCCTTTCGCTGACGGGAGCGTTTGTCATCAGCACGGTGGAGACGCTGCCGCTGTCCGAATGTCTGTTTGAAACGACCTCGGCCATTGCTACCGTAGGGCTGTCTCTGGGGTTGACACCGCATCTTGGAATCGTCTCACAGGGGATTTTAATTTTCTTGATGTTCATTGGGCGCGTCGGCGGACTGACTATGATTTATGCAGCGCTCTCCGGCAGCAAAAGCAGCGTTGCACGGCTGCCGCAGGAACGCATCACCGTAGGATAAAGAAAGGTACATACCATGAAATCTATTTTACTGATCGGGTTGGGTCGATTTGGCCGCCACATCGCAGAGGAGCTGAACAAGCTCGGCCATGAGGTCATGGCGGTGGACGAAAACGAGGACCGTGTCAACGCCGTTCTGAGCATTGTGACCAACGCCCAAATCGGCGACAGCACCAACGCGGAATTCTTGGAGGCGTTGGGCGTCCGCAATTTTGATGTCTGTATTGTGGCGATCAGCGGAAATTTTCAGAGCTCGCTCGAAACCACTTCTCTGCTGAAAGAGCTGGGCGCAAAAATGGTCGTCTCCCGTGCGGAACGGGATGTGCAGGCTAAATTTCTGCTGCGCAACGGTGCGGATGAGGTGCTTTACCCGGAAAAGCAGCTGGCCAAGTGGGCGGCCATCCGCTACGGGTCCGACCATGTGCTGGATTATATCGAGCTGGACCACGACCACGCCATTCTGGAAGTAGCTGTGCCGTCCGCGTGGATCGGAAAGACCGTTGGCGACATCAATATCCGCAAGAAATACAGCATCAACATTCTGGGCATCAAGCGCAACGGGATTGCCGATGTCAACATTGACTCGGACACGGTTCTGCCCGGTGACGGCACATTGCTGGTGCTGGGCGAGGGCAAGGCCCTGAGCCGGTGCTTTCATATCTGATCGTTTGCAAGGGAAGTGGTTCATTTGAGAACGGCACTGCTGATTTTGCTGTTTCTGGCCGCAGGACTTTTTCTTGTTTTTATCGGTGTCCAATGTGATGCGTTCTGGCGCAGCGTTCGCCGCGCACAATTTGAGCGGCGTGAAGGCTTCCGGCGCTGGTAATGCCGCCCGAAATATGGTATGATACCCTTCAGAAGGGAGGATTTGCTGTGAATATTAAAAAGCCATCTCCTGATACAATGAAAGAACAGGCCGTCCGACAGGCAAAGGATCTTTTGATCACGGTGCTGATTCTGACCGCTGCAACCGGCATCGGCAATATTTTCTGGTATTTCTCTTTTACCAAAAATATCATATCGGTGTATATTCTGGGGACATTGCTGACCTCGCTTTTTACCAAAAGCTATTTCTACGGCTTTTTAAGCTCGTTTTCCAGCGTGCTTCTTTTCAATTTTTGCTTTACAGAGCCCCGCCTGACGCTGCACGCATACGAGCGCGGCTACCCTGTCACCTTTGCCATTATGCTGATCGTTTCCATCATTACGGTCACATTGGCGATTCAGAATATCCGCAATGCCGAGGAAAAAGAGCGCGCTGCCGTCCGCGCCAAGAATGAACAACTGCGCGCCGATTTGCTGCGCACGATTTCCCACGACCTGCGTACCCCGCTGACATCCATTTCCGGCAATGCCTCCAACCTCATCAGCAACTATGAGAAGATGGACGACCCCACCCGCAAGCAAACGTTTCTGGACATCTACGACGACTCTATGTGGCTCATCAATCTGGTGGAGAACATTCTTTCCATCTCCCGCATTGAGGATGGGCGGATGAATCTGTCCATCTCTACAGAGTTAGTAAGTGAAGTGTTTGAAGAAGCCCTGCGCCATACCAACCGGCACAGCGGGCAGCACACGATTACTGTACAGATGGACGATGATCTGCTGCTGGCGCACATGGATGCCAAGCTGGTTGTGCAGGTCCTGATCAATCTGGTGGATAATGCCATCAAATACACGCCTGCCGGGTCGCACATTGTCCTTTCCGCTGCGGCGCAGGGGGAAAGCGCCGTAATTCGGGTAAGCGATGACGGCCCCGGTATTCCCGACGAAGCAAAAGAAAAGGTCTTTGAAATGTTCTCCACCGGGGAAAAACGCATTTCGGACAGCCGCCGCAGCCTTGGGCTGGGACTGGCCTTATGCCGCACGATCATCGCAGCCCACGGCGGCACCATTACACTGTCCGACAATAAGCCGCACGGCTGCATCTTTACTTTTACACTGCCCCTTGGGGAGGTTTCTTTGCATGAATAAACCCTTGATTCTGGTTGTGGAGGACGATGCGCCTATCCGCAACCTGATTACCACGACACTGAAAACGCAGGATTACAAGTACATTGCGGCGGCTACTGCGTCCGAAGCACTCCAACAGGCAACGATCCATGCACCGGATGTGATGCTGTTGGATCTTGGTCTGCCTGATCTGGACGGTATCGAGGTGATTCGCCGTATTCGCAGTTGGTCTGCGATGCCCATCATCGTTATCAGTGCCCGCAGCGAGGACAGCGATAAAATCGAAGCCTTGGACAGCGGCGCCGACGACTACCTGACGAAACCGTTCTCGGTAGAGGAGCTGCTGGCGCGGCTGCGGGTAACGTTCCGCCGCATCTCGATGCTGCAAAACGCCGCCGGTTGTTCGGTTTTTACCAACGGTGATCTGCAAATTGATTTTGCGGCTGGCTGTGCCACCTTGAAAGGGCAGGAACTGCACCTGACGCCCATCGAGTACAAGCTACTCTGCGTCATGGCCAAGAATTGCGGCAAAGTGCTGACCCATACTTATATCACCCACGAAGTCTGGGGCAGTTCCTGGGACAATGACGTGGCCTCGCTGCGTGTTTTTATGGCTACGCTGCGCAAAAAGCTGGAATCCGAGCCGGATTCGCCGCAGTATATCCAGACGCATATCGGCATTGGATACAGGATGCTGAAGGTGTAAAGAGATTTAGCCGAAAGAGGTATAATAAAAACTCGCAAAATTGCGGAAAAGTATGGAGCCTCCCCCTATCCTTCGCTAAACTTTGATTTAGCGAAGTTGTGTATGGAGGGCTTTTACCCTATCGATTTTGGAATCGCAGCGGTTGCTATAGTCCCCCCTAGTGAGCAAGACAAAAGCACTTTCCCTTATTTGCAATGCAAATATAAGGGAAAGTGCTTTTTGGTAAGGGCAAAATTCCGCGTTTAAAGCTGTGCAAGACCTGCCGGGTGCCATTCGTCCCGGATGCCGATGTCGGCACAGACGATCTCACCGCAGAAGGGTGCGGAGCTTGGAGCTGTGTGCAGAGGCTTGCAGCTGTCAAACGTCACGGTCAGGTCTGCGCGGACGGCTCCCTCGGCGGCCTCACCCGTATCGGTGTTGATGCCGCTGGGCAGATCGACGGCCAGCACGAATGCGCCGCTTTCCCGCTGACGATTCATCAGCGTACAGGCAGCCAGCCCGGCCGGGCGAAGGCTGCCGTGAAACCCGGTGCCATACAAAGCATCCACGACGGCGTCAAAGGGCTGTGCTGCCAGCGCTGCCGCATCGCGGCATTTGGTGACCGGCAGGTCTGCCAGGCGTGCATAGTTCGTCATGGCATCGGGCGTTTTAGGGTCGCCCTCGGCCAGCAGGACGACCACGCGCCAGCCATCTTTGGCGGCGGCGCGGGCCATCACAAGGCCGTCTCCGCCGTTGTTGCCCTTGCCGCAGACGATGAGCAATGCCCCACCCTGCGGAAGGCGCGCCCGCAGCTGGGTGTAGGCGGCCAGCCCGGCGTTTTCCATCATTTGCAGATAGGGCAGGCCGTGGGCGTTGCCTGCACGCTCGATCTCCTTCATCTGCGCAGCGGTCACAATGCGGTGCTTCATAATTTGTGCCTTCCTTTATCACGGTATAACATTTTGTAATCAACTGTACAAATTATAGCAGTGCCGTGCCCGTTTTGGGCACAAAAAAGCGGGTCATGTCGGTCTGCTCCAGCGCCAGCAGCTTTACCTTTCTGTCAATGCCTCCGGCATATCCGGTCAGGCTGCCGCCGGTGCCGACCACGCGATGGCACGGAATGATAATAGAAATTTTGTTATGCCCGACAGCGCCGCCCACGGCCTGCGCAGACATCCGGGGCCTTCCCTGCTTTTCCGCAAGCTGCCGCGCGAGTTCACCGTAGGTCACGGTCTGCCCGTAGGGAATTTGCAGCAGCAGCGCCCACACCGCCTGCTGAAACGCCGAGCCAGCCGGGTGCAGCGGCGGCAGAAAGCTCGGCTCCCGCCCCGCAAAGTAAAGGTCCAGCCAGCGCCGGGCCTCGGAAAGGACCGGCGTTTCCCGTTCGGTATGCTCGGCGGGCAGTCCGTCGGCAAAATATTTCGCGCCGTCGAACCACAGCCCGGTCAGCCCGACCTCGTCCGCCGCCAGCAGGATACGGCCCAACGGGGCGTCATAATGTTGAATATATGTCATCGTATATGCACCTCACCGGCTGAAAAACAGGCCGTAACGGCCCGCAGCCTTTTTATCATTATACCGCATTCCGCTGCAAAGCTCTATCCGTATTTTGCAAAATATCCAAGGTGGTTGCCTTTCAGACCGTCTAAAAATTGCACTCTCGCCTTATTGCGTGTGTAGGGGCGACCAATGGTCGCCCGCCAGCCTACCGCCGCAGCGCATTTTTCGGGATAGTTTTCTGGCAAAGCAAACGGACGCGGGCGAGCAATGCTCGCCCCTACAAAAGTTTTTCGACAGTCTGCAAGACTGTTGCCTTTTTCCCGCCAATCCCCTATAATCATGGGTAATGACAAATAAAGGAGCACTACCATGAAAATTGCAATACCCTATCAAAACGGCCAGGTTTTCCCACACTTCGGCCATGCACCGCAGTTTAAATTCTACACCATCGAGAGCGGCATGATTTTACACACCGAGGTCGTCGAGACCGCGGGCAGCGGCCACAGCGCTGTGACGGCCTTTCTGATGCGCGGCGGCGTTGACACGCTGATCTGCGGCAGCATCGGCGCGGGCGCACAGACTGCCGTAGCCGGGGCCAACATCAGGCTGTACGCCGGTGTCAGCGGCGACGCTGACAAGGCCGTGCTGGCGCTGCTGGCCGGAAAGCTCGTCCATGACCCCACTGCTGTTCACTGCGGCCACCACGACGGCGAGCACCACTGCGGCGGGCATCACTGCCACTGACAAGGAGGCTTGCACCATGACCCTTACCGAACGTGCAGCCGCAGCTGCAGAATTAAAAACCACCGGGCAGTGCAACTGCACCCAGTCTGTTGTAAAGGTATTTGAGGACAAGCTGCCCGTGGAGGGCGACACCCTGCGGATGCTGGCAGCAGGCTACGCTGCCGGTATGGGCTGCCTGGAGAGCACCTGCGGCGCACTGATCGGCGCTGTGATGGTGGCCGGCATCCTGACGGAGGGCCGCGGCACGCCCGCTGTGGCACGCGCACTGGTCCGGAGCTTTGAACAGCGGTGCGGCGCGACTATCTGCAAGGAGCTGAAGGGCGTTGCCACCGGCGTGCCGCTCTGCCCCTGCCCCGAATGCGTGCGCAATGCCGTGCTGGCGCTGGGCGACGTACTGCCCGACGCCGTAAAGGAGTGAGCGCCGATGTTTTTTGCCTACGGGGAAGCCGAGCTTGCCTACCTGCGTGCCAGGGATAAGCGGCTGTGTGAGGTCATCGACAAAATCGGGCATGTGGACCGCGTCGTCGATACCGATTTGTTTTCGGCGGTGGTACACCACATCATCGGCCAGCAGATCTCGACGAAGGCGCAGGCCACGATCTGGCAGCGGATGCAGGACGCACTGGGCACCGTGAACGCCGAGACGATCCTGGCTGCCGGTGTTCCCAAATTGCAGGCGCTGGGCATGACCTTTCGCAAGGCGGAATACATCACCGATTTTGCCGAGCGCGTCCACAGCGGTGCGTTCGATCCGGAGGGCATCCGGCAGAAAAGCGACGAGGACGCCATCCGCGAATTGAGCGCCCTGAAGGGCATCGGTGTTTGGACGGCGGAGATGATTTTGCTGTTCTGTATGCAGCGGCCCAACATTTTCAGCTACGACGACCTTGCCATCCAGCGCGGTCTGCGGATGGTCTACCACCACCGCAAAATTGACCGCAAGCTGTTTGAAAAGTACCGCCGCAGGTTCAGCCCCTATTGCAGCGTGGCCAGCCTGTACCTGTGGGCCGTGGCAGGCGGAGCGATTCCGGAAATGCGTGATTATAAACCGAAAACCGCACGATAAAAAAGGCAGCCGACCCGCTGTAGCTCTGTCAGCGGGTCGGCTGCTCTTTTACATTTTAAATTTGCCACGGAGTTATAAAGCCTTACCGCGCTGCTCTTGCCGGAATTTTGCCGCGCAGCGTCTCAAGGCGGTTCAGCGCGTCGTTCAGCGTCTCGTCCTTCTTGGCAAAGTGGAAGCGGATCAGGTGGTTGACAGGCTCCCGGAAGAAGCTCGAGCCCGGCACCGCGCCGACACCGACCTTAGCGGCCAACTCCTCGCAGAACTTCAAATCGCTGTCATAGCCGAATTCGGAAATGTCCATCATCACATAATACGCACCCTGCGGTACGTTGTGGACAAGGCCCAGAGCGTCCAGGCCCTTGCAGAACAAATCGCGCTTGTGCGTGTATTTTGCCAGCAGGTCATCGTAATAGTCCTGGCCGAATCGCAGTCCCGGGATGATGGCCTCCTGCAGGGGAGCCGCCGCGCCGACGGTCAGAAAGTCGTGTACCTTCTTGGCGCGCTCAATGATGGGCGCGGGCGCAATGACGTAGCCCAGCCGCCAGCCCGTGACCGAGTAGGTCTTGGACAGCGACGAGCAGGAGATCGTCCGCTCCCACATATCGGGCAGCGCAGCAAAATAGGTGTGGGTGTGCGGCGCGTAGACGATGTGCTCATACACCTCGTCGGTGATAACATAGACATCATACTTTTTGGCAAGGCCCGCAATCAGCTCCAGCTCGTCCCGGGTGAACACCTTGCCGCAGGGGTTCGAGGGGTTGCACAGGATCAGCGCCTTCGGGTGTTGGCGGAAGGCATTCTCCAACACCTCGGGGTCAAAGGTAAATTCCGGCGGCGTCAGCGGCACATAAATTGGCTCCGCCCCGGTCAGGATCGTGTCCGCGCCGTAGTTCTCGTAAAACGGCGAGAAGATAACGACCTTGTCCCCCGGGTTCGTCACGGTCATCATGGCGGTCATCATCGCCTCGGTGCTGCCGCAGGTCACAACGATCTCACTGTTGGGGTCAATTGTCCGGCCCATATAGCGGGTCTGCTTGGCGGCCAGCGCCTCGCGGAAGTTCTGCGCGCCCCAGGTGATGGAGTACTGGTGGTAGTCCTCGTGCGCGACCTCGGCCAGACGGTCCAGAATTGCTTTGGGCGGGTCAAAATCCGGGAAGCCCTGGGAAAGGTTCACCGCGCCGTATTGGTTGGAGATACGGGTCATGCGGCGGATGACGGAATCGGTAAAGCCTGCGGTACGGTCAGAAAGCGGCTGCATTGGTAGATCACCCCTGTTGTTTATTCCTATCTGTTTGCTTGGTTACTTTGCATTGTACCGCGGCAGCGCGGGTTCGTCAATGCCGTTCCGCGGAAATTTTGCATTTTGGAAAATCGCTGGTATAATAAAGGAAACAGACAAATCGTAAATCGGAAAGGATGTTCCCGATGCCGCAAGATAAATCCTTACAGATGAATCAAACCATCGAAACTGCCATTTTGCAGCTGCAGCAGTCCCCTACCCCGGAGCAGCTGGCCCACACACTGACCGTCGTCCGCCGCTGTATGCAGGCAGGCGGGCAGTGGATCGTGGCCGTCGAGCCTGTCCCCGGTGGCGGGCAGGTGCAGCCCCGGGTCGTGACGACGGCGGACGGCGCAAGCTGGTGGTACGCCTTTACCTCGTTTGAGGAGCAGATGAAAAGCCCTGACACGGTGAAATCGACCTTCCTTGCAGACATTGACAAGCTGTTTGCCGCAGCGCTCTCGACACCGGAAATTGCGGGCATTATTGTAAATCCGTGGCACTGCACCCTGCAGCTGGATAAGGAGCTGATCCGCATCATCCAGCCGGGCCGTGCCGGCTGACGGGAGGATGTAGACGATGAAAATTCAATCTGTTGCTATTTTGGGGGCCGGAGCCGTCGGCTGCTATGTGCTGTGGGGCCTGGCCGACAAGGCCGCTGCCAACACCCTGCAGCTTGGCGTCGTGGCGGAGGGTTCCCGCGCCGAGCGGCTGCGGCAAAACGGCTGCACGATCAACGGGCAGGTCTATCACCCGCAGGTCTGGACCCCGCAGCAGGCCCACGGCGTCGATCTGCTGATCGTCGCGCTGAAATACGGCGCACTGCCCGGCGCGCTGGACAGCATCCGCACCATTGTGAGCGAACGCACCGTTGTCATGAGCCTGATGAACGGCGTTGACAGCGAGGAGCTCATCGCCGCACAGATCGGCGCGGCTCATGTGCTGCCCGCGCTTATCAAGGTGGCCTCCCACCGCACCGAGGACGGTGTGCGGTTTGACCCTGAGACGACCATCGGCATCATCTACGGGGAGCTGACCGCACCGTTTGACAGTGACCGGGTGCAGGCGGTGCGGGCGCTGTTTGCGGACACGGGCATTCATTTCTGTGTGACCGAGCATATCCGCGAGGAGATCTGGTCCAAGTTCCGGCTGAACGTCTGCAACAATCTGCCGCAGGCGATCCTCGGCGCAGGCGTCGGCTGCTACAGCGACAGTGCCCATATAAAGGCCATCAGCGACGGCCTGCGCCGCGAGCTGGAGGCCATTGCCGCCGCCAAGGGGATCGACCTCTCCAAGGCAGCTGCGGCCTCCACCCACGGCAGCACCGTGCCGCCAACCGCGCGCTACTCCACCCTGCAGGACCTCGACGCCGGGCGGCACACAGAAATCGATATGTTCTCCGGTGCGCTCATGCGCATGGGGCGCGAGTTAGGCATCCCGACGCCCTACAACGAATACACCTACCACATGATCAAGGCTCTGGAGGAGAAAAACGACGGCCTGTTTGACTATACGGCAACAGATGCTGTGACCTGCTCCCGATAATAAGGGGGTGCAGACGGCCCTTGCGGGCGGCTGCATTTTTCTGAATTTTTTTATTCTTTTGCAGAAAAAAACTCTCAATAGACGCCCGCGGTGGGACTATTGAGAGTTTTTTTCTGCATTTTTATAAAAATAATTACCTTCGGCTCTGCGTCGCCTTTTGGCAGTCTGCATTTTGGAAAAGCTGTGTTTCTCCTGCCGGCCCTCTCCCCTTCCCTGCCAGTTTCCCCGGATGCGCATGAATTTATTTGCCGTTTTGTATATTATATATAAACTATTACACTTTGTTTCTTTTGTGCTATTTTTGCAGTGGAGAAGATTTCTCGCAATACTTTTTGCTTTTTTCGTATACTTTTACGTACTATCGAAGATTCCGGGAGATTTTTTTGCTCAGAATAAAACTCGCAATACAAAAAGGAGAATTTTTCTGTTTTTTTCTTCTGTTGTCAGAAAATTTCTCTCAATAAGCCTTTTTCTCTTCTGCCCTCTCTTTTTTGTCACTGTACTCTCCCCTGCTCCGCCGGAAAAGCCGCGAACTGATTTTTTCACTGCGCAGCATTTTTCTCTCAACAGCGCAGAAGAAAACTCGCATTTCGCTGTCTGCTTTGCCCGCAGCCGCTTGCGTACTGAGAGTTTTTTTCTGCCGAATTGAGAGTTTTATTCTGGCAAAATCAGCAGAATAGAACTCTCAGCACAGCAGAATATTTCTCTTTTTTCGTGGGAAGAAAACTCTTTTTTCACAGGAATTTTACTCTCAATTCAGCAGAAGAAAACTCGCAATCTACTTATTATATATAAAGAGATAAATTTATAAAATAATAAATAATAATTATAAGAAAAAAATACAAATGGCACATTTATTTTTTATTGCGAGAAGCCGTTGACATTTTCCGCAATTGCGTGTATGCTTAATGTACTGTATTTGTGGAGGTGTAGGTCTATGTCTGAAAAGCGGAAAAATGACACCATCATTGAAGGCGAATACTATGACCCAGACCTCCCTGCGCAGGAAAACACACCGCCACAAAAGCACCGCCGCACCCGCTCTGCAGGCAATGTACCCAAGTACAATCCGGCGTCGGAATCGATCATCACCAAGAGTAATGACCTGATCCAAAAGACAAAATATGCCCTGCCAAAGCTGGAGCAAAAGGTGCTGCTGGCGATGATGGCACAGATCAACCCCAAGGAGACCCCGGATGCGGACCGCGTTTATTCGTTGAGCTTTTCCGACTTCGGGCGGCTGGCCGGGGTCAACATGCACGACAACACCTATCTGGAATACCTGAAGGACACCGTCAAAAGTTTGGAGGACCGCTCCTTCTGGAGCCTGGACCCGGCCAGCGACGGCCACCAGTACAAGGTCCTGTCCTGGCTGCAGCGCGGCTCCACCGTGAATGACCGGGACAAGCAGATTCGCGTGCGCTTCAATCCGGAGATACTCCCCTATCTTTCCCAGCTGAAAAGCAACTATACCTCCTACAACGTGGAATATCTGCTGACGATGAACAGCACCTACTCCATGCGTTTTTACGAAATTTTGCTTTCCTACGACAACGGAGACACCGATTACGGCTACACGAACGGCCTGGTGTTTCAGCCGGTCACAAAAGAGATACTGGACCGTTTCCCGGACAAGGCGCAGGACATCCGCGGCTTCAAGTACAAGGTGTTTGACATTCAGGAGCTGAAGGAGCAGCTCTCTCCCCCGCCGGAAAAGCGCAAAAAGGACAAGGAAAAGCCGCTGACCGAAAAGTACAGCAACTTCCACGATTTTGAGCGCTACGTCCTGACCAAGGCCAGGGACGAGATCAACCAGATGACCGACCTCTGGTTTGACTATATCCCGGTCCGCATCCGCGGCGGCAGAAAATACGAGCGGCTGTACCTGTTCATCCGCTACAAATCCGCGCAGGAGATGGACGCAGTGCGCCAGCTGCACGCGCAGAAAAGCGCTCGCAATGAGGAAGTCCCGCGCCGCAGAAGGACGCGGAAAACCACCGAGCCGGAACGAAGCGCGGCAGCTGTGTCCGTGGCAGAGCCGCTGGGGGACGAGCTGTTTACTATGACGGTGACGCGGGCTGTTCGCGTGCTGGAAAGCAGGGCGCGCAGCCAGACCCTGCAGGAAAAAATTTCACCGGAGCTGTACAGTGCGGTGTCCTCGGTGCTGGTATACACGGCGCGTCTGCTGACCAACACCAACAGCGAGAAAAGGGCAAAGCAGGCGCAGGAAACCCGCGACGCGCTGAACCGCATCCTGGCCCAGCAGCACGATTTGACCTGCTGGGTGCTGGGCATGGCGCGGATGATGCTGACCAAAAAGGAGCACGGCCAGCTCAAGTCGCCGCAGTACAACGCGACCATTGTATACAACGCGATGGAGGATATTACGATCATCCCGAGCGGCAGGGACGAGCTGCGCAGCGCTGGTGCAACGGATCATTTCAAGGCAGATCTGTCCGTCTTTGATGAATAAATTTGCCACGGAGTTATAAGACCAAAAAGCATAACAAAAAGCGTATGGATACCCGCTCCGCAAAAGCTGCGGCATGGGCGTGTCTATATGCTTTTTTCTTTATATAAAAGTTTGCCACGGAGTTATAAGACTTCTCTGCCGCAGAAAAGCCCTGCCAAAACTGCAAAAGTGCTGTTGACGATGCTGGCAAATGTGGTATACTATACATAGATGAAAACGACATAAAAAATAATTTGCCACGGTGTTATAACTACATAATGAAATGGGGAACAAGCGAATGGCTGCAACAGTAATAACCATTGCGGTGGAAAAGGGCGGCTGCGGAAAAACCGTAACGACCTCTAACCTTGCCTATCTGATGGGCGACGAGGGCAAAAAGGTGCTTTGCCTGGACACCGACCCGCAGGGCAACCTGACGTTTGCCCTGACAGGCGGCAACGCCATTACCAGCAAGGCCTTTGCCAACCGCAGTCTGTATGATATGATCGACGGCTTCCGCTACAACACACAGACCAGAGATTTTATCGTCGAGTCGGAATATGAAAACGTGGACCTGATCCCGGCCAACGACCAGACGCCGCGCCTGTCCAAGCGGCTGGAGGATCTGTACACGGACGCCCAGCGGGACTATGACCGTGGCGACCCGAAGTATCTGGCCAGCGATACCGACGTGCTGGACTATTTCCTGCGCCAGGTCAAGGACGAGTACGATTATATCCTGATCGACACCCAGCCAAGCCGGGACAGCCTGCTGCTCTCCAACGCAATTGCCGCGGCGGACTATGTGCTGATCCCGCTGAAGTGCGATTCCTTCTCGGAGGACTCGGCGTTCCGCACCTATGTGCTCTGCAATGAGATGCGCAAGAGCAAGACCTCCCGCATCAAGGGCGTCGGCGTGATGCTGACGATGGTGCAGAAAAGTGCAGCCTCGCAGGACATCCGCAGTGACTGCCGGGCCAAGCTCGGCGCAACGCTGTTCAACGCGGAAATCGCCTTTGGCAAGAGTGTGGATAACAGCATCAACCGCTGCGTGCCGGTCTGCTACTCGGCCCGCACGCAGCCCCCGGCCAAAAGCTATGTGGCGGCGTATGAGGAGCTGAAAAAGCGCCTGGCGGAATTGGAGGAAAAGTAAGATGGCTATGAAAAAGAAGCCCGGCAGATCCAAGGTCGAGGTGGGTATTCCGTCCACCGAGGCGGTTTTCAGCGCCGGAAACAACAACGCCTCCGGCAGCCTGATTGCCAACCTGGCCACGCAGAACCGCGCCGAGCTTGCCTATGAGCTGCGGGAAATTGCCTTGCAGGACATCGAGCTGAACCCGGACAATGCGATTTTCCGCCAGCTGGACACCGACGAGGATGTGGAAACACTGGCCAACGACATTGACCGTAACGGCCTGATGCACAATCTGGTCGTATATCCGCGGACGGATGGCAAACAGACGAAGTACGTTCTGCTCTCCGGCGAGCGCCGCTATAAGGCATTGAATTATTTGCAGGCGCGCGGCGACGCAAAGTGGAACACAGTCAAAAACTGCCGTGTTGTCACAACACCGCTCAGCGACAACGAGAAAAAGGTCATGCTGCTGAGCGCCAATCTGCAGGTGCGCGGCGGCTTTGCCAACGAGATGATCCGCCGCAAGGCGGTTGCCGAGCTGGTGTCCTGCCTGCAGGCAGAGCCGTACAACCTGACAGCAGCCGAGGCAAAAAAGGCCATCAAGGAGGCAACGCCCATCAACGGGCGGCAGATCGATAAGGATCTGAGCATTGAAAAAAATCTGAATGAAGGTCTCAAGGATCTGCTGGATCGTGGCTTTGTGCTGCGCAGCGAGGCGGAGAGTTTTTTGCGGATGACGCCCGAGGAACAGAGAATCGCTGCCCAAATGCTGCAGCAGCTCTATGCTATTGCGTACAACGGCCCGGGCAGCGCAGCCATTGAGGACGAGAAAAAAGCGATTCGCGGGCGGTTCGTGGATGCACTGCGGACGGTGGCCGACACCAGCAGCATGCAGGATGCCCACGAGGCGTTGGTCGCTGCGGTGTTCACGGTCCAGAAGGAGATGGCGTGTCTGAAGGAGACCATCCGAAAGGTCAAGACCATCCCGCCGGAGCAGCCCGCCGCGCAGGTCGAGCAGACAGAGGTCATCCGGGAGGTCAGGGAAAAGACCGCCGGCGCCAAGGCACAGAGCAAAATTACGGGCAAGCTGTCCAGCCAGACAAGCCGCCTGGAAACGATGCTGCGCAGGAAAAACCCCGAGAAGCGCCTTGCAGAAAAATATACCCACGAGGAGCGCCGGCAGGCCATGAAGGAGCTGGACGAGATGATCGCCACGGCCACGCGGCTGCGGGAAATAATTGCAAAGGTGGAGCGCAGCGCCGATGAAGCCCAGGAAGTATAGGCTGCGTATCCGCCTGCACCGCAAAATTTACGACCTGCTTGAGATGGAAGCATTGTGGCAGGACAGTAAGATCGGTACGCTGGCCAACCGCATTTTGCAGGAGGAGCTGGCCAAGCTCCGGCAGGTCGGCCTGGACCACTGCGTGTGCGGGGATGAGGACGCAGCATCCGCGCGGCGCATCGAGGCAGAGAAGCACCCCGAGAGCTATTACGTGCTGTCGTCGTTTGACTGCCGCGAAAAGTACATGCCGACCCATGGCCGCGGCCTTGACACGAAGGGACAGGTCACGCTGCTGGTCACAGCGGAGCAGCTGCAGCTGATCGACGCGCTGTTTGACCGGGAAAGCGGCTGTGTCCGCGGGCTTTACTCGGAATCCCAGGGGCAGACGGTCAAAAGCTACCGCTATCAAATCGTGGGGCTGCTGCTGCACAATCCCTTGCTGCAGGAGTTACAGAAGCAATAATTGTTACAGAAAAGGACTCGCAATGGATTTGCGAGTCTTTTTTTATAGGAAGTTTGTGGCAGGGCAGGGGAGAGAAAGGAGTATTGCGAGAGAATTTCTTGAAAAAAATGAGAAAAAGTAAGAAAAAGCACCTGCTTTGTTATAGAGAGAATGTAGGGGCGAACATTGTTCGCCCGCCAACCTGGTGCAGCAAGGCTTTTCCGGGAAGGCCTTGCACATAGCGCGCGGGCACGGGCGAGCATTGCTCGCCCCTACAGAGTTTTATAACGGCAGAATGATTTACAAACCGTAATAGTAAATTAAATGTTTCCAAATTGTACTTTTAATGCCCTGTATTGCGAGAGACTTTCTGCAAAAAAAAGAAAAAATCAGAAAAAATCTCCGCCTTGCAACTGCGTTTTATATCTGCTACAATAGCGGTAAAAATAGGGGAGGTCTGCACATGGAACCGGAAAAGCTGTTGGAGGCGCTGCACACAGCGGAAAAACTCAAGGACACAACGCGGCATTGCTATACATCGAAGGGACGGCATGAGAGCGTGGCCGAGCACAGCTGGCGCATTGCGCTGATGGCGTTCTGGCTGCGGGATGAATTTCCGCAGGCGGACATGGACAAGGTCATCCGCATGTGCCTGATCCACGATCTGGGCGAGTGCTTTACCGGGGACATCCCGGCGTTTGACAAGACCGCCGCCGATGAGGCCGCCGAGGAAGCACTGCTTTCCCGCTGGGTCGATTCACTGCCCGAGCCGGTCTGCACCGAGATGCGGACGCTGTACGCGGAGATGGCTGCCTTGCAGACGACGGAGGCCAAAATCTACAAGGCGCTGGATAAAATGGAGGCCGTCGTCCAGCACAACGAGTCCGCGATTGCGACCTGGGAGCCGCAGGAGTATGCGCTGAACCTGACCTACGGCGTGGAGCAGTCGCAGTTCTCGCCCTATATGCAGGCGCTGCGGGAGGCCATCCGGCAGGAAACGCTGCGCAAGATGGAGCAGGAGGGCGCGACACCGCAGCCGTGAGAACGGTATAAAAAATCCTCCTGGCGGGCAGAATAGAAGGTGATGATTCTGCCGACAGGAGGAAACCAAATGCGAGAAATGTTCTGCTTTCAGTGCCAACAAACGGCGCATAACACCGGCTGCGACGGCAAGGCCGGTGTCTGCGGCAAAAAGGCCGACACCGCCAACTATCAGGATGAGCTGATCGGGGCACTTATCGGGCTGGCGCGGGCGGCGCGGGCTGGGACACCGACACCGCACACCGATGAATTGATTTTGAAGGGCCTGTTCACGACGATCACGAACGTGAACTTCAACAACGAAACTATCCTGCAATGCAAGACGGAAATCGAAAAGGAAAAGGCTGCCGTCGGCCCCGGGCAGCTTGACGATTACGACCTTGCCGCGCTTTGGGCGGCGGGGGAGGACGTGCGCTCGTTGAAATCGCTGATCCTCTTTGGGCTCAAAGGCATGGCGGCCTATGCGTACCACGCCCGCGCACTGGGGAGAACAGACCCCGCTGTGAACGCCTTTTTCTATGAGGCACTCGAGGCCATCGGCGCAGAGAAAACGCCTGACGAGCTGCTGGCGCTGGTGCTGAAAACCGGAGAAGTCAATCTGGCCTGTATGGCGCTGCTGGACGCAGCCAACACCGGCGCATACGGTGACCCCGTGCCGGTCACGGTGCCGCTGACGATTGAGAAGGGCCCCTTCATCGTGGTCAGCGGCCACGACCTGCACGATCTGAAGCTGCTGCTGGACCAGACCGCGGGCAGGGGCATCAACATCTACACCCACAGTGAGATGCTGCCCGCCCACGGCTACCCGGAACTGAAAAAATATCCGCACCTCAAAGGCAACTTCGGCACGGGCTGGCAGAACCAGCAGTCAGAGTTCCACAACATCCCCGCGCCCATCCTGTTCACAACGAACTGTCTGATGCCGGTGCGGCAGAGCTACAGTGACCGTGTGTTCACGACGTCGGTGGTGTCCTACCCGGAGCTGACCCACATCGGGGACGACAAGGATTTCACCCCGGTCATTGAAAAGGCGCTGGAATGCGGCGGCTACCCCGAGGATCACCCGATGACCGGGATGAACGGCGGCAGCACGGTCATGACCGGCTTTGCCCGCAATGCGGTGCTGTCCCACGCAGAGCAGATCGTCTGGCTGGTCCGGGAGGGGAAGATACGCCACTTTTTCCTGATCGGCGGCTGCGACGGTGCAGCACCGACGCGCAGCTACTACACGGACTTTGCACGGATGACGCCGCCCGACACGCTGATTCTGACGCTGGCCTGCGGCAAGTACCGGCTGAACGATATGGATCTGGGCAGCATCGAAGGCATCCCGCGCGTTCTGGATTGCGGGCAGTGCAACGACGCCTACAGCGCCATTCGCATTGCGCTGGCGCTGGCCGAGGCGTTTGGCTGCGGCGTCAACGACCTGCCGCTTACGCTGGTGCTGTCGTGGTATGAGCAGAAGGCTGTCTGCATTTTGCTGACGCTGCTGTATCTGGGGCTGCGCAATATCTACCTTGGCCCCACGCTCCCGGCGTTCGTCTCACCGAATGTACTGGACTTTCTCGTTAAGCAGTACAACCTGACGCCCACGGGCGACCCGAAAACAGACTTGGAAAAGATACTGAACCGACAATAACAACATCCGCCGTGCAGAGAGACGCCTCTCTGCACGGCGGATGCTTTTTTGCGGCTTTTGGCTTCTTCAGGCAAATGGGCGTTTACACCTTCACCAGCTCATACGCCTGCGTGCCGATGCCAAGGGTCTCGGCGCTGTCGATGGTGTGGGTGCCGTGGCGGCTGTTGACGCGCTCCATAAAGTGGTCGCGGCCCGGGTCATTGCTGTTTATGACCAGATCAATGCAGGCGCGGTCCAGCGCGACGGGGTCAAGGCTCGAGAGGATGCCAACATCGTTCATGCAGGGGTCCTCGGCCACGGCGCAGCAGTCGCAGTCAACGGAAAGGTTCTTCATGATGGCGACATAGGCGATCTTGCCCGCAAAGTGCTTTGCCACGGTGGAGGCGGCGTCTGCCATGGCTTCAAGGAAGGTGTCCTGCTCGGCGCAGTTCTCCCACAGGATGTTCTGATCGGTGACCTTGCCGCCGGTATGGATGTACGTCTTGCCGGCGCTGGACGCGCAGCCGATGGACAGCTGCTTGAGCGCACCGCCGTAGCCGCCCATCGGGTGACCCTTGAAGTGGATGAGCACGAGCATACTGTCATAATTCTCGATGTTCTTGCCCAGATAGTTGACCTTGAGGACATTGCCGTTCTCGACGGGCCATTCGACGTCCGGACCCTCGGCGTCCATGATGTCAACATCAAACAGGTCGCTCCAATGATGCTTCTTCATCAGCTCGATGTGCTTAGGCGTCTCGTTGCGCGCGCCGCCGTAGGCTGTGTTGCACTCAACAACGGTGCCGTTGACGGCGTCGATGACGGGCTTCATAAACTCGGGGTGCAGGTAGTTCTGGTTGCCGTCCTCACCGCTATGGACCTTGACGGCCACCTTGCCGGGCAGCTCGATGCCCAGCTGGCGGTACATCTTCACAACGGCTTCGGGGGTGAGTTCGTTGGTGAAATAGACTGTGGATTTAGCCATAATAGGAGACCTCCGTTTAAAATAGTAACGTGATAAAAGGCTTCCCCCTCGGGGGAAGCTGTCCGCGGAGCGGACTGATGAGGGCAAAGCATGCGATTGCTGCCTGTTCACGGGTGGCCAACGGAGGGCTGCCCCTCATCCGGCCTCGGTCGGGGCCTCGGCCACCTTCCCCCTCGGGGGAAGGCTATTGAAACCGCAGCGGCAGCTCCGGTTCGCACCCGCATTTTTGCCTTTCTGCTGTCTCTAGCATAGCATGAAAGCCGGGTTTAATGTCAAGTGGTTTTGCAAAAAATGAAGCAAAAGCCTTGCAAAACACGACAAACTGTGCTACTGTAAATTTGTACAAAAGGGGAGCTTGCGTAAAGCGGGCTGAGAGTGGGCTGTATCGCCCTGACCCAAAAGGCAGCGCCGCCGCGGTGCTGCCTGAACCTGATTTGGATAATGCCAACGTAGGGAGATACCGTAGCACTGCGCTTCTTGTGAGCTTTTGTGCGGATATGTCTTTGCAGGCGTATCCGCATTTTTACTTATAAGGAGCGTTTTGTATGCTGGGAACCTGTCTTGAAAATGTGCGCAACACTGTGCCGCTGGTGCACAATATCACGAACTATGTCACGGTCAACGACGTGGCCAACATTCTGCTGGCCTGCGGCGGCAGCCCGATCATGTCCGATGAGCCGGAGGACGTCGAGGACATCACGTCGATCTGCGGCGGCCTGAACATCAACATCGGCACGCTGAACCAGCGCAGCATCGAGGGCATGTTCCGCGCGGGCGCAAAGGCGAATGCCCTCGGCCATGTCGTGCTGCTCGACCCCGTCGGCGCGGGTGCGTCGGCCCTGCGCACGAACACCGCCGTCGAGCTGATGGAGAAGATCAAATTCACCGTCATCCGCGGCAATATCTCCGAGATCAAGACGCTGGCGCTGGGCAGCGGCACGACGAAGGGCGTTGACGCTGACGTTGCGGACGCCGTGACCGACGCAAATCTGGACAGTGCCGTCAAATTTGTCAAGGACTTTGCGGCCAAAAGCGGCGCTATCGTCGCCGTCACCGGTGCCATCGACCTTGTCAGCGACGGCACGGACTGCTATGTCATC
The DNA here is from genome assembly GCF_900167555.1 of Gemmiger formicilis. Taxonomy (GTDB): domain Bacteria; phylum Bacillota; class Clostridia; order Oscillospirales; family Ruminococcaceae; genus Gemmiger; species Gemmiger formicilis. The sequence continues at coordinate 26,672 of NZ_FUYF01000014.1, read as the reverse complement.
CGCAACGGACGCCCCGAGATGGGCAAGATCACCGGCACGGGCTGCCAGCTCTCCGGCATGATGACGGCCTTCGTCGTTGCGAACCCCGACAATAAACTCGAGGCTGCCGCCGCGGCGGTCTGCGCCATGGGTCTGGCGGGCGAGATCGGCTGGAGCCGTATGGCCGAGGGCGACGGCAACTCCACCTACCGCAACCGCATCATTGATGCCATCTACAATATGGACGGTGCAACGCTGAATGGGGGCGCCAAGTATGAACTGCGATAAAAATGATCTGCTGCTCTATGCCGTCACGGACCGCCACTGGCTGGACGGGCGCAGGCTTATCGACGTTGTGCGCGAAAGCCTTGACGGCGGTGTGACGATGGTCCAGCTGCGCGAAAAGACGCTGGAGGAGGGGAAGTTCCTCGAGGAAGCGAAGGAGCTGCAAACGCTCTGCCGCGAGCGCGGTGTGCCGTTTCTTGTGAATGACAACGTCGAGATCGCCCGCGAGATGAACGCAGACGGCGTGCATGTCGGCCAGAGCGATATGGAGGCGCAGGACGTCCGCGCGATTTTGGGCCCAGACAAGATTCTGGGCGTCTCCGCCCAGACCGTGGAGCAAGCCGTCCTGGCCGAAAAGCACGGCGCGGATTACCTCGGCGTCGGCGCGGTGTTCCCGACCGGCTCGAAGGACGACGCCGACGATGTGAGCTATGAGACGCTCAAGGCCATCTGCGGGGCCGTGTCCATCCCCGTTGTCGCCATCGGCGGCATCACGCAGGAAAATGTCGCGAAGCTCGCGGGCAGCGGCATCTGCGGCGTCGCGGTCATCAGCGCGATTTACGCAGCAAAGAACATCCAACAGGCATCCGCCGACCTGAAGGCCGCCACGGAGAAAATGCTGCATGACTAAGGCTGCTGTTTTTGATCTGGACGGCGTGCTGCTCGACTCCATGGGCATCTGGAACGACCTTGGCGCGCGGTATCTGCGCAGCCTGGGCGTCACGCCGGAGGAAGGACTCAACGAGATTTTGTTCTCGATGAGCATGGAGCAGGGTGCGGAGTATCTGCACACGCACTATGCACTGCCGCAGTCTGCCGCCGAGGTCGGCGCGGGCATTGCGGACATGCTGCGGGACTTCTATTTTTATGAGGTCCCCGCCAAGGACGGCGCGGCGGCACTGCTGGCCGCCCTGACCGCCCGCGGCGTGAAGCTGGCGGCGGCCACGTCCAGCCCGCGGGAGCACGTCACGCGGGCGCTGGAACGGCTGGGGCTGCTCGGGTATTTCACCCGGCTTTTCACTACGGCCGAGGTCGGCGTCAGCAAGCATGAGCCGACAATTTACCTGCTGGCCGCCGAGGCCCTGCACGCCGCGCCGGCGGAAACGCTCGTCTTTGAGGATAGTCTCTACGCCCTGAAAACCGCGAAGGCCGCGGGCTTTTACACAATCGGCGTCTACGATGCCGACGGCGAGACCGACCAGGCCGGGCTGCAAATGGCAGCGGATCTGTATGTGAGAGATTTGCACGAAGCGAAAGCAGCACTCCTGTAGGGGGCGGCGTACCACTGCCGCCGCACGGCACGGAGCGGTCAAGACCGCTCCCTACAAAGCCCCTTGAAAAATTGCATCGTAGGGAGGGGTCTTGACCCCTCCGCAGGTCGTCGAGGACGCCGACCCCTGCTGCTGCAAAAAAGCCCCCCACAGCGGTACACCGGGGGCACCACCTTGTACCGCTTTATAAAACCTTGCTGTATACAAAAAGGAAAGGAAGTTATCACCATGAGAACAGCATTGACCATTGCCGGAAGTGATTCCAGCGGAGGCGCCGGTATCCAGGCAGACATCAAGACCATGACCGCCAACGGCGTTTTTGCCCTGTGCGCAGTCACGGCCCTGACCGCCCAGAACACCACCGGCGTGACCGACATTTTTGACTCGACCCCGCATTTTCTGGCGGAGCAGCTCGACGCAGTGTTTACCGACATCTTCCCCGATGCCGTCAAGATCGGCATGGTATCCTCGGCAGAGCTGATCGAAACGATTGCGGCAAAATTGAAGGAATACGGCGCAAAGCACATCGTCGTGGACCCCGTCATGGTCGCAACATCCGGCGCAAAGCTGTTGCGCGACGACGCCGTGACCGCGCTGTGCGAAAAGCTCCTGCCGCTGGCCGAGGTCCTGACGCCGAACATCCCCGAGGCGGAGATCCTCTCCGGCATGACCATTCAAAACGCCGCCGATATGGAGCGGGCCGCACAGACCATCAGCGAAAAGTACGGCTGTGCGGTGCTCTGCAAGGGCGGGCACCAGATCAACGACGCCGACGACCTGCTTTGGCGCGACGGCGCGGGTAAGTGGTTCAAGGGACGCCGCATCGACAACCCCAACACCCACGGCACCGGCTGCACGCTGTCCAGCGCCATTGCGTCGAATCTCGCGAAGGGCTATGACCTTGACACGTCGGTGGAGCGCGCAAAGGCGTACATCTCCGGTGCGCTGGCCGCTATGCTTGACCTCGGCCACGGCTCCGGCCCGATGAACCACATGTTCGCACTGAAGGGGGATTTTGTCGAATGAAAAAGACTTCTACCTTTCAGAACGGCCTGATCTGGTTCGGCGCGGGCGTCTCGCTGGCCGAGATCCTGACCGGCACCGCCTTTGCGCCGCTGGGCATGGCAAAGGGCTTTGCGGCCATTCTGCTCGGGCATATCATCGGCTGCGCCATGATGCTGCTGGCGGGCCTCATCGGCGGGCGCACGGGCCGCAGCGCTATGGAGACCGTAAAAATGAGCTTCGGCCAGAAGGGCGGCCTGCTGTTTGCGTTCCTGAACGTTTTGCAGCTCGTCGGCTGGACGGCCATCATGATCTATGACGGTGCACTGGCCGTCGGCGGTATTTTTGCGATTGGCCGCTGGGTCTGGTGCCTTGTCATCGGTGCGCTGATTATCGTGTGGATCGCCGTCGGCGTGACCGATTTAGGCTGGATCAACAAAATTACGATGGCTGCTTTGTTTATTCTGACGCTGGTGTTGTGCAAGGTCATCTTCTTCTCCGGCAACGCCATGGTCGGCATTGACGGCGAGAGCCTGACCTTCGGTGCGGCGGTGGAGCTGGCCGTGGCGATGCCGCTGTCCTGGCTGCCGCTCATCAGCGACTACACCCGCGACGCCGAGAAGCCGACCCAGGCGACCTGGGTCAGCGTGCTGGTCTACGGCGCGGTATCCTGCTGGATGTACGTCATCGGCATGGGCGCGGCCATCTTTACCGGCGAGTATGACATTGCCGTCATCATGGTCAAGGCCGGGCTCGGCATTGCCGCGCTGATCATTCTGGTTTTCTCCACGGTCACGACGACCTTCCTCGATGCGTGGAGCGCGGGCATCTCTGCCGAGAGCCTGTCCGCAAAGCTCAACGGCAAAAAGACCGCCATTGCCGTGACGGTCATCGGCACGGCGGCGGCCATCCTTTTCCCGATGGACGACATCACGGGCTTTCTGTACCTGATCGGCTCGGTGTTCGCGCCGATGATCGCCGTGCAGATCGCAGACCACTTTATTTTGCACCGGGACCGCTTTGCCGTGGCTGCCGACGCGCGCAACCTTGTTATCTGGCTCGTGGGCTTTATCGCCTACCGCCTGCTGATGGGCGTTGACACGCCGGTGGGCTACACGCTGCCCGACATGGTGCTGACCGTAGTGCTGTGCCTGCTGGCCGAAAAAGCAAAACCTACCAAGCAAATGTAACGAGGCGGAGATAACGACGCCTGCGTAAAAGCGCGAAGGACGCGCTGTAAACAGCAAAATAGCACCCTGTATTTTGCGAAACCTGTCCTGTTTTGGAGCACGGGCGGCAGCTATAATGGTAGCATCATCAGCAAGAAAACCCGCTGATGACGACCCTTATCGCTGCCGCTTTTTTTGCGGCCCAATGTGTTCTGAAGGAGGAACAAGAGTATGGGATTCATTATTGCTGCCGCTGTTGCCGCGGCCATCATTGCCTTCTGCTTTCTCTGCTACAAGAAGGCCCCGCCGACCCAGGCCATCGTCGTGACAGGCTTCGGCCTCTCCCGCCCGAAGGTCGTCTGCGGGCGCGGCGTCTTTGTGCTGCCCATTGTGCAGCGCGCAGACCGCCTGAACATGCGCCTGTTGAAAATCGACGTGAAAACGCCGGAAACGGGCGTTAAAACCAAGGAGGGCGTCTCCCTCTGGCTCGACAGCGTCGTCACCGTCCAGGTCTACAGCGAGAACTCCACCGTCTCAGACGAGGAGGTCCGCAACGCCGGATATGACGACATCCGCAAGTACATCAATTCCCGCCAGCAGGCCGCGATCTCGAACTTCCTCGGCATGGACGAGGCGCACATCAATGAAAAGATCAACGATGTGCTGCAGGGCAACCTGCGTGAGATCGTGTCCGAGATGACCGTGGACCAGATCCTGACAAACCGCAAGCAGATGGCCGTCAGCGTCGTGGAGAACGCACGCCCCGACCTGGCCAAGATGGGCTTGGAGGTCGTGACCTTCAACGTGCAGGACGTCAAGGACGCCGTGGACGCCATGGGCCACAACCACGGCGTTATTGAAGCCATCGGCGTCGAGCAGGAGGAGCTTGTGAAAAAGCGTGCCTCCATCGCCAAGGCCGAGGCCGAGCGCGACGTCTCCTGCGCGAAGGCTGCCGCCGCCATGGCCGCGAACGAGAAGGAGATCGAAGCCCAGACCGCCATTGCCCAGCGCAACAACGAGCTGGAGCTGGCAAAGTCCAAGCTGAAGGCCGAGGCTGACAAGGCCGCCGCCGACGCGAACGCCGCCGGTATGATCCAGACGAACCTGCGCGCCAAGGAGGTCAAGGAGTCCGAGGCCGACGCCGAGATCGCCCGCCAGAAGAAGATGGTCGACCTGGCCGCTCAGGAGGCCGAGGTCCAGCAGCGCAAGCTGGATGCCGAGGTCCGCAAGCAGGCCGACGCCGAGCTGTACCGCCGCCAGAAGGAGGCCGAGGCCCAGAAGTATGAGGCCGAGCGTGCCGCCGAGGCCGCGAAGTTTGCCAAGCAGCAGGAGGCCGAGGGCATCGCGCTGGTCGGCAAGGCCGAGGCGGAGGCCATCCGCCAGAAGGGCCTGGCAGAGGCCGAAGCGATGAAGCAGAAGGCCGAAGCCTACAAGCAGTACAACGACGCCGCTGTGGCCGAAATGATGATCAAGGTCCTGCCTGAAATTGCCAGGAGCGTCGCGCAGCCCCTGTCCAGCATCGACAAGGTGTCCATCATCGGCGGCGATGCGTCTGGCGTGTCGGGTGTCTCCGGCAATGTGCCGGTGCTGATGGCCCAGACGATGGAGGCCATGAAGGAGGCCACCGGCATCGACATGCGCGACATTGTCCGCGCCAACAGCATCGAGGCCAAGACGGACCGAAACATTACGATCAAGACCGAGGACGAGGAATAACCGGGAAGCAGAGCGGTAGGGGCCGCACACGTGCGGCCCGCAGCTTACCGAAAGGCGCTTGTATTCCTTACACAGCCAGGCCGGGCATGCCCGGCCCCTACTGAGCAATAAAAGAAAGAAACGGGATGTCACTTTTGCGGGCATCCCGTTTCTTTCTTTTTCTCTCACAGCTCCGGCAGTTCCTCCCACACAGGCAGGCGGTGCAGAGCGCGGACAATGTTGCACTGCTCTAACAGCGTGCCGTCGCCGTCGCACATCGTAGCGTACCACAGCGGGCTGCACAGGGCGTGGGTGTCGGGGTCAAACAGGTGCTCGGGACCGCTGGCGTACTGGAAATGCAGGTGGCTTAAAAGCCCGCCCTGCAGCCGGGCCGCGCGGGGCGGCATCGGCTCCATTGCCAGCAGGCAGCGGAACGGCCAGTCGGCGGGGACGTCCTCGGCGACGAAAAGGGCGTTCTCCTTGCCCTCAAGCCCGCGCTCCAAAACGTGGTCCAGATGATAGACCGCCCGGCCGAGGGTGTTCCCGTCGGCGTCCGTCCACGCGATGCAGAGCTTGCCGCCGTCGGCGGGGGTGATAGTCCAGCCGCCCAGCGTGTGCGGGTTGCCGATGCTCGTCGTCACGCAGGCCGTCTGCCAGAACTGCTTCGCGCCACTTTTAAACATCGGCAGCGCAGCAGCGGCGGCCTCGGCCTCCTGCCAGGCAAGCTGCAAATACGGGTCAGTGCTGGTGATATAGCTCTCAAAATTCTGCCAGCGGCCCAGCCAGTTGTTCGGGTGAAATTCCATGGGGGTCACACTCCTTCCGTATCGTCCCAGCGTATGACGCGGTCACACCAGTTGGCGGCCAGCTCCTCATCGTGGGTGATGACAAGCAGGGTCTTGCCCTGCGCCTTCCATTCCTGCAAAAGCTGCCCGACCTGCTGCATACTGCCCAGGTCAAGGCCGCTCGTCGGCTCGTCCAGTAAGATCAGCGGCTTGTCGGACAGCATGGCCGCCGCTACGACGACCCGCTGCTTCTGCCCGCCGGAAAGGCTCATCGGGTGGCGGTCCGCCAGACCGTCCAGCCCCAGCGCCTGCAAAACGGCGTCGCACCGCTCCGGGTGGGCTGCGCCGAGCAGCACCTCCTCCCGCACGCTGTCACTGAACAGCTGATAGTTCACATCCTGCATGACAAGGAAGCTGCTCCTGAGCCGCTCGCTTGCGTTGGCGGGTCTGCCGTTCCGGCAGATTTTGCCGCTGACCGGCTCCAGCAGGCCGCAGAGCGTGCGGGCCATCGTCGATTTGCCGATGCCGTTGCGCCCCATCAGGCCGACGATCTCACCGGCGGCAAAGCTCATATCGGGCAGGGTGCGCAGCGGGTGCTTTTTGTCGCAGCCCAGCGTGACGCCCTCCAGCGTGAGCACCGGCGTACCGGGGCATCGGGCGCTCTGCTTTGCGCGGATTCCGGCGCGGCAGTCGTCCAGCGTGCGGGCGCGCAGACCGTACCCGGCCAATGTGTCCGCAGGCAGCGCGGCAAACTCCGCAGCGGACCACTGCGCGGCCAGGCGGCCCGCCGCAAAGAAGAAATACCTGTCCGCCAGATCGGTGATCCAGGCAAGGCGGTGCTCCGCCAGCACAACGGTCACGCCCTGCCGCTTCATCACGGCGATCATATCGTGCAGCTGCGCGATGGCGGCGGCGTCCAGGTTGCTCGTCGGCTCGTCCAGCACCAACAGCCGCGGGCCGAGCATACAGGCCGCCGCGAACGCGACGCGCTGCTTTTCCCCGCCCGACAGCTTGAAAACGCTGCGGTCCATCAGCGGGCCGAGCCGGAACTGTTCGACGACCTCGTCCACGCGGCGGCGGATGGCCTGCGGCTCCATGCCGGCGTTCTCACAGGGGAAGGCCAGCTCCGCCGTCGTGTCCACGTTGAAATACTGGGTCTTGGGGTTCTGGAACACGCTGCCGACCTGCGGCACATAGGCTTCGATGGCGGCCTCGCCCGCGGCCAGCCCCGCCGCCGTGCAGCGGCCTGTCAGGGTGCCGGGATAAAATTCCGGGGAAAGGCCGTTCAGCAGATGGGTGAACGTCGTCTTGCCGCAGCCGCTCCGGCCACAGAGGACGACGCATTCCCCGGGCTGCACCGTCAGCGTGACGTCCTGCAGGGCGGGGGAGGGGGCACTTTGATAGGTAAAGCTTGCGTTTTCGGCTTCGATCATAGCAGCGTCACCACCTTCCAGAGCAGGGGCAGCGTGCAGAGCGCGGGATAGAGGAAATCCCACGCGGTCAGCCGCAGCTCGGTCATGCAGGTATGCCGCCCCGGTAGGCCGATGCCCTTGGTCAGCGCGGCGGCGGAAAGATCCTGCGCCACATTGTTGCTGTTCATCAAAAGCGGCATCAGGATGTATTCCAGCGACTGCACGGGATGGCGCAGCAGCGCGCCGCGGCCCGCGGCAATGCCCCGCAGGGCCATGGCCGCGCGGATGTGGCGGTAATCCTCGCCCACGGTGGGAAAGAACCGCACGACGACGGCACAGGGGATGATGATGCTCTCCGGCAGGTGCATCCGGCGCAGCGCGGCGGTCAGCTCCCCGACTGTCGTCGTTGAAAACGCATAGGCGCCGGTGATGATGCAGGGCAGCATCATCCGCACGCCGACCGAGACGAGGGAGAGCAGGTTCAGCAGCACGCTCTCCCCGACGCGGGGCACGACAAAGAGGTCCACGGCCAGCAGACCAAAGTACAGCACCGACAGCCGTACCCCCGCGCGGGCTTTGCCCGACAGGAAGAACAGCAGCAGGCACAGCGCCGTGGCAGCGGCCTCCGCCCCGGTGCCGACGTGAAAGAGAAGCATCAGGTTGGCAAGCAGCAGCAGGTAGAGCTTGGCGCGCGGGTCCATGCGGAAGGTCATGCAACGATCCCCGCCTTTTCAAAGTGCTTCTTCAGCATCTTCTGGCCGAAGAAGCCGCCCACAAGGGCGCAAATCAAAATTGCCAGTATGCTGACCACAAAGCTGCCGCTGTTAATGGGTGCAAACAGCGTGTCGATGTAGGCGGCGTCCTTGCCGCGGGCCGTCAGGTTGGCTATGTAGGCGGATTTCATGAACCACAGCGGCAAAATCGGGCCGGTCAGGCCATAGGAAAACACGACGTAGCTGGCCAGCAGCAGCTTTTTGCTGCGGTATTTGCCCGCAGCGGCCACCAGGTCTGCCGCGACGCCGCAGATGATGTTGGCCGCGAACGACAGCACAAAATGGCCGGAGACGAAGAAGAACAGGCCCATCACAAGGCCCATGATCGTGATGCCGCCGAATTTTTGCAGCTTGGCGGCCAGCAGCATATAGACGCTGCCGGAGATCAGCGCGGCCACGGCGGGCAGCAGAATGTTGCCCACGCCCGGCAGCAGTGCACAGGCGAAGGTCGCCACGGTGACAAGCACAAAGTACAGCGCGGTAAAGACGCCGACAGAGATCAGATCGGGCACGGTCAGCTTGTTGAACTTCTGGTTCATGGGGATTCCTCCTGACTTGTGTTAGCTTATTCTAACTCGTATAGCATAAAAAGCACCATGCCTGTACATGGTGTTCACAGCAGAGGTTAGTTTAGCATAACCGACGTGCCTTTGTCAACTGCCGGTATTTGCAAGCGGCGCGGAGGGTGTGCTATAATAAGATGGAAATTACTGCAAGGGGAGGGGCAGCCATGCTGCATCTGTACTGGGGCGACGGCAAGGGCAAGACTACCGCCGCCATGGGGCTGGCGCTGCGGGCGCTGGGCCATGGCCGCAGGGTGGTCATCCTGCAATTTTTAAAAGACGGCTCCAGCGGCGAAATTGAAATGCTGCGCCGCTGCGGGGCAGTCGTCTACGCCTGCCCCAACGCGAAATTCACCTGGCTTATGACCGACGCAGAGCGCGCCGAGGCACGCCGGACGAACACCCGGACGTTACAGACGATTTTACAGGGCAGCTTTGACCTGCTGGTGCTGGACGAAGCCTGTGCCGCCTGCAAAAATGACCTTGTGGAGGAAGCTCTGCTGCGGGAGGCCGCCGCCCGCGCCGAACAGGGGGCAGAGGTCGTGCTGACCGGGCGTGAGCCCGCTGCCTGGATGCAGGACGCCGCCGACTACTCCACCGAGCTGCGCGCCGTCAAGCACCCCTACACCCGGGGCATCGCCGCGCGCGAGGGCGTTGAATACTGATACATACGGAAAAGGCCCCGCCGCTCCCTCACCATGAGAGCGGCGGGGCTTTCCCGTCCAAAAGAAAAATATAGAAGCAAACAGAGGATGGCGTTTTTGAGCGGTCTGCTTTTTGTCATTCCGTCAGCACAACTGCCACGTCGTTGACGTTTGTGCCGGTGGGGCCGGTCATGATCAGACCGCCAACGGCCTGTAAGGCGTGGTAGGCGTCGTTGTCGGCCAGCGCACGGGGCACGTCCAGGCCCGCCGCAGTGAGGGCGGCTAAGGCTTCGCCGTCCGTGTAGCCGCCCGCGGCATCGGTGGGACCGTCGGTGCCGTCGCTGCCCACCGAGAAAACACAGCACCCGCACAGCCCAGCCAGCGCCGGGGCTGCGGCTAAGGCAAGCTCCTGATTGCGCCCGCCCAGCCCATGGCCTGTCAGATGCACAACGGTCTCGCCGCCCGCGATAAAGGCCCGCTTGCGGCCATGCCCTGCGTGGGTGCGGGCAATGCTTCCCAGAAGGCTGCCGGCCTCCCGGGCCTCACAGCAAAGGCAGTCTGTCAGCAAAACCGGCTCGTACCCTTCGGCGCGGCAGGCGTCCGCAGCGGCGCGGCACAGCTCCCGCACGCTGCCGGTGATTTTTGTGGTCACGTTGGGCAGCGTTTTGGGCGTTTCCTGCCGCAGCAGGGCCGCAGCAGCAGGGGAGAGCGCCAGCCGGTATTTTTCCGCAATGGCAGCAGCCTGCGCGCAGGTCGAGCTGTCCGGACAGGCCGGGCCGCTGGCGATCATATCGAGCGGGTCGCCGAGAATGTCGCTGAGCACCACGCTGTACACCGCGGCGGGCGCACAGGCCAGCGCGAACCGCCCGCCCTTGACGGCAGACAGCCGCTTGCGGATCGTGTTGATCTCAACAATATCCGCACCGCAGGCCAAAAGCGCCTGTGTGATGGCCTGCAGCTCCTCAGCGGGCAGCAGCGGTTTTTCAAACAGCGCGCTGCCGCCGCCGGAGAGCAGAAACAGCACGGTGTCGTCCGCCCGCAGACCGCTGACAAGCGCCAGCGCCCGCTGGGTGGCCGCAAAGCTGTTGTCGTCCGGCACCGGATGCCCTGCCTCGCAGCAGGTCACGCCGGGCAGCGGCCCCCTGACATGGCCGTATTTTGTGATGACGATCCCGCCGTCCACACGGCCCAGCACGGCCAGCGCCGCGTGGGCCATCTGCCACGCGGCCTTGCCCGCTGCCACGAGAAATACACGCCCCTGCGGGTGAAAACGCTCCAAAGCGCGGCGCACCGCCTCATCCGGCAAAACGGACCGGATGGCCGCTGTCCAAATCGATTCTGCGCGTTGGCGCAAGAGCTGCTCCATTGTGTTGCTCCTTTCCTTTCGTAAAAGCAGGGGACAGCCGCCCGGCCCTCTGCTTTTTGCCGGCAGACATAACAAAACCGGGGCGGAACCTTGCGTCCGCCCCGGTGGTATCAGATGATTGGAGTCATAGCCTCATAACCCTTTGCCTTATTTTTCGGTCTGTTTCCGTTTGGTCATAGGAATCATCCCTGTTTTTTTTGTTTCGGGTCTGATGCAGAGGTGTTGCCCTCTTAACTCTGGTACATGGGAGTTTCTCCTTGATGATCAGGTGAAGTTCAGATAGGATCTGTTGGGTGGAGTGGTGGTAGTCATCGCTGCCAGCCTTCTTTCAGCCTAATCTATATTCACGCGGGGGTCTGTTTTGACGGGCCCGTGTGTCTGCTAGCAATTTTGTAAAATACCGTACATCACATTTTTATTGATCTTTTACAGAGAATACTCTGCGGCTTTTGGATGCAGTCTTATTCTGTCAGCAGGCCCACGCCCGCCGGTGATAAATAGGATCCTTGAAGTTTACCATTGGACTTGAGCCTCCTTCCTTGCGAAATCCTGCCGATCAGTCTTTCTGTTTCTCTGTTGAGAAATCCGCTCCCTGGGAACTTTTGGCTTTTTAGCTTCGGCTGTTTTCTTTCTGTAACTATACTATAGCACAGCCCCGGCCTTTCGTCTATTCGCAGACTTCACAACCTTGCAAGGCTGGATTTGTGCATTGTTTCCGAATGGGAATACACATGGTATAAATTTAACAGACTGTCGAAAAAGGTGTGCTCACCCCTTGGCCCCCTCTGCGAGGGGGCTCCGCCCGCAGGCGGTGGGGGAGAAAACTGTACGGTTGCCCGAAATATTTCGGGCTATGGCAAGGTTCTCTCCCTCTGCCCCTTCGGGGCACCTCCCTCGCAGAGGGAGGTTTTTCGACACGCAGCACAAAGCCCCTGCCGCAGTGCTGCGGCAGGGGCTTTGTGTAATATGAGGAATGCTGTGTAACTCAGCAAGGGAATGGCTTATTCGTTGTCGTCCTTGTCGGCTGGTTTGCTCCACTCTTTAAAGGACGGAACTTTTGGGTAAGCTTTCAGTTGCTTTTTCATTTTGCGGATGGCAATGCTGTAGGGGTTCAGGGCGCCGGACAGGTACAGCCCCGCGGCAAAGATGAAAAATACGCTGGCAATCAGCATAAACGCACGCTGCCCCACATTGGCGGCCAGCAAAAAGGTGACTGTCGAGCCGATCACCATCATTTCCGCGGTGGCATTGCCCTTGCGGCGCTGCTCCTTCGGGGTCAGGCGCACGTCCTCCAAGGCCATCAGCCAGTTCATCTGCTCGTCTGTGATGTTCAGCTCGGATTTATAGCGGTGCAGATTGCGGCGGGTCTCGGCATCAGCGTTCTTGTAGGTCTCACTCTTGTGGTAATCCTGTACCGTGGGGGTCTGTTTCTTTGCCATTTGCTTATCCTTTCCGTTTTGCGGGGGCCGGCAGCTGCAAAAGCACCAGCGCGGCGACCTCGCACACAATGCCGGCTACGCCGAATCCATCCATCTTCTGCCCGAACAATACCAGCCCGAACAGCGCGGCGGCCACAGGCTCAAAGGTGGCGGCAATGGACGCACGGCTGGCGGGGATGGTTTTCAGCGCGGCGGTGTACAGCCACTGCGCCGCTAAAGAGCACACCAGCCCCAACCCGAGGTTGGCGGCCAGCGCACCGGGCGTTGTCAGGATATAGGCAACGCCCGGCAGCTCACCTGCGGCGGCGGTAAACACAAGGCTTGCCGCTGCACTGAAAAGGAACATGTAAAACAGATTTGTCATCGGGCTGTACTTTTTCAGCTTGGTGGCCAGCAGAATATTCTGCAGCGTGTAGCACAGCGCGGCACCGAGACCGTAGGCCACACCGCCCGCATCCAGCGTTACGCCGCCTGCCACGCCGCTGACTAACGCACAGCCCAGCAGGCTGAGCACAAGGCACAGCCCCTTGCCGGGGGTGAACTTTTCATGCAGGAACACGACGCTGAACAGCATGACAAGGGACGGCATAAGGTAGATGAGCACGGCAGCCGTGCCCATACCCACAAGCTGGATGGAGTAGGTGTAGAACAGGCCGAACATAAACAGCCCCAATGCACCTGCCGGGACGAACCAGACAAGGTCCCGCAGGTCGATCTTCAGCGCGGCGGGGTTTTTCGCCGCCAGCCAGATGCCTGTCAGAATGGCCATCGAGGCCATACGCACGAGAGTCATTTGGGTGCCGTTGACGCCGTAGGCCGTCAGGATATTGATAAAGATACCGTTTGCGCCCCAGCAGGCCGCTGCCAACAGCACCATCAGCACTGCTGCTGTTTCCTTTTGTTTCACAGTCCGTACTCCATTGTAATCGGATATTTTGCTTTTGTCAAAAAGCTTCCTTAGCCAAGGTCCTCGCCGTTAGAAGCGGTAACTTTCTTGTACCAGTAGTAGCTGTCCTTCAGGCTGCGCTTGCCGGTGCCGTTAAACTGGTTGTCGTAGTCGACATAGATGAAGCCATAGCGCTTCTCGATCTCGCTGGAGGAGCAGGAGATGATGTCAATGGGGCCCCACGGATAGTAACCGCGCACATCAACGCCGTCCTTGACCGACTCGATGACCTGTTCAACATGCTTGCGCAGATAGTCGATGCGGTACGGGTCGTGAATGGAGCCGTCGGCCTCGACCTTATCGTAGGCGCCAAGGCCGTTCTCGGTGATGTAGAGGGGCTTCTGGTAGCGGTCCCAGTACTCGTTCAGCGCAATGCGCAGGCCGAGGGGGTCAATGCCCCAGCCCCAGTCGCTGGCCGGAATGTCGGGGTTCGGCACCTGACCCAGCTCAGAGTGCAGATACGGCTCCTCGCCGGACAGGCGGCTGTAGTAGTAGCTCAGCGATACGAAATCGACCGTGCCCTCTTTCAGAGCCTCCTCGTCGCCGGGGTAGAAGTTGATATGAATGTTGTGCTCATCGTAATAGCGCAGGGCGTAACCGGGGTAATAGCCGCGGACCATGATGTCGCCGTACAGATATTCCATCTGGTTGTGGCGCATATTCCAGTACACATCCTCGGGGCGATGGCTGATGGGATAGGTCAGGTTGGAGCAGAACATCATGCCGATCTCGTTGGCGGGGTCGATCTCATGGGCAATCTTGGTGGCCTTGGCGCAGGCGACCATCTCATTGTGGACGCCCTGATACTTGGCCTCCAGCAGGTTGTCGACCTTGTCGCTGGCAATCCCCAGATGGTTGAAGCTCTCGTGGATGATGAGGTTGATCTGGTTGACCAAAATCCACTTATGGACCTTGCCCTTGTAGCGCTTGAACAGCACCTCGCAGTACTTCACAAAGAAGTCAACGACCTCGCGGCTGGCCCAGCCGTTGTATTTCAGGGCCAGATTCAGCGGCATCTCATAGTGGCTGACCGTGATCAGCGGCTCCATGCCGTTGGCAATGATCGTGTCGATGAGGTCATCGTAGAACTTCAGGCCCTCCTCGTTGGGCGTGGCATCATCCCCGTTGGGGAAGATACGGGCCCAGTTGATGGAGGTGCGCAGGCTGTTCATGCCGGTGCCTGCCAGCAGCTTGATGTCCTCCTTGTAGGTGTGGTAGAAGTCGATGCCGCGGCGTTTGGGGTAGAACTTGTCGTCCTCCTCCATGGCGCGCTTGATGTATGCGGTGTCGATCTCCATGTTGTAGCGCTCGTCCGGCGGGATGTCATACTGGCTGCGGTTGATGTCTGCCAGGCACCAGCCCTTGCCGCCCTCTTTCCATGCGCCCTCCATCTGGTTGGCGGCCAGTGCGCCGCCCCAGAGGAAGTCTTTCGGCATACCGTTGTATTTGCTCATCTTTTCCATTTTAGATTCTCCTTGTCAAAAATCAGCCCTGCACCTTGGCCTCAAGGTCAGCAAGACGCTTTTCATAGTTTTTGGCGATTTTCAGCATACTCTTGGTCATGTTGATCTCGACCTGGATCGTCATAAGGGTATCCTGTGCGTGGGCAAACAGGACATAGTAGCCCATCTTCTCATCACCGCCGCGAATGTCGCCCTGGATCATCTCGGTCTGAACATTGTGGGCCTCGGCCTGCAGCTTGTCAGCCTCCTTCAGCTCAGCCTTGGCCTCGTCCAGCTCACCCTTGGCAATGTGGTCCATAGCCTTGCTGGCGTGCAGGCGAGCGTCACCGGAGCCCATGATGATATCCATGGCCTTGCCCATGACATATTCATCTTTTTCTTCCTGGGTCATACCCGTCATCGGGCTCTTTTCCTCTTCCATAAAAATGCTCCTTTGTATTCGTTATGGTTAAATCGTGTGACTTATAGGATGTTGTGTGACTGCGCCCTGATGAAAATACCGCCTGGTCGAGTAGAGCCGGCCGGACGGTACTTTTTTCACTTTCAACTTACAGATCAAGCGGCACCTGTAAGCGTTTTGCGGCTATCAGGCCTTGATGGCGGCAGCCTCTTCCTTGACCTTCTGGTCGTCATAGGCCTTCAGGAACGGGAACCAGATGACGGCAGAGAGAACAAAGGTCAGGATGGCGAAGATCACGCCGGTGATGCTGCCCTGCGTAGCGATAAAGGTGCTGATGGGGTACGGGCAGTACCACAGGTCGAACTGGATGCGCGGGATGGGGGCAAACGGGATGACCTTCGTGAAGATGTAGGTCACGATGGGAAGGATGATGCCCTGAAGCCACATAGGCAGCATCAACAGGGGGTTCCAAGCGATGGCACCGAAGATGATGGGCTCGTTGATGTTGAAGATGCCGGGCACGATGCAGGCACGGCCAAGGGCCTTCAGCTCGCTGGACTTGCAGATAACCATCATCAACAGGCAGAGGGACAGCGTGCAGCCGACACCGCCGATCCACAGATAGGTGCAGAACATGAAGGTCTCGGTAAAGATGCCCAGGTTCTGGTAGGTGGCAACACCGGCAGCGACCAGCTCAAGGTTGGCGGTGATAACAGCCAGCTTGACAGGCTCATCAACAGGGGTAAGCACCCAAGTGGAGATACCCATGGAGTAGATGAAGCACTTCAGGAATAAGAAGAACACGAAGCCGACAGGAGAAGTCAAAGCACTCTGCAGCGGCATAAAGACGGCCTGCACAGCACCGGCAACATCGACACCGGCGACCTGAACGATCAGCCAGCCGCCCGCGATCACAAGCATGATGGGCAGCAGGGAGTCAAACCACTGACGAACGAAGTCGGGAATGGCGGAATCCTCTTTGAAGAAAGAGAACTTAGCGAACGCACCAAAGACCAGACCAACGATAATGCCGGTGAAGATGGCAACGAACATACCGTTGGCACCGTACAGGGAGTGGCCCTGGCCCATTTCCTCAGCAGACTGCGGGTCGATGCAGATCATAAAGAGCATCATGCCCGTGAAGCCCGCGAGGATGCGCTGCTTACGGAAGCGCTTTTTCTCGCAGTAGTTAAAGGGGATCAGGAAGGAGGCCATCAGGCCGATTTTGCTCATCGTCCAGCCGAAGGGAGTCCAGAAGCTGGGCAGAGCGGGAATGTAGTCGTTCAGGATGGTGCCGACGCAGAAGATAGAGCCTGCCAGAATGAAGGGCAGCAGCTGCATCACCGAGTCCTTGATGACCACGATCCAAGTCAGGTTCGTGATCTTTTGCAGTTTCGGCGCGAAAGAATTTTCGAGCCATTTAATGAGTTTATCCATTGGTTTCCTCCTCATTTATGCTGCCGATGGTCGGCAGCACTATTTAGTGCAGGGCCGCTTCCTTGCTTGGTACCGTAGAGTATCAGGCCTCGCCGAACATGGCAAGGATCTGATCCAGCGCAGCATCGCCGTTCAGGCGTGCGTAGGCAGCCTGCTCAATGACGCCGACCTTGATATCATAACCCTCGCAGATCTCCTCCATCTCGGGCAGGGTAGAGGCGAGGTGAGGTCCGATCATCAGGCAGTCGATCTCATCGACATAATCCTCAACAGTGGACTCGCTGCGTGCATTGACAGTGATGGACAGGCCGCGGGCTGCGGCAGCCTTGCGGATGTTGGCAGCCATAAAGCCGGAAGATGCGCCGGAACCGCAGACGAGCAGAACATTGTGCTTTTTCATAAGTTGTTTACCTCTTTCGTGTTAAATTCCTCATATTTTTGCGGGTCTTCATACCCAGGACCCTTTCTGTGTTTTCAGCATACTGCAATTTTTTGCATAGTGCAACCCGACTTTTGCACACCGTTGGTGCAATCTGTCAATGTGCAAAATAATTGCACACCAAAGTTGTGCACTCTGCTTAAAAAAGCAGCTTTTACAGATTTTTGCAACAGAAAAAGCATACTTTTTGGCATTTTGTACGGCTTTTTGCAGACCCCCTGTGAAAATTGCCGCTTTTCTTTTGGGGCAGGGTTGGGGTATACTATGAATATAAAAGTAAGGCAGGGTGCCCCACCCTGCAATACGGCAGTTACAGCAGCGCCCCGCCCGGAGAGAAAAAGCCGATTTATGCCACACATTCAACGAAACGAAAGGACCCACCGTTCATAGCTAGCAAGCAAAACCAGCTCGTGCAGACATTGCTGGATCAGAACCAGCAGCTCAACGCCACCCAGCTTGCCAATTCGCTGGGGGTATCGGTGCGCACGGTACATAACTATATCAATGCAGTCAATGCGCAATACCAGGATGCCATCGTCTCGACGCCGACAGGATACCGCATTGCGCCCGCTATGGCGCAGCAGATGCTGCACCAAAGCCCGAGCGACATCCCCCAGAACGCGCAGGACCGCTGCACCTACATCTTGAACCGCCTTGTACAGAAGGGCGGCAGCCTGAACCTGTACGACCTGTGCGATGAAATTTATATCAGCGCAACGACCTTTCACGGCCTGATGGGCAAGATGCGCCGCCTGACGCGGGAATACGACCTGAGCCTTGCCGTCAGCGGGGACACAGTGACACTGACGGGCAGTGAGCGCAACAAGCGCCGCCTGCTCAGCGGACTTTTGTACCATGAATCCGCCAGCGCGTTTACAAGCACGGACTCCCTGCAGGCAGCATTTCCCAGCATTGACATTGAAAAAATACGCGCGGATGTCATGGATGTGCTGAACGAAAACCACTACTTCATCAATGACTATTCACTGCTGAATCTGCTTTTGCACATTGCCATCGCCATAAACCGTGTACAGAACGGCTGCGTTTACACGGAAGCCCCCAGTACTATGCACCCGCTGGACCCGCAGAATGAAAGGCTTGCGCAGGAGCTGACCGAGAGATTGGCCCGTAATTTCAACATTCGCTTCTCTGCAGCCGAACAGTATGAAATGGCGCTGCTGCTCGTCTCCCGTACCTCGATGCTGGACTATGCGGCCATCACGCCCGACAATATTGCTGACTATATCGGCAGCGACTGCACCGACCTTGTACACCAGCTCATCAACACCGTAAAGGACTTTTACGACATCAATCTGGACGAGCCGGAGTTTTTCATCCGCTTTGCGCTGCATACCCACAATCTGTTGGTGCGCGCGCAGAACAGGAGCTTCTGCAAGAATCCGCTGGTCAGTGAGATACGCCAGAGTTGCCCGCTGATTTACGATGTGTCCGTGCAGCTTTCGGGCATCATCCGCGAAAAGACAGGCATCACGCTCGATGAGGATGAGATTGCCTACATCGCGCTGCATCTGGGCGGTGCGCTGGAAACGCAGAAGGAACTGGCAAACCGTGTGCCCGCCGTACTGTACTGCCCCAGCTACTACAATATGGACAGCAGCCTTGCGGACCGCATCAGCCGCCGCATGCAGGGTAAAATCCTGCTTACCAACGTATTTACAAAAGAGAGCCTGCTTGACCAGCTTACCGGCAGTGCGCTGGTCATCTCCACCGTGCGGCCCCACAGAGTATTGGATATGCCGCTTGTGCTTATCTCGCCTTTTTTGACGAACTCCGACATTATGGCGCTGAACCGCAAGGTGGAGGAAATCAACACGCAGGCGCGGCGTGAAAACTTCCGCCGCAGCCTGTCGGCTATCCTGACGCCGGAGCTGTTTGAAACAGGCTCCCATTGTACTACGCGGGAGGAAGTAGTCCACCACATGTGCAGCCGCCTGCTGGCGCTGGGCTGCACGACCCCGGCGTTCGAGGCCGCCGTCATGGAACGGGAGAGCATTTCGTCCACGGCGTTCGGGCAGTTTGCGATACCCCACACGCTGAAAATGTGCAGCCCGCGCACCTGTATGGCTGTATATGTCAGCCGCACCCCCATCTGCTGGGACGACACGGCTGTCAACCTTGTGATCATGCTGAGCTTCAACCCCAATGACCGCAAGATTTTTTACGATATTTTTGAGCCGCTGTCCATGATTCTGCTGGACAGCAACAATTTGAAGGGTGCCCTTCTGTGCAGGGATTACACCGCCTTTATTGATTTTTTGGTGGAGCGTATGGAATGATTTCGCTGTGCAGCCATCATATTGCATGGCATTGACCAATCGGGAAAGGAAAGAACTTGGATGATACAGTTTCACACCTTAGTTGCCAGCGATCTGGACGGCACCCTGCTGCCGGAGGGGCAGACCGAACTGTCCTGCGCCGTGTTTGACGAGATACGCCGCCTGCATGACTGCGGGGTGTTGTTCTGTGCTGCCAGCGGCCGCCCCCTTGACGCCTTGCGGGAGTTGTTTGCCCCCGTGGCGGACAAAATTGCCTATATGTCCGAGAATGCCGCCTATGTCTGCTATGGCCGTGAGCTGCTGCATACGATACCCATGCCGCGGGCGCTTTGCGCCGAGCTGGTCGCCTATCTGGGAACGCGCACGGACTGTGTATCCCGTGCCTGCACTACGACAGGCCGCTATTATTTTGTGCCAACCGCTGCCGCCCAAGCGAATCTGGACGCGGTGGGCGTTGAGTTCGGGAACTGCCGTATTGTGAAGGACTTCAGCGAGGTAAAAGGAGATGTGACCCAAATTTCCGCCATCTCCGCAGGGGATATGAACATTCCGGCCAAGGAAATCCTGCCCCTCTGGCAAGACCGCATCGGTGCCGCCATCACGGGCGAGCACTGGCTGGATTTCACCGCAGCGGGCAAGGATAAGGGGCTGCATCTGCTGTGCGCGCATTTCGGTATCCCGCAGGAAAACACATACGCCTTCGGTGACAGCTACAACGATGCCCCCATGCTCCGTGCGGCGGCGCACCCCTATCTGATGCGCATTGCGCCTGCCGATTTAAAGGCAGAGTTTGCCACGCAGATCGATGACGTGACAAGTGTGCTGAAAACGCTGGGACACTGAATAACGGCCTTTGCGGCTTTTCTTTACCGGGGCGGCAATGCCGGGCACACCTGTTTGAGAGCGTCAAAAATAAGAACAGCCGCGGGGCGATGCAGCTTTGGAACGGTGCTGCTATGGAACGTGCGTCAGGGGAAGCGCTGTTTGTGACGGAACTTAGTATAATTTACAAGCGCAATGTAATATTGTCAACTATACTCGACAAAAACGCAAGAATATGATAAACTATACTTGACAAAACAAGCTGCGTTCCTCGGAGGCACACGCTATGAACCATGCACTTTTAAAATCCGTCATCTACGACCAACATGAATTTATCCGTGATTTTCAAATCGTGCCGCGCGACTACGAATTTGAGGAAAACGGCAATTATGTGCTGGTGGGTCTGCGCCGCGCGGGAAAATCCACGCTGCTGTATAAAATCGTGCTGGATCTGGTGGCGTCCGGTGTGGACTGGGAACAGATCATCTACATCAACTTTGAGGACGAGCGCCTTTCCGAGTTCACCGTTGCAGACTTCAACGACCTGCTGTCGGTGCAGAGCGAGATGAGCGACAAAAAAGGCTATTTCTTTCTGGATGAGGTGCAGAACATTGACGGCTGGGAGAAGTTTGCCCGCCGCATGGCCGACGCCAAGGAGCACATCTACATCACGGGCAGCAACGCCAAAATGCTGAGCCGAGAGATAGAAACCACGCTGGGCGGACGCTTTTTTGCCAAGCATATTACGCCCTATGCCTTCGGCGAGTACCTGACCGCCTGCGAGGTTCCCCACGATGAACCGGCACTGCTGGGCACCAAAACAAACGGGAAGATCCGCGCCGCCTGCGCGCAGTATCTGCAATACGGCGGCCTGCCGGAATCGCTGCTGTACAAGGCCAAGCGGGAGTATATTTCAGGCGTTTACCAAAAAGTGCTGCTGGGCGACATCATCACGCGGAACAGCATCCGCAACGACTATGCGGTAAAGATTCTGATAAAAAAAATAGCGGAGTCCGTCCGCAGTGAGATTTCCTATTCCAAGCTGCAAAAGACCCTGCGCGCCGTCAATGTATCGCTGGCCAAGGATACGATCTCCGACTACATCCGTTATGCGGAGGATGCCTATCTGCTGTTCCATCTGCAGAACTATTACGCAAACCTCGTCGAGAAGGAGAGCTACCCGAAGTTTTATTTCTCCGACAACGGCATTGTAAGCCTGTTTCTGGACCGGAAAGAGTCGGTGCAGCTGGAAAATATGGTGGCTGTAGCGCTTACACGTGCCTATCCGGGCGATGTGTATTATCTGAAATCCGCAAAGACGGGAATCGACATTGATTTCTATGTGCCCTCCATCGGTCTGGCCGTACAGGCAGCCTATTCCATTGCCGGGGATGCCCGCGAACGCGAAGTCGGCAACCTGAAAAAGCTGGCGCAGAATTCGCAGGGGGCCGCGCGGCTCGTCATCGTGACCTACGAGGAAGAAGAAACCATCATCGAGGACGGCGTGACCATCGAGGCCGTACCGCTGTATAAGTTTTTGCTGGAGCTGGAAAGCGGAAAATACGGTGCAGCATATTAAATTATAAAACGCAGGGGAGATATTATGTCATGATGACATAATATCTCCCCATTTGCGGTAACTATAAACGAAAACAGGACAAAACAGCAGACAAATATGTTGCGTAAACGGACAAAACGATTTTTCTAGGGGGGCATCCGGCATGGAAAACAGCAGCAATAGTACGTTACAACGAACCGCTGCGAAAAAGATACAGGTTTTTTTGCAGAGCAATACGCACAAGGCGCTGCTTGTTACAGGGGCGCGGCAGGTCGGCAAAACGACCCTGATCCGCCAGCAGGGGCAGGAAGCCTTCCCGAATTTTGTGGAACTGAATTTTTTGGAAAACACAGCCGCGCGGCAGCTGTTTGAAACAGCCACCGACAGCAGCGATTTCCTGCTGCGGCTCTCTGCGCTGGTGGGGGAAAAGCTGGTCCCCGGCAAGACGCTTATCTTTTTGGATGAAGTGCAGGAGTGCAAGGAAATCGTGACCGCCATCAAGTTTTTGGTGGAGGAAGGCAGCTACCGCTATATTTTAAGCGGGTCGCTGCTGGGCGTGGAGCTTAAAGACATTCGCAGCGCACCGGTCGGCTATCTTGACGTACTGGAAATGTTCCCGATGGATATAGAGGAATTTGCCCGCGCCAACGGCGTGTCGGATCGCATCTTTGACCATCTGCGCAGCTGCTATGACAAAAAGCAGGAAGTTGACCCGCTGGTGCATCAGAAGATGATGGAGCTTTTCCGCCTGTACTTGATCGTGGGTGGTATGCCGGCGGCTGTGGCTTGCTACCTGCAAACGCATAATCTGTATGAAGTCGCCCAGGTGCAGCAGTCCATTCTGACGCTGTACAAAAAGGATATTGCCCGCTATGACCCGAAGGAAAAGCTCTATCTCGAGGATATTTTTGACCTGATCCCAAGCGAGCTGAACGCCAAGAACAAGCGGTTTATTTTAAAGGACCTGCATCAGGACTTTAAGTTAAGCCGCTACCACAATAGTTTTCTGTGGCTGGCCAATGCAGGCGTGGCGCTGCAGACCTACAACGTGGAGGAACCGACGCTGCCGCTGCGGCTGAATCGGCAGAGCAACCTGTTCAAGCTGTTCCTCTGCGATGTGGGGCTGCTGGCGGCCACCTACGCCAACGGCATCCAGCTGGCGCTGCTGAACGGCGAAAAGAACATCAACTTCGGCGCAGTGTTTGAGAACGCCGCCGCCCAGGAGCTGGCCGCCCACGGCTATGCGCTGTACTACTTCAACAGCAAAAAGCAGGGAGAACTGGACTTCGTCATCGAGCACGAGGGCAATGTGCTGCCCCTTGAAATCAAGAGCGGGAAAGACTACACCCGGCATAATGCGCTTTCCGGCGTGATGGCAAACCCGGATTACCACATCCCGGCTGCGTTTGTTTTCCACGGCGGAAACGTGAGTGTGAAGGAGAAAATCACCTATTACCCCATCTATATGATGATGTTCCTGCGTGAGCCGGAGCTGGCGCAGGATCTGACCTATACCCCGGATTTCGGGGTGCTGATGGGGTAAACGATAGTACGGTGTATCGATGGTTCGGGGGAGATATTATGACATGGTGACATAATATCTTTTTCGCCGCCTTCTTTTGTATCACCATGGTGATATACTTATAAAAAAGGAGGGCGGCAATATGGAAAAGAAAATTACCCTGTTTCACGGCTCGGAAAAAATCATAGAGTATCAAACCTATCTGGAAATGATGGACGATGAGACAGACGGCATCTATATCAACAAGGCAAGCGCGGAGAGGTTGTATAAGATTTCCAAAGTGCTTGGCTGCGCGATGGAGGACTTGCTGGAAAAATAGAACAGCAGGAACTGTCCGGACAGTTCCTGCTGCTTTATTTTTAGTGCCGCGTGCGCAGAGACGGGTTTGCGTTTCCGCACTCCGGCTTGCTTATATCCGTCTGTGCGATGCCCGTGCGCTCGGAAAACTGCTTTTGCGTCGGGCCTCTTTCCTGGCGAGATATTATGTCATCATGACCTAATATCCTGTTCATTTCGACTCTATATTTATATGCCGCCTGTTTATTTGGGAAGGTAGTAGCAAAAGTAAGGTTATAGAAAAAAGTATCAAATCTCATTGACAGACATCCGGTTTGCACGGTATAATGATCGTATCAAATTAACCGAACGTCAGGAGTGATACCACCATGCCCGTGTACGGCTACTGCCGCATTTCCACACCGCAGCAAAATATCGAACGCCAGGTGCGCAACATTGCCGCTGCCTACCCTGCGGCGCATATCGTCCGCGAGGTCTATACCGGAACGGCCTGCCGCGGACGGCAGGAGCTGGACAAGCTGCTGCACTGTGTACAGCCCGGGGATACCATTGTGTTTGACAGTGTTTCCCGCATGAGCCGCAGCGCCGAGGAAGGCTGTGCACTCTATGAAACACTGTACAACCGCGGTGTGACGCTCTGCTTTTTGAAGGAGCCGCACATCAATACGGACACCTACAAGCAGGCTTTGCAGCGGCAGGTCAGTTCCTCGCCGGAGACCGGCAGCGCCGCAACGGACCGTTTTGTTTCCGGCATTATGGACGCATTGAACCGCTACACCGCCGACCTTGCCAAGGAGCAGATTCGTCTTGCCTTTGCCCAGGCACAGAAAGAGGTGGACGACCTGCACCAGCGTACCCGCGAGGGCATCCTGACGGCGCGCCTGAACGGCAAGCAGATTGGCCAGACACCGGGGCGAAAGCTTACCATAAAAAAATCTGCCCCCTGTAAGGAGCAGATCAAAAAATACAGCCGTGATTTCGATGGAACTCTCACTGATGCCGACTGCATCAAGCTGATTGGCATCGCACGGAATACGTATTACAAGTATAAGCGGGAGCTGCGGGAAGAACTCACTCGGAATATGGAATCCTGAAATAGTCCAAATACGCTTTGAACCGATCTTGTGCTGCAAGGCAGGTATCCATCAGATACCCATGTTCTTGATTCCATTCGTGCAGGCCGCGATAATAGTACAGTTTTGAATCATCTTCTATAATAAACGGTACAATATTGTTTTTCAGGCACTCTTTAAAAAGGATCAGCCGCCCTACACGCCCATTCCCGTCTTGAAACGGGTGAATACATTCGAAGTCATGGTGAAATGCCACAATTTGTTCCAGAGAATGCGTTTTGGATCCATTATACGCAGCCAACAAGGCTTTGATCTGAGACGCTACCTCTTCCGGCTCAGCTATGGCACGCCCGCCAACTTCGTTCGGTACGCGCTTATATTCACCGACCGCAAACCAGTCTTTTCTGGAGTCACTTGTCCCATTTTTCAATGTGAAATGCAGCCGTTTGAGGAATGTCTCTGATAACGGCTGCATCGCGTTTTCAATAACAAAATCAACGCATCGAAAGTGGTTGGTGGTTTCTATAGTGTCATCAACATTCACCACACTATTTTCCATTCCAATTGTATTCGTCTCAAAAATATAGCGGGTCTGTTCATGCGTCAGGCGACTTCCCTCGATATGATTGGAATTGTACGTCAAATCGATTTGAACTTTGTGGTAGATTCCGCCCTTCCTCTGCTTCCTTTTTTCCTCCCGCAGAACAGACAGCAGGTCGTTTTTTATTTTTGCGTTCTTGCGTTTTGGCTTTTCCGCTGTTTCCGGGATTTTCCAAGTCTTTCCGGCAAGAATTGTCCCATGAATTTTGCCTATAGCGCAATAATTCCGGACAGACCGCGCAATATAGTATAGCACATTATCGGCAAAAAATCTAAGTCTTATTCATTTATTTTCTGTTTTTGCCGATATCAATGGCGGTCTTTTCCCCGTCGCAATACGATGATTTTATTTTTTTATTCTATCCAGTACTCTATTAAAGTCCTGCATAGATGCATCGATTATCCATAGTATAGCTGCACCATTTTCGAAATTGTTGATGGATATTCCTTTGAGAATGGGTTTCAGGGTGTCCCTGATATGCTTGTGTGTATAAACACATGCAATGCTTGCTAACGTTCGCTTTCGCTCACGTTACCCCTTCGGACCGCTGCGGCACCGTTTTTTCCGCAGCCAGAGCCGCCCATCCCGCGATAAGCCCAATGAACAAAAAATCCAGTAACTTTATAAATAGATTTCCTTCTTTCTTGCACTACTTGATTCGTATAAGGATAGGGTCATATTGTATTTGTAGCGTAACAAGCAGGGAAACCCTTATGAAATAAGCGATCACAAGATTTCCCTTGCTTGTATATTGTATTAGTATTTCATTCAACCCGATCGAGTGCTCTACGTTTGCCTTCCCTTAATTTTCCGAAGCGGCTGTTGCACAAGGAAAATTTCCAAGTGCAGCAGCCCCTTTACGGTTAAATGTTTCCAGAAGCACAAAAACACTCGCCATAGACCCCCTAATTTCCAAAAAACAGATAACTCAAACAGGCCCTTCTGAATAACGATTGTTTTCCAGAGGAGCCTGTTTTCCGATTCTTCAAGAATCAGAAATTCAGGTATGCTTTAGGCTGAATCAAATGCAGATTTTGCAGTCCACTGTTGCACTTTGCCAGCAGGTGAGCAATGTTTTGGGAAAGCCCCAAAAACAGAAGCTCCGCCAGCACTTTGACCTTGCCGCCGGTAAGGAAACGCTTGAAATTCCGATTGTGCTTTAGCTGTCCGAAGGCACCCTCTGCCTGAATGGAACGGTTGCAGCGCAGCAACTTTCCTTCCTCGGTGGTAATGTTGTGATACGAATTCTTGCGCAGATTCCGAAATTCCCAGCAGACAGAAATTTCTTTGCGCTTTTCGCTGTCTTTAGCCTTGCAGCAGGCTGTACGGTAAGGGCAGCCGGAGCAGTCCTCGCAGCGGTAAACAGAGATTTTGCGCTCTGTACCGTCCTTCGCATGGGAGGTATAGTGAGAACTGAGATCCAAATGTCTGCCG
>NZ_FUYF01000005.1 GCF_900167555.1 Gemmiger formicilis | reverse complement strand
AGATAAGATATCCCACTGAGTCAATCAGGTAAGACCCCTTGAAGACTACAAGGTTGATAGGCACACAGTGTAAGCGGAGTGATCCGTTCAGCTAGCGTGTACTAATAGGTCGAGGGCTTGACCCCATCTTGATCAGATACTCTATTTGCTAAGAAAGCAGTTCGATATTCAGTTTTGAGGGTACATCCTCAACAAAAGAGAAGCATGACAAGCGCCATGTGAATGGCCGGTGTCGATGACGGTGAGGTTCCACCTGTTCCCATTCCGAACACAGAAGTTAAGCTCACTTGTGCCGAAGATAGTTGGCTGGAAACGGCCTGTGAAAATAGGTAGATGCCGGCTTCTCTTTAAGCCCTGCTCAGATTTGAGCAGGGCTTTTTTGTTTATGCAGAATGCCGGAAACGGAAAAGGACGATAGAGGAAGGCGGCGGGCCGGACATGTCCGGCCCCTACAGAGATTCTTCGGAAAGCCTGTTACTGCCGCAAGCGGGTACAGCAGTCGGAGGGAGGAAACGATACGCCTGCAAGAACGCCCAGCTTTAGGCAACACCGCATAATTCCCGCCTTACGGCTTAAGCACCGCTCCGGCAGCTGCCGCACCTCGCTCGCCGTATCGGCACTTAGAATTATGCGGTATTGCCTTTACTTTTTTATTTATACTGTTGACAAATCAAGAACTCTGCGGTATACTGGCAACTATTGTTGAGCAATCATGCAATGGTAGAAAGGGAAAGCAAAGTGAAAACGAAAGCAAACACGAAAAAGAAACTTCTAATCGCAGCGGGCGTAGTGGTCGTTGCGTTGGCTGCGGCGCTGATATTTATCAGTAATTATCTGGTCAATTATGCGATTGGCCGCAGCGGCAACGGTGGTGACCGAGAGGTGGCACTGGAGGTGGATGCACCGGCGGACAGTGTTGAGGCGGTCATGGAGGACAACCGCGCGGCATATAAAAGTAAGATCGATACTTTCACGAAGGAACACCCTGGCCGGGATGTGACCCTGACCGCGGACGACGGCCTGACCTTGCACGGCGTTTACTACGCCAATGCAGAGACCGCTGACACGCACCGTTGGGCCCTTGTACTGCACGGATACCGCGGTGACTACACAGGCGCGCTGCAGTTGGCAGCGCCCTATTATGAAGCTGGCTATCAAGTGATCGCACCCGACCTGCGGGCCTGCGGCGAGAGCGAGGGCGACTATGTCGGCATGGGCTGGCTGGATCGCAAGGATGTCCTGCAATGGATCGACTATATTATCGAGCAGGACCCCGAAGCAAAAATCGTCGTCCACGGCATCTCAATGGGAGCGGCTACAACGATGATGACGGCAGGGGAGAGCACACCCGACAATGTGAAAGCCTTCGTGGAGGACTGCGGCTACACCAGTGTGTGGGATATTTTTTCCAGTGAGTTGCAGCTGCGGTTCGGGCTGCCGGAGTTCCCGATTTTGTATACGGCCAGCGGTGTCGCCAGGCTGCGCGCAGGGTACAGCTTCACCGAAGCGAGCGCCCTTGTGCAGGTAGCGCACTGCGAAAAGCCTATGCTTTTCATCCACGGCACGGCGGACGACTTCATCCCCTACGAGATGATGGATACACTGTACAATGCCAAGCCCGGCGACAACAAGGCTGAGCTGACCGCTGAGGGCGCGGGCCACGGTGAGGCCATGTACGCACTGGGGGACAGCTACTGGGATACGGTGTTTGATTTTATTGCGCCTTATATGGCGTAATGCGTCGGATTCGATAGGAAAAAGCGGCACGGCGAAGGCTGTGCCGCTTTTGTGCTGCCTGGGCAGGATACGGCGTACAATGCAGCAGGGGAGGGGTGAGAATGCAGTATACCGTTATCGAGTTTTTCCAGTCGGAAACCGAGAAGGAGCGGCGGCGAAACCTTGAACACCTTTTACAACAGCTGCGGCTGATAAACGGTCCAAAGGACGGCGGCACCGATGCCACCGCGTAAGGGCTGGGCGGCGGTCTACTGCCGCCTGAGCAAGGAGGACGAGGAAAAGACCGCGCGCGAGTCCGAGAGCATCCGCAACCAGCGGGCGCTGCTGCTGGCCTGGGCTGCGGACCACGGCTACCGTATTTATAGGGTATACGCCGACGAGGACTACTCCGGCATTGACCGTGCGCGGCCAGGCTTCAACGCGATGCTGGCCGACGCGCGGGCGGGCAAATTTGAGGTCATTCTGGCAAAAACACAGTCGCGGTTCACCCGTGACATGGAGTTGGTAGAAAAATATCTGCACGGACTGTTCCCGGAATGGGGCGTGCGGTTCATCGCGGTGCTGGACCATGTGGATACCTGCGACCCGGCAGGCAAAAAGGCACGCCAAATCAACGGACTTATCAATGAGTGGTACCTGGAGGATCTGTCCGGGAATGTGCGGGCTGTGCTGGACCACAAGCGGCGCAGCGGGAGCTACATTGCGAGCTTTGCGCTCTACGGCTACCGGAAGAATCCGCAGGATCACAGCCGTCTGCTCCCGGACGAACCTGCCGCGCAGGTCGTGCGGCAGATATTTGCGCTGTACCTGCAGGGAAACGGCGTGGGCAGGATCGCCCAGACCCTCAACGCGCAGAGCGTGCCGCCGCCGTCCGCCTACCGCGCGGTCAGTGCTGGCCAGCCGCGCCCCACGCCCGCGCCGCTGTGGTGCAAGGCAACGGTGCGGCGCATTCTGTCCACGCAGACCTACGCGGGCGATCTGGAGCAGGGCCGCGTGCGCAAGCTGAATTACAAGTCCCGCAGAGTCATCCGCCTGCCGCGGGAGGATTGGATCATCGTACCCGGCACCCACGTACCGCTCATCAGCCGGGCGGATTTTGCAGCGGTACAGGCGCGGCTGGCGGCGCATGGCGGACAGACAGCGGCAGCGCGCCACCCGCTGGCTGGGTTTGTCCGGTGTGGTGTCTGCGGAGGCAAGATGGAGCTGACCGGCGCGGCGGCGCGGCGGTACTTCCGCTGCCGCACGGCGCGCCGGAGCAAGACCGCCTGCCCGGGCCAGCCCTACTGGCCGCTGTGCGACGCCGAGGCGCTTGTCGAAAAGCAGTTGTCCCGCTATGCCGCTGCGCCGGGGCAGCTGACGCAGGACCAAGCCGCGGCCCTGCTGCAAAGCATTACCGTTTACCCGCCGCAGGACGGCACACGCCGTATAGAGCTGCGGTGGAGCTTTTAAATAGAAGTGCGCCGTGTGCCGGGTGCGCTATCCCAGGTAGGGTAGACCTCACTCGACGCGACGTTGGCGATATAGGACTGGAAGCTGACCGTTACGTTGCGGACGTTGGCCGACGGCTTGCCCAGGTGTACTGTGATCTTCTTCGGCACGACGATGCGGTTCAGCACGCTGCCGGGCAGCAGTTCCTCCGGCGCAGGGCCGCTGCCGCCGTTCCCGCCAAAAAGGGTGTGCGGCGGGATCGTGACGATGTCGGTCTCGACCTCCCCCGTGCGGCTGACGGCGGAAGCGGGGGCCGCTCCTGCGGGCAGCAGGTTCAGCCGCGCCACGGTCTGCTGGGCGTCAAAGACCTGCACGCCGTTCAGCACAAGGGGCTGCCAGCCGTCCAATGCAGCTTCAATGCGGTAGAGTGCGTAGGGCTGCACCGTTGTGTTGGCGGCATCCAGACTGTAGGCGGCATCGGGGGCGGGCAGGTCGGCGGCTTCGGCAAAGCCGTCCGCATCGGTGACGAGCCGGGCGCGGATGCTGCCGCCCGCATCCGTTACGGTCAGGGTCACGCCGGGCAGCGGCGCGGCCTGCCCGGCAGCAGAGGTATAGATCAGTATACTGCCTTTGGACATATAAAAACACCTCCTGCCCCACGCTATGCAAACGCGCACAACTGTGTTACAATGGGGGCAGGAGGAGCGATTATGGTATATCTTTCCGGGTTCCGGTTCCCAGACCGGGCACAAGAAGCGAACTACATGGCGTTCAGTCCGCGCGCGAGGCAGACCTGTTATGACTCGTACTATCCGTTTGGATTGTTCGAGGGCCGCACGCTGCCCGAGCTGGATTTTCTTGAGATCACGATCCTGTACGGCGGCAATGGCAGCGGCAAGACGACCTTATTAAATGTAATGGCCGATGCCCTGCGGCTTTACCGCCGCGCAGAGTATAATCGCACGCCTTTTTTTGACGATTATGCGCGCCTGTGTGAGCCGCGGACTATGCGCCCCATACCCACGGGCAGCATGATTTTGACAAGCGACGATGTGTTTGATTATATGCTCGATCTGCGGGCGCTGAACGATGGCGTGGACATGCGGCGTGAGCAGATGTTTGCGGATTACAACGACCTTCGGCGGGAAAAGTTTCAGATGCAAGGCATGAAGGACTATGACCGGCTCAAGCAGGTAAGCGCCGCGCGGCGATACAGCCAGTCCCAGATGGCACGCCGCACATTGCCTGCCAATGTGCGCACCCGCTCCAACGGCGAGAGCGCGCTGGCCGTGTTCAGCGAGCGCATTCGTGAGGACGCACTGTATTTGCTGGATGAGCCTGAAAACAGTCTTTCACCTGCGCGGCAGCTGGAGCTTGCACAGTTTTTGCATGATTCGGCGCGGTTTTATAACTGCCAGTTTGTCATAGCGACCCACTCGCCGTTTTTGCTGGCGATGCCGGGAGCGCGGATTTACGATTTGGACAGCGAGCCTATTGCAACAAGGCGTTGGACGGAACTGGAAAACGTGCGGGCAACGTGGGAATTTTTCCAGAGCCACAAAGATGAATTTAAATAAAAAACCGCCCGCAGGCGTGGTGCTAAACCATACCTGCGGGCGGTGGTGTTTATTTTAAGCAGCAGCTAGGAAATCAAGCCTTGTTGGCGGAGCCGAACAGCTCGATCTTCTCGCGGACGGTAGCCTTGATGGCCTCTGCGCCGGGAGCGAGCAGCTTGCGGGGGTCAAAGCCCTTGCCCTCGAGATCCTTGCCGGCCTCGATGTACTTGCGGGTAGCATCGGCAAAGCTCAGCTGGCACTCGGTATTGACGTTGATCTTGGAGACGCCCAGGGAGATGGCCTTCTTGATCATCTCGTCAGGGATGCCCGTGCCGCCGTGCAGGACCAGAGGAATGTTGTCGGTGGCGTTGTGGATCTTGTCCAGCGCAACAAAGTCCAGGCCCTTCCAGTTGGCGGGGTACTTGCCATGGATGTTGCCGATGCCGGCAGCCAGGAAGTCGATGCCCAGAGCGGCGATCTTGGCGCACTCAGCGGGGTCAGCGACCTCGCCCATGCCGATGACGCCGTCCTCCTCGCCGCCGATGGAGCCGACCTCGGCCTCAATGGACAGACCGTGGTCATGGGCCAGGGCGACCAGCTCGGTGGTCTTGGCGACGTTCTCGTCGATGGAGTAGTGGCTGCCATCGAACATGATGGAGGTGAAGCCGGCGGCAACGCAGGCCTTGGCACCCTCATAGGTGCCGTGATCCAGATGCAGGGCAACGGGAACGGTGATGCCCAGGCTCTCGTCCATGGCCTTGACCATGGCAGCCACGGTCTTGAAGCCCGTCATATATTTGCCTGCGCCCTCAGAGACACCGAGGATGACAGGGGAGTTCATCTCCTGCGCAGTGAGCAGGATGCTCTTGGTCCACTCCAGGTTGTTGATGTTGAACTGACCGACTGCATAGTGGCCATCGCGCGCTTTCAGCAGCATATTGGTAGCATTTACCAGCATAGTTCATACCTCCACGTAAAACGTTATCAGTGGTTGACGTACCGAGGTCCGGTGCGCCATCAAGTTTATTATAACCTGACTTTGACAAAAAATCAACAGGTTTTTTCGCTGCGGAGGATGTACTTTTGTCACCATGGAGCAAAACCTGCGGAATTTGTGGCAAATTTGTAAATTCTGTCAGGGAACGGGGCGGAAAAACGGCCAAAATCGGCATTATTCCAGATTGACAGCGCGGTTTATCCGGGCTGTTATGTGGAAAATTTCTCCACAACGGCTGTTGAAAACTCTGTGGAAACGGTGGAAAAGCCCATCAATAAGCAGGTTTTGCACACTTTCCACAGAGTTTTCAACAGGTGGAAAAGCGGTGCGTCCTCTACGCTTTGTATAAACAGCGCTGTTTCGACAAGGTGGAAAAGGCATTTGCACTTTTGGCGCATTTTGTCCGGCAAACTTGTAAAATTGCCGCCGCATGCGCCCAAAAGCTGTAAAAAAAGATGACAAATGCCCCTGTCTTGTGTTATACTGTTATCTGATTATAAAGCATAGTCGGTTACTGTCGGCTTATGGCCGATTTTACAAGCCAGATGGAGGATGCTATGGAAAGATTCGCCCGCGAGCAGGCGCCTGAGCGCGCCGAGCGCACCGATACCCTTGTGTGGGGCAAGAATGCCGTGACAGAGCTGCTCAAGAGCGGCGGCGCGGTGGATACGGTCTACCTGACGGACACGATGCCCCAGGCCGTGGCGGGCTACTACACAGCCCTGGCCAAGGAGAGCGGCGCGGTGGTCAAGCGGGTGCCGGGCAATAAGCTGCAGAAAATGTGCGGCACGCCGGACCACCAGGGGGTGGCTGCCCGCGCCGCCGAGGTCGAGTACGCCGCGCTGGACGATCTGTTCCGCGCCGCCGAGGCCAGGGGCGAGCAGCCCTTTCTGGTGCTGTGCGACGGCGTCGAGGACCCGCACAATCTGGGGGCCATCGTGCGCTCCGCCTACCTGTGCGGTGCGCACGGCGTGGTCATCCCCAAGCGCGGCGGCGTCGGCGTGACCGGCACGGTCATGAAGGCCAGCGCCGGTGCTGCTGCCCGTCTGCCCATTGCCCGCGTGTCCAACCTGGCCCAGGCTATCCGCACGATCAAGGAGCACAATATCTTCGTCTACTGCGCGGACCTCGGCGGTGCCCCGCTGGCAAAAACGGACCTCTCCGGCCCGGTGGCGCTGGTCCTGGGCAGTGAGGGCGGCGGCCCCGGTGCGCTGACCCGCAAGCTGTGTGACGCTGCCGTCACGCTGGAGATGGCCCCCGGCCAGGCTACCGGCGTTGACAGCTACAACGTCAGCGTTGCGGCGGGCATCCTGTGCTATGATGTCATGCGCCGCCGTCTTGCAAAGAAGTAAAGGCAACACCGCATAATTCCCGCCTTACGGCTTAAGCACCGCTCCGGCGGCTGCGGCACGGCATCTGCGTTGCCAAAATGCTCGATGATACACAAAGTATTATCTGCGCTTTTGGCTTAGCAGCTGCCGCGCCTCGCTCGCCGTATCGGCACTTAGAATTATGCGGTATTGCCTAAATTCCACCTGGCCCCCGGAGAGCGGGGCAGGAAAGCCGTCCTTTTACTAAAGAGGAATCAACATGCCAAGCAAACGTACCAATGATTCGGTTGACCGGATCCTGGAAGAACTGAATATGCAGCAGGCGCAGGCCGGTCTGCGGGACAGCGTCACCGACCATCAGGTCGATGAGATCCTGCGCAGTGTCGGCATTTTATCGCTGCCTGACGAGCCGCTGCCCGAGGACAAACTCGCCTTCCCGGAGGGAGACGCGCTGGACGACCTGCTGCAAAAGCCGGCGTCGCAGCCTGCGCCCGCCCCGGCACAGCCGCGCCCGTATACCCCGGTGCAGCAGCCTGACCCGCAGCCGGTGCAGCCCGACGCACGGACGACCCGCCCGCCGGAGCAGCCGCTGCCGACGGTGGACAAGACCGGCACGCAGACCTTCAGCGGGGACACCACCGGCACCGGCATCATCAAGGGCTTTCTCGGTAAGATGGCCCCCGGCGGCGATGCCGAGTCGCTGGACCAGGGCAAGAACGAGTTCAAGCGATTCTTCGGCACTTCGGTGGCCGTCGTGCCCGATGAAAACGGACGCCTGCACGAGCCCGGCAAGAAGAAACGCAGCCTGTTCGGCTTAAAGCACGCCGAGGATACGGGTGCCTTTGAG
Source organism: Gemmiger formicilis (assembly GCF_900167555.1). Lineage (GTDB taxonomy): Bacteria > Bacillota > Clostridia > Oscillospirales > Ruminococcaceae > Gemmiger > Gemmiger formicilis. Next base: position 206,278 of record NZ_FUYF01000005.1, on the reverse strand, counting down.
CCTATCAACGTCACGATGGGCGGCGGCAGAGCCGTCGGGCAGGCGGAACCCGAGGAGGAGTACTACCCCGATGCCGAGCTTGAGCCGACCCCGGCCCAGCCCGCCCGCTCTGCGAAAAAGCACGGCTTCTTCGGCAGCCTGTTTGACCGTGATGAGGAGACCGAGGAGCTGATGATCCCCGAGGAGCGCGCCGAGGAGCCTTCCCCGTACCGCCCGGGAGCTGCCGTGCCTCCGCAGCAGCCTGTGCAGACGCCCTCTGCGGCAGCTGTGCCTGTGCAGCCGGAGCCGCCCGTGCCGCCTGTACAGGAGGAAATCTCCACGCAGGAGGTCTGGCGCAGCAAGTACACCCGCCCGGCCCGCCGCGCCGCGGAGGAGAGCGGCCATACCGTGGAGATCATCCAGGGCACGGTGGGCTATGCCAAAAACCACCCGTCCGCGCCGTCGCCCTCCGGCATGACCGGCACGATCTACCGCAAAAAGAAGAACACCGTGGAGTTCACCCCCGGCCAGAAGATCCAGAAGGCCCCGCCGCCGCAGCCTGTGCCGCAGCGCAGCGGGGAGCCTGTGGGTGAGCCCATCGAGACGCCCCGCAGCCAGACTTCCACCGGTTACACGATGCAGATCGGCGGGCTGGACGCCGTCCCCGTGGACAGCACGCAGGACTTTATGGCCGCCTACAACGCCGTGCGCCCGCAGCGCCGCCCGGCTCCCGCGCCGGTGCAGCCCGCAGCGCCCGTGCAGACGCCCACCGCGGCGGATGCCTATGACGAGTCGGCTGCCGTTGATGAGTCCTCCTGGGCGAAGCACGACGGCACCGGCCAGTGGCCTGCGCCCCGCCAGTGGGACGACGTGGACACGCTGGTCGACACGCTGACCGGGAACATCCACCTGACGCCGACGGCCCCGGAGCATTCCGGCTATACCCAAAACAGTGCCTCCGGGACGGCCCCGTCCGCCCCGGCGCACAGCGGCTTTACGCAGCGCATCGATATGCCCGCTGCACCTGCGCCCGGCAGTCCGGCCCCCGCGCCTGCTCACACAGGCTTTACCCAAAGGCTGGACCCGGCCCCGGCCCCGGCGCAGCCCGCCCACAGCGGCTACACCCAGAACCTGAACCAACAGGCCTCCGCCGCGCCGGATACGGCCTCCTTTGTCAACGGCATCGCCGCGGCCATCAACACGCAGCAGCCGGCAGGGGATACGCGCGATTATGACAGCGCTGCGGCGCGGCTGACGGACTCGCTGGCGGATGATCCCGCAGCCACCCGCACCCGCGCCCGCATCCCGACGGCGGCAGAGGTCAAAAAGGCCGCTGCCCGCCTGACGGGCCGCGCCGACGACGAGACTGAGGACAACGCCGCCTCCCCGTTTGACACAGCGGAGATCCCCGTGCCCCACAGCCGCGAGTATGAGCGTGCCGAGGACGCCCCGGCGATCCGCGCTCTACTGGCGAAAAAGCGTGCCCGGGCAGGCATTGCCTGCATCGTCTCGGGTGCGATGTCTCTTGTCATGATCGTGCTGGCACTGCTGCCGGTGCGCCCCGCTGCCCTGAACGACCCCATGGTCTACCCGGCGGCGCTGCTCGTGCTGCTGCTGGTCAGCTGCGCCGTCAACTGGCGGACTTTTCTGGACGGCTTCAGGGGACTGGGCAAGACCCCCTCGCCGGACAGTCTTTCAATTTTACCGGCGCTGGGTGCTGCGGTGCAGTGCCTGGCCGTTCTGGCCACCGGCGGTTACACCGACGGCACGCTGATGCTGGCCGGTCCGGCAGCGCTGATGCTCTGCATGAACGCGGCGGGCCACGCCCTGAACGCGGCCACGGTCTGCGATGCCTTTGAGAGCGTCAGCGGGCAGGACGGCTACGCCGTTGCCTACCGCCTGAAGGACGCCGGAGCCCTGCGCGCGATCTCGCAGGGGCTGTCCGAGCCGCATCCCTGTGTGCTCGTCACCCGCCCGACCCAGATCTTCCGCAGCTTTCTGACCAACAGTGCCGCCCACGGCACCAGCGATAAGAACCAGCAGCAGTTTGTCTGGCTGCTGGGCGGCTGCGGTCTGGCGGCCTTCCTGTTCACGCTTATCACGTCCAAAAGCGCAGCCACGGCGGCCACGGCCATGACCAGCCTGTTCTGCCTGGCCGCGCCGCTGGCCGGTACGCTGATGTCGGCGGTGCCGGCCCGCATGATGCAGCAGCGCGCCTACAAGGTCGGCGCGGTCATCCCCGGCTGGCGGGACATCCGTCAGCTGGGCCGCATCAATGTTGTGCAGGCCACGTCGCGCCAGCTCTTCCCGGAGGGGTGCGTCACGCTGCGGGACATCCATCCCGTCAAGATGGAGCACATTGACACCGCCATTATCTATGCGGCCTCGATGCTGGCCGATACGGACTCGACGCTGAACAAGCTCTTTACCGGCATGGTCGCCAGCAAGAGCCTGCTGGAAAAGGTCACGGATCGTCAGGCTGTGCCCGGCAAGGGCTATATGGGCTGGATCCGCAAGGAGCGCGTGATCCTGGGCAACCGCGCCATGATGATGGACTACGGCATCAAGGTGCCCAGCCAGGAGTATGAGCAGCACTACACGCTGAACCAGCGCCGCATCGTGTATATGGCGGTGGCGGGCAAGCTGTACGCCATGTTCCGTATTGCGTACCAGAGCGACCCCAAGATCGCCGCGGATCTGGAGCTCATGCACCGCACGGGAATGTACCTTGTTGTGGACTGCGACGACTTCAACTGTGATGTCCGGCTGCTGGAGACTGCCTACGGCCTGCCCACCGGCTCGGTCAAGGTGCTGTCCGGCGCCGAGCACGAGGCTGTTGCCCCGGCGGTGGCCTGGCTGCCCGAGAGTGAGGGCAGTATGCTGCATCTGGGCAGCTTCCGCAGTCTGGTCGGCGGTCTGGTCGCTGCCGCAGGGGCCGCCCAGGGCGAGAAGTACGCCGCCTACGCGCTGACCCTCTCGGTGCTGGCCAGCACCGCGGTGGGTGTGCTGATGACGCTGACCGGCGGCATTGTCACGCTGCCCCTGATCGGCATTGTGCTGTATCAGGCCGCTTGGCTGGTCATTACGCTGTTCTTCCCGCTGATGCAGCGTTAAGGCAGCACAGAATGATGTTAGGAAAGGGGACCCCCAATGTACCGTGCACGCGAAAAACAGATGTCGATCTACGACTATCTGCCGCCCTACCACGGCGAGCTGTGCAACGCCAACCGCTGGGTGCGGCTGGCTGCCGCCATCGACTGGGATGGCTTTGAAAAAGCCTACAGTGCGCTGTTTGCCCCCGGCGGCAAGGTGGCGCTGCCCGCCCGTGTGGCGCTGGGCTGCCGGATCATCCAGCTGCACTATGCGGCGTCGGACCGCGAGGTCGTGGCGCTGGTGCAGGAAAGCCCCTACCTGCAATATTTTTTGGGGTTCGAGAGCTTCACCGACGCGGTGCCGTTCTCGTCCCGCACGGTGGCGCGGTTCCGCGCCCGCATTCCGGATAAGGCTGTGCGCCCGGCGGTCCGCCTGCTGCGCAGCTTTCAGTGACCCATTATAGAGAGGTATTCATGGAATTGTTTTTAGACGCACTTCTGGACGCATTGATCGACGGCGTGAAAATGCTGCCGTTTTTGTATCTGGCCTACCTGCTGATCGAGTGGCTCGAACGCCATCACGGTGAGAGCATCGAGGGGGCCCTCGCAGGCGGCGGGCGGTGGGGGTTCATCCCCGGTGCGCTGCTGGGCTGTGTGCCGCAGTGCGGCTTCAGTGCGGTGGCCTCCAACCTGTACGCAAGCCGGGTCATCACGCCCGGTACGCTGCTGGCGGTGTTCATCGCGACCAGCGACGAGGCCATCCCGCTGTTGGCGGCGGAGCCGTCCCAGTGGATCACGCTTGTGCTGCTGCTGGCCTGCAAGGTGGCGTTTGCCATCGTGGGCGGCTGGCTGCTGGACATCCCGCTGCGCCACGTTCTGCCGCACTCCCTCTACGGCGGCTACGAGGGCCATGCCGACGACGTCGACTGCCACGAGGAACATGAGGAATCGAGCAGCATTTTTATGGCGGCACTGCGCCACACGCTGGAAATCTTCGTGTTCATCCTGCTGTTCAGCTTTATCATCAGTCTGCTGTTTGAGGGCTTCGGCGAGGAGCCCATCACGGCGGCGCTGTCCGGCATGGGCATCTTCCAGCCGATGCTGACGGCGCTGGTCGGCCTAGTGCCCAACTGCGCGGTCAGCGTGCTGCTGGCCCAGCTCTACGTGCAGGGAGCCATCAGCTTCGGCAGTCTGTTCGCCGGCCTGACTGCCGGTGCGGGCGTCGGCCTGGCTGTGCTCTGGCGCGTCAACCCCAGCTGGAAGCAGAACCTTTTCATGACCGGCTTGCTCTGGGCCGTCGGCGCTGCGACGGGTATGCTGCTGCAGCTGCTGCCGCTTTGATACAAAAAGGCTTCCCCCTAGGGGGGAAGCTGTCAGCGGCCCCGCCCGCTGACTGATGAGGGCCAGGCTTCCCAACACCACCCGTTCACGAGTCGCCGCGGCACACTTGCCCCTCATCCGCTTCACTTCGTTCAGCACCTTCCCCCACGGGGAAAGGCTTTTTAACATCTCCAGTCTGTATACTATACAATTTGTATATTTAAAAAGGAGGACTCCCCATGCAATACAGTATTGAAAACGACATTCTGCGCCTGACTGTCGACTCCCACGGTGCCGAGCCGGTCAGTGTCATCCATAAGCCCACCGGGGCCGAGCTGCTCTGGCAGGCCGACCCTGCGGTCTGGAAGCGTCATGCGCCGATTCTTTTTCCGTACACAGGCAAGCTGACCGGCGGCAAAATGCTGGCCAAGGGTGTGGAGTACGCAGGCGGTCAGCACGGCTTTGCCCGCGATGTCGAGCACACGATGACCCATCACGCCGACAATCTGCTGGAGTTTGAGCTGCACGCGAACGCCGAGACGCTGCCCAAGTGGCCGTATGCCTTCGTGCTGCGCTCCACCTTCACGCTGGAGGGGGAGACCGTCCACCACACGCTGACCGTCGAAAATCCCGTCGAGGACAAGCTCTGCTTCGGCATCGGCTACCATCCGGCTTTTGCGCTGCCCTTCGATGACCGCCACGTCACCGAGGACTACGAGATCCGGTTTGACGGCGTCGAGTCGCCGCTCTGCGTCAGTGCTCAGCCCAACGGTCTGCTCAACGGCCAGAGCTACTATCTGGCCCGCAACGTCGAGGCTATCCAACTGACCGACGACCTGTTTGACAACGACAGCCACGCCATGGTCAATCTGCGCAGTGCGCATGTTTCGGTCATTGAGAAGGACACGGGCCGCAGCGTCATCTGCGATGTCTCCGACTTCCCGTACACCCTGATCTGGTCCGCGCCCAAGAAGCCGCTGCACTTTATCTGCATTGAGCCGTGGCACAGCCTGCCCGGCGAGGAAAACGGCCCCATCGACTGGGAGCAGCGCCCCTGCGCCGCGATCTTGAAGAAGGGTGAGAGCTGGTCCACCACGCTGTCCACGACCTTTGTCCGCTGAAAGTCAGATGAAAGCATTGAAAAAATACCGCTGGCCGCTGACTGGCGCACTGCTGGGGGTGCTGGTCTTTCTGGCTGTTTACGGCGTGCGGGTGCTTGACCCGACGAGCGTTGACTGGATCCTGAACAGCCTCAGCCCCGACCCGATCCAGCACTATCTGGGGTGGGAGCTTTTCCGCCGCAGCCCGGTGCATCTGCCCTACATCGGCGCGAATTACAACGCGGTCTACCCGTTCCGCACCAGTGTGCTGTTCACGGACTCTCTGCCGCTGGCGGCGCTGTTCTTTAAGCTGCTGGGCGGGATTCTGCCCACGCGGTTCCAGTATTTCGGCTGGTGGGGTCTGCTCTGCTATGCCCTGCAGGGCGGCCTGGCACAGGCGGTCATTGCCCGCATTGCGGGCGTGCAGCCCACATTTGGCCGGGACGACAAGAGTAAGGTTGCCGTCGCCATCATCATGAGCCCCGGCCAGACCGCCAAGCTGTGGGGCAGCGTGCTGGGCGCGGGCGTGCTCGTGCTGTTCCCGGCGCTTACGATCCGCATGTTTGCCCACACGGCGCTGGCCGCCAACTGGCTTGTGCTGCTGGCACTCTACCTTTGGCTGCGCAGTGACGAGCTTATGCCCACGCCCCGACGCGCCTGCCTTATCTGGGGCGGCATGGGGCTGCTGTGCGCAGGCATCCACCTCTATTATCTGCCGATGGTCGGTCTTGTGCTTGTGGGATACGCGGTGCGCCGCGCCCTGCAAAAGCGAGGCCCGGCGGCTGTGCTGGCACCGATTGCAGCGTTCTGTGCTGCGGCGCTGGCGGAGTTGGTGCTGTTGGGGGCGTTCACTGTCAACTTTGCAGGCTACTCCAACGGCTACCTCAGCGGCGCGGATTACTTCGGCCTGTTTGTGCCGTGGCTGGCGCAAAGCTGGGAGCAAAATGTTTATGCAGGCATCGGAACATCGCTGGCCGTGGTGCTGGCGGTGTTCGGCATAGTCTGCAACGCCCGCAAGGCGGAAAAATTCTTTGCCGCCCACCGCGACTGGCTCATTGCCGGCGCTGTAGTGCTGGTGCTGGATTTGATTGCCGCGGGCGGAAACGCCATCACGGTGAACGGAAAAACGCTGTTCACCGTGCCCATTCCGCAGCCTTTGATGGACTTCTGGGCCATGTTCTCGTCCTGCGCACGCCTTGCGTGGCTGGCTGGCATGCTGCTGGCTGCCGTTGGCTGCGGGTTGGTGCTGCGCTTTTGGGATAACGGTGTCGCGCCCGCCCTGATGCTGGCAGTCTGCGCCGTGGCGCAGGGCTGGGGCCAGCGGTCGGAGTTGTTCAACCGCTGGACGGACTACCACTACTACGGCTTCCGCTACGAGAATAAGACCCTGCTGACCGACCCCGTGTGGGAGCAGGTCGCCGCGAGCGGCAAATACAGTCATCTGGCCTTTGCAACGTTCGACTTTGAGCACAACGAGTTCTGGGACCTGGTGGATTTTGCCGCCGACCACGGCTGGACATCGAACAGCTTCTACATGGCGCACATGGACGGCAACCTGGCCGCGGTCACACTGCCGGGTGAGCTGAACGAGCTTTCCGCTGACACGCTCTATGCCTTCATCGACGAGGACGAGCTGGCGCGGAACAGCTGCGACCTGCACTATTACAGGCTGGACGACATCCTGATCGGCAGCGTCGAGCCCATCGACGGCATCGAGGAGGAGCCTGCGCCCGAAGTGCCCGCCCACACGATGGATTTGACAAAGTCCGACCTCATCAACGCCCATTTTGCCGACGGCAGTGTAGGGCTGGAAACCGGCGGCGAGATGATGACCGAGGAATGGACGCTTTTCCCCGGGCGCTACCGCGTCACGCTGACCGGCAGCGGCTTTGACCACAGCTATATTTACGCTCGGTACGGCCTCATCAATCAGGAAACCTACAAGCTGGACATCGACTTCACCGGCATCGACCCGAACGAAATGACCTTTGAGTTTACGGCCGCCGAGATGCTCCACTACTGGCGCACCGCCGTCCACACGCTGGACGACGCAAATGTCACCGTCAACAGTGTGACGGTGGAGAAGGTAGGGTAAACCGGTTCGGTTCTCACATCCGGCTGTTTACCGTTTTCCACAAACAAAAAAATCCTGCCTGCACAATCAGTGCAGACAGGTTTTTTACTTTATAACGCTGCTAAATCAGAACGCAACCTTCTTGGCCACGTAGTCGCGCAGCTCGCTGATGGGCATACGGACCTGCTCCATCGTGTCGCGGTCACGGACGGTCACGCAGCCGTCGGCCTCGACCTTGTCGTCGCCGACAGTCTGGAAGTCCACGGTGATGCACAGCGGGGTGCCGATCTCGTCCTGACGGCGGTAGCGCTTGCCGATGGAACCGGCGTCGTCGTAGTCGACCATGAAGTCCTTGGCCAGCTCGTTGCGGATCTCCATCGCCTTGTCGCCCAGCTTCTTGGACAGGGGCAGCACGGCGCACTTGAACGGTGCCAGATAGGGGTGCAGATGCAGCACGGTGCGCACATCCTCCTTGCCCTTGGCGTCCACGAGGTGCTGCTCGTCGTAGGCCTCGCACAGGAAGGCCAGCGCCACACGGTCACAGCCCAGAGACGGCTCGATGACGTAGGGGATGTAGTGCTCGTTCGTCTCGGGGTCGAAGTATTCGAGGCTCTTGCCGGAGGCCTCCTGATGACGGCTCAGGTCGTAGTTGGTGCGGTCTGCAATGCCCCACAGCTCGCCCCAGTCGGTGAACGGGAAGGCGTACTCGATGTCGGTGGTGGCGCGGCTGTAGAAGGCCAGCTCGGCGGGCTCGTGGTCGCGCAGGCGCAGATTTTCTTCCTTGATGCCAAGGCTCAGCAGCCAGTTCTTGCAGTAGTCCTTCCAGTAGGCGAACCACTCCAGGTCGGTGTTGGGCTTGCAGAAGAACTCGCACTCCATCTGCTCGAACTCGCGGGTACGGAAGGTGAAGTTGCCCGGGGTGATCTCGTTGCGGAATGCCTTGCCGACCTGGCAGACGCCGAAGGGCAGCTTGCGGCGGGTCGTGCGCTGGATGTTCGCAAAGTTGACGAAGATGCCCTGCGCGGTCTCGGGGCGCAGGTAGCAGGTGGAGGAGGAATCCTCAGTCACGCCGATGGCGGTCTTGAACATCAGGTTGAACTTGCGGATGGGGGTGAAGTCATGCTTGCCGCAGACGGGGCAGACGACCTCGGGGTGGGTGGCGATGAACTCGTCCATCTCGTCAAAGGTCATGGCATCGACGTCCACGCCCTTGCCCTGCTCACACTCGGAGATGAGCTTGTCCGCGCGGTGGCGGCTCTTGCAGGCGCGGCAGTCCAGCAGCGGGTCCGAGAAGCTGGACACGTGGCCGGTGGTCACCCAGGTCTGGGGGTTCATCAGGATGGCAGCGTCCAGCCCAACGTTGTAGGGGCTTTCCTGTACGAATTTCTTCATCCATGCCTTTTTGACGTTGTTCTTGAACTCGACACCCAGAGGGCCGTAGTCCCAGCTGTTGGCCAGGCCGCCGTAGATTTCGCTGCCCGGATAGATGAACCCGCGGTTTTTGCACAGGTTCACGATCATGTCAAGGGTCTTTTCACTGTTCTTCATTACGTTACTCCTTCCGCATGGCTGGCTGCCACACAAAGCGTTTTTCCCACCGCGCCGGATGAATTTGGCACGATACGCTTATTATAGCATAGGTTGCGGGAGGGAACAAGGGCAGTTTGCGAAAAAAGGCTTCCCCCGAGGGGGAAGCTGTCAGCGGCCCCGCCCGCTGACTGATGAGGGCAAACCTTGCCGAGGCTGCCAGTTTATGGAGCAATGGCGGCGACTTTGCCCTCATCCGGCCTCGGGCGGGGCCTCGGCCACCTTCCCCCGAGGGGGAAGGCAAGCTCACAGCAAAAGCCAGCTGATTTCCTCCGCCAGTCTCCCCAATTCCTCCCGGGTCAGGGTCTTATCTGCCGTCAATCGCGCCAGCTCCTCCTGCACGCGGGGGATCTTGTGCGCCGGAATGCCGATGCGCGCCAGCTCCTTTTTCGTGAACGGCGGCTTTTTCGCCGTGCGTCCCAGCCGTGACACGGCCAGCGGGTCAATGCCCCAAATCAGCTTTGCCATTCTGCATCCCTCCTGCGGTTTTCTTCATTATAACAGGCGGTGCCGGAAAAAGCCAGAAAAATCACAGAGCAAGGGCGGCGTTTATCGTACCGTAAAAAGTTTTTTGTGCCGTCAAAGCCGCGGCGCAAGCGGCACCCTCGACGTATTGCTGTGTTTTGGCTCCCTGAATTTGTGCCTTTTACCCAAAAATTGGTCGGTCAGGCTGCAATTTCAAAAAAAGTGTTTATTTTGTTGCAGAAAAATAGTATAATTACTCCGTAATATAGTTAAGTATACCGCGTGCCATCCCCTACGGCAGCGGATAAATTTTGAGGTGACCACTGTTATGGTTTTTAGTATGTATGACCCCAAGCTGCTCGAAGGCGTCCGCACGATCCATTTCATCGGCTGCGGCGGCTCCGGCACCTATCCGCTGATCCAGATCCTGCACAGCCGCGGCTATGCCATCACCGGCTCTGACGTCGAGGAAACCAAAAACACCGAGGCCGAGCGTGCCCTCGGCGTGCGCGTCTGCATCGGGCATGACGCCGCCAACGTCGGCAACGCGGACCTTGTGGTCTACAGCGCCGCCATCCATGACGATAACCCCGAGCTGCAGGCTGCCCGCGCCCGCGGCATCAAAGCCGTTGAGCGCAGCGTCATGCTGGGCTACATCAGCCGTACCCATGCCCAGAGCATCGGCGTGGCGGGCACCCACGGCAAGACGACGACCACCGGCATGATCACCACAATGCTGGAGCTGGCGGGCAGGGACCCGGCGGCGGTCATCGGCGGCAAGCTGCCCCTGATCGGCGGCTACGGCAAGGCCGGCAGCGGCCAGAGCGTTGTCATCGAAGCCTGTGAGTACCACGAGACCTTCCTGCATCTGACCTGCGCGGTGGGCGTCATCCTGAACATTGACAACGACCATCTGGAATATTACGGCACGATGGGCAAGCTCAAGCTGGCGTTCCAGAAGTTTGCGCTGCTGTCCCGCACCGTTGTCTTTAACATGGACGACAAGAACACGATGGACGTCGTGAACTCCATTGACCGTCCGGTCCTGAGCTTCGGCATCGAGGAGGAGGCCCGTTTCCGCGCCGTCAACATCGGCGAGTACAAGCCCGGCTTCTTTGAGTTCGATGTCCTCGAACTCGGTGAGCACTTCGCCCACATCAAGCTGGGCGTGCCCGGCTACCACAACATTTACAATGCGCTGGCCATGTGCTGCTGCGTGCGCCCGCTGGGCCTCAAGCCCGAGGACGCCGTTCGCGCAGCCGAGCAGTTCCACGGCACGGGCCGCCGCTTTGAGATCAAGGGCGAGTGCAACGGCGCGGTCATCGTCGATGACTACGCCCACCATCCCACCGAGCTGGCCGCCACGCTGGCGACGGCCAAGGAGATGGGCTATGACCGCGTCATTGCCGTGCATCAGCCGTTCACCTACAGCCGCACCAAGATGCTGATGGACGACTTCGCCAAGGTGCTGCGTGCTGCCGATCAGGTCGTACTGCTGCCCATCATGGGCGGCCGCGAGAAGGACGATGGCAGCGTCAGGAGCGAGGATCTGGCCGCTAAGCTGCCCGGCAGTGTCGTGGTGGACGGCCTCGAGGGTGCCGCCGCCTGGGTCAGGCAGAACGCCAAAAAGGGAGACCTTGTCGTCTGCATGAGCTGCGGCGATCTGTACAAGGCCGCGGATATGATGGTCGAAAAATAAGCTTTGCGACAGGCTGCCCGGGCGGGCGGCCTGTTTTTTGGTAGTGACAGAGCGGTAGGGGCCGGGCATGCCCGGCCCGGTAGTGTAAGGCAGGCGGCTTCCTGCGGAAAGGCAGAGGGCCGCACATGTGCGGCCCCTACCGTGCGGCATCCCGGCGGGGTGAGGGCACCCCGCCCTACGCACCACCCGTAGCTGCCGTCGCCTTGCCATTACCGCCCACTTTATGGTACAATACAACCAAATATATTATAAAAGGAGCCACTCGCAATGAACCAACATTACCTCCAGCTCTACGCTGATTTTATCGTCAAGGTGGGCGTCAATGTGCGTCCGCGCCAGAATTTTATCGTCCGCTGCCCGGTCACGATGCCCGACTTCGCCCATGCCTGCGTCCGCGCGGGCTATGAGGCCGGGGCCAAGACCGTCGTCGTCCGCTGGGAGGACGATAAGCTCACCCGCCTGAACATGGAGCTGGCCGACGAAAAGGACCTGACTGCCATGAAGCCCTATGAGCTGCGCAGCTACCTCGACTACGCCGAGGACCCGGACGGCTGCTGCACGCTGGCCATCCATGCCGAGGATCCCGAGGCACTGGCGGGCCTCGATGCGGGTAAGCTGAACCGCGTCAACCTCGCGCGCCGTACCTTTATGAAGCCCTGGCAGGAGTACACGATGAATGACCGCGTCCAGTGGTGCGTGGCGGCTGTGCCCGCTCCGGGCTGGGCCGCCAAGGTGTTCCCGGAGCTGCCGCTCGACGAGGCTGTTGAAAAGCTCTGGGCGCTGATCTTTGACGTCTGCCGCGTCTCCACCGGTGACCCCGTCGGCGCGTGGCAGAAGCATGTCGCCGTGACCAAGGCCCGCCGCGACCGCATGAACGCGCTGGAGCTGGACCGCATCCACATGACCAGCTCGAACGGCACAGACCTGACCGTCGGTCTGGCCGACGACGCCACCTGGGAGGGCGCGTCCAGCAAGACCGAGGACGGCATTGAGTTCATCGCCAACGTTCCCACCGAGGAGGTTTTCTGTGCGCCCCACCGCGAGCGCACAAACGGCATCGTCTACGGCACGAAGCCCTACGCCTACAACGGCCAGCTGATCGAGGGCTGGCATGTCACCTTCAAGGACGGTGTTGTCGTGGAGCACGGTGCCGAGAAGAATGCCGACCTGCTGGCCGAGCTGCTCTCCACCGACGAGAATTCAAACCGCATCGGCGAGATCGCCCTCGTGCCCGCCTCCAGCCCCATCAACCGCAGCGGCGTGCTGTTCTACAACACCCTGTTTGATGAGAATGCCGCCTGCCACATTGCGTTCGGCGCGGGCTACCCGACGAACATCAGGGGCGGCTCTGCCATGACCCGCGACGACCTGATGAAGAAGGGCCTGAACAACTCCGCCATCCATGAGGATGTCATGATCGGCGCGGCGGATACCCACGTCACCGGCATCACGAAGCGCGGGGAAGAAGTCACGATCTTTGAAAACGGCGAATGGGCGTTCTGAGCCGCACGCCCGCGCCCATTGACGCAGACCGCCCGGCGGCTGCGGATCTTTTGCGGGTGCTGGCGGCCTGGGCTGTCGGTGCGTTCCACATCTGGCAGCAGAGCTGGTACAGCGGCGCGGCCCCGGCCCACTGGCTGCGGGCGGGCAGCGTCGGCGTAGACTGGCTTGTGCTGCTGTCGGCGTTCTGCCTGTTTCTGCCGTGGGCCAATGCGGCGGCGCAGGGGCGGCCCCTGCCGCTGACCCGCCCGGCGGCGTTCTACCGCCGCCGCGCCGTGCGGCTGCTGCCCGCCTACTACGCCAGCCTGATGTTCAGCCTTGTGTTGGCCCTGCACCGCGCCGGGTGGAGCCGCACGCTGGGCATCGACCTGGCCGCGCACCTGACGCTGACCCAGCAGCTGTTTCCGCAGAGCTATCTTGCCACCCGGCTCAACGGCGTGACCTGGACGCTGACGGTGTTTGCGCTGTTTTACCTTGTATTCCCGCTGCTGGCCCCGCTCTGTGTCAGACGCCCGCTGCCCACGCTGGGTGCGCTCTGCGCCGTGCAGCTGGGCTATACGCTGTGGGCGCTGCCGCAGTACGGCAGCGACGCCTATTCCTCACTGTTCAATCAGTTCCCTGCGTTCTGCGGCGTGCTGGCCGTGGGGCTGGCCGCGGCACTGGTGTTTGCACAGCTGGCCCGCGGCGGCTGGACGCAGCGGCTTTTACCCCGCGCGGGCTGTACGGTGCTCGGCGCGTTGGCGCTGGTCTGGCTCAATGCACAGCTGCGCACACAGGCGTATGCGGCGGAGTTCCAGCGGTACCAGCTGGTCAACCGCATGCCGTTGGCGCTGGCCGCAGCAGCGATGCTCGTCTGCTTCGGGCTGGGCCTGACCCCGCCCCGCCCGGTGCGGCGCGCGCTGGCGTGGCTGTCGGCGCTGACCTACAGCTTTTATCTGTGGCACCAGCAGCTGACCGTATTTTTAAAGTATGACCTGCACCTGCCCGCCTGGACCGGTACGACCCCGCCGAACCAGCTGGGCGACACCGCGTGGATGCGGCGGGCGGAGGCCTTGTACTGGCTGGCGGCGCTGGCGGTGAGCATAGCGGCCTACTATCTCATTGAAAAGCCCGCTGCGCGGCATTTCAAGAAAACTCCGCAAAAAATGCACGCTTAAAAAGCCCGATAAAAGGCAAAATCCCGCTGCAGGGGCTTGCTTTTTGCGGCAGAGTATGGTATATTCTTAGTGTTCGATGATGATTTTACTGAAAGTGGGCCGCAAGGTCCGCTTTCTTTTTATGATTGGAGCATTTTTATGGCAAAACCCGGTAAACCGCAGCAGGGCAGCGCGGTCAAGGTCGTCGAAGCGCTCGTCCGCCCCGTTGTTGAGGGGATGGACCTGCGCCTGTGGGATGTCCGCTTTGAAAAGGAGGGCCCGGATTGGTTCCTGCGCGTGCTGATCGACCGCGATGAGCCGCTGGACACTGACACCTGCGAGGCTGTCTCCCGCGCCATTGATCCGCTGCTGGACGAGGCAGACCCCATTGAACAGAGCTACTACCTCGAGGTCGGCAGCCCGGGCCTGGGCCGCCGCCTGACCCGCCCCGAACACTACGAGCAGCTCAAGGGCCAGAAGTGCGCGGCGCATCTGATCCGCCCCGACGAGCAGGGCCGCCGCGACTATGCGGGTATCCTGCAGGGGCTGGATGCCGACGGCAATGTGACCCTGACCGACGGGGAGGAGACCTACGCCTTCCCCGTCAAGAGCGCCGGCTACGTCAAGCTCTGCGACGACGAGGATCTGTTCGGCTGATTTGACCTGCGGGGCTGTCTTGTAGGGGCCGGGCATGCCCGGCCCGCGGCTTTCCCGCAAACTCGATTTTGCCCTTCTGTGCAGGGCCGGACATGTCCGGCCCCTACGGAGGCAAACCCTTTAAAGGGAAGGCAAGAGAGCGATTGTAACTACTGTATTGCGTGTACTTGAAATATAATTGGGAGGAAACCAGAAACATGGCTACTGCGAACAACGAATTTTTTGAGGCCCTTTCTGCACTGGAAAAGGAGCGCGGCCTGCCCGAGGACTACCTGATCGACAAGATCAAGGCGGCCATCGTCATTGCGGTCAAGAAGGACTACGAGGTCGAGGACGACAACGTCGTTGTGGACATTGACCCCGAGCTCGGCGCGTTCCGTGCCAGCCTGCTGCGTGACATCGTGGAGGAGGTCGAGAACCCCCACACCCAGGTCAGCCTGGAGGATGCCCAGAAGGTCCGCAAGAGCTACAAGGTCGGCCAGCGCATGGTCACGCCCCTCAAGACCAAGGAGTTTGGCCGCATTGCTGCCCAGACCGCAAAGCACGTCATCCGTCAGGGCCTGCGCGAGGGTGAGCGCAACCTGCAGTGCAGCGAGATGCAGTCCCGCGCACATGAGCTGATCGCCGCCACCGTCGTCTCCATAGACCCCGAGCGCGGCAACGTTGTGCTGGATCTGGGCAAGGGCGGCAGCGCTGTGCTGCCCCGCAACGAGCAGGTCCCCGGCGAGACCTTCACCGAGGGCCAGACCGTGCAGGTCTATGTCGTGGATGTACTGGCAACGGACCGCGGCCCCCGCGTCACCATCAGCCGCACCCATCCCGGCCTGGTCAAGCGTATGTTTGAGCTGGAGGTCCCCGAAATCTACGACGGCACCGTTGAGGTCAAGGCCATCGCCCGTGAGGCCGGTGCCCGCACCAAGCTGGCTGTCTGGAGCAAGAACCCCGATGTCGATCCCGTCGGTGCCTGCATCGGTGCCCGCGGCGTCCGCGTCGAGAAGATCGTCCAGGAGCTGAACGGCGAGAAGATCGATGTCATCCGCTGGAGCGAGGACATCACCGAGTTTATCTCCGCGGCCCTGTCCCCGGCCAAGGTCGTCAAGGTCGAACTGCTGCCCGGCGAGACCAAGAGCTGCCGCGTGACCGTGCCCGACCACCAGCTGAGCCTGGCTATCGGCAACAAGGGCCAGAATGTGCGCCTGTGCGCCCATCTGACCGGCTATAATATTGACATCCGCCCCGAGTCCGGCTACTACGGCGAGGACGAGGAATAAATAATAAAGATAAAAGATAATAGATAAAAGATAATATAAAATGTGGAGTTTTGGCAGGGCCAAAACCGTAGGGGCGGATTCTATATCCGCCCGGCCCGCTCCCGTAAGGCAGCACGGGCGCATATAGAATGCGCCCCTACGGCGGCAGAGCAATTTCGAGCGGCGTGCAGCGCCTCGGTCTACTATATTTTTTATCTTTTATCTCTTATCTATTCTCTAGAAATGAGGTCTGCCAGTTGCAGCAGCTAAAGCAAAAAAAGATCCCCGTGCGCCGGTGCGTGGGCTGTAATGCCCAGCGCCCCAAGCGCGAACTGGTGCGCGTCGTGCGCAGCCCCGAGGGCGAGATCAGTATTGATCTGCGCGGCAAGGCACCGGGACGCGGCGCGTATCTGTGCCCCTCGGCTGCCTGCCTTGCCAAGGCGCGCAAGGCCAAGCGGCTCGAACGCACATTTGAGGTCCCCATCCCGGACGGTATCTATGACCGCCTGACCGAGGAGATCGCCTGTGCGGAGCAAAGTGCAAAGGAGGCGGCGAGCCATGAATAACGATCAGCACCCGCTGCTGGGTGCACTGGGGCTGTGCCGCAAGGCCGGCAAGCTGCTGCACGGGTATGACCGCGTACAGGAAAACGCACTGCGCGGCAAAGTGGCCCTGGTGCTGCTTACCTCGGACGCCAGTGAGCGCACGGTCAGCCATATGAAGGACGCCTGCGACGGCATCGTCGCCTGCGAGCAGATGCCCCTGACCAGCGCTGACCTGGCCATGCTTACCCCCAAGCCCGCCGCCGTGTTCGGCGTGACCGACGAACACCTTGCACAGCTGTGCGCAAAATACCTTTGATGAGGAGGACCACACTATATGGATTTTAAATACAAGATTGCTGATGTTGCCAAGGAGTTCGGCATGCCCGCCAAAAAGGTCGTTGAGACCGTTTCCGGCGTGACCGGCGAAGCCTATAAGACCGCCGGCACGTTTGAGGAAAAAGAGCTCAACGTCCTGCTGGAGACCCTGACCCGCGAGAACGCCGAGGACAGCCTCGACGCCTACCTTGCCAGCGGCAAGGAGCCTGCCCCGGCCCCGAAGGCAGAAAAGAAGCCCGAGCCGAAGAAGCAGCCCGCCGCAGCCCAGAAGCCCGCTGCCGAGCCCAAGCCTGCGGAGCAGCCCAAGCCCGCCGCCAAGAAGGAGCCGAAGCCCGAGCAGAAGAAAGACAGCCGCAAGCCCGAGAAGCAGGCGGAAAAGCGCAGCGAGAAGCGCGTCACCCTGCAGGAGCTGGCCGCCGATACCGGCATTAAAGAGCCTGTCAAGACCGAGCAGGTCCAGGTCAACCGCGCGCAGGTGTCCGTTGACACCCGCACCGTCGACGTGAACGTTGACAAGTTCAACGCCCGCTATGACGACCTGGCCGACAGCCGCAACATGCCCAGCAAGCGCAAGAACCAGCCCACCGGCAAGAAAGAAAAGTTCAACAACCGCAACAACCGCCGCGGCCAGCAGTTTGGCCGCCGCCGCGAGACCGAGGCCGAGCGCCTGCAGCGCATCCAGCTGGAAAAGGCCCGCAACGCGCAGCTGAAGATCTCCATCCCCGACGAGATCACCGTCGGCGAGCTGGCCACCCGTCTGAAGCAGAGCGCCGCCAAGGTCGTTGCCAAGTTCATGCAGATGGGCGAGATGCACGCCATCTCCGACGTTGTCGATTTCGACACCGCGGCCCTGATCGCCGAGGAGTTCCATGCCAAGGTCGAGCATGAGGTCCACGTCTCCATCGAGGAGCGCCTGTTCGTGCAGGAGGAGGACAACGCTGCCGATCTGGTCGAGCGTCCGCCCGTCGTTGTCGTCATGGGCCACGTCGACCACGGCAAGACCTCCATTCTGGACGCTATCCGCAAGACCAATGTCACCAAGGGTGAGGCCGGCGGCATCACCCAGGCCATCGGCGCGTACCAGGTCAAGAGCAATGACAGCGTCATCACCTTCCTGGACACCCCGGGCCACGAGGCGTTCACCTCGATGCGTGCCCGCGGCGCGAACATGACCGACATTGCGGTCCTGGTCGTCGCTGCCGATGACGGCATCATGCCCCAGACCATCGAGTCCATCAACCACGCCAAGGCCGCCAACGTCAAGCTGATCGTCGCCATCAACAAGATGGATAAGCCCACCGCCAACCCGGAGCGCGTCAAGGAGCAGCTGACAAAGTACGAGATCGTGCCCGAGGACTGGGGCGGCGACGTCGCCTGCATCCCTGTGTCCGCCGTCACCGGCATGGGCATCAGCGACCTGCTCGAGCGTATCGTTCTCGAGGCCGAGGTCATGGAGCTGAAGGCCAACCCGAGCCGCCGCGGCAAGGGCGCTGTCGTCGAGGCCCGTCTGGACAAGGGCCAGGGTCCCATCGCAACTCTACTGGTCCAGAACGGCACCCTGCACAAGGGCGACTGCCTGATCGCCGGTACCGCTGTGGGCCGTGTCCGCACGATGCGCAACGACAAGGGCCAGGAGATCACCGAGGCCGGCCCGTCCACGCCTGTTGAGATCACCGGCTTGACCGAGGTCCCCGAGGCCGGCGAGCTGTTCGAGGCTGTCGAGGACGAGCGCCTCGCCCGTGAGCTGGCTGACAAGCGCACCGCCGAGGCCAAGGAGAAGCAGTTTGCCGCCTACACCAAGGTCACGCTGGATAACCTGTTTGACCAGATGGCTGCCAACGATATGAAGGAGCTGCCCATCATCGTCAAAGCGGACGTCCAGGGCTCCGCCGAGGCCGTCAAGCAGAGCCTCGAGAAGATCTCCAACGACGAGGTCCGCGTCCGCGTCATCCATGCGGGTGTCGGTGCCATCTCCAAGTCCGACGTCTCTCTGGCCGATGCGTCCAACGCCATCATCATCGGCTTCAACGTCCGTCCCGACGCCGTCGCCAAGGCCGAGGCTGAGCAGACCGGCGTTGAGATGCGTATGTACCGCGTCATCTACGACGCCATCAACGATGTCTCCGACGCTATGAAGGGCATGCTGGCCCCGAAGGTCCGCGAGGTCGCCCTGGGCGAGGCCCAGGTCCGCCAGGTCTACAAGATCTCCAGCGTCGGCACCGTCGCAGGCTGCCGCGTTACCGACGGCAAGATCACCCGCGACGCACAGCTGCGTCTGGTCCGTGACGGCATCGTCATCTGCGAGGATTCCATCGCCAGCCTGAAGCGCTTCAAGGATGACGCCAAGGAGGTTGCCGCGGGCTTTGAGTGCGGCATCACCCTGGCCAAGTTCCAGGACATCAAGGAAGGCGACGTCTTTGAGTGCTTCAAGATGGAGGAGTACCGCGATTGATTGCAGAGGTAAAGTAAATGCCAACCAAAAACCATGGCCGTATGGCCCAGGATATGAAGCGTGAGCTGATCGCCATCATCGGCGAGATGAAGGACCCCCGTGTGACGGGCGGTCTGCTGACCGTGACCCGTCTGGATGTGACCCCCGACCTCGATCAGGCCAAGGTCTACATCAGCGTCATGGGCCGTGAGGGCGGCCCGGAGCCGGTGGTCAAGGCGCTGAATAAGGCGTCCGGCCATGTCCGCACCGAGGTCAGCCGCCGGATGCACATCCGCAAGGCACCGCGCTTTGTATTCGTCAAAGATGAAGGCGCAGCCTATGCCGCGCACATCAACAAGCTGCTGGGTGAGCTGGACATTGAGCCTGACTCTGACGCAGAGTAAAGCAGCCCAGTTAGAAAAGAGGAACCTATGACTCAGAACGTAGACCGCGAGACGGTTGTTTCGCGTCTGCTTGCTGCAGATGACATCCTGATTTTGTGCCATAAAAACCCCGACGGTGACACCATCGGCTCAGGCACGGCGCTCTGCCTGGCGCTTCAGCAGCTGGGCAAAAATGCCGCCGTGCTGTGCAGTGATCCGATCCCTGCCATGTATGACTACATGCCCATCACGGTGTTTGACGGCAGCTTCCGCCCCGCGTTTGTGGTGGCGGTGGATGTTGCGGGCATTCAGCTTTTTGGCGAACGCAACAACATTCAGGAATACGCCGAGCATGTCAATCTGTGCATCGACCACCACGGCTCGAACAGCGGTTATGCCTATGAGACGCTGGTGGACGCCGGGGCTGCCGCATCTGCCGAGCTGCTGACGACGCTCATCCCCGAGATGGGCGCGAAGATCACGCCGGAAATTGCCTCCTGCCTGTATACGGGTGTGGCAACGGACACCGGCTGCTTCCGGTTCAGCAACACGACGGCGGAGACCCACAAGGCGGCAGCGGCTCTGATCGAGGCCGGAGCCGACGTGGAAAGGCTGAACGAGCGTCTGTTCGAGAGCCGCTCCCACGCGCGGGTCATCGCGGAACGCATGGCTTTAGAAAGCCTGGAGTTTTACTACGATGACCGCTGTGCGCTCATCTGCCTGACCTGGGACCAGATCCAGGCCGCAGGTGTGGCCGGGGCCGAGCTGGAGGATCTGACGAGCCTGCCGCGCTCCATCGAGGGCGTCGAGGTCGGTCTGACCCTGCGCCAGCAGAAGGACGGCAGCTTCAAGATCAGTGTGCGCACCGGGCACGACACCAACGCCTGCAACATTGCGCGGCGTCTTGGCGGCGGCGGGCATCCCCGCGCCGCCGGCTGCGAGATCAGCGGCAACCCGGACAACGCCAAGCACGCGATCCTCGAGGAAGTCAAAAAGGAACTGGACCGCGCCGACGCGGAGAAAGCGCAATAAAGCCTTCCCCCATTGGGGGAAGGTGGCCGCGCGAAGCAAGGCCGGATGAGGGGGGGAGTTCCCGTGGCCGCTCATGAACGGGCAATAGCGGAAAGTCTGCCCTCATCAGTCACCTTCGGTGACAGCTTCCCCCGAGGGGGAAGCCTTTAAATCCACAACAGAAAAGGAACCCTGCTATGCAAACGCCAAACGGCATTCTGCCCGTCGATAAGCCCGCAGGCTGGACCAGCTTTGATGTGCTGGCCAAGCTGCGCGGCGCACTGGGCACACGCAAGCTGGGACACTCGGGCACACTGGACCCTATGGCCACCGGTGTGCTCGCGGTGTTTATCGGCAAGGCGACCTCCGCCGCTGACCGCCAGCTTGACCACGATAAAACCTACGAAGCTACGCTGCGTCTGGGCCTGCGCACCGACACCGGCGACGTGACCGGCACGACGCTGGAAACTGCCCCCGTCACGGTGGGGGAGGCCGAGCTGCGCGCCGTACTGCCGCAGTTCCGCGGGGATCGTATGCAGCTGCCGCCGATGTACAGCGCGGTGAAAATCAACGGCCAACCGCTGTATAAAGCTGCCCGCAAGGGCCAGACCGTTGAGCGCACGCCCCGCCCCATCACGATCTATGACATCGAATACCTCGGCAGCCCTGCGCCCGACGAATACACCGTCCGCGTCGCCTGCTCCAAGGGCACCTACATCCGCGTGCTGGCCGAGGAGATCGGCGACGCCCTCGGCGTGCCCGCCACGCTGTCCGCCCTGCGCCGCACGCAGGCCGGTGTGTTCAGTCTGGCCCAGTGCCACACACTGCCGGAAATTTTAGCCGCCGCCGAGAACGGGGAACTCGAAACCAACGGCTGGATACTGCCGATCGAGTCAGTCTTTACGCCGCTGCCCGCCCTGCACGTCAACAGCGGCGTCAAGGCGCACCTGCTCAACGGCTGCCCGACGAGCCATTACGCTGCCGCCGATGGCCGCTACCGCACCTACGATGAGACCGGCGCGTTTCTGGGTCTGGCCAGCGTCGAGGACGGCGTGCTCAAGGTCGAAAAACTATTTTGCGAAAGGGGCTGACTGCCCAATGCAAATTTATCAAAGGCTGACGCCCATCCACGCCCCGCAGGGCAGTGCTGTGGCGCTCGGCTATTTTGACGGCGTCCACTGCGGCCACCGCGCCGTGCTGGGGGCTGCCGTCGAATGCGCCCGGGCCGGCGGTCTGACCGCTGCGGCCTTCACGTTTGAGCTGCCCGCCAGCAGTACGCTGAAAGGCGGGCGCATCCTCTCGCTGCCGCAGAAGCACGCCCGCGTTGCAAGCTTAGGCATCGAGGAATACCAGGAGGCACCGTTTGACGAGTTCCGTGCGCTGACGCCGGAGGATTTTGTGCAAAAGGTGCTGGTGGACTGCTTTAACGCAAAGCAGCTGTTCTGCGGCGACAACTTTACGTTTGGAGCCCGCGCCGCCGGTAACGTGGAGCGTCTGCGGGAGCTCTGCGCACCTCTCGGCATCGGCGTGCATATCGTGCCGATGGCGCAGTACGGCGGGCAGACCGTCTCATCCACCCGCATCCGCGCCGCGCTGGAGGAGGGCCGTCTCGACGACGCCAACGCCATGCTCGGCACACCCTACGCCATCGACTGGCCCGTTGTCCACGGCAAGGGCATCGGCAGCGGAAAGCTCGGCACGCCGACGCTGAACCAGAACTACCCCGCTGCGGCCCTCCAGCCCTGCGCGGGCGTCTACCTGACCCGCATTTATCTGGACGGCCAGTGGCGGCCCGCAGCCACCGGCATCGGCAAGCGCCCCACGGTGGACAGCAGTGAAAACGCCGCCGTGACCTGCGAGACGTTTGTGCCGGACTTCTCCGGCAATGTCTACGGTCAGCAGCCGGTGTTGGAATTTCACAAATATTTCTGCCCGGTGCGCAAGTTCAATTCGATGGACGAGCTGGCGGCCCTCATCCACCACGCCGCCGACGAGAGCAAGGCGTATTTTGCGGCCCTGAACGGCGCAAAATAATTGCGAAAATGCCGCAAATGCTCTTGTATTCCGCAAAATGTTGTGGTATACTAATTCTTGTTACCGCGGCCCGGTATGGGGCGTATGCCTCAACGGTTCCAACTACCCCTTACTGCGCCGACGGCTAATACATTTTTATGAAAGAGGTATATACCCATGAGCCAGAAATCCGCTATCGATAAGCAGCCCATCATCGCCAAGGCAGCCATCCACGAGGGTGACACCGGTTCTCCGGAGGTCCAGGTTGCTCTGCTGACCGCTCGTATCAACCACTTGACCGAGCACCTCAAGACCAACAAGCATGACAACCACAGCCGCCGCGGCCTGTTCAAGATGGTCGGCCGCCGCCGTAATCTGCTGGCCTATCTGCAGAAGAAGGACATCAACCGTTACCGTGCCCTGATCGCTGAGCTGGGTCTGCGTAAGTAATTTTCGCAAAAACGGGCAGGGTGCATTTGCACTCTGCCCGATTTTTTATACATGTGTGCTGCCGCCGCCTACAACGCGGCGCATCACAAAAATCCACTGCACCCGTATTTTACAGCCGCCCCCGCCGCGTTTTGTGCAGTAAATCGAGCACCCAAGCAACAGGCTTGGCTGCTGGCTTTATTGTACAGAACCGGGGCAGGGGAGCGCTGAAAGTAAAAATCTACCAAAGAAGGAGAATCCCCATGGCTTACGAATTCGCATCCAGACTGGAAACCTTCCCCAACTACCGCAAGTTCGAGACGACCTTTGCGGGCCGCCCGTTTGTGGTCGAGACCGGCAAAATGTGCGGTCTGTCCAACGGCAGCGCCATGATCCGCTACGGCGAGACCTGCGTGCTCTGCAACGTCACGATGAGTGATAAGCCCCGCGACGGCGTCGATTTCTTCCCCCTGAGCGTCGAGTTTGAGGAGAAGCTCTACGCCGCCGGCCGTATCCCCGGCAGCTTCATGCGCCGTGAGGGCCGCCCCGGCGAGCACGCCATCCTGTCCTCCCGCGTTGTGGACCGCCCCATCCGCCCGCTGTTCCCCAAAGATATGCGCAACGATGTCTGCGTGACCATGACCGTCATGAGCCAGGACCCCGACTGCTCTGCCGAAATTTCCGGCATGAACGGTGCGTCCCTGGCCATCGCCATGTCTGATATTCCCTGGAACGGCCCTATTGCCGGTGTGTTTGTCGGTCTGGTGGACGGCGAGATCGTGCTGAACCCCACGAAGGAGCAGCGCGAGCACAGCGACCTCTCCCTGACGCTGGCCGCCAGCGAGGAAAAAATCGTCATGATCGAGGCCGGTGCCAACGAGGTTGACGAGGAGACCATGATGAAGGCCATCCGCGCCGGTCACGAGGAGATCCGGAAGATGCTGGCGTTCATCAACAGCATCGTCGCTGAGATCGGCAAGCCGAAAAAGAGCTTCACCCCCGTGGAGCTCGACCACGCCCTGCTGGCTGACGTTTACGCCAACCACCTCGAGGACGTTAAGGCCGCGATGAACACCGACGACAAGAACGTCCGCGACGCCGCGATGCTGCCCATTATGGATGCCATCGCCGCCGAGCACCCCGAGCTGACCGCCGCCGACCTCGACCTCATCAGCTACAAGCTGCAGAAGAAGGTCGTCCGCACCTGGCTGCTGGAGGACAGCAAGCGCGTCGATGGCCGCGGCATCAACGAGATCCGCCCGCTGGCCGCCGAGGTCGGTCTGCTGCCCCGTGTGCACGGCTCCGGCATGTTCACCCGCGGCCAGACCCAGGTCCTGACCATCTGCACCCTTGGCTCCACCAAGGACGCCCAGCTCATGGACGACCTGTCTGATACGCCGTACAAGCGCTACATTCACCACTACAACTTCCCGCCGTACTCCGTCGGCGAGGCCCGCGCACCCCGCAGCCCGGGCCGCCGCGAGATCGGCCACGGCAACCTGGCCGAGCGCGCGCTGATTCCCGTCCTGCCCGATCAGGCCGAGTTCCCGTATACCATCCGCTGCGTCTCCGAGGTCCTGTCCTCCAACGGCTCCACCTCGCAGGCCTCCATCTGCGGCTCCACGCTGGCTCTGATGGATGCCGGCGTGCCCATCAAGGCACCCGTTGCCGGTATCTCCTGCGGCCTTATCACCGACGGTGACCCGCTGCACGGCGGCCGCTGGATGACGATGCTGGACATTCAGGGCGTCGAGGACTTCCACGGCGACATGGACTTCAAGGTCGGCGGCACCCGCCGCGGCATCACCGCCATCCAGATGGACATTAAGGTCGACGGCCTGACCTACGACATCGTTGAGGAAGCTCTCGAAAAGTGCCGCAAGGGCCGTCTGTACATCCTCGATGAGATCATCAAGCCGGTCATCGCCGAGCCGCGCGCTGAGCTGTCCAAGTACGCGCCCAAGATGTTCAGCATGATGATCCCCGTTGACAAGATCAAGGACGTCATCGGCAAGGGCGGCAAGGTCATTCAGGAGATGTGCGCCAACTTCAACTGCAAGATCGACATTGAGGAGGACGGCCACGTCTTTATCTCCGCCGTCGATCAGGACGACGCGAAGCGCGCCATTGCGACCATCAAGACGATTGTCGAGGACCCCGAGATCGGTGCCATCTACAAGGGCCGTGTGACCCGCCTGATGAACTTCGGTGCCTTCGTCGAGATTGCCCCCGGCAAGGAGGGCCTTGTCCACATCTCCAAGCTGGACGACCACCGCGTCGAGCATGTTGAGGATGTCGTTGCCGTTGGCGACCCCATCTTTGTCATGGTGACCGACATCGACCAGCAGGGCCGCATCAACCTGTCCCGCAAGGATGCCCTCGCCGCTATCGCCAAGAAGCGCGCCGAGGCCGCCCAGCAGTAAGTTACTTTTCTTGCAAGAAAAGTAACCAAAAGAACTCCAATATAGCAACACAAAAAAGGGAGTCTGCCGTGAATCGGCAGGCTCCCTTTTTAATTTGCTTGCACTGTAGGGGCCGGGCATGCCCGGCCCGCGAGTTTACGCCGGCACCCTATTTATGGTCTGCTCTGTAGGGAGGAATCTTGACCCCTCCCCAGGAACCTGGCGGCTGCCGCAGCCTGCCCGGAGCGGTCAAGACCGCTCCCTACAAACGGCGGCATATATGCCGACTATACCATAAAAAGAGGCTGCCGCACAAGGTCAAACCCCATGCTGCAGCCTCTCGCTAGAACCCGTTTCCGGGAAAAAATATTGAAAGTTCTTTTGCTTACTTTTCTTTCAAGAAAAGTAAGACTTACTTCTCGAGGACTTCCTTCGTGTCGCGGGCAATCATCAGCTCTTCGTTGGTCTCGATGATCAGCGTGCGGACACGGGCGCCCCAGGCGGTGACCTCCACAACGTCCTTCTTCTGCTTGTGAGCATCGCGGTTCTTGTCGGTGTCGATGCGGATGCCCAGCCAATCCATGTGGTGGCAGATCTTGGCGCGGGAGTCGGCGTCATGCTCGCCGATGCCGCCGGTAAAGACGATGGCGTCCACGCCGCCCATCGCGGCAATGTAGCTGCCGATGGTCTTTTTGATCTGGTAGTTCAGCATGTCGCTGGCCAGCTGTGCGCGTTTGTTGCCGTTCATGGCGGCCTCCTCGACGTCGCGCTTGTCGCTGGACACGCCGGAAACACCCAGCAGACCGGACTTCTTGTTCAGGATCTCGTCCAGCTCGTGGCCGGTGATCTCGAGGTTGTACTTCAGGTAGTTGACCACAGAAGGATCCAGGTCGCCGCAGCGGGTGCCCATCATCAGACCGGCCAGCGGGGTCATGCCCATCGAGGTATCAATGACCTTGCCCTGATCGACTGCGGCGATGGAGGAACCGTTGCCCAGATGGCAGGTGATCAGCTTCAGGCGCTCAATGGGCTCCTCCAGAAACTCAGCGGCGCGGTGGCTGACATACTTGTGGCTCGTGCCGTGGAAGCCGTAGCGACGGACGCCGTACTTCTCATAGTACTCATAGGGGATGGCGTACATATAAGCCTTCGGGGGCATGGTGGAGTGGAAAGCCGTGTCAAAGACCGCCACGTTCGGCTTGTCCTGACCAAAGACCTTGTAGGAGGCCTCGATGCCCAGGATGGCGGCGGGGTTGTGCAGGGGAGCCAGCGGGCTCAGGTCGTGGATGGCCTTGACGACCTCGGGGGTGATGAGGCAGCTCTCCTTGAACTTCTCGCCGCCGTGGACTACGCGGTGGCCGATGGCGTCGATCTCGGAAACGCTGTCGATGACCTTGCCCTCGCCGGTGGTCATCTTCTTCACGACCTCGGTAAAGGCCTCGGTATGGGTGGGGAAGATGGCGGGTGTGGTTGCCTTATGGCCGTTGGCCTCATGGGTGATCATGCTGCTTTCCATGCCGATGCGCTCGCACAGACCCTTGCAGAGGACTTTCTCGCCCTCCATATCGATCAGCTGGTACTTCAGGCTGGAAGAACCGCAGTTGATAACCAGAATTTTCATGGAATATCCTCCTTAAATTGGCAGGGTAGATTGCCCTTTCCTAAATGCTGATTTTATTATATAATGGTATAAATAAATTTTCAAGCGCAAGTTCTGCAAGATAGCACAATTTTTGCACAGAACGCCAAAGTACTTTTTTAACAATCTATCGCCAAAGAATCAGGAGCCAATTGTTATGGATTTCACAGGCATTATTGCCGAATACGACCCCTTCCACAACGGCCATGCGGCCCAGCTGGCTGCCGTGCGCGCCGCAGGGGCACAGTGTATTGCCGTCTGCATGAGCAGCGGCACGGTGCAGCGCGGCGGTGTGCCGATTCTGCCCGAGAGCGTGCGGGTGCGCGCGGCGCTGGATGCCGGGGCTGACCTTGTGGTAGCCCTGCCCGCGCCCTACGCCTGCGCCACGGCGGAGCAGTTCGCCGCCGCGGGCGTGCACCTGCTGGCCGCACTTGGCTGTGATACGCTGGCCTTCGGTGCGGAGACTCCCGACGCGGCGGCTCTGCTGGACACGGCCCGCCTGCTGGACGGGGAGGAACTGAACGCCCGCATCCGTCAAAATCTTGCCACCGGCATGACCTATGCCGCCGCCCGGGCCGCGGCTGCCGACGCGCTGCACCCCGGCACCGGCGGCCTGCTGCGCACGCCCAACAACATTTTGGGCATCGAGTACTGCAAGGCGATCCTGCACCGGCACGCGGCTCTGACGCCGCTGGCACTGCCGCGGCTTGGCGCGGCGCACGGCGGCGGGGCAGGGGCGCACGCGGGCACGCCGATGGCCAGCGCCAGCTTTCTGCGCGGCCTGCCGCAGCCCGACTGGGAGCCGTTCGTGCCCGCCCGCGCGGCGGAGCTGTACGGCAGGGCTGCGGCGGACGGCCTTTTGCTGGACGGCGCAAGACTCGAGACCGCCGTTTTGGCCCTGCTGCGGATGCAGGACCCCGCGAATTTTGCGCAGGTGCGCGGCGTGAGTGAGGGACTGGAAAACCGCCTGACCGCCGCCGTGCGGGAAGCCGACAGCCTCGACGACCTCTACACCCGCTTGAAAACCAAGCGCTATCCCCATGCGCGTCTGCGGCGGCTGGTGCTGGACGCGGCGCTTGGCTTCCCGGCGGAACTGCCAATGCCGCCGTACCTGCATGTGCTGGGGGCACGCAAAGCGGCGCTGCCGCGTTTAAAACAGGCGTCGCTGCCCGCCGCAACAGCGCTGGCAGACCTGGCCCGAACCGGCCCGGAGGCATCAAAAATCAGCAGACTGCATAATAAGGCGGTTGATTTTTCGTCATTATGTAGAGAAAAAATTCAGCCTAAGGGGCTTGCGTTCACAGCTAAGCCGGTGGTAATATAATTTTATATGGATAAAAAATGCGCGTGATACAACATTGTTGCATTTTTAACGCGCAAAATCGGTACGAAATGAAGGAGTAAAACATGGCGCTGCACGTAATGGACGAAGCAAACCACTGCCTTGGCTGCAAGGTGCCCCGCTGTCAGCAGGGCTGCCCGATCCACACCAATATTCCCGAGGTCATCCGCCTTTTGAAGGCCAATAAGCTCGACGAAGCGGGCCGTATGCTGTTTGAGAACAACCCCCTGACGACGGTCTGCTCGCTGGTCTGCAACCACGAAAACCAGTGCGAGGGCCATTGCGTGCGCGGCATCAAAGGTGCGCCGGTGCACTTCTCGGTCATCGAAAACTACATCTCGTCCACCTACGCCAGCCAAATGACCCAGGGTCCCGCGCCGTCCAACGGCAAAAAGGCCGCCATCATCGGCTCCGGCCCGGCGGGCCTGACCATTGCGGTCATCCTGGCGCGCTACGGCTACGACGTCACGATCTTTGAGAGCCACGATAAGATCGGCGGCGTGCTGCGCTACGGCATCCCGGAGTTCCGTCTGCCCAAGACCGTGCTGGACGATTTCGAGTACCGCCATCTGCGTTTAAAGGGCATCAAGGTCCGCCCCAACACCGACGTGGGCAAGGCGTTGAAAATTGAGGATCTGTTCCGCGACGGCTACAAGGCCATCTTCATCGGCACCGGCGTCTGGCGGCCCAACACGCTGCACATCAAGGGCGAGAGCCTCGGCAACGTGCACTACGCCATCAACTATCTGCAGAACCCCGATGTCTACCACCTGGGCAATCGGGTCATCGTCATCGGCGCGGGCAACGCGGCCATGGACGTGGCGCGCACCGCCCTCCGCCACGGCACGCGGCATCTCGAGTGCTTCTCGCTGTCCAGTCACATTACGGCCAGCGAGTACGAGGCAAGCTATGCCAAGCTGGAGGGCGTGAACTTCATCTTTAACAAAAAGCCGTTGGAGATCACAGACAAGGGCGTTGTCTTTATCGACCTGAACGAGGCCGAGGACGGCACGCTGACCGAGATCCCCGGCACCGAAAAGCTCTACCCGGCGGATAGTGTCATTGTGTCCATCAGCCAGGGCCCTTGCACGACGATCACCGACAGCACGAAAGATCTGAAAACCACCCCGCGCGGCCTGTTTGAGACCGACGAGGTGGGCCGCACGAGCATCCCCGGCATCTTTGCCAGCGGCGATGCCGTCAAGGGTGCGCGCACCGTCGTCGAGGCCGTCGCCTACAGCAAGAACGTGGCCGAGGCCATGCACGAGTACATGCAGACCCTGCCCCCTGACCTCCCCGACGAGTACGCGAATGTGCCCGTAGCGGAGTACGATGAGGGAAACTAAGTAAAAACACCCCTGCGCCGATTTAACGGCACGGGGGTGTTTTGCTGCACTGCGCAATGAAATATTTCCGGGACACATGTAGGGCGGCCGGCCCTCTGGCCGCCGTGCCCGTTTACGGCAGTGAGAAACCTTGGGCAATACCGTAAACCTGCGGGCCGGCATGTCCGGCCCCTACCGCGTGGGTCACCGCTTCCTTGCAAACGCCCGCGCGTGCTCCACAAATTCCCGGGCGGCGGGGGAGAGCGCTGTCCGCGACAGGCACGCCAGACCAATCGTGCGCTTGGCGGCGGGCTCTAATTGCAGCACCTGGCACCCCGCGCTGGCTGCGCCCTCCTTGAACATCAGCTCAGGCATCAGCGCCAGTCCCTGCCCGCAGGCGACCATTGCGATCATGCTCTGGTCATCCACGATGTAGCACCGGCTCGACACATGCAGGTCGTTCTTTTTAAAGTAGCTCTGGATGTCGGCATCCACGTCGGACTGCTGGCTGACGAACGGCTGGCTGCGCAGCTCCTCGGCCCGCACCACGCCGGGGCGGCGCGGCTGGTAGTCGGGCGGCGCGATGCAGATGAGCCGGTCATCATAGAGCGGCTCAAAATCCAGATCGTGGGCGCTGGAGTTGGAGAGGAACCCCAGCTCCACCGCGCCGGTTTTCAGCCAGCCCGTGATGTCGTCATACGACCCCTGGTAAATCTGCACGTCGATGCCCGGGAACGCTGCGCGGAAGCCCGGCACGATCTTGGGCAGCCAGGTCACGCAGGCCGAGTTGAACACCCCCAGCCGCAGTGCGCCCTTGTGCATCCCGTTGATCTGGGCAATCGACTGGTCAAGCGACTCGCTGCTGGCAAGCATCTGCTGGATGGAGGGCATGAGCTTTTCGGCGGCGGCGGTCAGCGTGACGCCGCTTTTGGTGCGGGTGAACAGCGGAAAGCCGCACTCGGCCTCCACGCCCGATACCGCGTGGCTGACGGCGGACGGCGTGATGTGCAGCCGCTCCGCCGCGGCGGCAAAGGTACCCAGCTGTGCTACAATGCTTAACAGCTGGCAGTCTGTCAGTGTCATGAGCTGCATCTCCTATAGTGAAAAAAATTCATGTGATGTATGAAAAAGTGTAGCTTTACTTCATGTCTATACTGTACTATTATAGTAGCAGAAAGTCAATGCCTGCGGCGCACAACGCAGGCAATGAATAGACTCCTCTCCCTCCAACCTTGCCCTGCCGGCCCGCACACCGGTGGGGCTTTTTTTATTGGCCGGATTGTGGTATGATGATAATAAAGCCTTCCCCGGAGGGGGAAGCCTTTATATGGAGGATAAAAAATCATGACAAAATCTCGCGGGGTGCGGGGCGCGGCAGGCGGCTGCGCGGTGGCATCCCTTGTATATCTTCTGGCTCGCGGCCTGCTCACGCTGCTGGTCAGCGCACTGATGGGGCTGGCCCACCCCGGTGCCAGTCTGGCCAAGCCGCTGGGCTTCAGCGGGGTCAGCACGGCGCTGTTTCAGCTGCTCATCGGGCTGGGGGCCATCGTGCTGACGCTGGTTTTTCTGTTAAAGGTCACGCGGCTGAAAACCAAAGACCTGCGGATCATGCTGCCCGCACCGTGGAGCCCCGGCTTCTGCCTGCCGGTTTTTCTCGGCGTGGCGAACCTTGCCAATCTGGCGGGCGCACTCATCAACCGCCTGACAGGTAGCCCTGCGACCAGTGAAATGCTGCCCAGCGGCGGGCCGGAGCTGCTCGTGCAGTTTCTGGCGCTCTGCGTCATGCCCGCCATCGCGGAGGAACTGCTGTTCCGCGGTGCGTTTCAGGGATTGATGCGCCCCTGCGGCAGCGCGGCGGCCATCTTTGCCCCGGCGCTGCTGTTCGGTGTGCTGCATCTCGACCTTGCGCAGGGCCTGACGGCCTTTGCCTGCGGCGTGTTTTTGGGCTGGCTGGCCGAGCGCTCGGGCAGCATCCTGCCGGGGATGCTGCTGCACCTTGTCAACAACGCGCTGGCATTTTTAACGATCTATCTGCGGTATTACGCCCCGGCGGAGGTCTCCTTCGGTGTGGAGCTGTTCATTTTGCTGTTCTTCCCGGCGTTCGGCGCATGGATGATCTGTAACGCCCGCCGCCAGGGGTTCAGCTTTTCGGCGGGACTGCGCCCCGGCGTGGATGTGCTGACCGTTTTTACCAGCCCGGTCTACTGCGCAACGGTGCTGTTTCTTGTGGCCTACGCCGCAATTTTTGTACATTGAGGGGATAGTATGACCGATGAAGAACTGATGCGTGCCGCGCTGGACGAGGCAAAGATCGCCGCCGATCTCGGCGAGGTCCCCGTCGGCGCGGTGGTCGCGAAGGACGGCGAGATCGTCGCCCGCGCCCACAACCTGCGGGAGAGCGGCAAAAATGCCACCTACCACGCCGAGCTGATGGCGATTGACGCGGCCTGCAAGGCGCTGGGCGGCTGGCGGCTCTGGCAGTGTGAGCTGTTCGTTACGCTCGAGCCCTGCCCGATGTGCAGCGGAGCCATCATCAACAGCCGTTTAAAGCGGGTCGTCTACGGCGCACGCGACCCCAAGGCGGGCTGCTGCGGCAGCCTGACCGATCTGTTCGCCCTGCCGTTCAACCACCATCCTGTCATAGAATCGGGCCTGCTGGAGGACGAGGCGCAGGCCTTGCTGCAGGATTTTTTTGTGATGCTGCGGGAAAAACGCAAAAAGAAATAGCGCCTTTTTTCTTGGCCCCCTCTGGGAGGGGGCTCCGCCCGCAGGCGGTGGGGGAGAGAGCCTTGCGGTCATCCGAAATATTTCGGGCCATGGCAAGGCTCTCTCCCTCCGCCCCTTCGGGGCACCTCCCTCCCAGAGGGAGGCAAGCAAGTGGGCAATGAATTGAGGTTTTACCATGACAAATAACGTTTTCATCACCGGCGGTAGCCGCGGCATCGGTGCGGCGGCGGTGCTGGCCTTTGCCCGGGCGGGCTATAACGTCGCCTTTACGTACAATTCCCACCCCGATGCCGCCGACGCCGTGCGCCGTCAGGCCGAAGAAATCAACCCCGGCGGCCTCTATCTTGCCATCCGGGCCGACGCGGGCGACCCCGCCCAGGTACGCGCCGCCGTTGCCAGGACCGAGCAGGAACTCGGCAGTCTGCAGGTGCTCGTCTGCAATGCGGGCATCGCGCAGGTCAAGCTGTTCACCGACACCACCGACGAGGACTGGCGGCGGATGATGGCCGTCGATCTGGACGGCGCGTTCTACGCCTGCCGCGCGGTGCTGCCCGGCATGATCCACCGCAAATACGGCCGCATCCTGCTTGTCAGCAGCATGTGGGGCCAGACCGGCGGCAGCTGCGAGGTCGCCTACAGCGCGGCCAAGGCAGGGCTCATCGGCCTTGGCAAGGCCCTTGCCAAGGAGGAAGGCCCCAGCGGCATCACGGTCAACGTCATTGCGCCCGGTGTCATCAACACCGACATGATGGCCGGTTTTACCGACGAAGACCGCGCCGCGCTGGCGGAGGAGACCCCTGTGGAGCGCCTCGGTGAGCCGGACGAGATCGCCCGCACGATGGTCTTTCTCGCCGACGAGGCCAGCGGCTACATCACGGGACAGGTGCTCGGCGTAAACGGAGGACTGGTGATCTGATGCGCGCCGAATACCGCGAGGGCGAACGCTTTGAGCGCCTGACCTTCACCGGGGAAACGTTTTACGACTGCGACTTTTCGGACTGCGTTTTTGCCGACTGCACGTTTGAGGACTGCAAGCTCGACCACAGCGTCCTGACCGAATGTCAGTTCCTGCGCTGCACGGTCACAAATTTAAAAACAACTATGTCACGCGCAAAATTCACAGATTTTGAAAACTGTACGCTGAACAACATCGACTGGATGTCCCTGCAGGGCGACGGCGCATTTGCCGACCCCATCGAGAGCCTGCGGGACTGCCGCCTGAAATACAACACCTTCACCGAAATGAACCTGACAAAGTTCAAATTTGCGGGCAGTGTCATCCAGCGCTCGATGTTCGCCAAGTGCAATCTCGTCAGCGCGGATTTTGAGAAATGCGACCTGCTGGACACCGAGTTTTTCCAGTGCGATATGCGCAAGGCAAACTTCAAAGAGGCCAGCGGGTATAAAGTCGACATCTTCGGCTGCAAGCTGCAGGACGCAAAATTCTCCCTGCCGGAGGCAGTGTCGCTGCTGGGAGATTTGAGGATCAAATTGCTGTGAAAAATATACAGATTGAAAAGCTGTCCGATTCGTATACAATTCGGCGCCTGGTGTAAAGGCCGCCTGGCTGCCGCCCTTGCAGCGGAAACAGATATTACACACCCCGCCCCCTCTTTGCATATTATACCGCAAAGGGGGGCTTTTTATGGCGTTTTTCCAAAATGGCATTGACGTGTCGCGCTACCAGGGCAATATCAACTGGGGCAGGGTGGCGGCGGCGGGCAAGCAGTTTGCCATTATCCGCGTCGGTTCCGCCAACAGCGGCGGCCTGTACGTGGACCCGTACTTTTTGCAGAACATCAACGGGGCCAAGGCCGCGGGGCTGCGGGTAGGGGCCTACTACTATACCTACGCCCGCACCCGCGCCGCCGTTGCCAACGAGCTGACGACGTTCCTGAACGTCATGGACGGCCTGCAATTGGAGTACCCGGTCTTTGTGGACGTCGAGGACTCGAGCCTTACCAGCCTGGGCCGTGCCGCACTGACAAGTCTGGTGCAGTACGCCATGGACATTCTCTACCAGCGCAAATGGTACGCCGGGTGGTACAGCTACACAAACTATATCAACAGCTACCTGAATGCCGCCGCGCTGAGCCGGTACCCGCTGTGGGTCGCGGATTACCGCTCGGCGCTGGGGTACAACGGCAGCTATGCCATGTGGCAGTACACAGGCAGCGGCAGCGCCAGCGGAATCTCCGGCGCGTGCGACCTGGACCGCAGCTACAAGGATTTCCTGCCCGAGATCAGAGCCGGAGGCTACAATAACTATGGGGTCTCCGGCCCTTCTATGGAGACGGTCAGCGGCAAGCGTCTGGTCGTGTTCAACGCCCGGTGCGAGTATTTTCATACCGCCAACTTCAACGATGTGGTCGGCTACCTGCCGCTGGGCAATTACTGCGTGGTAAAGCAGAGCACACAGAAATATAACGGCTATGACTGGGTCATCTTCCGCTATCAGGGCACCGAATATTGGACCGCCGTCATAGGAGACCGCAACCGGGTGGAGGAATGCAACTGTGACTGCAATTAAAAACAACTTGACAACAACCGGATGTTGTATTAAACTGAGCTTATAGGGGCGGAGGCGGGCATCGACCTCTGCAGAAAGAAAATCTGACCAAATCAAATTTGACAAACCGCTGTGCCTTGTGGTTTAATAAATCTACATGTGCAAAAACTACCACTGTTTTACTATAAATTCGGAGGGACCCGCCGCATGGCAAAAAAACAACAGGAATACGGCAATGACAGCATCCGCCAGCTGAAGGGCGCGGACCGTGTGCGAAAACGCCCGGCGGTCATCTTCGGCTCTGACGGTGTCGAGGGCTGCGCTCATTCCATCTTTGAAATTATTTCCAACTCCATCGATGAGGCACGCGACGGCCACGGCAACCGCATCAATGTCACGCTGTTCCCGGACCACGTCGTCGAGGTCGAAGATTTTGGCCGCGGCATCCCCGTCGACTACAACAAGGCCGAGGAGCGCTGGAACTGGGACCTGGTCTTTTGCGAGCTGTACGCCGGCGGCAAATACGCCGAGGGCAGCGGCAACTATGATTTCAGCCTGGGCCTGAACGGTCTGGGCCTGTGCGCCACCCAGTATGCCAGTGAGTGGATGACCGCCGACATCTACCGCGACGGCTTCCACTATCACCTCGACTTCAAAAAGGGCGGGAACGTCGGCGGCCTGCAGAAGGAGCCGTTCAAGGGCAAGCGCACCGGCTCGGTCATCCGCTGGAAGCCCGACACCGAGGTTTTCACCGACATCGCCGTCCCGGCGGAATCCTTCAAGGATATGCTCCGCCGTCAGGCCGTCGTCAACGACGGCGTTACGCTGGTCTTTACCGACAAGTCCGGCAGTGACGCCGAAAAATTCGAGTACCTGTACGAGCATGGCATCACCGACTACGCCAACGAGCTGGTAGGGGACAAGGCCCTGACGCCCGTGCATTTCTGCTCCGGTGCCGCCGCGGGCCGTGACCGCGCCGACCAGCCCGACTATCAGGTCAAGATGAACGTCGCGTTCGCGTTCTCCAACACCGTGCAGTGTCTGGAATATTACCACAACTCCAGCTGGCTCGAGCACGGCGGCAGCCCGGACCGCGCCGTGCGCACGGCCTTCGTCAGCCAGATCAACGCCTGGCTGAAAAACAAGGGTCTGTACAAAAAGAACGAGAGTGCGATTACCTTTGCCGACGTGCAGGACTGCCTTGTGCTTGTCTCGTCCAGCTTCTCCACCCGCACGAGCTACGAGAACCAGACGAAAAAGGCCATCACGAACAAGTTCGTGGCCCAGGCCATGACCGAGTTCCTGAAGCATCAGCTTGAGGTCTACTTCATCGAGCACCCCGACGAGGCCGAAAAGGCCTGCAAGCAGGTGCTCATCAATAAGCAGAGCCGCGAGCACGCCGAAAAAGCGCGCATCACCATCAAAAAGACGATGACCCAGCAGATGGATCTGGCCAACCGCGTGCAGAAGTTCGTGGACTGCCGCACGAAGGATGCCTCCCGCCGCGAGCTGTACATCGTGGAGGGCGATTCCGCTATGGGCGCGGTCAAGCAGAGCCGCGACTCGGAGTTTCAGGCCATCATGCCCATCCGCGGTAAGATCCTGAACTGCCTGAAAGCCGACTACGCCCGCATTTTCAAATCCGAAATCATCACCGACCTGATCCGCGTCATGGGCTGCGGCGTCGAGCTGGGCGGCAGCCACAACAAAGACCTGGCCAGCTTCAATCTGGACAACCTGCGCTTTAATAAAGTCGTCATCTGCACCGATGCCGATGTGGACGGCTACCAGATCCGCACGCTGGTTTTGACGATGCTCTACCGTCTGACGCCGACCCTCATCAACAAGGGCTATGTCTATATCGCCGAGTCGCCGCTGTACGAGATCAACACGAAGAACAAGACCTATTTTGCGTACACCGAGCCGGAGAAGGCCGACATCCTGCGCCGTATCGACGGCGAGAAATACACGATCCAGCGCTCGAAAGGCCTGGGCGAGAACGACCCCGAGATGATGTGGCTGACGACGATGAGCCCCGACAGCCGCCGCCTGATCAAGGTGCTGCCCACCGACGCCGAGCGCACCTCCGCCGTGTTTGACCTGCTCCTGGGCGATAACCTCCAGGGCCGCAAGGAGCACATCGCCGAGCACGGCGCGGAGTATCTGGACGATCTGGACGTGAGCTGATACGCGCCCGGCGGGAGAACACCCCTACGATTGCCGCGCGTGTAGGGGCGGGGCATGCCCCGCCCGCAACCTTCCCGTAAACGCTTTGCTCCCGGTAAGTGAAGGGTCGGACATGTCCGGCCCCTACCGGGCGGCTGTGAAATATAGGATAAATCATAATGGCAAAACGTAAAGAAAAAAAACTGACCCCTGCGCGCCCGCAGCTGGGCGATAACGTCGAAATTTTATCGGCGGGCGAGGTGCTGGAATCTGCCATCACCGATACGCTGGAAACCAACTATATGCCCTACGCGATGAGCGTCATCGTCTCCCGTGCCCTGCCGGAGATCGACGGCTTCAAGCCCGCCCACCGCAAGCTGCTCTACACAATGTACGAGATGGGTCTGCTCAAGGGCAACCGCACCAAGAGCGCCAACATCGTCGGCAGCACGATGCACCTGAACCCCCACGGCGACGCCGCGATTTACGACACGATGGTCCGCATGGGCCGCTCCAACGAGAGCCTCCTTGTGCCCTTCGTGGACTCCAAGGGTAACTTCGGCAAGGCGTACAGCCGCGATATGGCCTACGCCGCCGCCCGTTACACCGAGGCTAAGCTCGAGCCGGTCTGCGACGAGCTGTTCCGCGACATCGACAAGGACACCGTCGATTTTGTGCCCAACTACGACGGCACGACGACGGAGCCGACGCTGCTGCCCGTCACTTTCCCGACGATTCTGGCCAACAACACGCTGGGCATCGCCGTCGGCATGGCGTCCAACATCTGCTCCTTCAACCTCGAGGAACTCTGCAATGCGACGATTGCCCTGATGAAGGACCCGCAGGCCGATTTGCGGGAGATCATTCCGGCCCCTGATTTCGTCGGCGGCGGCACGATTCTGTACGACGCCGCCGAGATGCAGAACGTGCTGGAAAATGGCCGCGGCAGCGTCCGCGTCCGCGCTAAGTGGAGCTACGACAAGGAAAACAACTGCATCGACGTCACGCAGATCCCGCCCACGACGACGGTAGAAGCCATCATGGACAAGATCACCGAGTTGGTCAAGCTGGGCAAAATTCGCGAAATCTCCGATATGCGCGACGAGACCGACCTGAACGGCTTAAAGCTGACGATTGATTTGAAGCGCGGCCAGGACCCCGACAAGCTGATGGCGCGCCTGTACAAGGCCACGCCGCTGGAGGACAGTTTCGCCTGCAACTTTAACGTGCTGATCGCGGGCCAGCCCAAGGTGCTGGGCGTGCGCAGCATCCTGAACGAGTGGATCGCCTTCCGCGCCGAGTGCGTGCGCCGCCGCACCTACTACGATTTGCAGGGCAAGCAAAAGCGCCTGCACCTGCTCAAGGGCCTGAAGGCAATTCTGCTCGACATTGACAAGGCCATCGAAATCGTGCGCAACACCGCGGAGGAGACTGAGGTCGTGCCGAACCTGATGATCGGCTTCGGCATTGACGAGGTGCAGGCTGAGTACGTGGCCGAGATCAAGCTGCGCCACCTGAACCGCGAGTATATTTTAAAGCGCACCGAGGAAATTGAAGAACTCGAAAACGCGATTGCGGACCTGGAGGATATTCTCAAGCGCCCGGCACGCATCAACAAGATCATCATGAAGGAGCTGGCCGACGTCGCCAAAAAGTACGGCAAGCCCCGCCGCTGCGAGATCATGTACGAGGTGCCCGCCGTTGAGGGCGAGGAGCCGGAGCAGCAGATTCCCGACTACCCCGTGCACCTGTTCTTTACGCGGGACGGCTACTTCAAGAAGATCACGCCCCAGAGCCTGCGCATGAGCGGCGAGCAGAAGCTCAAGGACGGCGATGAGGTATTGTTCACCTGCGAGAGCACGAACAGCGTCGAGCTGCTGTTCTTTACGAACCATCGTCAGGTCTACAAGTCCCACGCCTATGATTTCAACGACAGCAAGGCGAGCGTCCTCGGCGATTACGTCGCCAGCGCCCTCGGCATGGAGGAGGGCGAGGTCCCGCTGTATATGGTCGTGACCCCCGATTACAAGGGCTGGATGCTCTTCTTCTACGACAACGGCAAGTGCGCCAAGGTGCCGCTGTCCAGCTACGAGACAAAGCAGAACCGCCGCAAGCTGCTGAAAGCCTACAGCGACAAGGCTGAGCTGGCCTTCATGCGCCACCTGCCCGAGGAGACCGAGCTGGCAATTTTCACCACCAACAACCGTCTGCTGCTCGTCGGCAGCGCACTCATACCCGAAAAGACGACTCGCGACACCGCCGGTGTCAGCGTTGTGGCGCTGAAAAAGAATGCCAAAATCGCCCGCGTCACGCTGGCCGAGGGCCTTGAGCTGAACGACGCCCCGCGCTACCGCGTGCGCACCCTGCCCGCCGCCGGTGCGATTTTGAAGGACGACGACAGAGCGGAGCAGCTGACGCTGTAAGGTGATACCGCACGAAGCTCCGTAGGGGCGCATTCTATATGCGCCCGCAAGGAGTCTGCCGTCTGACGGGCGGATATAGAATCCGCCCCTACGGTGTCAAGCGAAAAAAGTGCTTGACAATCTTGATACTTTGTGCTAAAATATTTCAGCAATCGTTCAGATGGCTGCTCCGCCCGGACAGGATGCCGGGTGCTGGTAGCCGCAATTCGGAGATTGTGATGAGCACATATATTGAGTATGGCTCCTTTTATCATGATCGAGAAAGAGGTGAAATAACCATGAAGCAGGGCATCCATCCGAACTATGTGGACTGCACCATCACTTGTGCCTGCGGCAACGTGATCCACACCCGTGACACCAAGCCGGAGATCCACGTCGAAGTCTGCAGCAAGTGCCATCCCTTCTACACCGGCAAGCAGAAGCTGGTCGATACCGGTGGCCGCGTCGAGCGCTTCAAGCGCCGCTTCGCCAAGTCTGGCAAGTAATTCCGTTTTTTGTACCCCGGATGGTTTTCATCCGGGGTATTTTTTGCTATACATCGAGGTTTCCCACCATGGCCGACTACAAAACCATCCGCGGCACAGCCACCTTTGAATATGAGGAAAAGCGCAGCCGCTTTATCGCAACGGCCTCCTTTGCTGACACGGAGGAAAAGGCCCTGGCCGTGCTGAACGCTGTGCGCGCTGCCAACCGCACGGCGCGGCACAACGTCTACGCCTATGTGCTGCAAAATGGCCGCACGCGGTATTCCGACGACGGCGAACCCGCCAAGACCGCCGGTACGCCCGTGCTGGAGACCATCGGCCATGCGGGTGTGGCAGACGTGATCGTCGTGGTAACGCGGTATTTCGGCGGCATTCTGCTGGGTACCGGCGGGCTGGTGCGCGCCTACACGGCGGCAGCCTCGGGCGCTCTGCAAAGTGCAGAGCTCGTCAGCATGCGGCTGGTCGTCGACTGCAAGGTCCGTGTGAGCTACGCCCAGTTCGAGCAGGCCCAGCGCATCATTGCGGCGGCGGAAACGCGGCTTGACGAGCCGATTTTTGACGATGCCGTGACGCTCTGCTGGCGTATGCCGGCAGGGCGGGAGGAAACGCTCCGCACGGCTCTCAACGAGCTGACCCGCGGCGGGGCTGAGGTGGAAATTTCTGCCCCGCAGTATGCGGCGTTTTAAATTTCTGTAAAAAATCAAAATTTTTCCAACAAAAAAAGAGTGTTTCCCGCACTTTTGTCGTATTTATAAGCAGAGAGCAGAAAAGGGGGCACACTATGACGATCCGTGAAGAGACCGAGGCTATCGAACGGCAGACCCTGAGCCGCTACGCGACTTTAAGCGAAAACAGCCTGGGCCGCCGTGTGCCGCTGGAGCCGGACCCTATCCGGCCCTGCTTCCAGCGGGACCGGGACCGCATTCTGCACTGCAAGGCGTTCCGCCGCTTAAAGCAGAAAACGCAGGTCTTTCTGTCCCCGGAGGGCGACCACTACCGCACTCGCCTGACTCATACGCTGGAGGTCTCTCAGATCGCACGCACAATTTCCCGCGCACTGCGCCTGAATGAGGACCTGACCGAGGCCATCGCGCTCGGCCACGATTTGGGCCATACGCCGTTCGGCCACGCGGGGGAGAGAGCGCTCAACCGGCTCTGTCCGGGCGGGTTCTCCCACTACCGCCAGAGCCTGCGCGTGGTGGATTACTTAGAGCGCGACGGCCAGGGCCTTGACCTGACTTGGGAGGTGCGCAACGGCATTGTGACCCACACGTCCGGCGCGTGGGCCCGCACGCCCGAGGGCTGCGTTGTGCGCCGTGCCGACCACATTGCGTTTCTGAACCACGACATTGAGGACGCCATCACCGCCGGTGTGCTCGACGCGCGCCAGCTGCCGCCCGAGGCCGTCGCCGTGCTGGGACATACCAAATCCGAGCGTATCACGACGATGATCACCGACCTGGTCGCACACAGCGGCAACGGGAAAATCAATTTTTCCCCCGAGGTCGAGGCCGCCTACGCTGTGCTGAAGGACTTCATGTACGCGACAGTCTACGTCGACAAGGAGGCCAAGCGCGAGGAAAAGAAGGTGGACAAGCTCATCAGCGAGCTGTACGCCCGCCTGTGCGACGAACCGGCCCTGATGCCGAACTTTTACATGCAGATCGCCTACAATGAGGGTGTGGACCGTGCCGTGACCGACTACATCAGCGGCATGAGCGACGAGTTCGCCACGCGCCTTTTTGAGGAACTGTTCGTTCCGCAGAAGTGGAAGGTTTTGTGAGCAAATAATAAATAAGAAATAATAAATAATAAAGATTGTGGAGCGCGTCGCTGTGCGCCGCTCAAAAAACGTAGGGGCGCATTCTATATGCGCCCGCGGAGGTCTGCGCAGCCGCGAACGGGCACGGGCGGATATGGAATCCGCCCCTACGCTTTTGTTTTCGACCAAAGGGAGAAAACGCCACCACATTTATTATTTTGAGAAACGGAGGTGCAGCCTATCCCATGATACCCCAGGAATATATACAGGAAGTCGTGCGGCGCAACGACATTGAAGAAGTCATCGGCCAGTATGTCCAGCTGCGCCGCCGCGGACGCACGGCCACGGGCCTGTGTCCGTTCCACAATGAAAAAACGCCGTCCTTCGTCGTTTACCCGGATACCCAGAGCTTTTACTGCTTCGGCTGCGGTGCGGCGGGCGATGTCATCAACTTTGTGCGCAAGTACAACAATCTCGGCTATGTCGAGGCTGTCAAGCAGCTGGCGGGCCGCGCCGGTATGCCGCTGCCCGAGGAGGATGACCGCGAGTCCCGTGCGCGCCAGCGCCTGTTGGAGATCAACCGCTGCGCCGCGCGCTACTTCTACGAGAACCTCAACGCCAAAACGCCGGAGGCCGCCATGGCCCGCCGCTACTGGAAGGAAAAGCGCGGCCTGTCCGACGCTGCCATCCGCCGGTTCGGCCTTGGCTACGCGCCGGAGGACTTCGGCGGCCTGCTGCACTACCTCAAGCGGCGCGGCTTCAGTGAGGAGGAGCTGGAAACCTCCGGCCTCGTCAAGCGCAGCGCCAAGGGCAACCTCTATGACATCTTCCGCCACCGCGTCATGGTGCCCATCATTGATGTGCGCGGGGCCATCATTGCCTTCGGCGGGCGCGTGCTGGACGACTCCAAGCCCAAGTACATCAACAGCCCCGAGACGATGGTCTACCACAAATCCCGCACGCTTTTTGCACTGAATATCGCCAAAAAGTCAAAAAACAGGCGCTACATCCTCTGTGAGGGCTACATGGACGTCATCTCGATGCATGAGGCCGGGTTTGACACGGCGGTCTGTGCCTGCGGCACGGCCCTGACACCCGAGCAGGCCAAGCTGCTGAGCGAGTACGCCGACGAGGTCGTTTTGAGTTACGACTCCGACGAGGCGGGCCAGAAGGCCACCGAGCGCAGCCTTGGCATTCTG
The DNA here is from genome assembly GCF_900167555.1 of Gemmiger formicilis. Classification (GTDB taxonomy): domain Bacteria; phylum Bacillota; class Clostridia; order Oscillospirales; family Ruminococcaceae; genus Gemmiger; species Gemmiger formicilis. The sequence goes on along the minus strand of NZ_FUYF01000005.1, from coordinate 163,292 downwards.
GGCAGCACGACGCTCAAAGTTAGCGTGCTGAGCTACCAGGGCGCGAAGGACCCGGACGAGTTCATCAAAAAATATGGCCGCGAGCGGTTCGAGATGCTCTTGAACGGCACGGCCAACCCGACAGAATTCCAGTTAAAAAAGAGCAAGGCCAAGTATGACCTGCGTAGCGACGACGGGCGGCTGAGCTATATCCGGGAGGCCATCGAGATTCTGACCGAGCGCGGCGTCAGCCCGACGGCGCGGGACGTCTACGCCGGGCGGTTGGCCGACGAGACCGGCGTCTCAAAACAGGCCATCCTTTCCCAACTCAACGGGGCGCTTCAGGCCGCCGCGCGCCGCAGCTACCGCAAGGAGCAGCGCGACCTTTCCAAGGAGGGCATCGCGTCGGACATCCGCGTGCCCTACACCAGCAGCGGGGAATCCGCCCTCGGCGCGGCCAACGCGGCGCGCCAGCTGGCCGTGGCCATGCTGCAGGACCCCGAGCAGGTGCCCTACGTCCGTGCGCGGCTGGATATGTCCACCGTGCTGGTGCCCGAGATGCAGCGCGCGCTGGAGGCAATTTTCCGCTGTGTGGACGAGCACTTGCCGCTGAACCAGACGTCATTACAGCAAATGCTGGATGAGGCCGCGTTCCGGCAACTGGCCCACGGGCAGGCGTACAACCACGACATCCGTCTGCAAAGGCAGGATATTGATATGTATCTGGACCGCTTGCAGACCGCCAAGCCGATCAGTGAGCAGGTCAAGGATATGAGCGACGGCCAGCTGGAAAGCTACTTTGCAAACCTCGGCAAAAAGAAGGGCGCCCGCCCCGCCGAGACAGACGAATAACGACATTCCGACATACTTTGTCAAACAATAGAAAACCAAAAGGAGAACGTACTTATGGCAGAAAAGAAAGATCCGATCCGCAGCCTGATCGACACGGGCCGCCGCGCCGGCAAGCTGACCAGCAGTGAGATCAGCGACGCAATGGAGGAGAATGGCAACGTTCTTGACGTAGAAGCGATGGAAAAGCTCTACGAAGAGCTGGAAAGCAACGGCATCGAGATCGTCGACGACACGCCCGTTGACGTCAGCAGCGCCCTGCCTAGCTCCGAGGAGGGCGCGGACGACTACGAGGACGGCCTGACTGCCGACGGCATCACGATTGACGACCCGGTCAAGGTCTACCTGAAGGAAATTGGCCGCGTGCCGCTGCTGTCCCCCGAGGAGGAAACCGAGCTGGCACTGAAAATTCAGGCCGGCGGCCCCGATGGCGAGAAGGCCAAGCAGCGCCTGAGCGAGGCCAACCTGCGTCTGGTCGTCTCCATCGCCAAGCGCTATGTGGGCCGCGGCATGCAGTTTTTGGATCTGATCCAGGAAGGCAACCTGGGCCTGATCAAGGCTGTCGAAAAGTTTGACCATACCAAGGGCTTCAAGTTCTCCACCTACGCAACGTGGTGGATCCGTCAGGCCATCACCCGCGCCATCGCCGACCAGGCCCGCACCATCCGCATCCCCGTGCACATGGTCGAGACGATCAACAAGGTCAAGAAGGTGTCCAGCCAGCTGCTGCATGAGTACGGCCACGACCCCAGCGCCGAGGAGATCGCCGAGCGCCTTGACATGCCCGTGGATAAGGTCCGCGAGATCATGCGCGTCGCACAGGAACCCGTCAGTCTGGAGACGCCCATCGGTGAGGAGGAGGATAGCCATCTGGGCGACTTCATCCCCGACGATGACGCCCCCGTGCCCGCCGAGGCCGCCAGCCAGACCCTGCTGAAGGAGCAGCTGGCCGACGTGCTCAAGACCCTGACCCCGCGTGAGGAAAAGGTCCTGCGCCTGCGCTTCGGCCTGGAGGATGGCCGCCCCCGCACACTGGAGGAGGTCGGCAAGGAGTTCAACGTCACCCGTGAACGCATCCGCCAGATCGAAGCCAAGGCCCTGCGCAAGCTCCGCCACCCCAGCCGCAGCAAGAAACTGCGGGATTTCCTGGATTGATTTGATACGTAAATAAAAGTACCCCGCCCCGCTTGTGAAAATAAGCAGGGCGGGGCTTTGGTTTGTGTGGGTGTTATGGCCGCTCTGTAGGGGCGACTGCAATGTTCCACGGGCAAGCAATGCTCACCCCCTACAAAGCGTCCAACAAAATTTATGCCTTATTCCTTGCAATACGCCGCAATCGCCTTTGCGGCGAACTCGGCAGTGCCGGGGCCGCCTGCGGCGTTGATGTTGGCGGTGAACTCTCCGCCTGCGCCGTACATTTGGCCGAGCTGGGCGAAAATCGCCTTTGTGCAGGTGTAGTAGTGCTCGGTGATGAAAGCTTGCAGCTTGGCGGCCTGCGCCTGCACGGCGGGGTCGTCGATGGGCAGGTTTTGCAGTGCGCCGAACCCGGCGGTCAACGCCATCAGCTGATTGTTTATATCGCTGCTCTCCTGCACCGTGCGTTCGGCGGCGTTCTGCTCAAACTCGCGGTAGGCGGGGGTATCGCCCCAAGATTCCTTGGCGCGGCGGGTGTACTCGTCAATGCGGGATGTATCAAATTCTTTGAATTGCATAGTGTGTCCTCCTGCGGCTTGCAAAGTCCGCGCCAGCCGTATCAAATCTTCCAAGTGCTGCTTTTTCAGCGTGAGAAGCTCAATTTGCTGGCGCAGAGCCTTGCGGCGGTCAAAATTCGGGTTGTCCAAAATGGTGCGGATGTCCCGCAAGGGAAACTCCAGCTCCCGAAACAGCAAAATCTGCTGCAAACGTTCCAGCGCTGCATCGTCATACAGCCTGTAGCCGCTCTCGGTGCGCATGGCGGGTAGCAGACCCAGCTTGTCATAGTATTGCAGCGTGCGTATGCTTATGCCTGTCAGTCGGCTGACTTCTTTTACGGTCATCATGATAAAACCCTCGTTTCCTTTGCGGTACTGCCATCATACACCCTAACGTTGCGTCAGAGTCAAGCGTTTCTTGAAAAAAAGTATAATTGAAAACTTTCCGCGTCTGTGCTACACTTGCCCTTGTGCGAAATATAAAAACACGGAGGAAACAGGAGAATCATGGAACAAAAACAAAACAGAAGTTCGTTTTCCGGCAAGCTCGGCTTTGTGCTGTCGGCTGCCGGTGCGTCGGTGGGGCTGGGCAATATCTGGCGGTTCCCGTATCTGGCGGCTAAGTACGGCGGCGGTATTTTTCTGCTGATCTATATTGTGCTGGCGCTGACGTTCGGCTACACGATGATCATGGCCGAGACTGCCCTGGGCCGCATGACCCACAAAAGCCCGGTCAGCGCCTACGGTGCGTTTGCAAAGCCGGGACGCAAAAACGGGTTTCTCGGCTTTGGCGGCTGGATCAACGCCGTTATCCCGGTGCTGATCGTGCCGTACTACTCGGTCATCGGCGGCTGGGTCATCAAATATCTGTTTGAATATCTGCGCGGCAACGCCCAGGGGCTTGCGGAGGACGGCTATTTCAGCGCGTTCATTGCAGATGGCGCGTCCGCCGAGGTCTGCTTCCTGCTGTTTGCGTTCTTTACGCTGGGCATCATCTTTGCGGGCGTGCGCAACGGCGTGGAGCGCGTCTCCAGGCTCATGATGCCGGTGCTGGTCGTGCTGTCGGTCATCATTGCGGTCTACTCGGTTACGCGGCCCGGCGCACTGGCGGGTGTTGCCTATTTCCTGGTGCCCAACCCGGCCAACTTCTCGTGGATGACCGTCGTCACGGCCATGGGGCAGATGTTCTACTCGCTGTCCATCGCTATGGGCATTCTTGTCACGTTCGGCTCCTACATGAAGAAAGATGTCTCGATTGAGGAATCCACCGAGCACGTTGAGATTTTCGACACGCTCATCGCCGTCATGGCGGGCCTGATGATCATTCCGGCGGTGTTTGCTTTCTCCGGCGGTGACCCCGACACGCTGCAGGCCGGTCCCGCGCTGATGTTCATTACGATCCCGAAAGTCTTTGCCAGCATGGGGCTGGGCACGGTGGTGGGTGTGCTGTTCTTTGTGCTTGTGCTGTTTGCAGCGGTCACCAGCTCGATTGCCCTGACCGAGAGCGCCGTCTCAACGTTTGAGGATGAGTTGGGCTGGGGCCGCAAAAAGGCCACGGTGCTCGTCGGCGTCATCATGGTGGCGCTGGGCACGCTGTCCAGCCTGGGCTACGGCCCGCTGGCGGGGGTCACGGTCATCGGGATGCAGTTCCTCGACTTCTTCGACTTCCTGACGAACTCGGTCATGATGCCGATTGCGGCCATTGCGACCTGTCTGCTCGTCTCCCGCGTCATCGGCGTGGACAAGATCGAGCAGGAGGTTGAGCTGGACGGCCAGCCCTTCCGCCGCAAGAGGATTTTCCGTTTCATGATCCGCTGGCTCTGCCCGGTCTTTGCCGCCGTCATTCTGGCAAGCTCGGTGGCCAATGCGTTTGGAATCATTAAAATGTGACAGAAAAGGACCGTTTCCGGGTGTGGAGACGGTCCTTTTTTGTTTTATTAGAGATGCAGGGCAAGGCTCCGTGGGCGGATATAGAATCCGCCCCTACGGCCTCCGAGGCCGCAGGCACCCGCAGCCTGTCGAAAAAGTGCATCGTAGGGGCGAGCACTGCTCGCCCGCAGAAGCGTTGCGGCAGCCGGAACGCTGCCGGGCCGTCGGGGGCACCCCGCCCTACGATGCTTCTATTTCTTCTCCGGCTTGTACCGCAGCACCTTCTCCGAAAAATGCCTTGTAAAGAACTGCACGAACGGTCCTAACCCGAAGGCGCAGATCAGGGTGCCCAGCCCGATCAGTCCGCCCAACAGGAAGGCAAGCACCGCACACAGCGCATCGGTGAACACGCGGCAGCCGAAGTAGGGGACAGGCAGCCGGTCTGCCAGCATCAGCGAGAGCGCGTCATACGGCGCGACGCCTAAATCCGCCGTCTGGTACAGCGAGCACCCCAGCGCGATGACCAACACCGCCACAGCGACCCAAAGCAGCTGCACCGGCAGCGTGTCTGCAGAGCCAAAGACGGCGGTCATCGCGTCGCCGGTAAACGTGACGATGAACCCGATGCAGAAGCTGTTGATGATGGTGCCAAGCCCGATGTACCGCCGCCCCCAAAGCAGCTGCGGCACGAAAAGGCAGAGATTCATCAGCACATTCTCGATGCTGAACGGCAGGCCGACCAGCTCCGCCAACCGCAGGTTCAGCGCACTGATGGAGTCGTTGCCCAAGCGCGAGAACTTGAACACCGCAATGCCGATGCCGATGATGACGACGCCCGCAATCATGCCAAGGATGCGCCGCAGGGTGATTTTCTGGCCGAGAAGATTCATGTGCAAAACGCCTTTCCAATTTTAATAAGAATTCTGTATAGTACTATCCCGTAAAACCACCCCGCCTGTCAAGAGACAACCTGTTTAAAATATCATACCCAACCTTGTGGAAACTGCCAAAAACCGCACCCTGTAACCGCTGTACCGAATTTGTCAAGCGGAGGAAAACGGTGCAAAATCAGCAAATTGCCGAAATTTTGTTACACCCGTCCGGGCGTTCGATGAAACGGAAAAACTTCATAAAAAAGCCGAAAAACCCTTGACAGCAAGCCATTTACCCTGTATACTAAAACAGTATCACAAAAATGGAATAGAGCGCCCTAAAGGAATTTTGCAAAATCTGTAAAATCAAAAAGTTTGTGAAAAACGACGAATATGCCGCAGTTTCACAGCCGCCTTTCGGGTCGCTTTCGCCAACTTTGTCAATCTATGGAATAGGAGTGGTCGCGTTTTATGGTAAAGGTCAAGCCCGTACAAAACGGCAGAACGACCCGCATGAGCTTTTCCCACATCAACGAAGTGATTGGTATGCCCAATCTGATCGAGATCCAGAAAAACTCTTACAACTGGTTCCTGGAGGAGGGCCTGCATGAGGTCTTCCACGACATTGCCGCGATCGAGGACTACACCGGCAACCTCGTGCTGGAGTTCGTCGATTACCGGCTGGACAAGAACCCCAAGTATTCTATTAAAGAATGCAAAGAGCGGGATGCCACGTATGCGGCACCCCTGTACGTCACGGCCCGTCTGTTCAACAAGCAGACCGGCGAGGTGAAGGAGCAGGAGATCTTCATGGGCGACTTCCCGCTCATGACCGACGCCGGTACCTTCATCTCCAACGGTGCCGAGCGTGCCATCGTCTCCCAGTTGGTCCGTTCTCCCGGCGTTTTCTACGGCTCCAGCAAGGACCGTACCGGCAAGGACCTGTTCACCGCCACCATGAACCCCAACCGCGGCGCCTGGCTGGAGTATGAGACGGACTCCTCTGACGTTTACTACGTCCGTATCGATAAGAACCGCAAGCTGCCCGTTACCACGCTGCTGCGTGCCCTGGGCCTGTCCACCGATGAGCAGATCAAGCAGTTCTTCGGCGATTCCGAGCCGAAGATCAACGCCTCTCTCGAGAAGGATATCACCCACAACACCGAGGAGGGCCTGCTCGAGGTCTACCGCAAGCTGCGCCCCGGTGAGCCCCCGACGGTGGAAAACTCCCGCGCGCACCTGAACAACCTGTTCTTTGACCCGCGCCGTTACGACCTGGCTCGTTTTGGCCGCTATAAGATGAACAACAAGCTCAGCCTGACCCGCCGCATTGCCGGTTATAAGGCTGCCGAGGACATCATCGCCCCGCTGACCGGCGAGCTGCTGGCCGCCAAGGGCGAGAAGATCAACATGGCCAAGGCCGAGGAGATCGATAACGCCGGTGTTACCCGCGTTACCATCCTCGTTGAGAAGAAGGGCGAGGAGCCCCGCCCGTTCATTGTCATCTCCAACGGCTGCGTCAACGCCCAGAACTTCTTCAGCTTCGACGTCGAGGCCGAGGCCGGTGTCAATGAGCGTGCCAACTTTGCCGAGATCCGCAAGATCCTCGACACCACCTCCGATGTGGAGGAGCAGAAGGAGCTGCTGCGCCAGAACCACGATGTTCTGATCAGCCGCACCGTCACCGTCGATGACATCTTTGCCTCCGTCAACTACCTGCTGGGCCTTGACCACGGCATCGGCACCACCGATGAGATCGACCATCTGGGCAACCGCCGCGTCCGCAGCGTCGGTGAGCTGCTGCAGAACCAGTTCCGCATCGGCTTCTCCCGCATGGAGCGCGTCATCCGTGAGCGCATGACCCTGCAGAATCAGGAAAACGGCGAGATCACCCCGCAGAGCCTCGTCAACATCCGCCCCGTCGTCGCCGCCATCAAGGAGTTCATCGGTTCCAGCCCGCTGTCCCAGTTCATGGACCAGAACAACCCGCTGGCCGAGTTGACCCACAAGCGCCGTCTGTCCGCTCTGGGCCCCGGCGGTCTGTCCCGTGACCGCGCAGGCTTCGAGGTCCGCGACGTTCACTACACCCACTATGGCCGTCTGTGCCCCATCGAGACGCCTGAAGGCCCGAACATCGGTCTGATCTCCTATCTGGCCACCTACGCCAAGATCAACAAGTACGGCTTTGTTGAGGCCCCGTACCGCAAGGTCGACAAGGCCACCGGCACTGTCACCGATGAGGTCGTCTATATGACCGCCGACGAGGAGGACGAGTATATCGTCGCTCAGGCCAACGAGCCGCTGGACGAGAACAACCACTTCGTCCGTCCCCGCGTCTCCGGCCGCCACCGCAACGACATCCAGGAGTTCGACGCTTCTCAGGTCGACTACATGGACGTTTCTCCGCGTATGATGGTTTCCGTCGCTACGGCCTGCATCCCGTTCCTCGAGAACGACGACTGCAACCGTGCACTGATGGGCTCCAACATGCAGCGTCAGGCCGTGCCTCTGATGGTCACCCAGCAGCCGCTGGTCGCCACCGGCATGGAGTACAAGGCCGCCACCGACTCCGGTGTCTGCGTCCTGGCCGCCCATGACGGCACCGTTGAGTATGTCGACGCCGACAAGATCATTGTCCGCTGCGCCGACGGCTCCGCCGACACCTATGAACTCATCAAGTTCATGCGCTCCAACCAGGGCAACTGCAACAACCAGCGCCCCATCGTCAATGTGGGCGAGACCGTCAAGGCCGGCGACGTGCTGGCCGACGGCCCCGCGACTCGCAACGGCGAGATCAGCCTGGGCAAGAACGCCCTGATCGGCTTCATGACCTGGGAGGGCTACAACTACGAGGACGCCGTCCTGCTGAACGAGAAGCTCGTCCGCGAGGATGTCTACACCTCCATCCACATTGAAGAATATGAGACCGAGGCCCGCGACACGAAGCTCGGACCCGAGGAGATCACCCGCGACATCCCGAACGTCGGCGATGACGCGCTGAAGGACCTCGATGACCGCGGCATCATCCGCATCGGTGCCGAGGTCAAGACCGGTGACATCCTCGTCGGCAAGGTCACCCCGAAGGGCGAGACCGAGCTGACCGCCGAGGAGCGCCTGCTGCGCGCCATCTTCGGCGAGAAGGCCCGCGAGGTCCGCGACACCTCCCTGCGTGTGCCCCACGGTGCCTACGGCATCGTTGTCGATGTCAAGGTCTTTACCCCCGAGAACAGCGACGAGCTGCAGCCCGGCGTGCGTATGTGCGTGCGCTGCTACATCGCCCAGAAGCGTAAGATCAGCGTCGGCGATAAGATGGCAGGCCGTCACGGCAACAAGGGTGTTGTTTCCCGCATTCTGCCGCAGGAGGATATGCCTTTCCTGCCCGACGGCACCCCGCTGGACATCGTGCTGAACCCCCTGGGCGTTCCCTCCCGTATGAACATCGGTCAGGTCCTGGAGGTCAACCTGGGCTACGTTGCCAAGGCACTGGGCTGGAAGGTCCAGACCCCCGTCTTTGACGGTGCGCACGAGTCCGACCTGCGCGACTGCTTCGCCGAGGCCCGCGAGAAGTGGCACGGCGAAAACGCGCCCGAGTACCCGACCCACCTGGACCGCCTGATGGGCGAGAAAGGCCATGTCATCGACTTCTCCAAGATCGATCTGACCGACGACGGCAAGACCACCCTGTATGATGGCCGTACCGGTGAACAGTTCCCCAGCAAGGTCACGGTAGGCTATATGTACTACCTGAAGCTGCATCACCTGGTCGACGATAAGATCCATGCCCGTTCCACCGGCCCCTACTCCATGGTCACCCAGCAGCCTCTGGGCGGCAAGGCGCAGTTCGGCGGCCAGCGCTTCGGCGAGATGGAAGTCTGGGCGCTGGAAGCTTACGGCGCCGCTTACACCCTGCAGGAGATCCTGACCATCAAGTCCGACGACGTCGTGGGCCGTGTCAAGACCTACGAGGCCATCGTCAAGGGCGAGCCGATCCCGCGCCCCGGTATCCCCGAGAGCTTCCGCGTTATGCTCAAAGAGCTGCAGAGCCTTGGTCTGGATATTGTTGTGCAGGATAAGGAAGGCAACGCCGTCGATATGCGTCAGGAGTTTGACGACGATGACAGCAGCTTTGAGAACAATGACTACGACCTGGGCGATAACGTCATGGTCGAGAGTGAGCTGCAGGACGATTACAGCGTCAAGGACGCCGACGAAGGCTTTGACGATGATCTGGATGAGGATGCCGGCCCCACGGCTGACGACCTCGCCGCCATCGAGTCTGATTCCTTCGACGATTGATCGAATTGCATCGTGTGTCATATTGAATTTGAGAGGGTTCGCTGAATGGAAAATAAAGAATTCGATTCGATTAAGATCGGCCTTGCCTCCCCGGACCAGATCCGTGCCTGGAGCTACGGCGAGGTCACCAAGCCCGAAACCATCAATTACCGCACCCTGAAGCCGGAGCGCGACGGCCTGTACTGCGAGCGCATTTTTGGACCTACCAAGGACTGGGAATGCCACTGCGGCAAGTATAAGCGCATCCGCTACAAGGGTAAGATCTGCGACAAGTGCGGCGTCGAGGTCACCCGCGCCAAGGTCCGCCGTGAGCGCATGGGCCACATCGAGTTGGCCGCGCCTGTCTCGCACATCTGGTATTTCAAGGGCATTCCCAGCCGCATCGGCCTGATGCTGGACATCAGCCCCCGTCAGCTGGACAAGGTCCTGTATTTCGCCAACTACATTGTCACCGACCCCGGCTTCACGCCGCTGGAGAAAAAGCAGCTGCTGACCGAGCGCGAGTACAAGGAGATGCGCGAAAAGTACGAGGATACGTTTGAAGCCGGTATGGGTGCCGAAGCCATCCAGAAGCTGCTGGCCGAGATCGACCTCGACAAGCTGAGCAAGGAGCTGCGTGAGGAGCTCGAGCATGCCAACGGCCAGAAGCGCGTCCGCCTGCTGAAGCGCCTTGAGTGCGTTGAGAGCTTCCTCGAGAGCAACCAGCGCCCCGAGTGGATGATCATGACGGTCATCCCCGTCATTCCGCCGGATCTGCGCCCCCTGCTGCAGCTGGACGGCGGCCGCTTTGCGACCTCCGACCTGAACGATCTGTACCGCCGCGTCATCAACCGCAACAACCGCCTGAAGCGTCTGCTGGAGCTCGGTGCGCCCGACATCATCGTCCGCAACGAGAAGCGTATGCTGCAGGAGGCCGTTGACGCCCTGATCGACAATGGCCGCCGCGGCCGCCCGGTCACCGGCGCGAACAACCGCGCACTGAAGTCCCTGTCCGATATGCTGAAGGGCAAGCAGGGCCGCTTCCGCCAGAACCTGCTGGGCAAGCGTGTTGACTACTCCGGCCGTTCCGTTATCGTCGTCGGCCCCGAGCTGAAGATGTATCAGTGCGGCCTGCCCAAGGAGATGGCCCTCGAGCTGTTCAAGCCCTTCGTCATGAAGGATCTGGTCGAGAAGGAGAAGGCCAACAACATCAAGTCTGCCCGCAAGATGGTCGAGCGCGCCCGCCCCGAGGTCTGGGATTCCCTCGAGACCGTCATCAAGGGCCACCCCGTCCTGCTGAACCGTGCACCTACGCTGCACCGTCTGGGCATTCAGGCCTTTGAGCCTGTCCTGGTCGAGGGCCGTGCCATCAAGCTGCACCCCCTGGTCTGCACCCCCTTCAACGCTGACTTCGACGGCGACCAGATGGCTGTTCACCTGCCGCTGTCCACCGAGGCCCAGCGCGAGGCCAAGATGCTGATGCTGGCCTCCGGCAACCTGCTGAAGCCCTCTGACGGTGAGCCCGTCACCGTGCCCACGCAGGATATGATCCTGGGCAGCTACTATCTGACCCTCGTCAACCCCGACGATAAGGGCCACGGCAAGATCTTCCGCGACGAGGACGAGGCCATGATGGCCTATTCCGAGGGCCTCATCACGCTGCAGGCACCCATCAAGGTGCGCCGCACGATGGTCTTTGACGGCGTTGCGGAGACCGGCCTGGTCGATACCACGATGGGCCAGATCATCTTCAACACCCCCATCCCGCAGGATCTGGGCTACGTGGACCGCACCAATCCCGCCACCAAGTTCGACTACGAGATGAACCCCCGCACCCTCAAGATCGCATCCGGCGGCAAGAGCGACAAGCTGACGAAGAAGGGCCTGCCCGACATCATCAGCCGCTGCCTGACGAAGCACGGCACCAAGACCTGCGCCATGATGCTGGATCAGATCAAGGCTCAGGGCTACAAGTACTCCACCCTGTCTGCCATCACCGTCGCTGTTCCCGATGCTATTATGCCTGACGAGAAGCCGGAAATTCTGGCTGCCGCCGATAAGAAGATCGAGAAGGTCATGAAGAACTTCAACCGCGGCCTGATCTCCGATGAGGAGCGCTACCGCAAGACGGTTGAGATCTGGCAGGCCGCCACGGAGGAGGTCTCCGAGGCTCTGAGCGAAAACCTGAAGAAGAACCACCAGCGCAACCCCATCTATATGATGTCCGATTCCGGTGCCCGTGGTTCTATGGACCAGATCAAGCAGCTGGCCGGTATGCGCGGCCTGCTGGCCAATACTGCCGGTAAGACGCTGGAGATGCCTATCCGCGCCAACTACCGTGAGGGCCTGAATATCCTGGAATACTTCATCTCCTCCCGAGGCGCTCGTAAGGGTCTGGCCGATACCGCTCTGCGTACCGCTGACTCCGGCTACCTGACCCGCCGTCTGGTCGATGTCTCTCAGGAAGTCATCATCCGCGAGGAGGACTGCCACGCTACCGAGGGCATCTGGGTCCGCGAGATCAGCGAGGGCAACTCTGTTGTCGAGAGCTTCAAGGAGCGTCTGAACGGCCGCTACTCCCTGCATGATGTGCACGATCCCGCCACGGGTGAGCTGCTCGTCAGCAAGGAAAAGATGATGGATATGTTCGACGCCGAGAAGATCGTCAACGCCGGTATTACCGAGCTGGAGATCCGCTCCGTCATGACCTGCCGTGCACATGTCGGCGTCTGCGCCCACTGCTACGGTTCCAACATGTCCAACGGTGAATGTGTCAAGGTCGGTGAGTCTGTCGGTATCATTGCCGCAGAGTCCATCGGTGAGCCCGGTACCCAGCTGACCATGCGTACCTTCCATACCGGCGGTATCGCATCTGCCGAAGACATCACCCAGGGTCTTCCCCGCGTTGAGGAACTGTTTGAGAGCCGTCGCCCGAAGGCAATGGCCATCATGTCCGAGATCGCCGGTACGGTCCACATCGACGATACCAAAAAGAGCCGCCATGCCGAGATCACCGGCACGGACGAGAACGGCGCTCCGGTTACCAAGAGCTACCTGATCCCGTTCGGCCAGCGCCTCAAGGTCATGGAAGGCGACGAGGTCGCCAAGGGCGCACTGCTGACCGAGGGTCATGCTTACCCGCAGGACATCCTCGCCATCCAGGGCCCCATCGCCACCCAGAACTACCTGATCAGCGAGGTCCAGAAGGTCTACCGTCTGCAGGGCGTTGACATCAACGATAAGCATATCGAGGTCATCGTCCGCCAGATGATGCGTAAGGTCCGCATTGAGGATTCCGGCTCCAGCGACTTTATCATGGGCAGCATCGTGAACCGCCGCGATGTCATGATCAAGAACGAGGAGATCCAGGCCCGCATTGATGCCGGTGAGACTGATCTGAAGCTCGTTCAGGCCAGCCAGGTCCTGCTTGGCATCACCAAGTCCAGTCTGGCTACCGACTCCTTCCTGTCCGCTGCGTCCTTCCAGGAGACCACTCGTGTCCTGACCGAGGCCGCTATCAAGGGCAAGGTCGACCCGCTGGCCGGCCTGAAGGAAAACGTCATCATCGGTAAGCTCATCCCCGCCGGTACTGGTCTGCCGGAGGTCGAGGAGGAGCTCGTCCAGGCCGAGATCGCCCGCGACGCCGCCGAGGCAGCCTACGACCACTAAATAAACCGCAAAGGATTCCCGCCGCCACGGCGGGAATCCTTTTTTGCATACCGTCCGCGATTGACACACACTTGCAAAACAGTTATAATAAACTCACCGACAGCAAAACGATACAAAAGGGAAGTGACACCATGCTGTTTCTGCAATACCCGCCGTGCTCCACCTGCCAAAAGGCCAAAAAGTGGCTCGACGACCACGGCATCGAGTACACCGCCCGCCACATTAAAGAGGACAACCCCACCGCCGACGAGCTGCGCGAATGGGTCGCCCGCAGCGGCCTGCCCCTCAAGCGGTTCTTCAACACGAGCGGCCTAGTCTACAAAAATCTGGGCCTGAAGGACAAGCTGCCGACCATGACCGAGGACGAGCAGATCGCCCTGCTGGCGTCGGACGGTATGCTCGTCAAGCGCCCGCTGCTGGTGGGCGACGATTTTGTCCTGCCCGGCTTTAAGCCGGCCGAGTGGGAAAACGCTCTTTTGTAACCTGTAGGGACGGATTCCATATCCGCTCGTGGAAGCTTCCGCTGCCGCGAACTGGCACGGGAGGCCGATATCCGCCCCTGCATCCTCAGCATAGCAAAATTTTTTATAATAAGGAGAAAACTATGCCCGAAATTCTAAAAGAACGCAGTGAACTGGACCCGCAATTTCAGTGGGACCTGACCCCGATGTTCGAGAGCGACGCCGCGTGGGAAACCGCGCTGGACAGCCTCGACGCGGACATTGAAAGCCTGGCAGCCTTCGCCGGTAAGCTGACCGATGCCGTTACGATTGGCGCATACCTCGACGCTTCCACCGAGGTGGGCCGCAAGGTCGAGCGCCTCTACTGCTACGCCTCCCAGCGCCATGACGAGGACACCCGCGACGACAAGGCCCAGAGCATGTACGCCCGCATCGGCAGCAAGTACGTCAAGATGGCCGCCGCGCTGTCCTTTGCCCAGCCGGAGATCCTGTCCCTGCCCGAGGAGACGCTGACCGCCATCGTCAACGATCCCGCCGTCGCGGACTACAAATTCAACCTCGAGGATCTGCTGCGCGGCAAGCCCCACACCCTGACCAAGGCTGAGGAAAAGCTGCTGGCCAGCTTCGGCGAGGTCATGTCTGCGCCGTCCGAGATCTACCACAATCTGGAGGACGCCGATCTGCTGTTTGATGCCGTCAAGGACGGCAGCGGCGAGACCGTCGAGGTCACCGGCTCCAACTTTGTGCCGCTGGAGATGAGCACGGACCGCACCCTGCGAGAAAACGCCTTCCACAGCTACTACAAGAGCTACCGCGAGCACATCAACACCTTCGCCGCGTCCTACGCCGGTGCCATCAAGGCTGCCACCGCCGAGGCCGCCGCCCGCAATTACCCGTCCTCCCGCGCGATGGCCATGGCGGGGGAGAATGTGCCCGCCGAGGTCTACGACAACCTCGTCGCCACGGTCCGCAAACATATTCCCGCCATGCACCGCTATGTCCGTCTGCGCAAAAAGATGCTGGGCGTTGACGCGCTGCACTTCTATGACGTCTACGCTCCGCTGGTCGGCGATCTGAAAAAATCCTACAGCTACGAGACCGCACAGGAGATGGTCCTGAAGGCCGTTGCGCCCTTGGGCGAGGACTACCAGGCAACCGTCCGCAAGGCCTATGCCGAGCGCTGGATCGACGTTTACCCCAACCGCGGCAAGCGCGGCGGCGCGTACTCCGGCGGCTGCTATGACTCCAACCCCTATATCCTGCTGAATTTCAGCGGCACGCTGGACAGTGTCTCGACGCTGGCACATGAGATGGGCCACACGATCCACAGCTGGCGCTCCCGCCAGCATCAGCCGCCGCAGTACGCGGACTACACGCTGTTTGTCGCCGAGGTCGCGTCCACCGTCAACGAGAATTTGCTCATCGAGCAGCTGCTTGCCAACGAGAACGACCCCCAGACCCGCCTCTATCTGCTGAACCAGTATCTGGAAAACTTCAAGGGCACGGTCTACCGCCAGACGATGTTTGCCGAGTTCGAGCGCGAGGCCCACGCCATGGTCGAGCGCGGTGAAGCCCTGAACGCCGCCGCCCTGAACGCCCTGTACAAACGCCTTGTCACCGACTATTTCGGCAACGATATGGTCATCGACGACGAGATCCAGTATGAGTGGGCGCGCATCCCGCACTTCTACCGTCCGTTCTACGTTTACAAGTATGCCACCGGCTACTCCACCGCTGTCGCCCTGTCCGAGGGCATCCTGAAAGAGGGCGAGCCCGCCGTCAAGCGCTACAAGGAGTTCCTCTCCATGGGCGGCAGTGCTTACCCGCTGGACGAGCTGCGCCACGCCGGTGTTGACCTGGCCACCCCGGCCCCCGTGGACGCCGCCCTCGAGAAGTTCGAGCGCATCCTCGACGATGCCGAGGCCACGCTGGCAAAGCTGCAGTAAACCCCATTTGCCCGTTGCCCCTCTTGGCCCCCTCTGCGAGGGGGCTCCGCCCGCAGGCGGTGGGGGAGAGAACTTTGTGGTCGCACGAAATAGTTAGGGCCGCCGCAAGGCTCTCTCCCACCGGCCCTGCGGGGCCACCTCCCTCGCAGATGGAGGCAAGAAAATAGCAACAAAAAAGCGGAGCGCCTTTCCCGGCGCTCCGCTCCTATTATAATAAGGTAGAATTACTTGCCCAGCACGGCCTTGATGTATGCGGCCTCACGTGCGGCGATCTGATCCTGATACGCCTTCACGGCCTTCGCATAGGCGGCCTCGCGTGCATCAGCCTTGGCCTGCGTGGCCTTGCCTGCGGCAATTACCGCGGCGACGCGCGCGTCAGCCTGGGACTGGGCAGCCTTGCCCGCGGCGATGACGGCCAGACAGTCTGCATCGGCCTTCGCCTGGGCAGCCTTGGCGGCCTTCAGAATTGCGGCGCTGTCGGCGTCTGCCTTGGCCTTTGCATTCTTGGAATAAGCATCCACCGCTGCAGTGTAGGCGGCTTCCTTCGCGGCGATCTGAGCCTGGTAGGCCTTGACGGCGGCGATATAATCGCTGTTGGCATCTGCAAAAACAGGTACAGCGAAGGCGGATACCATGCACAGGGAAATCAGGATAGCAAGCAGTTTCTTCATTGTCAGGACCTCCTCAAAAATGTAGCGTCAGAACTTGCATGGCCGGAACTGTTCCGGTTTTGTCTGTATCTTCATTATAGCAAAGCGGGGGACACAATGCAACAGAAATCGACTCGTCAAGTCCATGAATCTGACGGCTTGTTTTTGTGCAAAATGTATATTTGTCTCTGGTAAATAGACAAAACGCGCACGGACGGCAGCCGGCCGCGCGGCGGCGGGGGGAGACGGTCCGCTTCATTCTATGCGCGGACTTACCAAAATGCAACGCTGCCGCCCAAACCGGCGCAAGATTTGCACATTTTGCTTCAGAAATGAAAAATTCTCCGTATTGCACGATTTTTTCAAGATTTTTTTGGCAATACTCTTGACATTCCGGCCGGGATGCTGTAATATAATCATTGCGTGAGATGCGGGGTATAGTGCGGCCATCTGGCCGGACGACCTGCAAAAAGCGCGTGAATAAGTGAAGAAAGGAGAAAAGAAATGCCTACTTTTAACCAGCTCGTGCGCAAAGGCCGTGAGGTTCTGGTCAAAAAGAGCACCGCGCCTGCCCTTCTGAAGAGCTACAACTCCCAGAAAAAGGAGTACACCAACCTCAACAGCCCGCAGAAGCGTGGTGTCTGCACTGCCGTGCGTACCATGACCCCCAAGAAGCCTAACTCTGCTCTGCGTAAAGTTGCCCGTGTCCGCCTGACGAATGGTATCGAGGTCACCTCTTACATTCCCGGTATCGGCCATAACCTGCAGGAGCACAGCGTTGTTCTGATCCGCGGCGGTCGTGTCAAGGATCTGCCCGGTGTCCGTTACCACATCATCCGTGGTACTCTGGATACCCAGGGTGTTGCGAACCGTAATCAGGCCCGCAGCAAATACGGTGCTAAGCGCCCCAAGGCCGGTGCCAAGAAGTAAGGAAACATCTTTTCGCCATAAAATAGGCCAACGCCTTTTTTGTGGCACAACGGGAGTTTCTTAACTTTCGAGTACCGATGATATCATTTATGTGAAGGAGGGAAGAAAGATGCCCAGAAGAGGTAATGTCGCGAAACGCGAAGTTCTGGCCGATCCTATTTACAATTCCAAGGTTGTCACCCGCCTGGTCAACTACATCATGCTGGATGGCAAGAAAGGTGTTGCGCAGGAGATCGTTTACGATGCATTCGACATCGTGAAGGAAAAGACCGGCAACGACCCGCTCGAGATGTTCGAGAAGGCAATGGAGAACATCATGCCTAACCTCGAGTGCAAGACCCGCCGTGTCGGCGGCGCTAACTATCAGGTTCCTCTGGAAGTTAGCCCTGCCCGCCGCGAGACCCTCGGCCTGCGCTGGCTGACCGCTTACAGCCGCGCCCGTGGCGAGAAGACCATGTCTGCTCGTCTGGCTGCTGAGATCATCGACGCCACCAACGGTGTCGGCGGCTCTGTCAAGAAGCGCGAGGATACGCACAAGATGGCCGAGGCCAACAAGGCTTTTGCCCACTATCGTTATTGATTCGCTGTCGAGGAGGTATAAGCCATGGCTACGCCGAGAGATGTATCTCTGCAAATGACCCGTAACATCGGTATCATGGCCCACATCGACGCAGGTAAGACCACCACCACCGAGCGCATCCTGTACTACACCGGTATCAACCATAAGATCGGTGAGGTTCATGACGGCGCTGCTACGATGGACTGGATGGAACAGGAGCAGGAGCGTGGTATCACCATCACTTCCGCTGCTACCACCTGCTATTGGAGCCATACCGAGACCCAGCACGATCCGGCTCTCTTCAAGAAGAACCGCCATCGTATCAACATCATCGACACCCCGGGTCACGTTGACTTCACTGTTGAGGTTCAGCGTTCTCTGCGTGTTCTGGACGGTTCCGTTACCGTTCTGGCCGCTAAGGGCGGTGTTGAGCCGCAGTCTGAGACCGTTTGGCGTCAGGCTGACGAGTACAAGGTTCCCCGCATGGTGTACGTCAACAAGATGGACACCATGGGTGCCGATTTCTACCGCTGCGTTCAGATGCTCCATGATCGTCTGCACGCCAACGGTGTGCCCATCCAGCTGCCCGTCGGTCAGGAGGATACCTTCAAGGGTATTATCGACCTGATCGATATGCAGGCTGACATCTACTATGATGACATGGGCAATGACGTCCGCGTTGAGCCTATCCCCGAGGATATGCAGGAGAAGGCTCAGGAGTACCATGACAAGCTGATCGAGGCTGTTGCCGAGACCGACGAAGAGCTCATGATGAAGTACCTGGAAGGCGAAGAGCTGACCAAGGAAGAAATCAAGGCTGCTCTGCGTAAGGCTACCATCTCTAACGAGATCGTTCCCGTTGTCTGCGGCTCCTCCTACAAGAACCGCGGCGTTCAGAAGCTGCTGGATGCCATTGTTGACTACATGCCGGCTCCTACCGACGTTGCAGCCATCAAGGGCACCAACCCCGAGACCGGCGAGGAGGAGGATCGTATCTCCTCCGACGACCAGCCGTTCGCAGCTCTGGCCTTCAAGATCATGACTGACCCGTATGTCGGTAAGCTCTGCTTCTTCCGTGTGTACTCCGGTACGCTGGACGCAGGCACCACCGTCTACAACTCTGTCAAGGATAACAACGAGCGTATCGGCCGTATCCTGCAGATGCACGCCAACAACCGTAAGGACATCGACACCGTTTACGCGGGCGATATTGCGGCTGCTGTCGGTCTGAAGAATACCACCACCGGTGACACGCTGTGCGACGAGAAGCACCCCATCATTCTGGAGTCCATGAACTTCCCGGAGCCCGTTATCCGCGTTGCCATCGAGCCCAAGACCAAGGCCGGCTCTGAGAAGATGGGCATTGCGCTGGCAAAGCTCGCTGAAGAAGACCCGACCTTCCGCACCTGGACCGATGAGGAGACCGGCCAGACGATCATCGCCGGCATGGGCGAGCTCCATCTGGAGATCATCGTTGACCGTCTGCTCCGTGAGTTTAAGGTCGAGGCCAACGTTGGCGCTCCCCAGGTTGCTTACCGCGAGACCATTCGCAAGGAAGCCAACCAGGAGACCAAGTACGCCCGCCAGTCCGGCGGTAAGGGCCAGTATGGTCACGTTAAGATCAAGCTGGAGCCCAACCCCGGCAAGGGTTATGAGTTCGTCAACGGTGTCGTTGGCGGCGCTATCCCGAAGGAATATATCCCCGCTGTTGACAATGGTATCCAGGGCGCGATGAAGTCCGGTGTTCTCGCCGGCTATCCCGTCGTTGATGTCAAGGTCACCTTGTGGGATGGTTCTTATCATGAGGTCGACTCCTCTGAAATGGCGTTCTCCATCGCTGGTTCTATGGCATTCAAGGATGCCATGAAGAAGTGCGATCCCGTCATCATGGAGCCCATCATGAAGGTCAATGTTATCGTGCCCGATGAGTACATGGGCAACGTTATCGGCGACCTGAACAGCCGCCGCGGCCAGATCACCAACCAGGAGTCCCAGGACGGTACCGCCCGCGTGACTGCTATGGTTCCTCTGTCCGAGATGTTCGGCTACGCCACCGACCTGCGTTCCAAGACCCAGGGCCGTGGCCAGTACTCCATGGAGCCTGATGAGTATCAGCAGGTTCCCAAGAGCGTTGCCGACAAGATCATGGCCGAGCGCGCTCACAAAGTCTGATTTTATAAGTCATACTTCATAAAATAGACTTGCAATTTCTCTTTAAATTTTGTATGATAGTCTTACGCAAGACTACCAATATGTTTTAATTAAAGGAGGACACTTCCAATGGCTGAAAAGGAAAAATTTGACCGCTCTTTGGAGCACGTCAACATTGGCACCATCGGTCACGTTGACCACGGCAAGACCACTCTGACCGCTGCCATCACCAAGACTCTGGCTCTGAAGGGCGACGCCGACTTCATGGATTACTCCAGCATCGACAAGGCTCCCGAGGAGAAGGCTCGTGGTATCACGATCAACACCGCTCACGTTGAGTACCACACCGAGAAGCGTCACTACGCCCACGTTGACTGCCCGGGCCATGCTGACTACATCAAGAACATGATCACCGGTGCTGCTCAGATGGACGGCGCTATCCTGGTCGTCGCTGCTACCGATGGTCCCATGCCCCAGACCCGTGAGCACATCCTGCTCGCCCGTCAGGTCGGCGTGCCCAAGATCGTTGTCTTCATGAACAAGTGCGACATGGTCGACGACGAGGAGCTGCTGGATCTGGTCGAGATGGAGATCCGTGAGCTGCTGAGCGAGTACGACTTCGATGGCGACAACACCCCCATCATCCGTGGTTCTGCTCTGAAGGCTCTGGAGTCCACCAGCACCGATCCCAACGCCCCCGAGTACAAGTGCATTTGGGAGCTGATGGACGCTGTTGACAGCTACATCCCCACTCCTGATCGTGCTGCTGACAAGCCCTTCCTGATGCCCGTTGAGGACGTCATGACCATTTCTGGCCGTGGCACCGTCGCCACCGGTCGTGTCGAGCGTGGTACTGCCCACGTCGGCGACCAGATGGAGATCGTCGGTATCAAGGAAGAGAAGATGACCACCACCATCACCGGCCTCGAGATGTTCCGCAAGAGCCTGGAGTTCGCTCAGGCTGGCGATAACATCGGCGCCCTGCTGCGTGGCGTTGACCGTGACCAGATCGAGCGTGGCCAGTGCCTGTGCCAGCCCGGCTCTGTTCATCCCCACACCACCTTCGACGGCCACGTTTACGTCCTGAAGAAGGAAGAGGGCGGCCGTCATACCCCGTTCTTCAACAACTATCGTCCTCAGTTCTACTTCCGCACCACCGACGTTACCGGCATCATCACCCTGCCCGAGGGCACCGAGATGTGCATGCCCGGCGACAACGTCGATATGCATGTTGAGCTGATCACCCCCGTTGCCATGGAAGAGGGCCTGCGTTTTGCTATCCGCGAGGGCGGCCACACCGTTGGTTCCGGCGTTGTTTCCAAGATCGAGAAGTAATTTCTTGCTCTGAAAAGCAATACAAAGGGCGCTGTCCGCAAGGGCAGCGCCCTTTTTTGGTGCGCCCCCACGTCATAAAACACATTGCGCCGCGTTTGTGCACTCTACACAAACGCGGCGCAATTATTTTGCAGAAAAAGCCAAATAAAAAGCCAAAAACCTATTGACATTCTAGGTATATAGGTATATTATACTGGCATCGGGTTTGAACAATGCAAACCAAAAACAGGAAAGGGGAATACCGCTATGTCCGCTATGTGTTGTTGTCGTATGCGCTGTCACCGGGCATGGTCTGTGGGGCCTACCAGAACCCCCATGTGTTGAACCTGACCTTTGTCCGGGAACCCTCGCAGAGAAGGCCCGGATTTTTTTGTGCCTAAGGCAACACCGCATAATTCCCGCCTTACGGCTTAAGCACCGCTCCGGCGGCTGCGGCACGGCATCTGCGTTGCCAAAATGCTCGATAATGTCGGGTTGCGGTACCCGCATCGTGCTTCGGGGCAAAAGCCCCTCGCACTCTGCGACCGCTGCCCCTGCTTCGGTTCGCTGCATCCGCCACTGGCGGCGCTCACCTTTGCAGCACAAAGTATTATCTGCGCTTTTGGCTTAGCAGCTGCCGCACCTCGCTCGCCGTATCGGCACTTAGAATTATGCGGTATTGCCCTAAATTTGTTCGTGACCCGATAGGGAAGGGGAGACTTTTGTGGATTGGAATGTGGTCGCACAGTACCTGCCGCTGTTTGAAAAAGCGGCGTGGCTGACCCTGCGTCTGGGGCTGGCAGGTATCGCGCTGGCTATTGTCATCGGGCTGGTCTGCGCACTGGTCCAGTATTATAAGGTGTCTGTGCTGCGCCGCGTCGTCGGCTTTTACATCCAGCTCAGCCGCAACACGCCGCTCCTGGTCCAGTTGTTTTTCATCTATTATGGTTTGCCGAAGATCGGCATCAGGACTGACGCTGCGGTCTGCGGCATTGCAGGTCTGGCGTTTCTGGGCGGCAGCTACATGGTAGAGGCGTTCCGCAGCGGGCTGGAATCCATCGAGCCGATCCAGACCGAGAGCGCCTACAGCCTTGGCATGGACCGGATGCAGACGATGCGCTACGTCATCCTGCCGCAGGCTATGTCCACCAGCGTCCCGGCGTTCGTTGCCAATGTCATTTTCCTTTTAAAGGAAACCAGCGTGTTCAGCGCTATCAGCCTGATGGACCTGATGTTCACGGCGAAGGACCTCATCGGCCTGTACTACAAAACCACCGAGAGCCTGTTCCTTCTTGTGGTCTTTTACCTGCTGATCCTGCTCCCGGTTTCGCTGCTGGGGTCTCTGCTGGAAAGGAGGCTGCGCTATGCCGGATTTGGGGCTTAACGTACTGCTCAAGGGCAAAAACATGGCCCGCCTGCTGGGCGGCCTGTGGGTGGCCCTGCGCATCAGCCTGCTTTCCGTCGCCATCAGCATCCCGCTGGGCATCCTGCTGGGCGTGCTGATGAGCGGCAAAAACCCCGTTGTAAAAGCCATCCTGCGGGTTTATCTCGAAATCATCCGCATTATGCCGCAGATGGTGCTGCTGTTCCTTGTGTTTTTCGGCACGACCCGCGCGTGGGGCTGGGACCTCTCGGGCGAGACGGCATCCGTCGTCGTGTTTGTGCTGTGGGGCACGGCAGAGATGAGCGACCTTGTGAGAGGCGCGCTGATCTCCATCCCGAAGCACCAGTATGAGAGCAGCGAGGCGCTGGGCCTGACGAAGGCGCAGACCTATTGGTACATCATCATTCCGCAGACGGTGCGCCGCCTGATCCCGTTGAGCATCAACCTGATCACTCGTATGATCAAGACCACCAGCCTTGTGCTGATGATCGGTGTCGTCGAGGTGCTGAAGGTCGCGCAGCAGATCATTGAGGCCAACCGCATGGCCAGCCCGAACGCTGCATTCGGCATCTATCTGGTCGTGTTCCTGCTGTATTTCCTCACCTGCTGGCCCATCAGCCTGCTGGCATCGTACTTAGAGAAAAAATGGAGGTAAGGAACCATGGCAGAACCGATTTTGACCGTAGAGCATCTGGTCAAGGGCTATGGGGAAAATACCGTGCTGGATGACGTCAGCTTTTCCGTCCGTCCCGGCGAGGTCGTCGTGGTGGTAGGCCCCAGCGGCTGCGGCAAGAGCACGCTGCTGCGCTGCATCAACGCGCTGGAGCCCACCCAGAGCGGGCGCGTCCGTCTGGGCAATGAGACTGTTGCCTACGGCGGCAAGGGGCTGACGAGTCTGCGCCAGCGCATCGGCATGGTATTCCAGAGCTATGAGCTGTTCCCGCATCTGACCGTGCTGGACAACGTTATGCTGGCTCCGCTCAAGGTGGCCAAGCGTCCCAAAGACGAGGTACAGAAGGAAGCCGAGGCCCTGCTGGACCGCGTGAACCTGCTGAACAAGGCCAGGAGCTACCCGCGGGAGCTGTCCGGCGGCCAGAAGCAGCGCGTTGCCATCGTCCGCGCACTGGCGATGCACCCTGAAATTTTGTTGTTCGATGAAGTGACTGCAGCCCTTGACCCCGAAATGGTCCGCGAGGTGCTGGACGTTATGCTCGATTTGGCGAAGCAGGGCCGCACGATGATCATTGTCACCCACGAGATGCAGTTTGCCCGCGCGATTGCGGATCGTGTCATTTTCCTGGACGGCGGCAAAATCGTCGAGGAGAGCACGCCGGAGGCGTTCTTCGACCACCCCAAGACAGAGCGCGCGCAGAAGTTCCTGCGCACCTTCACCTTTGACAGTGTGAAGTGATCCCCCGTAAATGGCACAAAGATAGTAGGGGCGAGCACTGCTCGCCCGTGCAGCTATACGCAGCCAAGCATTGTCCGGTTGGCCTCTTAATGCAGGCAATCGGGCAGCGGGCGGGCAATGCCCGCCCCTACAACATAGATTCTCTTTTGTGGAAAGAAATACATAGAGGAAAACGAAAGACGAAAAAAGGAGGATATCACCATGAAAAAAGCAACCAAATTGACCGCCGCGGCCCTGGCCGCAACCCTGAGCCTGTCTCTGGCCGCCTGCGGCAGCAGCGCCTCCACGGGCACTGCCTCGACCTCGGCATCCGCCGACGGTGTTGTTTACCGCACGCTGGACGAGATCAAGGCGGACGGCACGATCAATATCGGCGTTTTCTCTGACAAGAACCCGTTCGGCTACGTCGATGAAAACGGCGAGTATCAGGGCTATGACATCTACTTTGCCAACCGCCTGGCCGAGGATCTGGGCGTCAAGGTGAACTACGTCTCCACCGAGGCCGCCAACCGCATCGAGTACCTGCAGACCGGCAAGGTCGATGTCATTCTGGCCAACTTCACGGTCACGCCGGAGCGTGCCGAGGAGGTCGATTTTGCGCTGCCCTACATGAACGTTGCACTGGGCGTCGTTTCCCCGGACTCCAACGTCATCACGTCGCTGGACAGCTGGAACGCCGATGACCAGATGATCGTCATCTCCGGCACTACTGCAGAGACCTACCTGACCCAGAACTATCCTGACATCCCGCTGCAGAAGTATGACTCCTACGCCACGGCCAAGAGCGCGATGGAGAACGGCGGTGTGGCCTGGGCCAACGACAACACCGAGGTCATTGCGTTTGCCAGCCAGAACCACGGCTACACTGTCGGCATCCCGTCCCTGGGCAGCCAGGACACGATTGCCCCCGCCGTCAGCAAGGGCAATGAGACGCTGCTGAATGCCATCAACGACGAGATCAAGGCTCTGGGCAAGGAAAATTTCTTCCACGCCGACTATGAGGCCACTCTCGTTGACACCTACGGCACTGACTATGAGGACAGCCTCGTGGTCGAGGGCGGCGAGACGAGCGCACAGTAAAAGGGGAAGGCCTAGGAAAGCAAAAGGCGGCAGACCACAAACGGTCTGCCGCTTTTTCTATGCCTTATTCCACGCCAAATTCCGCTTTTACCCGCGCGTACATCTCCCGCTGGGCGTTCGCTTCGTTGTCGTCATCCACGCTGCCAAAGGCGCGCTTGGCGGCGCTGCCGGGGCCGGTGGAACCGTGCTCACCAAAGCGGGCGGTCTTTTCGTTCTCGGGGTCACGCCAGTTGTCCCAGCCGTCGGCGCAGACCTCGTCGCTCAACGCGCAGTCCAGCCAGTAGCAGGCCGCGTCCGCGCGCCAGGGGCGGCCCAGATAGACGCTGCCGGGCGCACAGCTGCCCTGCACGGTGCAGTTCACAAACAGGTAGCCGGGCTTGCCTGCGGGCGTGCTGGGAGCCGTGATATAACAGGTGCCGCTGATGTGGTGCCACGGCTCAAGGCGGCAGGTGTCGAACACAGCGTTTGCACCGCCAAAGATAAAGTCGATGTTGCCGCGGATCGTGCAGTTTTTGTAGTACTGCACGGTGTCCAGTCGGGGCGTGCTCTCCCGCGGGCCGCGGAAGCCGTTCTTCTCGCGCTCCTGCAGGGGCAGGGGAGCGGTGAACAGCGTGTCCTGGTTGCCGTAGAGGTTTACATTCTCCATCAGCACGCGGCTTGCGTCGGCGTAGACGGCCAGTGCCTGACCGGCCTTTGCGCCGTCCCCGGCGTTGTTCTGCACGGTCAGGTTGCGCACAACGGCCCTGCCGCCGCCCAGAAACAGCGTTGCGCTGCGGAAGGTGCCGGTCTTGACCTCGCCCGGCCACGGGTCACGCCCGCCCACAGACGCCGTGATAACTGTCGCGTTGCGGTACTCGCCCTCGATGACATAGTCCGCCAGCACAATGAAGGGCCGTTCCTCGTAGATGCCGTGCCTGATGTAGAACCGCACCGGCTCGTCCGGCGTGGCCGCACAGGCAGCAACGGCCTCGGTCAGCGTGCGGTAGTCGCCCGCGCCGCTCTCGTCAACGACCAATGTTTTGCGTTCCGTTTCTGTCATGCAAAAAATCCTCTCATAAATGCAATATCGTTGCCAGCGCGGGCTGGCACAGCCTCCTCACGCAGCACGGGCAGAGCGTCCTGCGGCAGCTGCCGCAGCATGGCGAATGCACCCGCGTAGTCGGTCAGGCTGTCCTCCAGGCTCGTGTGGAGCAGCCCGCCGTCCGGCGCAAAGGCCTGCCCCTTGAAGTGGACGGCCACGATCTGGTCGCCCAGCAGCTCGCCCACGTCGTTCCAGATGCGGTCCTGCGCGCCGACGTTCCCGGCATCCACCAGATTGCTCATGTCAAAGATGACCTTCAGGTTCGGGCTGCGCATCGTGTCCAAAATATGCCGCGTCGCGGCGGCGGAGTTCATACTGTGGTAGGTCACAGGCTCTACGGCGACGGTCACGCCCAGGGCCTCGGCGGCGGGCAGAATGTCCGCCAGACTGCGGCAGAGCAGCTCCTGCGCTTCCTCGCGGGTCGTACCGGCAGGCTGCTTTTCCATGCTGGTCGTCTCGGTGCCGATGCACCCGGCACCCAGCGCCTTGCAGACGGCCAGCTGGCTCTTGAAGTCCGACGCATTCTTCAAACGGCTCTCGTCGTTGATGGCCAGCTCCACGTAGGTTCCCAGCACGGCCACCTGAATGCTGTGCGCCTTTTCGGCGGCGACGGTCTCGGCAACCAGCGCGTCGGTCACGTCCGCATAGCTCCTGACGGACGGCACACACTTTTTATAGGCCAGCTGCACAGCGGCAAAGCCGTCGGCGGCAACGCGCCCGAACAGCTCGTCCGGGCTGCCCTTGCCGTAGTCGTGCAGGCGGGCACCGACGATAAATTTCGGCATAGTGTGCCCTCCTTACTGCTTTTGTGCGGCCAGAATTTCCGTGTAGGCCAGCAGCAGCGGGCCTACGCCCTTGGCGTCGTTCTCGACGATGGGCTCACTGAAATAGTACGCCAGACTGCCATCGCGGCGGGTCGCGCCGCCGAGACCGGCCACCAGACAGATGCCGCCAAGCTGCAAAGCGCCGTCCGCGCCCACGCCCAGATGGCGGTCACAGGTGCCGTAGAACGCCTTCTCACCGTAGGCCGTGTAGCGCTTGGGCAGGTAGCCCAGACGCACGCCCTTGAGCACGGCGTAGGCGAACAGTGCGCTGCCGGAGGTCTCAAGGTAGTTGCCTTCGACCCCGGCCTTGTCTACGACCTGCCAGAACATGCCGCTCTCGGCATCCTGGAAGGCGATCATCGCGTCCACCGCGTCCTTCAGCATTGCCATGATGGCGCGGTACTCGTAGTAAAGCTGGTTGTCCATCCGCTCCAACGTGTCTACCATGGCCACCAGGAACCAGCCCATGGCGCGCAGCCAGAAGTTGGCGCTGCAGCCGGTCTCGGGGTTCGCCCAGTACATCTCGCGGCTCTCGTCGTAGCCGTGGTAGTACAGGCCGGTCTTGGCGTCCTTCATGTGCTTCTGGATGTTCATGAACTGCTTGTAGCTGTCAATGCAGCCGTGCATCCCGTTGCAGCGTGTCTCATACTCCATGTAGAAGGGCTGGGCCATGTAAGTGCCGTCCAGCCAGACCTGGTTGGGATAGATCTTCTTGTGCCAGAAGTTGCCCTCCTTCGTGCGGGGCTGGGTCTCCAGCTGGCCGCGGATCGTCTCAATGGCGTCGCGGTAGCGCTGGTCGCCGGTCAGGTCGTACAGCGTAAACAGGTTTTTGCCCTGGTTGACGTTGTCCAGATTGTACTCGGCGGGGTCGTAGGTCTCAATGACGCCGTTGTCCTTGACAAAGTAGTCCAGAAACTTCTTGGAGAAGTCCAAAAACTTCTCGTCGCCGGTAGTCTTGTACAGGCTCAGGCAGGCAGTGATCATGCAGCCGTCGATGTAATTCCACTTGTTGGGCTTGCCGCTGCGGACCTTCTCGATGTTCCAGAGCGGTGCCTCGGCGGTGGAGCCTGCGATCAGGTAGTCCACGTAATGGCCCAGCGTGGTCAGAATCTCTTCATGGGTCATGGCTCAGTCCTCCTCAAAGCTATCTACGTTTGTCAGTTGCAGGCGCTCACCCTCGTAGCCGGTAATCGCAACGTTGTGCAGCTCAATTTTATGCACGTTCTCGGCATGGACGCCCACCTTGCAGGAGGCATCCGCGCCGCACATCATGGCGGCCTGACCGGCTTTAGCGTCCGGTGCAAAGCTGATTTTTACGTTGTGCATCTTGACACCCTCGATCGGGTGCTCGGGCAGGCCGCTGAACCAACAGCCTGCGTACTGGGCGTCGGTGGCCGTGATGTTTTCCATCTCCAGCGTGCCCAGTGTCGGGGTCATCTCGTCGACAGGCAGGGCCTCGTGGGTCTGCACATAGTCGCTGCGGCCATCGGGGTCGCAGAAATAGAACATGTTGATGACAAACGGCGCCAGCACGCCATCCATAACGACGTCACGGAATACCAGCCCGTCGATGATGGCGTACTTGCCGCGCCCGCGGCGGGTCTTGACACGCAGACCCCGGTCCGTATGGTCCATCAGGCACTGGGTCACGGTGACGTTCTTGACGCCGCCGCTCATCTCGCTGCCGATGACAAGGCCGCCGTGGCCGCGGCTCAGGCAGCAGTTGCGGATGATAACGTTCTCACAGGGAACATGCAGCTTCATGCCTAAGAACAGCTTACCGGATTTCAGCGCGATGCAGTCGTCACCGACGTGTACATGGTTGCCGATGATGTTGACATTCTTGCAGCTCTCGGGGTCGATGCCGTCGGTGTTGGGGCTTGTGGAACTGTTGCGGATGCGGATGTTCAGGATGTCCACATTCTCGGAGTAGGTCGGGTGGATGGTCCAGGAATAGCTGTTGCAGACCAGAACGCCGTGCAGCACGACGTTTTTGGCACCGCTGGTGAAGAACAGGCGCGGACGCCAGGCAATATTATTTTTCTTCGGGTTCTGGTACCAGTCGCCGTTCTGGGCGTTGGCGTCAATCGTGCCCTCGCCGGTGATCGTCACGTTCTCGGCGTTGATGACGTTGATAAGACCCGCAAAGCTGTCCAGCGGGTTGCCCTCCCACAGACCGAGGTAGTGCTCGTCCTTCTCGTTATGGCAGGGGAGAACACCGGGCAGAATGGGGTAGTCAGTGCGGTTGGTGCCGCCCAGCAGCGTGCAGCCCTTTTCGAGATACAGCGTCGTGCTGCTCTGCAAAAACAGGCTTTGGGTGCGGTAGGTGCCGGCGGGCACGTAGACCGTGCCGCCCGCGGGGCAGGTGGACAGCGCCGCCTGCAACTTGGCTGTGTTGTCGGTCACGCCGTCGGCGACGAGGCCGTAGCGGGAGGCATCCACGAAGAAGCTCTCCTCCGCGGTGGTAAAGTCCAGCGTATCGGTCACGCCGTCAAGGGTGACGGCCAGCGTGTAGCTGCGGCCCGGATCCAGCGAATAGAGTGAGAACACATTCGTATCGCCCCCACAGACTGTGGCGCCGTCCAATGAGACTGTATAAGGAGCCGGGGCGCGGTAGCAGCCGGAGTTGACCAGCTCAAACACTGCGCTGCGCGCCATAGAACGTACAAGCGTGATTTTCATGTGTGAACCCCCAAGTGTTCAAAAATAGTATAAAAATAGTTTGAAAAACAGCAAAAAATGTGCTATTCTAAAAAAGACAACAATAACCAATCGCCGGGTGCCCCGCACCACGGCAGTGAGGAGCAGCGTTATGGTTTCGGAATATGTCTACTCGCCCCACGTTGACTTTTTTATTGACCGCGTGGACCGTGACTCCGGGTATGAGATGGCCAGCTTCCATATCCATCATAAATACGAGATCTATTATGAGATAGAGGGCAGCCGCCGCTATTTTATTGAGGATGCCGCCTATATCGTCAACGCGGGATGTGTGGTGCTGATCGGTGAAAACCAGATCCA
Source organism: Gemmiger formicilis (assembly GCF_900167555.1). Lineage (GTDB taxonomy): Bacteria > Bacillota > Clostridia > Oscillospirales > Ruminococcaceae > Gemmiger > Gemmiger formicilis. Next base: position 133,276 of record NZ_FUYF01000005.1, on the reverse strand, counting down.
CAAGACTGCCTCGCTCGGCGACACAGCCTCGAGCCGTATCGTGATGAATTTCAGCCGCGAGTACCTCGACAAAATTATGGACATCTTCCCGGAGGTGGACTTCTTCTCCTTCTTGAGTGAGGAGCATAACCACCTGCTGTCAAATATCACAGTCAAGCAGCAGAACCACATCCAGGGCCTGCTGCAGCAGCTGCTGGCCCTGCAGGAGGAAACCTCCCCGGAATCCGATGCACTGCGCAAGATGCTGCTGGCCACGCTTTTGCTGGAGCTCAAGGATCTCTGCCGCCAGCAGCAGGAGCAGGGCGGCGAGAATGGCCGCGTCAGCAACCACATTGTGGATCAGATCCAGGCCTATATCGCCGAGCACTACGCCGAGAAGCTGACCCTGACCGGCATCGCCAGTCAGTTCTATATCAGCCCGTATTATCTGAGCCGCCTTTTCAAGAAGTCCATCAACCTCTCGCTCATCGAGTATATCAACGGCGTGCGCATCAAGGCCGCGCAGAACCTCATTGAGAAGTCGAACGAGAGCATCTCGGACATTGCGGAAAAGACCGGCTTTATGACGACGGCGCATTTCCGCCGCGTCTTTAAAGATGCCACGGGCCTTTCGCCCCAGCAGTACCGGCAGTATTATAAGAGAGTGAATAAGTAAGAACAGGGAAGCGCTCCGCAAGGGGCGCTTTTTCATTAGGCTTCCCCATCGGGGGAAGCTGTCCGCGCAGCGGACTGATGAGGGCAAACCTTGCAGCCGCAGCCCGTATACGGGTAATAGCGGTACAGTCTCGCCTCATCCGGCCTCGGGCGGAGCCTCGGCCACCTTCCCCTCCGGGGAAGGCTCTCTATCATACAACCCCTCCGCCCGCCAGGGCAGGGGAGTCCGGTTTTCAAAATAAAGGCTGCCCCGTACCCCATTCCTGTGGTACGGGGCAGCCGTGTGCTACAATAGATTTTGGACTGCCAAAGCGGCGTTTAGCCCTTCACGGCGCCGGCGGAGATGCCGTCGATGAAGGCATCCTGTGCGCAGAAGAAAACGACCAACTGCGGGATGATGGAGATCAGGGACAGTGCCAGGATACGGTTCCAGTTGAAACCGCTGTCAGCATCCATGGACAGCTTGACGAAGATGGACATCGGGTACTTGCTGGGGGTCTGGACGTAAAGCAGGGGACCCATGTAGTCGTTGCAGCTCCACATGAACTGGAACAGACCGCAGGCCACCAGAGAGGGGCTCAGCATCGGGGCGATGATCTTGTACAGGATCTTGACCGGGCCGCAGCCGTCGATGGCGGCAGCCTCGTCCAGATCGTGGGGGATGCTGCGCATGAACTGGACCAGCTGGTAGACGAAGTAAGTCTCCGTCGCAAACAGGGTGGGCACCCACAGGGGCAGGTAGAAGGGGCTGTTGATCCAGCCGAAGGAGTTGTACATCAGGTACTGGGGAACGTTCAGAACGACCTGCGGCAGGAACAGGGTGGAGATCATGATGCCGAACAGCATATCGCGGCCTTTGAACTTAAAGCGGCTGAAGCCGTAAGCGGCAATGACCGAGCTGATAACGGTGAAGATGACCTTGGGGATAACGAAGCTGTAGGTGTTGATGAAGGCGCGCCAGATGCTGATGTCGCCGCCGTAGTTCTGGGTGACGGCGTCAATGTAGCCCTGCAGCGTGGGGTTCGCGGTCAGGAAGCCGATGCCGGCGAAGATCTCGGCGTTGGACTTGAAGGTGGCACCCACCATCCAGACCAGCGGGTAGATCATGATGACGCCGACAAGGATCAGCACAAAGTACTGGAAGAAACGGCCGATTTTATGGGCGGTAGAAAGTTTCATTTTTCATTCCTCCTTAATCAGCGTAGTAGACCCAGTGCTTCTGGCTGGTGAAGGCAATCACAGTCAGCAGGGCAACGGCAATGAACATGACCCAAGCCAGCGCACACGCCATGCCCATCTCGTTGGACTTGAAGGCGTAGTTGTAGACCAGCAGGGAGACAAGCGTCGTAGCATTGCGCGGGCCGCCCTGAGTGATGATGTAGGGGCCGTTGAATTCCTGGAACGCCTGTGCGATCTGGGTGACGAGGTTGTAGAAGATAACGGGGGTGATCATCGGCACGGTGATCGAGAAGAACTGCTTGGTCTTGGAGGCACCGTCAATGGTGGCGGCCTCGTACAGGTCGGCAGGCACACCCTTCAGGGCAGCCAGGAACAGGACCATGGCAGAACCGAACTGCCACACACGCAGCAGGCAGATGACGAACAGCGCCCAGGTCTTGTCAGCCAGCCAGTCGGGACCGGCAATGCCGAAGAAGCCGAGGATCGTGTTGACGACGCCGGTATCCTTGAACAGGGCACGCCACAGAACGGCGATGGCCACAGAGCCGCCCAGGATGGACGGGATGTAGTAGACGGTACGGAACAGGTTGACGAACTTGATCTTGAAGTTCAGAATGTAGGCGATGAACAACGCAAAGACCAGCTTGAGGGGCACCGTGATGAAAGCATACTTTACGGTGGTCAGCAGGACGGAGACCGTCTTGCGGCTGGTGAAAATCTCAACGTAGTTCATAACGCCGTACTGGCTGATGCCCTTGAAGAAGTTCAGGTCAGTAAAGCTGTACACCAGAGAGCTGGCGAACGGATAAGCCTTGAAAATCAGGAAACCGAGGATCCAGGGAATCAGGAAGAAAAGACCGGTGTTTTCGTCGCACCAGCGCTTGAACGGGGTGCGCTGAACCGTTTTGGGGGCTGCAGAGCTCATCCAAAAACCTCCTATCGACAAATTGCTGTATTGCGTTTTAACATAAATAGCCGGCCCCGCCATGCGTGATAACGGGGCTGGAGCCGGCTAAACTTTACTTTTTAAAGGATTTCGATTGCTCTTAGGCGTTGGCGCTCAGCACACCGGAAACGCCGTCCAGCAGGATCTCGGCAGCCTCCTCAGCGTCGTAGTCGCCGTAGCTGAAGCCGTCGAACACATCAGTGTAAACGCCGTCGGTGGTGTCCTTCAGCTTGCTGGACTCGTAGTACGGGTCCAGCGGCATGTCAACGAAGGCCAGGACCTTGGTGTTGGCCTCGAGGACCAGAGGCTTCACAGCGTCAGCAGCCTGAGCGGCAGCCAGACCGGCGGTGGAGGCGGGGATGCCGCACTCGGAACCCATGATGGCAGCGCCCTCGCCGTTCCACAGGAAGTCGATCAGGGCAGCAGCCTCAACGGGATGCTGGCAGGACTTGGTGATGGCCATGCCCATGGAGACCTTGGAGAAGCCGCCGTTGGCCTTGTCGCCGAACTTGATCTCCTCACCGACGGTGAAGCCGGAGTTGTCAGCCAGAGCAGACTGGTACTTGGAGGGGGCAGAATCCCACTCGAAGATGCCGGCGTACTTGCCGTCGATCCATTCCTGAGACTTATCGATGGAGTCGAAGCCTGCAGCGATCATGGTCGGACGGGTGGGGATAACGTGGTTGTCCTCGAGGGACTTGATGAAGTTCAGGCCGTCAACGACCTCTTCCTCGGTGTACTGGCACTCGTTGTTCTCGACCCAAGCCTTGCCGTACTTGGACTCAAGGTAGAAGGTCATCAGGATCATGCGGTCATACTGACCGATGGCCAGAGGATAGTAATCATCGCCCAGCTTCTCCTGGAAGGCCTTGCCGGCGGCAATCAGATCATCATAAGAGGTGGGAACCGCCTCGATGCCAGCCTGCTTGAAGGTGTTCATGTTCCAGTAGAAGATACGGCCGGTCATCGAGATGGGCACTGCCTGCAGGCTGTCGGCAACGATGCAGGCGTTCTTGGCGGTATCGCTCCACTGGCTCAGGTCGATGACGTCGCTGTACTCGCGCAGATCGACGAACTTCTCGCCCGTGGGGCTGTACTGATACAGCCAGTTCCAGTTGACCTGCATGACGTCAGAACCCTGATCGGCAGCCAGCGCGGTGGACTGCTTCTCCTCCCAGCCGGACCATGCGCCGTAGGTGGGGGAAACGGTGATGTTGGGGTACTTCTCGTGGAAAGCTTCCAGAGCCTTCTGGTAAGCCTCATGGCGGGAGTCGCCGCCCCACCAGCTGATGGTCAGCTCAATGGGATCGGTGGTGTTGATCTCGTGGGCCTCGCTGGGAGCGGCTTCGGAAGCAGCAGTAGACTCGGCAGTGGTGCTGTCCGCAGTGCTTGCGGCCTCGCTGGAAGGAGCGGCGCTGCTGGCTGCCGTGCCGCAGCCAGCCAGCAGAGTGGCGGCCATGGCGGCGGCAACACCGAGAGAGATTGCCTTTTTCATGTTTTTGTCCTCCTAAAATTGCTGTGCGATTTATTCTTGCAGACCGTTGTGTGCGGGATACCGTACCACACCATCTGCTGTTCGCTTGCCTATATGATAACAAATCGTTCACAGAAAATAAACAGCTTTTTTGGTTCGTTACGGCAGGGAAACGTACAATTCTTGCCATGTTGGCTGTAACCAATTTGACATCACCGTCAAAACTTACGAATACTGTAAATGGCGTTTGTGCATATTGCTAGGTACACCCCTGCGCCGCCCGCGGACACCGCAGCAAACGCAACTATCTTTACCTTGCAAAATACACTGGAATACGCCGGAAACCGCAAAATATGCAGTATCGTTGCAAAAAACATGCGTTTTTGCAAATATTATTGCATCTGAATCTGTGCGGCGCAAGATAAGTGCGCTATTTGCAGAAAAATGATGCGAATCACACAAAAAAATCCCACCGGGCAGCACCCGGCGGGAAAATCAGCGCAAAATATTTACTTTTTGGGATGCCGAGCCAGAAATGCGCGGTACTCGCGGTACCAGCACTGGGGGCAGAGGCTCTGGTATTCCACATCGTCCACCGTGTCGATGGCGACCTGCGCACCTTCAAAGACAAACTCGCCGTTGACCTTGCGCCCGTTGCAGATGGCCTTGCGTCCGCAGGCACAAATCGTTTTGAGTTCCTCGATCGTGTGCGCAATTTCCAGAAGCCGCGTCGAGCCGGGAAAGCCGCGCATCATGAAATCAGCCCGCAGACCGTAGCAGATAACGGGAATACCCAGGTCCACCGTGACCAGAAACAGCTGGTCGGCCTGCTCGGGCGTGAAGAACTGGCTCTCGTCGCAGAGCACACAGGCAATTTTGCCATGGGCGGCCTCGTTGGCCTTGACCAGTTCAACAACGTCCATCTCGGGGGTGACCAGCTGATCGACCTTGCAGCTGATGCCCAGGCGGGAGATGATGGAGTCCTGCCCCTTGGTGTCAATGGCAGGCTTCAGGATCAGCACGCGCATGCCGCGCTCTTTATAATTGTAGGCGACCTGCATGAGCGCGGTAGTCTTGCCGCTGTTCATTGCGCCGTATCGGAAATATAGCTTTGCCATGATGACTCCTTATCGGTTTATTGATAACCGTAGGGGCCGGGCATGCCCGGCCCTCAACCTTCCCGCAATCGCGCGTCAACCAGTAGGCTGAGGGCCGCACATGTGCGGCCCCTACAAGGCGGTCTTTTTATAGAGATATCACTTTTCCTGATTTCTCAGCCTGTACCCAAGGCTCATCAGGCTGTCGCCAAGGTGGACGTTCTCCACTGTGACGTCGGGATACTCCACGGACAGATCGTAGTGGCTGAAATTCCAGAAGCCCTTGATGCCCTGGTTCACCAGTTCCCCGGCCAGATCCATGGCGCTCTGGCGCGGCACGCAGAGCACGGCCACCTCGGGGTGATGCTCCGCACAGAATTTGTCCAGGTCACTCAGCGGCAGAATAGGCACGCCGCACATTTCTTTCCCGATCAGGTCGGGGTTGACGTCAAAGACGCCCAGCAGCTTGTAGCCGTTGGCGTCGCGGCTGATGAAGCTGGACACCGCAGAACCCAGACGGCCGGCACCGACCAAAATGGTAGGCAGCTTTTCGCCGTCGCCAAACAGCAGATTGCCGATCTCGGCGCGCAGCACATCGACCTTGTAGCCGATGCCCTGCTGGCCGAACCCGCCAAAGCAGTTGAAATCCTGCCGCACCTGGCTGGCGGTGGTGCCCATCATGTGGGCCAGCTCGCTGGACGAAATCTTGTCCTTGCCGTCGGCAGAAAGATTGGTCAGATAACGATAATATTTCGGCAGCCGCTTAATGACCGGAAGCGACACCTTGTTCTGAACAGCCATGCTCGATTACCTCACATCTGCAATACTCATTTATAACTATTATAAAATGCGCCGCACCAATTGTCAATTTTTTGTCTAAGTTTTTGGCTGATTTTCCAAATATTAGACGACTGTACAAAAATAACCTGAAACTTTTTGACAACATCGACAAACACCATTGACCCGTCACCCGAAACCGCGCATATTTTGCAATGCCGCTGCGCAGACTTAGTCTGTGCAGCTACTTTTGTTATAAGGAGAGCAGGAATGGAAGCGAACGCAAAAAAGCCCAAAGCCAAGGCCCGGCCCAAGCTAAACCCCACCGAAAACGCCGCGCTGAAGCGTCTGGAGCACGATTTGATCACCGACGATGGCATTGTGCCTGCGACGAAGGGCCGCCACGCCATCCACTGCCTGACGGTCATCGGCACGATCGAGGGGCACACCCTTTCGCCAGATGCGCAAAAAACAACAAAATATGAGCACGTCATCCCGCAACTGGTGGACATTGAGGAGGACCCCGAGATCGAGGGGCTGCTGGTCATCTTGAACACTGTCGGCGGTGACGTGGAGGCCGGGCTGGCGCTGGCAGAGCTGATCGCGGGAGTCAGCAAGCCGAGCGCCACGCTGGTGCTGGGCGGCGGGCACTCCATCGGCATCCCGCTGGCCGTCGCGGCGCGGCACAGCTTTATTGTGCCCACCGCGACAATGACGGTCCATCCGGTGCGCCACTCCGGCATGGTGCTGGGCGTGCCGCAGACGCTGCGCTATTTTGAGCAGATGCAGGAACGCATTGTCAGCTTTGTGACGGAGCACTCCAAAATAACGGCCCGGCGGTTCACCCAGCTCATGCACAATACGGGGGAACTGGTCATGGACATGGGCACGGTCCTGGATGGCCGGCAGGCCGTGGAGGAGGGACTCATAGACGAGCTGGGCGGCCTGAGAGACGCGCTGGGGTATTTATATAAGGAAATAGAGAAGTGAAGGCGGACGGGCAAATCTTGTTTGTCTACCGACTCTGCGGTAACCGCGCGATTCCGGGCGTGCAGCCCTGTAGGGGCCGGGCATGCCCGGCCCGCGGCCTTCCCGTAAACGCGGCTATACCTTATAGCGCCAGGGCCGGACATGTCCGGCCCCTACTATGCGGCGGCGCGGAAGCGTATGTACTGCCACACGAGACCGGGGGTGAACCATGTCCGCCCCTACATAATTTTGCTGCGGCAGCCTATTGCAATCTACAATATTATATGCTATATAATATATAACCCTATACACCATACACCCGGAAAGGGGGCACCCTATGGCCATCAACACCACGGCGGGGCTGCTGGATGCCATTGTGCTGGCTGTCGTCGGGCGGGAGAAAACGGGCACCTACGGCTATAAGATCACGCAGGAGGTCCGCACGGTGCTGGACCTGTCGGAATCCACGCTGTACCCGGTGCTGCGCCGCCTGCAAAAGGACGGCTGCCTGACCGTCCATGACGAAGCCTTCAATGGCCGCAACCGCCGCTACTATCAAATCACGCCCGCAGGCCGCGCACGGCTGGCAGAGTTTACCGCCGAGTGGGAAGCCTACACCACAAAGATCAACAAGCTCTTTAAGGGGGAGCAGCAATGAAAAAATACGAGTACTTATCCGAGCTGGAAAAGCGGCTGTCTGCCCTGCCTGCTGATGCGCGCCGCGACGCACTGAATTATTATGAGGAATACTTCGACGCCGCAGGCCCCGACAACGAGGACGCCACCGCCGCCGAGCTGGGCGACCCTGCCGAGGCCGCCCGCAAGATTCTGGAAGGGGAGGGGCTGACGCCGGACGCCGACCCTGCCGCACCCGAGAGCGCACGCGGCGGTGCTGTGCCGCCCGCCGCCCCGGAGCCGCCCGCCGCCGACCCACAGCCCGCCCGGCCCCAAAAGCACGGTCCCGGGGCAAAAACCATGTGGCTGATTTTCGCCGTTGTCATTGTTGCGGCGCTGCTCATTCAGCTGGGCGTCCTTGTGCTGGGTTTTGCAAAGCCCGGCGGCGGCACGGCGTCGATGGTTGTTGCGCCGACGGAGGAAGAAACTGCTGCATCCGGTCTTGTCCGCAACGAGGACTTTTACAACGGGACCGCTGCCACCGAGGACGCGGACAGCGGCAGGCCATTGGAGAAGATGGTTTTCACCACCGGTCTGGCCGACGCCAAAAATATAACCTTCGACATCGACTACGGCGCGGTCACAGTCGTTGTGGACAGTGGTGCGGCGGAGCCGACCCTTTCCTGCACGAACCTGCGTCAGGACTGGTTCACCTTTACCAACACGGGCGACAACACAAGCCCGGTGCGTGTCAGCTACAAGGTGCCCGCCAACTACAACCTCGGCAAAGAGCTGGGACCCAGGCCTGAGTTTGTCCTGTCCGTGCCGGATGCGAATACCTTCCATTTTAAAAGGCTCTCCATCACTGTCGCTATGGGCGATGCAGAATTTGACAACAGCAATACCATCGCCGCCGACAGCATCGACTTAGACCTGGCGATGGGCAACTTTACCGGTAGCACCGTGCAGGCAGAGCAGTTTACGGCGAATATCTCAATGGGCGATTTTGATTTGGGGCTGCTGGCGGGCGTTGAAACCGCTAAAGTCGAAGCTGCCATGGGCGATATTGACCTGACGGTGGACGGCAGGCCCGACGATTACGCGCTTGACCTGCAAACGTCCATGGGGAATGTGATGTTCAACGGCAGGACGATGAGCAGCACCTACACCCAAACAGCCGCTGCGCCCCGCAGCGTGACCCTTACCGCGCCGATGGGCGATGTAGTGCTGACGACGACGCAGTAATCCAGTATTGTAGGGGCCGATGCCCGCATCGGCCCGCCCAGCCGCCCCAAAGTCATACTACACACCCAATCCATTGTTCAAAATCCACAACTTTCGTTTTGACAGTGCAAGAAAGATTTCCGCAGAAAACTTTGTATTTTGTCCGCGGTTGTGGTACAATCTTTTTAATAAGCAAATAACATCGAAACAGGAAAGTCAGGAGCGTGTATTATGGCATATTATTTTTCCGAGCCGTCCCGTACCTTTGGTGAATATCTGCTGGTCCCCGGCTACTCCTCCTCGGAGTGCGTCCCTACGGCTGTCAGCCTGAAAACCCCGCTGGTCAAGTACCGCAAGGGCGAGGAAGCCTGCCCGCTGGAAATGAACATCCCGATGGTCTCCGCCATCATGCAGTCCGTCTCCGGTGAGAAGCTGGCGATTGCCCTGGCCAAGCAGGGCGGCGTCTCCTTCATCTACGGCTCCCAGACCATTGAGCAGGAGGCCGATATGGTCCGCCGCGTCAAGGCCTACAAGAAGGGCTTTGTCACCTCCGACTCCAATCTGCCCCCGGAGGCTACCTTGGGCGATGTGCTCGACCTCAAGACCCGCACCGGTCACTCCACCGTCGCTATCACCGACGACGGCACCGCCCACGGCAAGCTGCTGGGCATCGTGGCCAGCCGCGACTACCGCCTGTCCCGCATGACGATGGACCTCAAGGTCACCGAGTTCATGACCCCGCTGGACAAGCTGGTCACGGCCCCCGCCACCACCAGCCTGCATGACTGCAACGACATCATCTGGGACAACAAGATCAACTCCCTGCCGCTCGTCGATGAGGAAGGCCACCTGCAGTATATGGTTTTCCGCAAGGACTATGACTCCCACAAGGAGAACGTCAACGAACTGCTCGACGAGAACAAGAGCTACATTGTCGGCGCGGGCATCAACACCCGCGACTTCGCCGAGCGCGTGCCCGCGCTGGTAGAGGCCGGTGTGGATGTGCTCTGCATCGACTCCTCCGAGGGCTTCAGCGAGTGGCAGTCCCGCACCATTGCCTGGATCCGTGAGAACTACGGCGACAAGGTGAAGGTCGGTGCAGGCAACGTCGTTGACCGTGAGGGCTTCCTGTTCCTGGCCAAGGCCGGCGCAGACTTCATCAAGATCGGCATCGGCGGCGGCTCCATCTGCATCACCCGCGAGACTAAGGGCATCGGACGCGGTCAGGCTACGGCGGTCATTGAGGTCGCCAAGGCCCGCGACGAGTACTACAAGGAGACCGGCGTCTACATCCCCATCTGCTCCGACGGCGGCATCGTGCAGGATTACCACATCACGCTGGCGCTGGCCATGGGTGCGGACTTCGTTATGCTGGGCCGCTACTTCGCCCGCTTCGACGAGTCCCCGACGAACAAGCTGCGCGTCGGCGGCAACTACGTCAAGGAGTACTGGGGCGAGGGCTCCAACCGCGCCCGCAACTGGCAGCGCTACGACCTGGGCGGCGCCCAGAAGCTGAGCTTCGAGGAGGGCGTCGATTCCTACGTGCCCTACGCCGGCCCCTTGGCCGACGGCGTGCAGACGACGCTGTACAAGGTGCGCTCTACCATGTGCAACTGCGGTGCGCTCTCCATCCCCGAGCTGCAGGAAAAAGCCCGCCTGACCGTCGTTTCCTCCACCTCCATTGTCGAGGGCGGCAGCCATGACGTCATCCTGAAGAACGGCCCGCAGAACCGCTAAACCATAATAAAAATTGCCGCCGACCGGACAAAACCGGTCGGCGGCTTTTTTACGATTCGGATTGTGCTTTGCCGGTCTCTGCGTTAAAAAACACCACCGGCAGCATCAGCAAAAACGGGTTGGCGGAGAGCAAAAACGGCTTATTCTCCATAAAGAGATACAGCGTCAGCGCTACCAGGCAGATGACCTCGGTGGAGCGATGCTTTTTTGCCAGCCGCCACAGCAGCAGCAGAAAGACCGCTGCAACCAGGATCGCGCCCAGCAGCCCCTTGTTCATAGGCACGGCCAAAAAGGTGTTGTCGATGGCGTGGTGCTCGTCACCATCGGTGGGCAGGCCGCCCCATAAAGAAAGCGGCGCGCTCCAGAATACGTTGTGCCAGATCTCAAAACGCCCCGACAACGCAATGCTCAACAGCAGCAGCGCCATCCGCTCATAGGGCCACTCGGGGTTGTAGACATACCCGGCGTAGAGGCTGAACACTGCCAGCGCGACGGGCAGCGCGAAGGCAAGCCCGTAAAATATCCTGCTGTCGAACAACTTCGGCAGAAATTTTTGGACAAAGAACAGCACAAACAGCACCGCCATGCCGCCGAATGCCCCCCGGCTGCCGGGAACCTTGTAGGTGAAGATCGCCAGCGCGGCCAGCCCCGCCCAGTCAAAGGCACGCAGCCGGTCATGCCGCAGCCACGCCCAGGCAAAAAACACGCCGACAAGCCGCGCGCCAAAGCCGTTGTAGTGGCCGTAGCCGAAATCCCAGTTGCGGCAGTAGAATTTGTAGGGCATCTGCGGCGTGGCAAAGTGTAGCGCTTGCACCAGCACCAGCCCGGCCACCGCCGTGACGAGATAGACGCGCAGGGCGGTCTCCCAATCCACATCCTTGGCCCCCAGCCCGACAAGTGCGGCCAAAAAGAACCACAAATCGCCGCCATACCACGACGAAAACGCCGTGTAGACCAGCACAACGGCAATCAGCACCTTCTGCCAGCGGGCCTCGTACCCGGTCAGCAGGATAATTTTCCCGGCCAGAAGCAGCACGGCGCACCCGGTCAGCCCCAGCCGCATGATGCGGCTGAAACCCGGCAGCGTATCCTGTACGTTGGAGCTGAAAACCTCGCTCAGCACCAGCAACAGCGCCAGCCCCGTGCAGTAGACGCGCGACGCCAGCGGCTTGTATTTATGGTAAAGCATAGATGAATCCTTTCAAATCAAGTGAAAACATTATAGCATACATAATAAAAAAAGAAAAGTAGGGGCGCATTCTATATGCGCCCGCGGGGCGTCGAGGACGCCGCCCCCTACAAACATTGTTGCTCCAACCAAAACACATCCTTGAAAAAACAGCAAAAATCTCTTGACATTCCCCCAAAAATCCGCTAAAATAAAACCATTCCAAATGCAGTGAAGGGGAGAAAGCAGCACTCATCCCGTTACAGAGAGCCGCCGGACGGTGCAAGGCGGTATGGCAGGCGCTGTATACTGGCCCCGGAGCAGCCGCGCTGACAGGTAGGCGCGGACGGAACCTGACCGTTATCATGCAGGCGCGATTCGCCCGGTGGCTGATCGTACAGAGCGGCTGTTTTACAGCAATGAGAGTGGTACCGCGGGTACAGCAACGTTGATCTTGCTCCCGTCTCTCAAAGGTCTTTCGCCTTTGGGGGACGGTTTTATGTATGCCTCCTTCAAAGCGCGAACCGAACGCTTTGAAGGAGGCAGTTTTATTATGATGGACGCAACCAAGTACAGTGTAGGGTATTATCCGCCGCCGGTAGAGCCCGGCCATGTCTATGAGTGGCCCCAGAAGGACCATATCGAGCAGGCTCCGGCCTGGTGCAGCGTGGACCTGCGCGACGGCAACCAGAGCCTCATCGTGCCGATGAGCCTGGAGGAAAAGCTCGAATTTTACGATATGCTGGTCAAAATCGGCTTCAAGGAGATCGAGGTCGGCTTCCCCGCTGCCAGCGAGACCGAGTATGAGTTCCTGCGCACCCTGATCGACGGCAACCGCATCCCGCAGGACGTGACCGTGCAGGTCCTGACCCAGTGCCGCGACCACATCATCCGCAAGACATTTGAGGCCGTCAAGGGTGCGCCCCGTGCCATCATCCACTTCTACAACTCCACCAGCGTCGCCCAGCGTGAGCAGGTATTCAAAAAGTCGAAGGAGGAGATCAAAAAGATCGCCGTCGATGGTGCCAAGCTCGTCAAGCAGCTGAGCGAGGAGTACGAGGGCAACTTCCTGTTCGAGTACAGCCCCGAGAGCTTCACCGGCACCGAGCCGGAATACGCTGTCGAGGTCTGCAACGCCGTCCTCGACGTCATGCAGCCCACGCCGGACCGCCCCATGATCATCAACCTGCCGGTCACGGTGGAGATGAGCATGCCGCACATCTACGCCAACCAGATCGAGTGGTGCTCCAAACACCTGAAATATCGTGACAGCGTTATTTTGTCTACCCATCCGCACAATGACCGCGGCTGCGGCGTTGCCGACGCCGAGCTGGCCGTCCTGGCCGGTGCCCAGCGCATCGAGTGCTGCCTGTTCGGCAACGGCGAGCGCACCGGCAATGTCGATGCCATTACGCTGGCCATGAACATGTACAGCCACGGTGTAGACCCGCATCTCGATTTCAGCAATATGCCCGCCATCTGCGAGGTCTATGAGCGCGTGACCCGGATGCACGTCTATGAGCGCACGCCCTATGCGGGCGCACTGGTGTTCGCGGCGTTCAGCGGCAGCCATCAGGACGCCATCGCCAAGGGCATGACCTGGCGCAAAGAAAAGCAGCTCCACCAGTGGACCTGCCCGTACATCCCCATTGACCCGCATGACATTGGCCGTACCTACGATGCCGACGTCATCCGCATCAACTCCCAGAGCGGCAAGGGCGGCATCGGCTTCCTGCTGCAGCAGAACTACGGCTACAATCCGCCGCCGAAGATGCGCGAGGACCTCGGCTACCGCGTCAAGGACGTCAGCGACCACGAGCACCGCGAACTGAGCGTGAAAGAGGTGCTGGGCGTCTTTGAGAACAGCTACCTCAACCACACCCAGCCGCTCAATGTGCCGGACGCGCACTTCATCCAGAATTCGGACGGCAGCATTACGGCAAATGTCGTCGTCACCGGCGGCGGCAGCACGGTCAAGTGCACGGCCACCGGCAATGGCCGCCTGGATGCCGTTGCCACGGCCATCGAGCAGCAGACCGGGATGCACTTTACGCTCGTACACTACAGTGAGCACGCCCTGGATTCCGACACGAACTCCCGCGCCTGCTCCTACGTCGGCCTGAAATGGGCCTCCGGCGAGGAGACCTGGGGCTGCGGTACCCACACCGATATTATCGTGGCGGGCATTAAGGCTTTAGTCAGCGCTATTAACAATAAGTGAGCAGACAGGCAAATAAAAAATAAGAAATAATAAATAATAAATTTTGTGGACCGCGTCGCTGCGCTCCGCTCAAACAAAGACTCCCGTAGGGGCGCATTCTATATGCGCCCGCTCAACTGCGGACACTGCCACGGGCGGATATGGAATCCGCCCCTACGAAATTTGTTTTTGCCCATAAGGGCAAAAACTCCACCATATTTATTATTTCTTATTTATTCTTTATTATTTAAACAACCGCCCTTATCCCAACAAAACGGAGGTACACGACCATGGGCATGACCATGACCCAGAAAATTTTAGCGGCCCACTGCGGGGAAGCAGCCGTTACGGCGGGCCAGCTCATCAACGCCAGGCTCGACATCGTGCTCGGCAACGATATTACGACCCCGGTGGCCATCAATGAGTTCAACAAGGCGGGCTTTGATTCCGTCTTTGACAAGACCCGCGTCAACATCGTGCTCGACCACTTTGTCCCCAACAAGGACATCAAGAGCGCGACCCAGTCCAAGCAGTGCCGCGAGTTCGCAGACAAGTACGACATCCTCAACTTCTACGATGTTGGCCAGATGGGCGTTGAGCACGCGCTCCTGCCCGAAAAGGGCATCGTGACCGCGGGCGACTGCATCATCGGCGCGGACAGCCACACCTGCACTTACGGCGCAGTGGGCGCATTCTCCACCGGCGTCGGCTCCACGGATATGGCCGCCGGTATGGCAAAGGGCATGGCCTGGTTCAAGGTCCCCGCCGCCATCAAGGTCGAACTCAAGGGTCAGCTGCACAAGCCTGTCACAGGCAAGGACGTCATTCTGCATCTGATCGGTGAGATCGGCGTTTCCGGCGCACTGTACAAGAGCCTGGAATTCGTCGGTGACGGTGTGAAGTCCCTGACGATGGAGGACCGCCTCTGCATCTGCAATATGGCCATCGAGGCCGGTGCCAAGAACGGCATCTTCCCGGTGGATGAAATCACCGAGGCATATTTGAAGGGCCGCAGCCAGCGCCCGTGGGTCAAGTACGAGGCCGACCCCGACGCCGAGTATGAGCGCAGCATCGTCATCGACCTTGACGCGCTCGAGCCGACGGTCAGCTACCCGCACCTGCCGGAGAACACCCACCTTGCGAAAGAGGGCAAAGACATCAAGATCGACCAGATCGTCATCGGCTCCTGCACGAACGGACGCATTGAGGACATGGAGGCCGCCTACGAGATTCTGAAGGGCAGACACATTGCTAAGGGCGTGCGCGGCATCATCATCCCCGCCACGATGGCCGTCTACAAGGAGTGCATCCTGCGCGGCTACACCGAGGCGTTCATCGACGCGGGCTGCATCGTCTCGACGCCCACCTGCGGCCCCTGCCTGGGCGGCTACATGGGCATTCTGGCGGCGGGGGAGCGCTGCGTCTCCACCACCAACCGCAACTTCGTGGGCCGCATGGGCCATGTGGATTCCGAGGTCTACCTCGCCAGCCCCGCCACCGCGGCGGCCAGCGCACTGACCGGCTACATCACTGACCCGAGGGAGGTTTGAGCTATGAACGCAAAAGGTCCTGTTTTCAAATACGGCGACAACATTGACACCGACGTCATCATCCCGGCCCGCTACCTGAACACCCAGAGCGAGGCCGAGCTTGCCAGCCACTGCATGGAGGACATCGACAAGACGTTTGTCACCCGCGTCAAGGCCGGTGACATCATGGTCGGCGGCGAGAACTTCGGCTGCGGCTCCTCCCGTGAGCACGCGCCCGTCGCCATCAAGGCATCCGGCATCAGCTGCGTCATCGCCAAGAGCTTTGCCCGCATCTTCTACCGCAATGCCATTAACATCGGTCTGCCGATTCTGGAGTGCCCCGCCGCCAGTGAGGCAATTGCTGAGGGCGACACGGTCAGCATCGACTTCGACACCGGCGTCATCACCGACGAGACGACGGGCCAGACCTTCCAGGCCGCCCCGTTCCCGCCGTTCATCCAGAACATCATCGCCAAGGGCGGCCTGATGAACAGCTTGAAATGACCCCTTGGCCCCCTCTGCGAGGGGGCTCCGCCCGCAGGCGGTGGGGGAGAGAACTTCCCGCAAGCAGCAGCTAACGGTAAGGCTCTCTCCCTCAGTCGCCGCGGCGACAGCTCCCTCGCAGAGGGAGCCAAGAGAGAGAGGAGACACCCATGAACAAAAACATCACTCTGATCTACGGCGACTGCTCCAGCCCCGAGATCGTGACCCAGGCGGTGCGCGTCCTGGATAAGATCGCGGCCAGGCATGGCCACACCTTCACCTACACCCGCGCCTACATGGGCGGCGAGGCCATCGACAGGTTTGGCGACCCGCTCCCCGCGTCGGAGCTGGAAAAGTGCAAAAGCTCTGACAGCGTCCTGCTCGGTGCCATCGGCGGCCCCAAGTGGGAGGGCCTGCCCGGCGACCAGCGCCCCGAGAAGGGGCTGCTGCGCCTGCGCGCGGGCATGGGCCTCTACGCCAACAACCGCCCGGCCAAGATCTGGCCGCAGCTGGCGGACGCCTCCCCGCTGAAAAAGTCCATCGTGGACCAAGGCATTGACTTCATCGTTGTGCGTGAGCTGATCGGCGGCGTCTACTTCGGCGAGCATAAGACCATCGAGCAGAACGGCGAGAAGGTCGCCATCGACACGATGCCCTACTCCGAGCATGAGATCGAGCGCATTGGCCGCATCGGCTTTGAGACGGCGATGAAGCGCCGCAAAAAACTGACCTGTGTGGATAAGGCCAACGTGCTGGACACCAGCCGCCTGTGGCGCGCCGTCATGCACCGTCTGCAGGCCGAGTACCCCGAGGTCGAGTACAGCGAGATGTTCGTGGACAACTGCGCCATGCAGATCTGCAAGAACCCTGCGCAGTTTGACGTCATTGTGACGGAAAATATGTTCGGCGACATTCTCTCCGACGAGGCCAGTGAGATCACCGGCAGCATCGGCATGGTGCCGTCCTCCTCGCTGGGCGAGGGCACCTGCGGCCTGTATGAGCCGATCCACGGCTCTGCGCCCGATATTGCCGGGCAGGACGTCGTCAACCCGATTGCCTGCATCCTCTCCGCGGCTATGATGCTGCGCTACAGCTTCGATATGCTCGCCGAGGCCGACGAGATCGAGGCGGCTGTCAACGCTGTTCTCGACGAGGGCTACCGCACCGCTGACATGATGGCTCCCGGCTGCACCAGGGTAGGCTGCACCGAGATGGGCAACAAGATTTTGGAGCATATTTAAAAGGCTTCCCCCGCGGGGCTGCGCCCGCAGGCGCGTGTCGAAGCGCAACCGCCGTAGGCGGCACTTGGCGCGTAGACTGAAGCTGTCACCGTAGGTGACTGATGAGGGGCGACCTTCCCGCAGCAACCCGTTTATGGGCAATTGCGGAAAGCTCGCCCCTCATCCGACCTCACTGCGTTTGGCCACCTTCCCCCGCAGGGGAAGGCAAAGCGTCCCCCGATGGTTCCGCACCATCGGGGGACGCTTTTAGTTCTCCATCACATCCCGCCAGGGCCGTTTTTCGGCAAGCTCGTTGCGGCGATGGTTGCGCCAGATAAGCAGCGCTGCCAGTGCCGCGCCGAACAGGATGACTGCCGCAAGGTTGGGCAGGCCCACCGTGGGCAGCAGCGGCGTGATCCATTTGTCGACGAACCAAAACACCACGAACCACAAAAGCATCATGGCGGCTGTAATGGCGCCGTACCGCACACCTTTTTCGGTGGAGGCCGCCCACTCGGCGGGGACAATGCGCTGCAGCAGCCACGCACTGGGCATCATAATGGCAATGCAGAGCACAAGCCAGACCGCGTCGTAATAGCAGTCCCACGCCCGCCCCATCACCGTATAGGTCGCGGTGGAAACCAACGCAAAGGTGCACAGCCACACAAGGCTGTCTGCCATGTAATCCGCCAGCTTGGGTCTGGGCATGCTTGCCAGCAGATTCCGCTTAAAAACCTCTACGTCCCCGATGACCGACGGCAGATAGTCGCGCCGGGCCTCGGCCTGTGCCGCCATGGCGATCAGGTCCTTGCGAATCAGCTCGATCTCGTACCCGATGCCGCGTGTGTTGTCCACCACGCTGATGATTTCCGTGATGGTATCCCGGTCGTACTCTGCCAGCGTTGAAAAAATCAGGTCGTTCTCTTTTTTCAAGTCGCGGTATTCGTTGCGCATTGTTTTCATGGTTCAGCCCTCCTTGTCGTGCAAAATGCGGTTCACAGTGTCGCTGGCGTTCTGCCATGCCTCCGTAAATTCGTTAAGGTACTGCACCCCGTCGGGGGTCAGGCGGTAATACTTGCGGCTCGGCCCGCCGGAACCCGCGCGGTACTCGGCGGCAATCAGCCCCTTGCGCTCGAGCCGCAGCAGCAGGGGATAGAGTGTGCCCTCGGTCAGGTCGGCAAAGCCGCTGTCCCGCAGGGTGGTGGCAATGGCATAGCCGTAGGTCGGTTCCCGGTCAATGATCTTTAAAATGCAGCCTTCCAGCGTGCCCTTGCGCAGCTGTGCCTGGTCAAACACCGGCTCACCTCCTCTGACTACCTTGCATTACCATGTTCTCTGACTATATTGTATTGCAATGTAGTGGGAATGTCAAGCAGAAATCCCACCCGCATTTTTGTGTAGAATAGACAAAAGCGGCAGTCCCTTTTTCAAGAGACTGCCGCCTGCAGAGGTTATTTTCGTTTGTACCAGCAATTCGCCACCGCGTCACACGCCCGCTGCACCGGGCTAAGGTTCAGCACGGCCAGCGTCACCGCAGCCAGCAGCACGGACCAAAGCACAACGACAATCGTCGCCTTCCCGCGCATAAGGTCGTACAGACCCAGCTCGACCAGCAGCGCCTGCACCGGCAGATGCAGCAGATAGATCGCCAGCGTGTGCCGCCCCAGCCCGGCCAGCAGATGCCGACGGCTGGCCAGCACAGTCAGCGCCGCCGTGGTCGCGATGCCCACGAGGTAGAACACGACCCGGTACTGCACCCTGTCGCCGCCCGCATAGCTCACATCGTGGAACAGCTCCGCGCTGTGGTCCATGATCGGGTCAGCCCGCAGCACCCAGAGAAAATACACTCCATAGCCAAGCACCAGCCCCGCCGCAGCCACAAGACGCACCGGGCGGTGCTCCGCCGCAAACGCGGCCAGCCTGTCCAGCTGCGGGCGGAGCAGCACCCCGCACGCATAAAACGGGTAGAATGCAAATACCCGCACCAGCGTGAAGGGCCAGTCCACCAGCCCGGCAGTCAGCGCCAGCCCCACGGCCAGCGCCATGCCAAGGCAGGAACCGGCCAGCCCCAGCCTGTCCCGCAGCCGACACAGGACCGGCAGTGTCAGATGCCAGAAAATCAGCGCGTACAGATACCATATATGCCGCCACGGCAGCAGCCACGCGGCCAGCAGGCCGCCCGTCTCGGCAAAATTTTCCCGCAGAACGGCGGCACGGAACGCCAGCATCAGCGTCTGCCCCACAAGGTACAGCCACAGCTGCTGTGTGACCAGCTTGCGTGGGTTGAACCGTGCTACCAGCCCGCTGCAGATGCAGAACAGTGCCATGTGGAACGCATAGATGCAGAAAAACGACGCACTGACGAAGGAATACCCCATGCGGTACTGCTCGATAAAATGGCCGAGCACAACCAGCAGGATGCCAAGACCCTTCAGCTCGTCAATATAATCGCGGCGCTGGGGCATTATTGGTTCTCCCACGGGGAGCGCACGATCTCGCCGGAATCGACCTTGCCGAATTCGGCGACCTCTGCGCTGGCCTTGACGATGCCGCCCGGAGCCACATGCACGCCGCGGCCCAGATGGGCGTTGTGGTCTACGATGGCTCCCGCGTTGACGATGCAGCCCACGCCCAGATGGGCGTCCGCACCGACATACGCCTGCGGCAGGATGATGCAGCCCGGCTCCAGCACGGCGCTGGGGCTGACAGAGGCGGCGTCACTGATAAAAACCGGCGTGCTGTAGCCCGCTGCTGCCAGCTTTTGCAGCAGCTCGACGCGCAGCTTGTTGTCGCCCAGCGCCACAAAGGCGGGGCGTCCGCGCTTCAAAATCGCAGGGTCAACGTAATCCCGCAGGCCGCCCACGGCGTCGGGGGCGTTGTCGTCCAGAAAGTCCGCGCTGCCCCAGCCCTCGTCCATCAGCCAGTCGTTCAGCTGGGTGCCAAAGCCGCCGCGGCCCAGGATCAGCGGGCGCTTTGTGTTGAAACCGATCTCAATGAATGCCATAGTTATCCCTCCTGTTGGGTTACTTCACCGTCGGGGGTCTCGCCCTCGGCGGGCTGTGCGTTGGGGTCCTCCAGGCTGGTACGGGGGTGTACGTCCAGCGGATTGGCCAGTGTGCCGTTCTGCAGGTCGCTCAGGGCCTGGGGGATGCCGGGGAAGAACCGGGCAATGCCGGTGCCGCCGCAGTGCAGACCGTCAAAGAAGTCTGTCTCCTGCAAGCCTTCAATGCACGCGGGGTCGTAGCTGCCGTAAATCGGCACGTTGTTGTCGGCACAGTACTGCCGCAGCCAGTTTTCCACCTGGAAGAAGCCCTTGTGGTTCTCCGGCTCGGTCAGCAGGTAGCCGTACAGATACGGGTGCCACGGCGACAGCACAAGAATGACCGTTGTGCCCTGCGACTGGGCGTATCTGACGAAGGAGTCGAACGCCTGGATCTGAGTCTGGCTCAGCTCGTCAAAGCCCTCCATGTGTACGCTGTTAAAGCTCATACAGGCTTCGGCGGCCAGCGTGCGGATCTGGTCCTCGGTCTGATTGCGGAACGCTACATCGTACAAAACGCTGCCGTCGGACCGTTTGATCGACGTGGTCTGGTTGTAGGGGTCGCCCTCGACGGGGTTAAACTCTATCGTGTTGCCCTCGTCGTCGGTGACGGTGGCCTGCCCGCGGTTCTTTATGTAGTAGTCTACGTTGCCCTGGAAGTACGCCGGGTCGGCCAGCGCCTTCCACAGCTCGACCTTGTCAGGCTCCTCGTAATCGGTGGGCACGTTCAGGACCTTCGTCAGAAACTCGTTGTACAGGTCGGCGTCGGCGCGCGCGTCAAACGCGGCCTCGCTGCCGTAGAACACCCACGGGTCTATGCTCCACAAAAGAACCTTCGGGGCCTTGCCGTAGGTGACCATCTTGTAGTAGCTTGTCATGTTGTCGCGCACGTCCGCGCCGGTGACGCCCATGTTGAAGAAGCTCTCGACGCCGGTGTTCTCGCGGTTGAACTGCAGAACACGGCTCGAGCCGATGCCGATGGCCTCGGGCGTCTCGGGCACATCCTGTGCAAATAACTGTACCACCTCGCGCTCGTCCATCTGCTCGAAGTTTGTAACGTCGTAGCCTTGGAGCATCAAGTCGACGATGCGGCGGGGTGCCAGCGCGCCCTGGAACAGACCGCTGCGGTCCACATTGTAGCTGAACGCCACCATGAACACCAGCACCGGCACAAACAGCAGGAACTTGAACGCCGTCTTGATGCCGAAGTAGAGCCGCCGCGCCAGCCCGCGCAGGAACAGCACGAACGGGTTGACCTTCTTTCTGCGGCGGCGCTGCCGGGCGGGTGCGCTGCCGGGGGCACCGCGGTGGATCTTGACCGGCGGTGCGGGAATCGGGGTAGGGGATTTCGCCATGATACACCGCCTTTCTCAATACTGCTGGTAGATGAACGCCGACTGGCCGAAGGCGGCGAAGAACAGAATCGCTGCAGCCATGCCGTAGTAGAGCGTCCAACGCAGCGGCCAGACCTGCTGGCGGATCCAGCGGGCGACGCTGCGGCCCTTATGCTCCGCCGCAAAGACGACGAAGCAGCCAAACAGCAGCACGACGGGCAAACGGCCATCAATGCCGCTGCTGTAGATGAGATTCGACACCTGCGCCCACGACCCTGTCAGACCGTCCCAGCCCTGTAAAAGCGAGCCGTACACGGCAAACGGGTCGGTGTTGTAGATAGCCGACGCGAAGAACACGAGCGTCAGGCAGAACAGCGCATTGGTGAAAAGACACTGCCAGAATACCTTGAACCAGCCCATGCGGTAGAGCGGGTTATAGCGGTTGATTCTCTGCCGCGCCCTGGCGGTCATGACACCGAAGGCGGCCAGCAGACCCGTGAACAGGCCCCACGCCAGATACCGCCAGTCCGCACCGTGCCACAGGCCGGAGCAGACAAAGACGATGACGATGTTTAAGTAGTGCCGCCACGGGGCGCAGCGGCTGCCGCCGAGGCTGAAATAGACGTAGTCGCGGAACCAGCTCGTCATCGAGATGTGCCACCGCCGCCAGAAATCGTTGAAGGTCCGCGCCTCAAACGGGGACTGGAAATTCTCGATCAGGTCATAGCCCAGAATGCGCGCCGCGCCCAGGGCAATGTCGCAGCAGCCGGAAAAGTCCATGTACAGCTGCACGGCAAACAGCACCGTGGCAGCCACGAGGTTCGGGCCGCTCATGCTGCCGACATCGCCGTAGACCAGCGAGACATAGTGGCTCAGGTTGTCGGCAAGGACCATCTTTTTGGTGTAGCCCCACAGCATACGGAACGCGCCGCCCGCGCAGCGGCCATAGCTGAACCGGCGGCTTTTCTGGATCTGCGGGCGCATCTGGGGATAGCGCTCAATAGGCCCGTTGATGAGGGTGGGGAAGAAGCTGACAAACAGCGCGTAGTGCAGCAGGTTTGTCTCGACCCGGCAGCGGCGCTTGTAGACGTCGATGGTGTAGCTCATCGCCGCAAACGTGAAGTAGCTCAACCCCAGCGGGGCCAGCAGATTCTCCCGGTGGGAGAGGATGCTGCCGCCCACCGTGTCCGCCAGCAGGTTCCAGTATTTGTAGTAGACAAGGATACCGATGCCGAACCCCACCGACGCAGCCAGTGCCAGCACCCGCACGGGCTTGGCCCTGACCTTGCCGATGATCAGGCCGCACAGCCAGGTCAGCACCGTGGCGGCGGCGATCACCCAGACCAGCGGGCGGTTGACGGGGTCATAGCAGAAGAAGCCGTAGCTGGCGGCCAGCAGAAAGTAGGGCCGCAGCACACGGGGCAGGGCATAGTTGATGAGTGCCACTGCCGCAAAAAAGGCGAGGAACAACAGCGAGGTAATTGCCATGGTCTGATCCTCGCACAGGAAGGCGAGGACCTGCTCCCAAGTTATCGTCATGATTCCTATTCTCCGCAATTATTTCTTTTCTTCCAGGTCGCGCACGCGCTTTTCCAGCATAGCGTTGGCCTGGGTCAGCCGCTTGCACTTGTCGGCCAGCTGGCTGATGGCAATGCTCAGCGAGAGCAGTACCACCAGCACAAAGCAGAACATTAACAAAAACACCAGATTGACCGGCATCTCAATGTCCAACAGGTCGCGCAGCACGTAGACCACGTAGGGGAACGCCGCCGCAATGACCAGCCCGACGGCCAGCGCAAGCCAGAGCAGACTGTACTTGACGCTCATCAGCCCGCGCTTCAAAAACGCAAAGATGATGAGCAGCAGCACCACCGCGCCCAGAATCATAAACAGCTGTAATTGTGCGGTCATGCGCGGCCCCCCTTGCTTTTGCGGATGGACAGACGGTCAATGATGAGCGCCAGCGAGACCTTGATCATGTAGTAGACGCTCTTGAAGCTGTGGATGCTGGACACGCCGCCCTGCCGCTCCCGCATGATGACGGGGGCCTCGGCCACCTTGAAGCCCGCCAAAATCGCGGCCAGCGCGGCCTCTGGCTCCGGGTAGTCGATGGCGTAGTGCCGGGCAAAATAGGCGGTCATCCGCGCATTGGTCGCGCGGAAGCCGCTGGTCACGTCCAGCACCCTATGCCCGGACAGCAGGAAAATCAGCCCGCTCAAGAACCGGATGCCGACCCGGCGCATAAAGCTGGTCTGGAAGCCCTCTTTTTTGACAAAGCGGCTGCCGATGCACATATCGCATTCGCCGTCCAGCACGGGCTGCACGATCTCCATCAGGTAGGCGGGGTCGTGCTGACCGTCGCCGTCCATCTGCACGGCCACATCGTAGCCGTTGCGCACGGCGTACAGGTAGCCGCACTGCACGTTGCCGCCGATGCCCAGATTGACCGGCAGGTCCAGGAACGGGTAATGATGCCTGCGAAGCAGCTCGGCGCTGCTGTCGGTAGAGCAGTCGTTCACGACGAGAAAATCCACCTCCGGGCATTCTGCGCGCAGATTTTCCACCGTATTGACGATGTTATCCTCCTCATTGTAGCACGGGATGATAACAAGAACTTTTTTATCCAAAGGGGTGTACCTCTCAATTTGGGTAGTGTAGCATTTTGGAAACGGGGACGGCGCCCTTGGCCCCCTCTGGGAGGGTGACTCCCCACTGCGTGGGGAGATGTCGCGTAGCGACAGAGGGGCTCGGGCCCGAAGGGCTCCGCCCGCAGGCGGTGGGGGAGAGAACCTTGCGGTTATCCGAAACATTTCGGGCCGTGGCAAGGTTCTCTCCCTCCGGCCCTGCGGGGCCACCTCCCTCCCAGAGGGAGGCAGGGAGAAAACCGCAGAGCGATTTGCAAAAGGAAACGTAGGGGCGGATTCCATATCCGCCCGGGGAACCTGCCGCTGCTGCACACGGCTGCGGGCGAGCAATGCTCGCCCCTGCAACGCGGTTCCGCTCAAACGCCTTTGACCGTAAACTCCTCCAGCCGCTTCAGCAGCTCGGCACGGCGGTAGTGGGCGGTGTAATACGCCTTTGCCTTCGCGCCCAGTGCGGCCCGCTCGGCGTCGGCCATGCGGTACAGCGCCAGCATATTGTCCGCCAGCGCCTTTTGGTCGCAGGCCGGGCTGACAAGTCCGCCGCCGCTCTCCAGGACTGCCGCATAGCCCGCGCCGTTCATCGAGGCCAGCACCGGCTTGGCCGCGGCCATGTAGCTGGCCAGCTTGCCGGGAACGGTCAGTCCCAGATCGGGTGAGTCGGAAAGCGAGATCAGCAGCGCGTCGGCCAGCGCCGTAAACCGGGGCACATCAGCGGCGGGCACACTGCCGTAAAACGTCACGGCGTCCCCGGCGTGCAGGTCGGCAGCCTGTTTCTGCAAAGCCTCGCGGCTCATGCCGTCGCCGACCAGAAGAAGATGCAGGTGCTCCGCCCCGGCGGCGCGGGCGTCCAGCACGGCACGGATCACCATGTCCAGGCTTTGCGCCGGGGTGAACGTGCCGGTGAACACTATGTTGAACCGCCCCGCAAACTGTGCCTCCAGCGCCGCGTCATGCTGCGGCACGGCATAGAAATCCTCGCAGTACTGCGGAATGACCGCCACGTCCGCCGTGCTCTTGCCGGTGCGGGCGCACAGCCGCTCTTGCAGCGGCCCGCTCATGGCGATCAGCCGGTCACAGCGCCTGTACAGGCTGTCGCTGACCGACTGCGCGACCCAGCGCATAAACCTGTTTTTGACCGGCAGCACGCTGTACAGATTCTCCGGCCAG
The DNA here is from genome assembly GCF_900167555.1 of Gemmiger formicilis. Classification (GTDB taxonomy): domain Bacteria; phylum Bacillota; class Clostridia; order Oscillospirales; family Ruminococcaceae; genus Gemmiger; species Gemmiger formicilis. Next base: position 107,821 of record NZ_FUYF01000005.1, on the reverse strand, counting down.
AGGTCAAGGACGTAATTCGTAAACGGTATATGGTGCTTTTTTGCATACCGGATGGCAGGCCAGCACATCAGCACGGGACTGGTGTTGAAGCAGAACACCGCATCGTACCCGCCGGGCAGACGCTTTAACGCCCCCGCCGCGTAGAGCGGCCAGCTGACGTAGTTCAAAAAAATCGTCTTGCCGGTGTTGCCCTTGCGGGGGATCTCCCGCGCACGGAACACCCGCGCACCCTTGTAGACTTCCTCAAACGGGCCGTCGGCGCTGTAGCCGTCGAACCATTCGCCCTTCGGGTAGTTGGGCAGACCGCAGAGCACGTCCACGGAGAGACCGTCCTGCACGAAGCCTTCGACAATATCGTTGATGCGGAAATTTTCCGGCCAGAAATGCTGGGTCACTACCAGTATGCGCATAATATATCGTGTTCCTGTCGCTTAGTATTTGCGCCACACCATCTTGTTGACAACACCGGTGTAGCTCTGGATGATCTTGACGACCTTGTCGGAGACATTCTCGTCCACGTAGTTGGGCACGGGCAGGCCGAGGTCGCCGTTACGGTTCATCTCCACAGCCACGTCCACGGCCTGCAGCAGGTGGTCGCCGTCGATGCCCGCCAGAATGAAGCAGGCCTTGTCCAGCGCCTCGGGGCGCTCGGTGGAGGTGCGGATGCAGACCGCCGGGAACGGATGGCCGACGCTCGTGAAGAAGCTGCTTTCCTCGGGCAGCGTGCCGGAGTCGGACACGACGCAGAAGGCGTTCATCTGCAGGCAGTTGTAGTCATGGAAGCCCAGAGGCTCATGCTGAATGACGCGCTTGTCGAGCTTAAAGCCGCTCTGCTCCAGACGCTTGCGGCTGCGCGGATGGCAGGAGTAGAGGATCGGCATATCGTACTTTTCCGCCATCTTGTTGATGGCGGTGAACAACGAGGTAAAGTTCTTCTCGGTGTCGATGTTCTCCTCGCGGTGGGCAGACAGCAGAATGTACTTGCCCTTCTCGAGACCCAGACGCTGGTGAATGTCGGACGCCTCGATTTTTTCCAGATTCTGGTGCAGCACCTCGGCCATCGGGGAGCCGGTCACGTAGGTACGCTCCTTCGGCAGGCCGGTGTCGGCCAGATAACGGCGGGCATGCTCGGAGTAGGCCATGTTCACATCGGAGATGATGTCCACGATGCGGCGGTTCGTCTCCTCGGGCAGGCACTCGTCCTTGCAGCGGTTGCCGGCCTCCATGTGGAAGATGGGGATGTGCAGCCGCTTCGCACCGATGACGGACAGGCAGCTGTTCGTGTCGCCCAGCACCAGCACGGCGTCGGGCTGGATGGCGGCCATGAGCTTGTAGCTCTCCGAGATGATGTTGCCCATCGTCTCGCCCAGATCCGCGCCGACGGCGTTCATATAGACCTCGGGGTCGGCCAGCTGCAGGTCGTGGAAGAACACGCCGTTCAGGTTGTAGTCGTAGTTCTGGCCGGTGTGGGCCAGGATAACATCAAAATATTTGCGGGTCTTGTTGATGACGGCGGCCAGGCGGATGATCTCCGGGCGGGTGCCGACGATGATGAGCAATTTCAGCTTGCCGTTGTTTTTAAAGGAAATGCTGCTGTAGTCAGACATACTTTTCTCCTTAGTAGCTACTATGTGCAGGGGATGTAGGGGCGAACATCGTTCGCCCGCAGAAACGTTACGACCGGGGCAAACTTCCGGGTCGATGACGAGCATCGACCCCTACATCGCAGGGGCGGATTCCATATCTGCCCGGGAACTTTGCCGCTGCCGCACACGGGCACGGGCGAGCACTGCTCGCCCCTACAATGCGCCCGTTTTACACCTTTTCAAAGAATGTATCCGGGTGGGCCGGGTCGAACTGCTCGTTCGCCCACATCAGGGTGACGAGGTTCTCGGTCTCGCTCAAATTGATGATGTTGTGGGTGTACCCCGGCAGCATGTGGATGGCCTGGGGCTTGTCGCCGGTCACCTCAAATTCCAGCACCTCGCCGCTGCCGACGCGGCGCTCCTGAATCAGACCGTGGCCCGAAACCACGATGAAAAACTCCCACTTCGTGTTGTGCCAGTGCTGACCCTTTGTGATGCCGGGCTTCGAGACGTTGACGCTGAACTGGCCGCAGCTCTCGGTTTTGAGCAGCTCGGTAAAGCTGCCGCGGGCGTCCTCATTCTTTTTCAGGTCAAAGATGACCTTCTCTTTGGGCAGATAGGACAGATACGTCGAGTACAGCTTTTTTGCAAAGCTGCCCGCCGGAATCTCCGGCAGTACGAGCGTTGCGGGCTGAGCCTTGAACCTTTCCAGCAGGTCCACAATTTCGCCCAGTGTGACTTTGTGGGTCACCGGCGCGGCACAGTAGCGCCCACTGTCATGGAAAACCGGCGTCAGACCGTCGTAATCGCAGCGGTGAGGCTTACCCTCCAGCGCGTCGAGCATTTCCTCCACCAGGTCGTCAATGTACAATAGCTCCAGCTCGGTGGCGCGGTCATTGACCGTGATGGGCAGGTCGTTGGCGGTGTTATTGCAGAAGGTCGCCACGGCGCTGTTGTAGTTGGGGCGGCACCACTTGCCGAACAGATTCGGGAAGCGGTAGACCAGCACCGGCGCGCCGGTCTCCTGCCCGTAGGTGAAGAACAGCTCCTCACCGGCCAGCTTGCTCTTTCCGTAGTCGCTCTCGCCGTAGCGGCCGATCAGCGTCGCCTGGATCGAGCTGGACAGCATGACCGGGCAGCGGTTGGCGTGAGATTTGAGCGTGTCCAGCAGGGTAGAGGCGAAGCCGAAGTTGCCCTGCATGAACTCGTCGTTATTTTTGGGACGGTTGACACCCGCTAAATTGAACACAAAATCGGCTTGTGCACAAAAGTGGTCCAGTTCTGCGGGGGGCGTGTCAAGGTCATACTCAAACACGTCCTCGATCTGCAAGGCGGGGCGGGTACGGTTCTTGCCGTCGCGGACAGCCTTCAGGTTCTCGCAGAGATTGCGCCCCACAAAGCCCTTAGCGCCGGTCACAAGGATTTTCATGCCTTTTCGGCCTCCATCTCTTTCAGGGCGTTCCGGACATAGTCGGTGGTCAAAATTTTCTTAACCGTGCCCTCCACGTCCAGACGGTGCGTGTTGTGGCTCGTGTAGGAGTCGTCGGCCATCGTGTGGACCTCACCCTTGACGACGAACTTGTCGTAGTTCAGGTCGCGGTTATCGGCGGCCACGCGGTAGTAACCGCCCATGTCCTCACTGCGCAGGCGCTCCTCGCGGGTCATCAGGGTCTCGAACAGCTTCTCGCCGTGGCGGGTGCCGATAATGTTCGTGCCGGTGTCGCCGAACAGCTGCTGCACGGCCTTGGCCAGGTCGCCGATGGTGGAGGCGTCGGACTTCTGGATGAACAAATCGCCCGGGTTTGCATGCTCAAACGCGAACATGACCAGGTCAACGGCCTCGTCCAGATTCATCAGGAAGCGGGTCATATTGGGGTCGGTGATCGTGATGGGGTTGCCGGCGCGGATCTGGTCAATGAACAGCGGAATGACGCTGCCGCGGCTGCACATGACGTTGCCGTAGCGGGTGCAGCAGATCGTCGTGCCGCCGCGCTCGGCGGCCACGCGGGCGTTGGCAAAGATGACGTGCTCCATCATCGCCTTGGAGATGCCCATGGCGTTGATGGGATAGGCGGCCTTGTCGGTGGACAGGCAGACGACGCGCTCCACGCCCGCGTCAATGGCGGCGTGCAGGACGTTGTCCGTGCCGATGATGTTCGTCTGCACGGCCTGCATCGGGAAGAACTCGCAGGAGGGCACCTGTTTCAGCGCTGCCGCGTGGAAGATGTAGTTGACGCCGGGCATGGCATCCCGGATGGACTGCGGGTTGCGCACGTCGCCGATGTAGAACTTGACCTTGCCGGCATACTGCGGGTGGTTGGCCTGCAGCTCATGGCGCATATCGTCCTGCTTTTTTTCATCGCGGGAGAAGATGCGGATCTCGCCAATGTCGGTGGACAGAAAATGCTTGAGCACTGTATGCCCGAAGCTGCCCGTGCCGCCGGTGATGAGAAGAGTCTTATCCTTAAAAATGCTGTCTGCCATAATATCCTCCTTATAATTAGCTGCGCAAAAGGCACAGTGATCCTTTATAATCTCATTCATTTTAGCACAAAAATCGCTGCTTGAAAAGGGCACAGGGTTGGAAATTGCTGTTTTTTGTGGTATAATGGCTAAGAAATCACAGCAAAATGCTTTTTACAAGGAGGACACGCCCATGCGCGCCTACGAATGTCTTTTAAAATATGTAAAGGTCCACACGACCTCTGACCCCAACAGCGGCACCCACCCCAGCACGCTGCGCCAGTTTGACCTGGCGAAGATCCTCGTTGAGGAGCTGAAGGAACTGGGCCTGGCCGATGCCCATGTGGACGAGCACTGCTATGTCTACGCCACGCTGCCCGCCACCCCGGGGCAGGAGAGCGCCGCGCCGCTGGGCCTTATCGCCCACATGGACACGGCGGACGACGCCAGCGGTGAGAACGTCCGGCCGCAGATCCACGAAAACTACGACGGCGAGGCTGTCACGCTGCCCGCCACCGGCGCGGTGCTGGACCCCAAGGTGTTCCCGTTCCTGCGCGAGATGAAGGGCCAGACCCTCATCACCACCGACGGCTCGACGCTGCTGGGCGCGGACGATAAGGCCGGTGTGGCCGAAATCATGACCGCGCTGGAGCGCATCATCGCCGAAAATCGCCCCCACGGCAAGCTCTGCATCGGCTTCACCCCCGATGAGGAGATCGGCGAGGGCGCGAGCCTGTTTGACGTCGAGGGCTTCGGCGCGGCCTATGCCTACACCGTTGACGGCGAGGACGTCGGCGAGATCAGCTATGAGAACTTCAATGCCGCCGCTGCCGTCGTGACCGTGCACGGCTTCAGCGTCCACCCCGGCAGCGCCAAGAACTCGATGATCAATGCGCAGAACGTGGCCATGGAGTTTCACGCCGCGCTGCCCGCCTTCTCCCGCCCCGAGCACACCGAGGGCCGTGAGGGCTTCTTCCACCTGACGAGTATGCAGGGTGACGTGACCACCGCGCACCTGGGCTACATCGTGCGCGACCACGATGCCGCCAAGTTTGCCGCCCGCAAGGCCCAGATGCAGCATATTGCCGCCTGCCTGAATGACCGCTACGGCGCGGGCACGGTGGAGCTGGACATCAAGGACAGCTATTATAATATGTTGGAGAAAATTCAGCCCCACTTCCATCTGGTCGAGAACGCCCGCAAGGCCATCCGCGCAGCGGGCCTTGCGCCCATCGAGACCCCGGTCCGCGGCGGCACCGACGGCGCGACCCTGAGCTATATGGGCCTGCCCTGCCCGAACCTCGGCACCGGCGGCTTTAACTTCCACGGCCCCTGCGAGTGCATCACCGCCGAGAAGATGGATCAGGGCGTCGAGATTTTGCTGAATCTGGTCGAGCTGTATAAATAAGGGCCCGGAGTTTATTGAAAAGGAATTGAATAAGACATAACAACAGCCCGTGCTTCCCAATCGAAGCACGGGCTGTTTGCTATTTGATTTTCTGCGAACCATAAAGCAGGATGTAGGGGCCGGGCATGCCCGGCCCGCAACCTGACGGCTGTGCCCCTTTTCTGGTTGGCTTTGTAGGGAGGGGTCTTGACCCCTCCGCGGCGGCCAGAGGTCTGGCCGCCCTACGGACTCTCGTTCATGTCGTTGGTAGGGGAGGGATTCATCCCTCCCGTGCACCTGCCCATAGCTGCAACATTCTCCGGGCAGCATCTATACCGCCCATGCAAACGGGGAGTTATTTACGCGTTCCGTCGTCATTAAAATGCTTTTTCAAGGCTTTCTCTGTCGGGTAAATTGATGCAACCATAATAAAACATTGAATTGCCACAAGAATCAGCCCTGCAATTCCAATCGTATTCTCATCACTATGGTATAACGGAATATGTATCAAAGCGGATGCTATAGTCGTTACCCATCCTACTTTCCACCAAAGTTTTCCGCAGTAGTCGTGGGCAAATTTCCAAGTGTCCATATTTTTCATGGAGCGAGTTGTCCTATACCCAACCAGACTATTTATATGCTTTGGGCAGTGTTTCCACATCATTCTTCCTACAATAACCATAACAATGGGAACTAGCATATCACATAGTAACATAAACCACCAAAACCACATAAAATTCACCTCCACTTTAAGCAGGCTGTAGGGGCCGCATATATGCGGCCCGCAACCTGACGGGAAACGCCCTTTTGCGGGAAAGCCGCGGGCCGGGCGTGCCCGGCCCCTACACGGCGTTTTTAGAAATCACTTCATCTTCCCCACATACACCAGATACGAATACAAATAAATCCACGCGCTGCCGCCAAGAACGGCGGCCAGCAGCACGATCAGCGTAGCAATGTCGCCCAGCAGGCCGCCCAGGAAGGCGAGCACCAACAGGACAATGCCCATAACGACAAAGGTGTACCCGCCCATGCGCTGGGTGCGCTGCCAGTTGTGCTCGTCGTTCAGCGCCCAAGGCGTGCGGCAGCCGAAGGTATAATTCTGCTTGATCTGCGGCATAAAATTGCCCAGGATGATGAACAATACGCCGATGCCGCCGCAGACCAGAATGCTGACGAGGTTGCTGCTGTCCGGCAGCTTGCCGAAGACGGCCAGCTCACTCAGCCAGCTGAACGCGGCCATCATCACGGTGAACAGCACTACGAACAGGTTCCATACCTTGCCGAACTTCTCAAAATTCTGGTGTTTGGGGTCGATTTTGCGGATGACCTCAAACAAAATCAACATCGCAAACGGCAGCGCGGCCAAAATCAAAACCGTGGATTTCGGCCCCCAGCCATTGACCTGCCCGTTGGCTCCCCAGTGGGTGGGCACAATGTCCGGCAGGGAGGGGTAGAAGTACAGGTGCGCGGCAAAATTCAGCACGCAGACCACGGTTAAAATCCAGAACAGTTTATTCTTTTTCATTGCTATCGTCTCCCTTTACAAGTCCGCAGTCATAAAACCACTTCATCAATTCCTGAAATACGGTCAGATTCACACTGTACACAATGTTCTGGCCGCGGCGCTCATCGGTAATAAGCGCCGCACTTTTTAAAATGTTCAGATGGTGGCTGACGGACGGCTTTGTCATATCAAAATGTGCGGCGATCTCCCCGGCGGTCAGATCGCCCTGTGCCAGCAGTTCTAAAATGCGCCGCCGCGTCGGGTCGGCCAGCGCCTTGAAAGCATCTCCCAAACAGAACAACTCCTTTCCTGATAAACAATTAGATAAACGTCTAACTGCCTATGCCTTTACTATACTCCTATGCACCTGCCGCTGTCAATAGATATTTTGAAAAATATCTAACTATCAGCTCCCCTCTGACTGCTTCTCCAACTTTTACCAATGATTTTTCCTGCAAATTCACAATTTGTTTGCAATTTTCCTATTGACATAGTATGTGAATGTGCTACAATATTAGCAATCTAGCGGATAGAGTGCTAAAGAAAAACGAACACACAGAATTTGCGAAAGCAGATTCTTGAGCTGCAAAATCCAAGCACTTTACATGCGAGACTGCCAGAACAATGCGCTATCTGCACTAAAGGAGGTACGCACTATGAACATCGAACAAATGACACAGAAAACCCGTGAGGCTTTGCAGGCTGCACAGCGCATCGCGGTGGAATATTCCAACAACGCGGTGGAGCAGGAGCATCTGCTGGCCGCCCTTGCCCAGCAGCAGGACGGGCTTATCCCGCAGCTGCTGCAGACCCTCGGCATTGACGCCAATGCCTTTGCCCAGGCGGCCTTGCAGAAGGTCGAGGCGCTGCCCCGCGTGACCGGCTCTGGCCGTGACCCGGAGAAAATTTACATCTCCAACGATCTGGACCGCGCCCTCAACGCCGCCGAGCAGCAGGCCAAGCAGATGAAGGATGAATACATCAGCGTAGAGCATGTATTCCTCGGTATTTTGCAGCGGCCCGGAAAGGCTGCCAGTGAAATCTTCAAGACTTTCGGCATCACAACCGAGAAATTTATGAAGCAGCTGAGTACGGTGCGTGGCAATCAGAGGGTAACGAGTGATAACCCGGAGGACACCTACAATGCCCTGAAAAAGTACGGTCAGGACCTTGTCGAGATGGCAAAGGCGCATAAACTTGACCCTGTGATTGGACGCGATACGGAAATTCGCAATGTCATCCGTATCCTGTCCCGCAAACGCAAGAACAACCCCGTGCTGATCGGTGAGGCCGGTGTCGGTAAGACCGCCATCGCCGAGGGGCTGGCGCAGCGGATCGAAAGCGGAGATGTGCCCGAAAACCTGAAGGATCATACCGTGTTCAGTCTGGACATGGGTGCGCTGGTCGCAGGTGCCAAATACCGCGGCGAGTTTGAGGAACGCTTGAAGAGCGTCCTCAACGAGGTCAAGAAGTCCGAGGGCAAGATCATCCTCTTCATCGATGAGCTGCACACCATTGTCGGCGCAGGCAAGACCGACGGTGCGATGGACGCGGGCAACCTGCTCAAGCCCATGCTGGCCCGCGGCGAGCTGCACTGCATCGGCGCGACCACGCTGGACGAGTACCGCGAGTATATCGAGAAGGACCCCGCGCTGGAGCGCCGTTTCCAGCCGGTCATGGTCAATGAACCGACTGTCGAGGACACCATCTCGATCCTGCGCGGTCTGAAGGAGCGCTACGAAGTCTACCACGGCGTCAAGATTCAGGACGCCGCCCTGATCGCTGCCGCGACGCTGTCGGACCGCTACATCACGGATCGCTTCCTGCCTGATAAGGCCATCGACCTCGTCGATGAGGCTTGCGCTATGGTCAAGACCGAGCTGGATTCGATGCCCGCCGAGTTGGACGAGATGAACCACCGCATCACCCAGCTGCAAATCGAGGAGGCCTCTTTAAAGAAAGAGACCGACGAGCTGTCCAAGCAGCGTTTGGCCACGCTGGAAAAGGAGATGGCCGAGCTGCGCGACAGCTTCAACAGCAAGAAGGCGCAGTGGGAGAACGAGAAGAACGCCGTGAACAAGGTGCAGAGCCTGCGCGCCGAGGTGGAATCCACCAAGGCCGAGATCGAAAAGGCGACCCGCACCGGCGACTACGCCAAGGCCGGTGAGCTGCAATACGGCAAGCTGCCCACCCTGCAAAAGCAGTTGGAGGAAGAAGAAAAGCTGGCCGAAGCCAAGAAAGAATCCAGTCTGCTTCGTGACCGCGTAACGGAAGAAGAAATTGCGAACATCGTCGCCCGCTGGACCGGCATCCCGGTCTCCAAGCTCGTCGAAGGCGAACGCGAGAAGCTGCTCCGCCTGCCGGACACGCTGCATCAGCGGGTCATCGGCCAGGACGAGGCCGTGCAGAAGGTCTCGGACGCTATCCTGCGCTCCCGCGCCGGCATCGCGAACCCGAACCGCCCCATCGGCAGCTTCCTGTTCCTCGGCCCCACGGGCGTCGGCAAGACCGAGCTGGCCAAGGCGCTGGCGCAGGCCCTGTTTGACGACGAGAAGAACATGGTCCGTATCGACATGACCGAGTATATGGAGAAATTCAGCGTCTCGCGTCTGATCGGTGCGCCTCCGGGATACGTCGGCTATGAGGAGGGCGGCCAGCTGACCGAGGCCGTGCGCCGCCACCCCTACAGCGTTGTGCTGTTCGATGAGGTCGAAAAGGCCCACCCGGACGTGTTCAACATCCTGCTGCAGGTGCTGGACGATGGCCGCATTACCGACAGCCAGGGCCGCACGGTGGACTTCAAGAACACCGTCATCATCCTGACGTCGAACCTGGGCTCCGACCTGATTCTGGAGGATCTGGAAAAGAGCCGCGCCAACGGCAGCAACGAGCTGTCCGACGAGGCCAGAAACGCCATTGACCAGCTGCTCAAGCGCCAGTTCCGCCCCGAGTTCCTGAACCGTCTGGACGACATTGTCTACTACAAGAGCCTGACCAAGACCGAAATCGGCTCCATCGTTGACCTGATGCTGGCCGACCTGCGCAAACGTCTGGAGGACAAACAGCTGAAACTGGTGGTCACCGACGCGGCCAAGAACGCCATCATCGACGGCGGCTATGACCCGATCTACGGTGCCCGCCCCTTGAAGCGGTACATCCAGTCCCATGTGGAAACGATGATCGCGAAGGAGATCATCGGCGGCGCCCACACGGCAGGGGACACCCTGACCGTGGATGCGGATGGGAACGGGCAGCTGGTGCTGCGCTGAACCCTATAATAATAAATGACGCTCCGGGCGGTATGGAAAATGTTCCATACCGCCCGGAGCGTTTTTGCTTGTCTTGCAGCGTTGCAGGGACCGCACATCTGCGACCCGTTAGCTTCCGGCAGCCCAGGCGCTTCCGGGGCGATGACGAGCATCGCCCCCACGCCGTAGGGGCGGATTCCATATCCGCCCGCTCATCCGGGCGTTTGCGGGTAAGCCGCGGGCCGGGCATGCCCGGCCCCTACAGGTACACCAAATTACAGCACACCCAGCCCCGCCAGCAGCGTCTTGACACCGATCAGGATCAGCACAATGCCGCCGATGCGCTCGGCGGGGGCGCGGTACTTGTCGCCGAACATGGCACCGACCTTGACGCCGATGGCGGACAGCAGGCAGGTGATAACGCCGATCAGCCCGGCAGCGGGCAGAATGTTCACCTGCATGGCTGCAAAGCTGACGCCGACGGCAAACGCATCAATGCTGGTGGCAATGGCCAGCGGCAGCATGGCTTTGGCGGAGTAGTCGTCGTCCAGCTGCTCGTCGCCGCCAAAACTCTCCTTGATCATGTTCGCACCGATGAGCGCCAGCAGCACAAACGCGATCCACGGGCCGAACTTCGTCAGCAGCGCGGCAAACCGGTCACCGAGAAAATAGCCCAGTGCAGGCATCAAAAACTGAAACCCGCCGAACCAGACGCCGCAGATCATAGCGTGCTGCAGACTTACCTTGCGGACGGACAGCCCCTTGCAGATCGAGACGGCGAATGCGTCCATCGAGAGGCTGACGGCAATCAGGATCAGGTCGAATAAAGTCATGATTTTCTCCTCCGTTTTGGCAGGGTGCAGACAATAAAAAAGACCTATCCACCCGTGAAAACGGGCAGATAAGTCTCGTCGTTTAAAGTAAAGCCAGAGCAAACGCTCATTGTGTTGGCAGAACTGCGCGGCGGCTGCTCCACCGCTGCGCTGACTACTCCCTTATTGTTTCGGATAGTGTAGCATAGGTGAGAATGCTTGTCAATACGTTAGAAATGGCTAATCTTAAACAAAGGGCTTCCCCCGCGGGGGAAGCTGTCAGTGGCTCCGACCACTGACTGATGAGGGCCGACCCTGCCATGGTATCCCACCAACGGGTAAAAATGGCAAACATACCCCTCATCCGGCCCTGCGGGACCAGTTTCAGTCTACGCGCTAAGAGCCGCCTACGGCGGTTGCGCTCCGACACGCGCCTGCGGGCGCAGCCCCGCAGGGGTAGGCAAGATGCTTGCATAATCCCCAATTTTAGAGTACAATATACACAAATCTGCATTCCGGGGGAATAACCATGCAATATAAAGTTTTGGCGCTGGACCTTGACGGCACCCTGACTAACACCGAAAAAGTCATCACACCGCGCACAAAGGCGGCATTGCAGGAGGCGGCCCGCCGCGGTGTCTGCATCGTGCTGGTCAGCGGACGGCCCACCGTCGGCATTGAGCCGCTGGCCAGGGAACTCGAGCTCGAAAAGTACGGCGGCTGTATTTTGAGTTACAACGGCGGCAAGATCATCGACTGCCGGACCGGACAGACGCTGGTGCAGCATGCCTTCCCGGCAGACCTGATCGAGCCGGTCTGCACGTTCAGCCGCTATTGGAACGTCGTGCCGCTGACCTACGACAAAAACGGCATCGTGACCGAGGTTCCCGACGCCCCCTACGTGCTGGAGGAAGCCCGCATCAACAAGATCCCCGTGCGCAAGGTGGAAAACCTGCCCGCCGAGGTGACCTACCCCATCAACAAGCTGCTGCTGACCGGCGACCCCGCCGACATGCCGCACGTTGAGGAGCTGATGCAACAGGAGTTTGCGGGCAAGCTGTCCATCTGCCGCAGCGCACCTTTCTTTATTGAAACAATGCCCCTCGGCGTCGGCAAGGATACCTCGCTGGAAATTCTGCTGCGCGCCAAGGGCCTGACCTCCGCCAACCTGATGGCCTGCGGTGACGGCTGGAACGACCTGCCGATGATACGCCTGGCCGGTATGGGCGTGGCTATGGGCAACGCCCAGCCGCCGGTCAAGGCCGCGGCCAACTACCTGACCGCCGATAACGACCACGACGGCGTGGGCCTGGCGGTGGAGAAGTTTATTTTGAATGAGGAGACCTGACCTGTGAATCTGATCGTTTTCGATTTGGAATGGAACATCGGCTACCAGCCGAAAACCTTCCTCTATCACGGCACAGAGCTGACGCTGCGCGGTGAAATCATTCAGATCGGCGCGGCCCGCATCAATGACCGCGGCGACGTGCTGGATACGTTTGAGGTCAACCTCAAGCCGCACATTTTCCGCAAATTGCAGCATCATATCGCCAAGGTCACGGGTCTGTCCCAGGGCGACCTGGACGCGGGCCTGCCGATGAAGGAGGGTCTGCAGAAATTTCTTGACTGGGCGGGCGACGATGCCGAGCTGGCCGAGTGGGGCCTGGACGACGTGCCGGTTTTAAAGCAAAACCTGTTCCTCGTCGGGCTGGATGAAAACTGGCCGAACCGCTGGTACGACCTGCAGCGCATCTTCCTGCAGGCTTACCCCCGCAAGGAGGGAGAGGGCCTGACCCTGGAAAGCGTTGTGGACCGCCTGGGCATCCCCAAGGAAGAACCGTTCCACAACGCACTGGACGACGCGCTCTATACGGCCAGGGTCTGCCGCAAGCTGCCGCTGGCCGAGGGCCTCGCGACCTATCCGACGGAGGAGGAACTGCTGACCGAGGCGCTGCTCGGTGCCGAGAACACGGGCCGCGACGTGCAGTTGTTCATGAACCGCATGGAACACGACGACTACCGCAGCGTGCCCGAGCTGTATCAGGCCGGCTGCCCTGAGTGCGGCGCGCCGCTGCAAAACGACGAGGTCTGGCTCAAGCGCGGCAACACGGGCTACTTTACCAGAGCAGCCTGCCCCTACTGCGGACACTGGTATCTGCGCTTTAAGCTGAGCCGCCGCGACGGCCTGCATTGGAGCTTTGCCCGCTGCATCGACCCGGCTACCCCGGAGTACGATGCCAAATGGGACAAGCAGAAGGCGGCTCTGCTTGAGCGCATGAAGCGCAAGCAGGAGCGGAATATAAAAGAGTGATGAACCCCAAGCTCCGGCTCTGCGGGACACCTCCCTCGTAACCGGGGGAGGCTTTTTTAATTTCCGTCCTCCTGCTCTTGACAAATCCGGCGTTCTGTCTTATGATTGATGAAAACGTAACACAATTTTTACAAAATTGCAAATATGGCAATAAGAGGTACAAGATGGATACAGAACGCTGGCAGATCTTATTAAAGGCAATCGACCACGGCAGCCTGCGTGCGGCGGCGGAGGAGATGGGGTTTACGGTCTCCGGCATCAGCCGCAGCGTGGCAACGCTGGAAAAGGAGCTGGGCTTTGCGCTGCTGCACCGCGCCAAAAGCGGCGTGCAGCCCACCGCGGAATGCCGCCAGCTGCTGCCGTCGGTGCGTGAGCTGCTGTTTGCGCAGGAGCGGCTGGAACAGACCGCAGCCAAGGTGCGCGGCGCAGACTGCGGCACCATTGTCATCGGTACGGCGTATAACTGCTACTATGAGTGGGTCACCCGGATGATGGCGGCGTTCCGCACACGGCACCCCGGCGTGGTCATCAAGATCGTCAACGGCACCAGCAGCGAGCTGGCCGAGATGCTGCTGGATCACCGCACGGATTTCTGCCTCATCAGCCACCGTGACTCGCTGCCGGTCTGGCTGCCCATCCGCCAGGACGAGCTGATGGTCCTGCTGCCCAAAAACCACCCGCTGGCGGACCGCGAGTCCTTCCCGGTGGAAAGCCTGAAGACCGAGCCGTTCATCGACAGCTACCCGGGCATGGAGACCGACATCACCCTGATTTTTGACAAGCTGAAGGCCCGCCCCGACGCACGCTATTCCACGATGGACATCACGGCGACCTATGCCATGGTGTCGGCGGGCTTGGGCATCAGCGTAAACAACGCCATCAACCACCAGGGCGGCTATCCCGGCGTCGTGGAGCGCCCGATGAATCCCCACCAGATGATGGAGATCGGTCTCGCCTGCGGCGAGAACCTCGCCCCCGCCGCCCAGGCGTTCCTGGATTTCGTGAAGGAGCGGCTGCCGGAATAAGAATGCCTTCCCCCGCGGGCGGGGGAAGGTGGCCGAGGCCCCGCCCGAGGGGGGGTGAGGGGGCGGGTCTATGTTATATCGCGCCAACGGATGATGGCCGTACACCTGCCCCTCATCAGTCAGCGGTCAGGGCCGCTGACAGCTTCCCCCAAGGGGGAAGCCAACAAAACAAAAACCGCCGTGCAAATCCATGCACGGCGGTATATTTTTTCCTTAATACGTGATAATGATGCCCTGATCCTGCGCGTAGAAGCTGCACAGGCCGGAGCAGGGCACGATTTTCACCGGAGCGCCGGGCCACTTGGCCTCAATGCCGTGATGCAAAAGCTGGGCGGCGTTCTGATTGCCGCACTCGCTGATGAGTACCGGATGGACACCATCGTATTTGTCCTCGTCCATCTGCTCCAGAATCCTTGCCAGCACGCGGGTCTCGCCGCGGGTCTTGAAGTAAAAGTCGATCTTGCCGTCCGACGTGCGGCGGCCCAGAACGCGCATGTTCAGGCGGCCTGCGATAAAACCAACTACCCTGTTGACACGGCCGTTCTTGGCCAGATTGTCAAAGCTCGCCAGTGCAAACAGGATGTGGGTGCTATCGGCAAACTTTTTCAGCGCAAAGCAGATGTCGTCAAATGTCTGATCCTCGCCGATCAGCTTGTTGGCCAGCTCGGCGGCACCGGCCAGCGCACCGGAGCAGCTCAGCGTGTCCAGCACAAAAATTTTCTTCTCGGGGTGCTCCTCCAGCACCATCTCGCGCGCGGCCATGGCGGCATTGTAGCTGCCGGACAGGTTGCTGCTGATGGTGAAGGCAAACACGTTGTCCGCCTGCAAAAAATATTCGGCCCATTCTTCGGGGCTGGGGCAGGCGGTGGTGCTGGCACCGTTGTAGTCGGTCATGGCCTGCAGCATCTGCTGGGTGTTCAGCGTGGCAAGGTCAACATACTCGCGTTCACCAACGCGGATTTTAAACGGTACAAGGGCAAACTGCACGCCCGGTGCCGGGTTTTCCAGCTCGCGGATCTCGCAGGAGCTGTCGGATACGATCATCCATGCCATGGGGCAGGACCTCCGTTCTGTGATGATTGATCACGTCTATTCTTACTCTTATTATAGGGGTACAGGGGAAAAGCGTCAAGCTAATTTTTGCAAACGTCCCTTTTTCGGTCTGTAAAATTTGCTGTGGCCACTTGTACCCGGTGCGGTTCCGGCGTATAATAGCTATACATGCTTGATTGCGTAAAGAATAGGAGCTTTTATGGCTGATTTTTATACCTACCGCAATGAGGTCGCAGGCAGGCGCCGCAAGCGCAGACTGTTCCTGATCCTCATCGTTGTTTTAGTGGTGCTCTGCATCGGCGTGGGCTACTTCTGGTTCACGCGGCAGAGTGCCCCGGCTCAGACTTCCCCGGCGGAATCCGCTACGCCGGAGCAGGCCGCATCCGCCGCTGTGCCCACCGAGGCCCCCTCGGCAGCCCCGACAGACATTGCCGAGCCGCAGCGCATCCTGCCGGGCGTCGATACCGCCGCGTGGGACAAGTCCGAGGCTGTCGCGGCCACGATCGACACCGAGTACCGCAACACCGATCACCGCATGGTGGCCGTCCCGATGCTGGGCACCGTGACGAACGACTATTTCAACACCGTCACCTTCGCGGGCGACAGCATCGCGTCGGGCCTTGGCATCTACGATACGGGCTACCACAATGCCCACTACGCCACCTACGTCAGCGCGGGCGTGCAGACCTTTGTCAACAATGTCAGCGTCAAGAACGCCGTCACCGGTGCGAACGAGACCCCGATGGAAACCATTGCCGCCAGCCAGCCGGATTATCTCTATATCCTTGTCGGCACGAACAACCTCGTCGTGCAGGGCAGTGAGGACAGCTTTATCGCCTACTACGAGCGCCTCATTGATATGCTGCGTGAGCAGCTGAACCCCGGCGTGACGATTTATATCCAGTCCATCCCCGGCGTACAGGAGGATGTGGTCGCCTCCAAGCCCGGTCTGGACAACACCCGCATTGCCACGGTCAACGACCTGCTGGCCAACATGGCGCTGCGCAAGGGCTGCTACTATATCAACATCCGCGAGGCCCTGACCAACCCCGCCGACGGCAGCCAGATCGACGACTACGCCACGAAGGACGGCGTCCACTTCAATGCCGCGGGCTACCATGCCTGGGCCGAATACCTGGCCACCCACACGGTCTGGAACCGCCGCAGCGTCTACAGCGGCGAGAACCCGTACTACATCTACGGAACCTGAAAATAATTTCCGAATTGCACAAATCCCCTGCAAAGTGTAAAAAGAACCTTGCAGGGGACTTTTTTTGTACATTTGTCCGAAAAAACGCTCGATTTATGTCGAACTTGTACAAAACGAATGGGTAACATACGAAAATTTTAGCAGAATATTACACAAAAGACCTTGCATTTCCCGTAAGAAACAGGTAATATAGAGACAGAGATTATATAGAGTCGGTGTACTGTATCCACTACAGCACCGCTCAAAAGGGGAGATTACGTTGAAACAGCGCAAAGAAACGCCCAAAAGCTCCGATCTGCCCATTTATCTGTTCAAGCAGGGCAACAATCAGGAGGCCTATCGCTACTTCGGTGCGCATCTGTGCGAGGAAAACGGCGAGGCCGGCGCGGTGTTCCGTGTCTGGGCACCGCACGCCAAGGCCGTTTCCATTGTGGGTGACTTCAACAGCTGGACGCCCGGCGAGCACCCCATGGAAAAGGTGACGGACGGTATCTGGGAGCGCTTCGTTCCCGGCATCAAACAATTTGATGTCTACAAATACTGCATCACCACCCCGGCGGATGAGCTGGTCTACAAGGCCGACCCGTATGCCTTCCATACCGAGACCCGCCCGTCCAACGGCAGCAAGGTCTATGATATTGAGGGCTACACCTGGGGGGATGCCGACTGGGTCAGGGACGAGGAAAAGCGGGATGTCATCAACAGCCCGATGTCCATTTACGAGCTGCAGGCCGGCAGCTGGAAGATGAAGGACCCCGATAACGGCGTGCCCTACAACTATGCCGAGCTGGCCGACGAGCTGATCCCGTACATAAAGGAGATGGGCTACACCCACGTGGAGCTGCTGCCCATCACCGAGTATCCCTTCGACGGCAGCTGGGGCTATCAGGTCACGGGCTATTTTGCCCCGACAAGCCGCTACGGCACGCCGAAGGACTTCATGGCCTTCGTCGACAAGCTGCATCAGGCGGGCATCGGCGTCATTCTGGACTGGGTCCCGGCCCACTTCCCGAAGGATGGCTACGGCCTGTACATGTTCGACGGCGCCCCCTGCTATGAGGACCCCAACCCCCGCCGCGGTGAGCACAAGGAATGGGGCACGATGGTCTTTAACTACGGCATGAAGGAGGTCGAGAGCTTCCTGATCTCCAGCGCCATGTTCTGGGTGGACCGATATCATGTGGACGGTTTGCGCGTCGATGCTGTCGCCAGTATGCTCTACCTCGACTACAACCGCAAGGACGGCGAGTGGGAGCAGAACGTCAACGGCGGCAAGGAAAATCTCGAGGCCATCGCCTTCCTGCAGAAGCTGAACACGGCTATCCTGGGCCGCTATCCGCATAAAATGATGATCGCCGAGGAATCCACCGCCTGGCCGCTGGTCACAAAGCCCGCGTCCGACGGGGGCTTGGGCTTCAATTTCAAGTGGAACATGGGCTGGATGAACGACATGCTCAGCTACATGAAAACCGACCCGCTCTTCCGCGCCGGCAACCACGGCAAGGTCACGTTCAGCTTCTTCTATGCGTTCAGTGAGAACTTCGTGCTGCCCATCAGCCACGACGAGGTCGTCCACGGCAAGTGCAGCCTGCTGAACAAGATGCCCGGCGACTATGAGGAAAAATTCTCGAATCTGCGCACCTTCTTCGGCTATATGATGGCCCACCCCGGCAAAAAGCTGCTCTTTATGGGCCAGGACTTCGGCCAGTTTATCGAGTGGGACGAGAAGAAGCCGCTCGACTGGATGCTGCTCGGCTACGATAAGCACCGTGAGCTGCAAAGCTACGTCAGGGATCTGAACCACTTCTACCGTGACACGCCCGCCCTGTGGCAGGTCGATTACAGCTGGGAGGGCTTCCAGTGGATCGTGCCCGACGACAGCAAGCAGAGCGTCATCGCGTTCCTGCGCCGCGACGCTGCGGGCAAGATGGTGCTTGTCGTCTGCAACTTCAACCCGGTGCTGCGCAAGGAGTACCAGATGGGCGTGCCGAACCCCGGCAGCTACAAGGAGATCCTCAACTCCGACGATAAGAAGTACGGCGGCTCCGGCGTGACCAACGGCACGGTCAAGGCGAAAAAGGGCCCGATGCACGGCTTCGACCAGCATATTTCGCTGACGCTACCGCCGCTGTCCACCCTCTACCTGAGCGTGCCCGCTGCCCGCAAGCCGCGCGCCGCCAAGGCGGAGGACAAGGCAGCGGACAAGGCAGTGGACAAGGCAGTGGAAAAGCCCGCCAAGCCCGCCGCCAAAAAGACGGCAAAAACCACTGCCAAGACTGCGGCCCCTGCCGCAGACGCCGGGTCCGAGGCGGCTCCCAAGCGCCGCGGACGTCCGCCCAAGGCCAAAACGACGGTGTAAGCCGTCTTTGGATATATGTTAAAAACGGCATTCTGCCGAAATTTTAAGGGGAGAAATCTTATGGCTAAAGAAATGATCGCAATGATCCTGGCAGGCGGCCAGGGCTCGCGTCTGTACGCGCTGACCCAGAAGCTCGCCAAGCCGGCAGTTCCGTTTGGCGGAAAGTATCGTATCATCGACTTCCCGCTGTCCAACTGTGTCAATTCTGACATTGACACGGTGGGCATCCTGACCCAGTATCAGCCCCTCGTCCTGAACGAGTACATCGGCAACGGCCAGCCGTGGGACCTTGACCGCCTGCACGGCGGTGTTCACGTTCTGCCGCCGTACCAGCAGGCTTCCGGCTCTGACTGGTACAAGGGCACGGCCAACGCCATCTATCAGAACCTGTCCTTCATTGACCGCTATGACCCCAAGTATGTCATCATCCTGTCCGGCGACCAGATCTGCAAGCAGGATTACTCTGACTTCCTGCGCTTCCATAAGGAGAAGAACGCAGAGTTCTCCGTCGCCGTCATGGAGGTGCCATGGAGCGAGGCATCCCGCTTCGGCCTGATGGTCACCGATGAGGATGACCGCATCAACGCCTTCCAGGAAAAGCCGAAGGAGCCCAAGTCCAACCTGGCTTCCATGGGCATCTACATCTTCAACTGGGACATCCTGAAGAAATACCTGAGTGAGGACGAGGCTGACCCCAACTCCGAGAACGACTTTGGCAAGAACGTCATTCCCAACCTGCTGAAGGATGGCCGCCGTATGTATGCGTACCACTTCAGCGGCTACTGGAAGGACGTCGGCACGATCTCCAGCCTGTGGCAGGCCAACATGGAGGTCCTGGACCCAAAGCATTCCGGCATCAACCTGTTCGATGAGAACTGGAAAATCTACTCCCGCAACACGGGCCGTCCCTGCCAGCAGATCGGCAGCGACGCCACCATCTCCAACTCGATGATCTCCGAGGGCTGCAAGGTCAACGGTACGGTCAATAATTCCATCCTGTTCCCCGGCGCAGTCGTTGAGAAGGGCGCTACGGTCGAGGCAGCCGTCGTTATGGGCGGCACGGTCATCAAGGCCGGTGCGTCCGTCAAGCACTGCATCGTGGCCGAGAACGTCACGATCGAGGAGGGCGCAACCGTCGGCGCTATGCCCGAGGGCGGCCTGAACATTGCCGAGCCCGGCGATGTCGCCACCGTCGGCTCCGGCGTCGTCATCGGCAAGGGCGCAGTGGTTGGCCCCAAGGCAATGGTCTCCAGCGATGTAAAGGATGGTGAGGAACAATGGTAAACAGCAATGTGAATGCTCTCGGCGTCATTTTCGCCAATACGTATGATAACCTCGTTCCCGAACTGGTGGCGGAGCGCTCCATGGCCTCCATCCCGTTCGGCGGACGTTACCGCCTGATCGACTTCACGCTGTCCAGCATGGCCAACGCCGGCATCGACAACGTGTCCGTCATCGTGCGTAAAAACTACCACTCTCTGATGGATCACCTGGGCGCAGGCCGTGAGTGGGACCTGACCCGTAAGCGTGGCGGCCTGAATATCGTCCCGCCCTTTGCCGAGCGCAGCGTCAAGCTGTACTCCGGTCGTGTGGACGCACTGGACAGCATCCTGAACTGGCTCGAGGCGCAGAAGGAGCGCTACGTCATCCTGTCCGACTCCTACATTGCCATGAACTTCGACTTCAATAAGCTGATCGATGCTCATGTCAAGTCCGGCGCTGACGTCACGATGGTTTACAACCGCGCCGCCATCCCCGAGGGTGCCCGCAGTGATAACTACACCATCCGTCTGGATGACAATGACCGCGTTGTTGAGATTCTGTCCAACGACTACCGCATCGGTGAGCAGAACCTCGCCATGAACATCTATGTCATTGAGCGCGAGAGCCTGATCCACCTGATCCACGATGCCTCCGTCCGCGGCCTCGTCTACTTCGAGCGCGACATCCTGGCCCGCAACCTCAAGCTGCTGAACGTCCATGCCTACCGGTTCGACGGCTATGTCGCCCGCGTCTCCGACATGAAGAGCTACTTCGACGAGAATATGCGTCTGCTCCAGGAAGGCAGCATGGACGCCCTGTTCGGACCCGCGCCCATCTACACGAAGATTCGTGACGATAACCCGACCCGCTACCTGGAGGGCAGCTCTGTCAAGAACAGCCTGCTGGCTGACGGCTGCGTCATCGAGGGCTCCGTTGAGAACAGCGTGCTGTTCCGCGGCTGCAAGATCAAGAAGGGCGCTGTTGTCAAGAACTGCGTCCTGATGCAGGATACCGTTGTTGAGCCGAACTGCAATGTGGAGTACGTCGTCACCGACAAGAACGTCCACATCACCGAGGACAAGAAGCTGACCGGCACCGACACCTTCCCGGTGTTTGTCGCCAAGGGCCACAGCGTATAAAATACCCCGCCAGCAAAACGCTGGCACTGGGGAGACATAACGCTCATAGAGGTCGAACTCCCTCTCCCCGGAGACGACTTTGATGAGAGGGCGGGGGAGAGCCAGACTTTCCCTCGCCCTCATTTTGTGAAACTCGCACGGAGGTGCTTATGAAAATCCTGTACGCAGCCAGCGAGGCTGCACCCTTTGCCAAGTCCGGCGGCCTGGCCGATGTTGCGGGCGCTCTGCCCAAGGCGCTGGTCCGCGACGGCATCGACGCCCGCGTCGTTATGCCGCTGTACGGCGACCTGAAATTCAAGGATACGCTGACCTATGTCACCAACTTCAGCGTCCCCGTGGGCTGGCGCAGCCAGTACTGCGGCCTGTTCAAGGCCGAGCGCGACGGCGTTGTCTTTTACTTCATCGACAACGAGTATTACTTCAAGCGCAGCGGCCTGTACGGCTTCTATGACGACGGCGAGCGTTTCGCGTTCTTCTCCCGCGCCATTCTGGAGATGCTGTTCTACACCGACTTTGAGCCGGACATCATCAACTGCAATGACTGGCAGACCGCACTGACGCCCGTCTACCTGAACCTGTACTACCGCCATCTGGATAAGTTCAGCCGCATCAAGACGGTGTTCACGATCCACAACATTGCCTACCAGGGCAAGTATGGTCTGGATATTCTCGAGGATACCTGCGGCATCGGCGCACGTGACGCCCATGTTGTGGAGTATGACGGCTGCGCCAACTTCATGAAGGGCGCCATCGAGTGTGCAGACAAGGTCACCACCGTCAGCCCGACCTACGCGCAGGAGATCCTCGACCCGTGGTTCAGCCACGGTCTGGACGGCTTGCTGCGCCAGAAGCAGTATAAACTGTGCGGCATTCTGAACGGTATTGACGTCGATGTCTTTAACCCTGCCACCGACCCTGACATTGCCAAAAACTACGACGCCGAGACCTTCCAGGAGGGCAAGGCTGTCTGCAAAGAGGCCCTGCAGGACGAGTTTGGCCTGCATAAGGACGGCAGCCCGGTCATGGCTATGGTCACCCGTCTGGTTGGCCACAAGGGCGTTGACCTGGTTCAGGCCATCGCCGAGGGTCTGCTGCAGCAGGGCATCGAGCTGGTCATCCTCGGCTCCGGCGAGGCCCAGTATGAGAACTTCTTCAACGAGCTGTGCGCACGCAACCCGGGCCGCGTCGGTGTCTACATCGGCTTCAACGCCAAGCTGGCACAGCAGATCTACGCCGGTGCCGACATCTTCCTGATGCCGTCCCGCTCCGAGCCCTGCGGCCTGGCTCAGATGGTCTCCTGCCGCTACGGCACGATCCCCGTCATCCGCGAGACCGGCGGCCTGAAGGACTCTATCCGCGACTCCGGCGACGGCTACGGCAACGGCTTTACCTTTGCCAACTACAACGCCCATGAGCTGTATGAGGCCTGCTGGCGCGCCAAGGAAGGCTATTGGCAGAAGGACGGCTGGCCCGTGCTGGTCAAGCGCGCCATGGAGTGTGACTTCAGCTGGTCCAACTCCGCCAAGAGCTACGAGGGCCTGTACAACGAGGTCGTCAACCTCTGGTAATCTTTTCATAAAATGCGGTCTTTCGTCAAAAAGCGGAGGACCGCATTTTTCGTTGAAAAAAGCAGCATTTTTCTCAAAAAATCGCTTGACATTTCTTCTGCCAGCCGTTATAATAATACACGTCGTCAGGGCCACGGCCCACGGCGAAAAGAATATGCGGATGTGGCGGAACTGGCAGACGCGCTAGATTCAGGTTCTAGTTCCCTTAAAAGAGTGTGGGTTCAAATCCCTTCATCCGCACCAAAATCCTCGAACGTTTGTTCGAGGATTTTTTGTTTTAGTGATTTGTTTGGGATGACAAGCATCGTCCCCCGCACCGTAGGGGCGGATTCCGTATCCGCCCGCGGAGCCTTGCCATTACTGCAAACGTCCCGGGGCGCTGGCGAGCATTGACCCCTGCGGTGCTGTAGGCGTGATGCCCTATGCAACTGCAAAATGTACGCGGTACAAATACACCTATCCCGCGCACAAAAACATTTTTTGCGATTTTTTTCCCGCGTTGCACCGACCAAAAGTGACTGTTTTTGTAGGCACTACAGCTGTACTTCTCTTGCAATCTGCACGGGATGCGCTATAATGTGGATTGTCACGCGAGCCGCCTGTGCGGGCGGCTGCAAACGGCGCGCACACCCTGCAAAACGTGCCCGACTATTATAATAAGGAAGAGGAGCTTCACATGAATCAATTCACCAAGGCGGTCAAGTCGCTGGCCGCCAAGTACAACGAGACCAGCTTGATCCTGCGTATTGCCATCGGTCTGCTTGTCGGCGCGGCGCTGGCACTGATCTGCCCCGGCGCCGTATGGCTGGAAGAATTCGGCAGCCTGTTTGTCGGGGCGTTGAAGGGCATTGCCCCGGTGCTGGTTTTCGTCATCGTTGCCAGCGCACTGGCACAGGGTTCCTCCAAGCTGGACCGCCGCTTCGGCACCGTTGTCTGGCTGTATATGCTGACGACCTTTGTGGCCGCGGCGCTGAGCGTGGTGACCAGCAAGCTGTTCCCGCAGACGCTGGTTCTGGCCGAGGCCGCCACGGCAGACGTTGTGCCGCAGGGTCTGGGTGACGTCATGCACACGCTGCTGGCCAATATTGTTTCCAACCCGGTGGCGTCGATCATGAACGGCAACTACATCGGCATCCTGATGTGGGCCTGCCTGTTCGGCTTGGCGATGAAGCGCCTGGGAAGTGACACGACTAAGAACTTTATGGCCAACACTGCGGACGCGGTCTCCACCATCGTGCGCTGGATCATCAACCTGGCACCGTTCGGCATCATGGGACTGGTTTTCGCCAGTGTGTCGGACAACGGCCTGTCTATCTTCACTCAGTATGGCCGCCTGCTGCTTTTGCTGGTCGGCACTATGCTGCTGATGGCGCTGGTCATCAATCCGCTGATCATCTTCATCTATCTGCACCGCAACCCGTACCCGCTGGTGCTTCGCTGTCTGCGTGAGAGCGGCCTGACCGCCTTTTTTACCCGCAGTTCCGCGGCCAACATCCCGGTCAATATGTCTCTGTGTGAGAAGCTCGGCCTGGATAAGGACATCTACTCCGTCTCTATTCCGCTTGGTGCGACTATCAACATGGACGGCGCGGCCATCACCATCACGATCATGACGCTGGCTGCGGCCAACACGCTGGGCATGGAGGTCTCTTTGCCCGCCGCCATCCTGCTGTCCATCATGTCGGCACTGGGCGCGTGCGGTGCCTCCGGCGTTGCGGGCGGTTCGCTGCTGCTGATCCCTATGGCCTGCTCGCTGTTCGGCATCTCCAATGACATTGCGATGCAGGTCGTTGGTGTCGGCTTTATCATTGGTGTTATCCAGGATTCGGTCGAGACAGCGCTGAACTCCGCTGGCGACGTTGAGTTTGCCGCTACCGCCGAGTATCACCAATGGCTGAAGGAGGGCAAGCCCCTGCCGGATTTCATGGCATAAAGTTAATGTAAAATCGTACAGCCCCGGTTCCAGTGCAGAACCGGGGCTGTTGGTGTATCTATAGCGGAAAAGCGCGAACCGCCGGTGCCGCAGGGGGCGATGCTTGTCATCCCAAACAAATCACTAAAACAAAAAATCCCCGAACAAACGTTCGAGGATTTTGGTGCGGATGAAGGGATTTGAACCCACACTCTTTTAAGGGAACTAGAACCTGAATCTAGCGCGTCTGCCAGTTCCGCCACATCCGCATATTCTTTTCGTCGTGGGCCGTGGCCCTGACGACGTGTATTATTATAGCCAAACCGCAAACAAATGTCAAGCGTTTTCCGCAAAAAATGCCAAACTTTTTTATATTTTTGTGAACATGAGCAAAAACTGCGCAAAAACGTCAAAACGCGCCGCGCCAAAACTTGCATTTGCGCCATAAGCTGTTATAATAAAAGCATATAGTAAAAGCATGCAACCGTGAGCAAAACGCATGTTTTGCGAAATCAAAATGCAGTATATAGATGAAAAGACAAGCCGAACACAACTATATGCTGTACGCCCTCGAGAACAAATCGGAGCTTTGCCCATCCCTAAAGCATGAATTATGGAGGTGACCCACTATGTGGACACGTGAACTTTTAAAAACCAACGCCAAGCAGGCCCTGCAGGGACGCTACTGGCGTTCCTTCTGGATCTGTCTGGTGCTCAGCTTTGTAGGGCTGGGCGGGGCAGGGGCCAACAGCGGCAATGCGGCGCGGCAGGCTGTCAGCACTGTTACGGACGACACGACGGCCTATGACATCATCAACAGTATCCCCGACAGTATGCTGGGGGCGATCTTCGTCGGTATGCTCATCGGCTCTATTGCCGCGCTTTGCTGGGCACTCTTTGTCGTCTACCCGCTCAACGTCGGCCGCTGCCGCTATTTTATGGAGAGCCGCCAGTCCCTGACGCCCGTCTCCACCGTCGTCAGCGCCTTCCGCCGCCCCTACGGCAACCCCATCGTGGTGCAGTTGCTTACCGACCTGAAAATCGCGCTGGGCTTCCTGTTGCTCATTGTGCCGGGCATTTACTGGGAGTATTGCTATGAGCTGGTGCCCTACCTGCTGGCCGAAAACCCCTATATGTCCGCCACCCGCGCTATGGAACTGAGCAAGGAGATGATGGAGGGCGAGAAGTGGAACTTCTTCATCCTCAAGCTGTCCTTCTTTGGCTGGCTGCTGCTCTGCGTGTTCACCTTCGGCATCGGCGGCTTCTTTTTGGAACCGTACATGCAGGCGACCTACGCGGAATTTTATGCCGCCATGCGCAGCAAGGCACTGGCCATGGGCATGACGACTACCGACGAGCTCGGCGGCTTTGTGCGGCATGATACCTACCCCAACGACATGGACTTCTGATTCAGAATAAACCCGCGAAACGCCGCGGAAACGGGAGCTGCTCCTGTTTCCGCGGCGTTTTTTGGCAAAGCCCCGCGCACGATTTCACACTTCTTCAAACCATTGTCGCAAAATTATCACAATTTATCACTATAATAAAAGACATTATGAAATGAAAAGGGGAGTGCGCACTTTGATCGAAGTAGAGCATCTGACAAAGCGCTACGGCAGCCACACCGCGGTGGACGACATCAGCTTCACCGTGGAGGATGGCGGCATCTACGGCCTGCTCGGCCCCAACGGTGCGGGCAAGTCGACCACCATGAACATTATTACCGGCTACATTTCGGCCACGGACGGCACGGTCAAAATCGACGGCCATGACATCGCCGACGAGCCCGCCGCGGCCAAGGCCTGCATCGGCTATCTGCCGGAGCTGCCGCCGCTGTATCAGGAGATGACCGTGCAGGAGTATCTGCTGTTCGTTGCCGAGCTGAAGGGCACCCGCAAAAAGGCGGATCGTGCCGCCGCAGTGGAGCACGCCGCGGCCCGCGCGGGCCTGCAGGGCATGGAGCAGCGCCTGATCCGCAACCTGTCCAAGGGCTACCGTCAGCGTGTGGGTATTGCCGCTGCGCTGCTCGGCACGCCGAAGATCATCATTCTGGATGAGCCCACCGTCGGCCTGGACCCGGCGCAGATGATCGAGATCCGCTCCCTCATCCGCGACCTGGGCAAGACCCACACGGTCATCCTGTCCAGCCATATTTTGAGTGAGGTCCAGACCGTCTGTGACCGGGTGCTCATCATTGCCCACGGCAGGCTCGTGGCGCAGGGCACACCGGAGGAGCTGGCCGCCCAGCTGACAGCCAAGGGCACGATCACCGCCACGGCACAGGGCAGCCGCGAGGCCGTTGTGGCCGCTGCAGGCAAGGTGCCCGGCCTGACCGACCTGCGTGTCACCGACGAGAAGGGCGGCGAGGTCAGCTTCACCGCCGTCAGCACGGCGGGTACTGACCTGCGCGGTGCGCTCTCGCTGGCGCTGGCTCAGGCGGGCTGCCCGGTGCTGAGCCTGAGCGCCGAGACGATGAGCCTGGAGGATGTATTCCTGCAATTGACCGAGACACCCGAGAGCGGCAAGCCGGAAAGCGACGCTGCCCCCGCCGAAAATCCCCCTGCGGAAGCCGCCGCAGAAGAAAACGAAAAGGAGGCGGACAGCGATGAAAGCAATCTTTAAACGCGAGGTCAAAAGCTACTTTACCGGCATGATCGGCTGGGTCGTTGCTGCCGTAAGCCTTTTCTTCCTGGGGCTGTACTACACCAACCGCAACCTGCTCTACGCCTCGTCGGACTTTGCGTCGGTGCTCTACACCATGACGATGATTTTGCTTTTCCTGCTGCCGGCCATCAGTATGCGCAGCTTTGCGGAGGAGCGCAAGAACCGCACCGACCAGCTGCTGCTGACCAGTCCGGTCAGCATCCCGGCCATCGTGGGCGGTAAGTTTCTGGCCGAGGTCGCGGTCTTTGCCCTTCCGCTGGCCGCCGCCGTGCTCATGCCGCTGATTTTAAAGGCGTTCGGCACGGTCTCGCTCGTTGCGGCGTACAGTGCCGTGCTTGGCTACCTGCTGCTGGGCAGCGCCTGCCTGGCCGTCGGCACCTGGATCTCGGCCCTGACCGAGAACCAGATCTTAGCCTACCTCGCCACCTTCGGCGCACTGCTTGTTGCCTACATTATGGACGGCATCCAGACCATGTTCACCACCGGCAATCTGCTGGCATTCATTGCTTTTATGGTCGTCGTGCTCATCGCGTCGATTCTCGTCGGCGTTATCTGCAAGCGGCTGACCGCGGGCGTCACGGTGTTCTGCGTGGGGGCTGTCGTGCTGTTCATTCTGTTCCGGCTGCGCCCGGCGTGGCTGCTGACGGCCTTCAACGCGGTGCTGTCCGCGCTGGCGCTGTTTGACCCGTTCCAGGACATTGTGGGCGGTATGTTCAGCATCCCGGCCATCGTGTACTATCTGTCGGTCATCGGGCTGTTCCTCTTCCTGACCGGGCAGGCGTTGGAACGCCGCCGTTGGAATTGAGGAGGGATACGCCATGAAAAAGTTGAATGTAAAGCTCCCGCAGGGCGGCAGCAAGCGTGCCCTGCACAGCGGTATGTACGCCAGTGCGCTGGCGGTGGTGGTGCTGGCGGTGATCATTCTGGTCAACCTCGTCATCCGCGCACTGCCCACCAAATACACCGAGTACGATATTTCCACGACGTCGCTTTTCACGTTAAGTGACACCACCGAGAACCTGCTCCATGAGCTGAACGCCGATGTGACGGCCTACTATCTGGCCGAGAGCGGGCAGGAGGACGCGAACATTACCCGCCTGCTGGACCGCTACGCGGGCGAGAGCAGCCATTTCAGCTGGCAGCAGCGCGACCCCGTGCTCTACCCGACGTTCGCCCAGCAGTATGACGGCGCGTCGGCGGGCAGCGTTGTGCTGGTCTGCGGCGACAACAGCGACGTGCTCTCCTACAACGACATGTACGAGATGGACCTGGAGAGTTACTACACCACCGGCACGGCCAACTACAGCTTCCAGGCCGAGAACGCCCTGACCTCCGGCATCGCCAGAGTCACCCGCACGGCGGCCTACCAGCTGTACGAGCTGACCGGCCACGGCGAGACCGCGCTGTCCGACGACTTTACCGACACGCTGTCCAACGCCGGTGTGACCGTGACCTCGCTGAACCTGACCACCGCCGGCAGCATCCCGGCGGACGTGAGTGCCGTGCTTATCAACGCGCCGGGCGCAGACCTGACCGATGCCGAGACGACGATTTTGAAGGACTACGTGGCGAACGGCGGCAAGCTGTTTGTGACCACCGACTTCACCACCAGGACGCCGAATCTTGACAGTGTGCTGGCCGACTGCGGCATGGCCCGCCAGCCCGGCCTGCTGATCGAGACCGACACCGACCATTACCCCTACGGCTACCCCCAGACCTACCTGCTGCCCAAGCTGGCCGGCAACGACATCACCGCGGGCGTGTCCCAGAGCATGATGATCTACACCCCCATTGCCCAGGGCATCACGACGAACGACGACAGCGAGTTCGCCTTTACCGACCTGCTGACCACCGGTGATAACGCCTACTCGATGGAGAACTACGCCACCGCCGAGACCGCCCAGAAGGCCGATACCGACCCAGAGGGCTGCTTTGCTGTGGCTGTGGCGGCGGATAACTCCGCCACCGGTGCGCGCGTCGTCTGGGTCAACTGCCCGAACCTGCTGGAAAGCAACATCAACCAGGCCGTCTCCGGCGGCAACGCCCAATTCCTGGGCAGCGTTGTCAACTGGATGAACGGCGAGCAGACGACAGCGGTCATCAACGCCAAGAGCATGAGCGCGGCCTCGCTGAGCGTGCCGACCTCGGCGGCCATCCCGCTGGGCGTACTGTTCACGCTGGTGCTGCCCATCGTCTGCATCATTGCGGGCGCGGTGGTCTGCGTTGTGCGCCGCCGCAGATAAAGGAGAACCATGAAAAACAAGAAATTTCTGCCGCTTGTCATCCTTGTGGGCGTCGTTGCGCTGCTGGGCATCCTGCTGGCCGTGCTGACGCTGCACGGGGAGGCGGAGACCGACACGACGCTGCCGCTGTGTGACCTTGCGGCGGATGACATCGACGCGCTGTCCTACGCGGGCAACAATGTAGAGGTCTCGCTCCTCAAGGGCAGCGACGGCTGGCTGCTGGCCGATGACCCGTCGCTGCCGCTGGACCAGACCAAGGTGCAGAGCCTTGTGGAGGACTACGCCAACCTGAAGGCGCAGCGCAAGCTCGAGGGCAATGACCTGGCCGAGCTGCCCGCTAAAAGCGACACCCCGCAGATGACGATCACCCTCGGGGCAGGGGAGCAGACCGTGGACCTGACTGTAGATCAGCTGAACAGCGTGGCAGACGTCTACTACGTCTACGACGAATCCGGCGCAGCCTACACGGTCCGGCGCAGCGACCTGGCGACGCTGAGCAAGTCACCCCGCGACCTGTACAAGGCCCAGACGCTGACCGACAAGACGACAGACGATGTGGCCGCCATGCAGGTGAACGACCTGACATTTACCTGCACCGACGGCATCTGGACGCTGACCGACGACCCGGACTACGCCCTCACCCAGAGCAGCGTCAGGAAGATGGCCGGTACGATTCTGGAAATGCAGACCGCGTGGACCATCACCGCGCCCGATGCTGACAGCGCCTACGGGCTGGATGCCCCCGACGTGACCGCGACGCTGTCCTTCACCGACGGCACAAGCCTGACGGTGCGGTTCGGCACGGCGAGCGCGTCCGACGACAGTCTGTGCTACCTTGCCAGCTCCGACGCGCCGACGCTGGTCTATGAGGTCAACGCCGATCACAAGTCCGCCTTTGCCGTGACGAAGGAGTCGCTGCACGACGATACCGCCACCGCCGAGACTGCCGCCGACACCGACGTTGTGGCCCAGTACCCCGTCGGCGGCGAGAACGACTACGCCGACAGTCTGCCGGACTAAATATAGCCGAGCAAAAGTCTTCCCCCTTGGGGGAAGGTGGCCGCAGGCCGGATGAGGGGCGACACTGCCATGAAAACCCACTAACGGGTTACGGCAGGGTCGCTCCTTTTTGCTGTCTTGCTCTTGCTCTGCAAATATGCTACTATAATAGTAATTGTAGGGGCGAACATTGTTCGCCCGCCAACCTTCCGTTGGCACTCGTCCCCGGGTCAATGCCTGTTACCCTTACCTCGTAGGGGCGGATTCCATATCCGCCTGCGCCGTTCGCCACACCACTCACCCTCACCCGAAAGGCGGTGACCCCCCTATGAAACGCCTGCTTCTCCCCGCACTGCTCCTCACCACCCTCACCGCCTGTACGGCAGCCCCGGCGGGCACCCTGCCTGCCGCCGCGCCGACCCCAACTCCCGCGTCCACCCCGGCCCCAACCGCAGCGCCCGCCCCCGCCGACGCGCTGACGCAGGAAGAAAAAATCGGCCAGCTTTTCATCATCCGTCCCGACGCCTTGGATCTTACGCTCCCGCAGGAGACCATCAACGACGCAAAGGCCGACGGTGTGACCATGCTGACCGACGCCATGCGGGAGACCCTGCAAGCCTACCCTGTGGGCGGCATCTGCCAGTTCGGCAAGAACATCACCGACCCGGAGCAGCTGGCGCAGTTCAACGCCGATTTGCAGGCCGCCAGCCGCACGCCGCTTTTCATCGCGGTGGACGAGGAGGGCGGCGCGGTGGCGCGTCTGGCCAACCACCCGGCCTTTGACCTGCCGCAATATGAGAGCGCCGCCGCGGTGGGCGCGTCCGGCGACCCGGCGGATGCCTGCGCCATGGGGCAGACCATCGGCGCATATTTAAAGGAGTACGGTTTCAATATGGACTTTGCGCCTGACGCCGATGTGAACACGAACCCGGATAACCCCATCATTGGTACGCGGGCCTTCTCGTCTGACGCCGCCACCGCCGCCGAAATGGCCGCTGCCGCCGCGGACGGCCTGCGCACCAGCGGCATCCTGCCGACGCTCAAGCATTTCCCCGGCCACGGTGATACCGCTGAGGACAGCCACACCGCGTTGGCCGTGACCTACAAAACGCTCGACGAGCTGCAAGCCTGCGAGCTGCTGCCCTTTGCGGCGGACACCGGCCTGCACGCCGTCATGGTCGGGCATATCGCCGCACCGAATGTGACCGGCGACGGCACCCCGGCCACCCTTTCACCGCAGCTTGTCGCGCTGATCCCCGACGCGGAAAACACCCTCATCGTCACCGACTCGCTGGCGATGGATGCCATCACCGCCGCCTACACCCCCGGCGAGGCCGCCGTGCAGGCCCTTCAGGCGGGCTGTGATGTACTTTTGATGCCCAACTCCCTGCCCGAGGCCTACGCTGCCGTCCTGGAGGCTGTGCAAAACGGAACGATCTCCGAGGAACGCTTGGACCGGAGCGTCAATAAAATCCTGCTGTACAAGCAGCAATTTGCATCGTAGAGCGGCCAGTCCTCTGGCCGCCGCCAACCGCGCCGTAACAAAAGAGGTACTCTATGTCCAACACCATCTGGGCCGTTGACGGCTCGTTTTTTGCCCAGCGCCTTTCGGGCATCCAGCGCTATTCCATCGAGCTGCTCGCCGCGCTGGACCGCATCATCCCGCCGGGCTTTGTCGAAATTGTCACCCCGCCGGGCGTTGAAACGCCGCACTATACCAATATAAAGGTCGTTTCCTTCGGCACGCACAGGGGCGGCGTCTGGCAGCAGCTCGACTACCCGCGCTACCTCCGGCAGCGCGGGGCCGGAGGACTTGCCACCTGCAATGTTATCCCGCTGTTCGGCTTCCGCGGCATTGCCGTTGTGCACGATGTCTGCTACCGCGCGCGCCCGGACTTTTACACCGACCCCCGCGGGCGGCTGAGCGCTGCATGGCACTGCCTGCAATACCGCCGCATTGCCAAAAGGGCCGAGCGCATCATCACGGTGTCGGAGTTCTCCAAATCGGAAATTACCAAATATTACGGCGTTCCTGCGTCGAAAATGGACGTTGTCTACAACGCCTGGCAGCAGATGCAGCGCATTGCGCCCGACGAGAGCATTTTTGCCCGGCACCCGCAGCTCAAGCCCGGTCAATACTATTTCAGCATGGCGAACCTGCTCAAAAACAAGAACTTTCCGTGGGTGCTGCGCGCGGCCGGGGCCAAGCCCGACGCCGTGTTTGCCATTGCGGGCGGCGGCAGCCTTGCCGCCGAGGCCGAGCGCCTCGGCCTGGCCGACCTGCCCAATGTGCTGTATCTGGGGTATGTCAGCGACGGCGCAGCCAAGGCACTGATGGCTCACTGCAAAGCCTTTCTTTTCCCGACGCTTTATGAGGGCTTCGGCATCCCGCCGTTGGAGGCCGCTGCCTGCGGTGCGCCGCAGATCATTGTCAGCGACACCCCTTGTATGCGGGAGGTCTACGGCCCCTGCGCCGCCTACATTGACCTGACCGCGAACCCCGGCGACGTCGATGACGTCACCCCGGCCACGGCTCCCACCGCCGCCCTTCTCGAAAAATACAGCTGGGATAAGAGCGCTGAAAGGCTGCTGCAAATTCTCGAAAAATAAAACACGGCCCGCCGCTTTCAACCCGAAAACGGCGGGCAGTGTTTTACATCCCGAACTTTCTGTCCAGCGTCCTGTATTGCAGCGTTTCGGACAGATGCGCCGTGTCCAGTACCTCGCTGCCGTCGAGATCGGCCACGGTCCGGGCCACGCGCAGAATGCGGTCATAGGCGCGGGCGCTGTAGCCCAGCCGCTCAAACGCACCGCGCAGGATTTTCTCGGCGGCAGGGGTCATGCGGCAGTAGCGCCGCAGGGCGCCGGACGGCAGCTGCGCGTTGCACCGCACGCCGGGCAGGGCCTTGTACCGTTCCCGCTGCAAAGCACGCGCTGCCATGACCCGGGCACGCACGTCGGCGCTGGACTCACCGCCCTGCTCGGACGCAAGGTCGTCGTACTCCACGGGCAGGGCCTCGACGTGTAAGTCAATGCGGTCCAGCAGCGGGCCGGAGATGCGCCGCCGGTAGGCATCCACCGCGCTCGGCGTGCAGGTACACTCCCGCGTGGGATGGCCTAAATAGCCGCACTTGCAGGGATTCATGGCGGCCACCAGCATGAACCTGCACGGATAGGACGCCGTGCCGTGTACGCGGCTGACGGTGACCCTGCCGTCCTCCAGCGGCTGGCGCAGCACCTCGAGCGTATCGCGGGCAAACTCGGGCAGCTCGTCCAGAAACAGCACGCCGTTGTGCGCCAGACTGACCTCGCCGGGGCGGGGGACAGACCCGCCGCCCACAATGGCTGTCGAGCTGACGCTGTGGTGCGGGCTGCGGAAGGGCCGCTGCTTGATAAGCCCCGTGCCGCCGCGCAGCAGCCCGGCCACGGAGTAGATGGCGCTGGTCTCGAGCGCCTCCTCGTAGGTCAGCGGCGGCAGAATGCCCGGCAGCCGCTTGGCAAGCATAGATTTTCCGGTTCCGGGACTTCCAATCATGATCAAATTATGCCCGCCTGCAGCGGCGATCTCCATGGCGCGGCGGGCTTCGCTCTGGCCGCGCACGTCGGCCATGTCCGGCCCCAGCCAGACGCCGTCCTCGTCGTACCCCTCGGGCGTTGCCGGGGTCAGGGGCGTTGCGCCGCAGAGGTGCAGCACCACATCCTGCGCACTGCGGGCCGGGTAGACGGTCAGTCCCTCGGCCACGGCGGCCTCGGCGGCGTTTTCGGCAGGCAGAAACAGCTCCTTCACGCCGTTCTGCACCGCGGCCAGCGCCATTGGCAGCACGCCGGTCACGGGGCGCAGCGTGCCGTCCAGCCCCAGCTCTCCCAGAAACGCCCGCTCACTGCCGGGGGCGGGCAGCTTGCCCTGCGCGGCCATGATGCCCACAAACACCGGCAGATCGTACACCGGCCCGGTCTTGCGCACGTCGGCGGGGGCCAGGTTGATGGTGATGCGGCTGGCGGGCCACTCATAGTGCAGGTTCTTGATGGCGCTGCGCACCCGCTCACTGCTCTCCTTCACGGCGGAGTCCGGCAGACCCACCAGATTGAACTGCGGCAGCCCGCCTGAAAGGTCGGCTTCGACCTGCACGATGTACCCCGCCAGACCGGTCACACCAAGGCTTGTCACTTTTGCATACATGGCCTGTTTCCCACTTTCCTGCTTTTTTATCAGTATACCGCACAGCGCGCCCCTGCACAAGCACGAAACGGGAAAAATCAGGCAAAATTAACCAAAATTCGATTGACAGGCTTGCAGAATGTTGGTATATTTAGAGTAAGCCAAGTTAGTATTTCCTATGGAAAGTGAAGGTGTTTTACTTATGTATCAGGATATGTATGAGCGTTGGCTCGCTGCCGAGCTGGACGACGCTGACCTCAAGCCCGAGCTGGAAAGCGTCAAGGGTGACGATGCCGCCATTCAGGACCGTTTTGCCGTGGCCCTGAAGTTCGGTACCGCGGGCCTGCGCGGCGTCATCGGCGCGGGCACCAACCGCATGAATATTTACGTTGTCCGTCAGGCGACCCAGGGCCTTGCCAACTGGGTCAAGACCCAGGGCGGCAGCCAGACCGTTGCCATCAGCTATGACAGCCGCATCAAGAGCGACCTGTTCGCCAAAACCGCTGCCGAGGTGCTGGCCGCCAACGGCATCAAGGTCCGCATCTACAGCGCCCTTATGCCCGTGCCCGCACTGAGCTTTGCGACCCGCTATTACAACTGCAACGCCGGTATCATGGTCACGGCCAGCCACAACCCCGCCAAGTACAACGGCTACAAGGCCTACGGCCCGGACGGCTGCCAGATGACCGACGAGGCCGCCGACATCGTCTACGCCGAAATTCAGAAAACCGATATCCTGACCGGCGCCAAGCTGATCTCCTTTGAGGACGGCATGGCCAAGGGCCTGATCGAGTACGTCGGCGACGACTGCATCAACGCGCTGTATTCCGCCATCGAGGCGCGCTCCATCCGCCCGGGCATCTGCAAGACCGCCGGTCTGAAGCTCGTCTACAGCCCGCTGAACGGCTCCGGCCTTGTGCCCGTCACCCATGTTCTGGGCGACATCGGCATCACCGACATCACCATTGTGCCCGAGCAGAAGGACCCGGACGGCAACTTCCCGACCTGCCCGTATCCCAACCCTGAGATCTTCGAGGCACTGCGCCTGGGTCTGGAGCTGGCCGAGAAGTCCGGCGCTGACCTGATGCTGGCCACCGACCCCGACGCGGACCGCGTCGGCATCGCCGTCAAGTGCAAGGACGGCAGCTATGAGCTGCTCTCCGGCAACGAGGTCGGCGTTCTGCTGCTCGACTACATCTGCGCGGGCCGCATTGAGCAGGGCACGATGCCCAAGAACCCCGTCATGTGCAAGTCCATTGTCTCCACGCCGCTGGCTGACAAGGTTGCTGAGCATTACGGCGTCGAGTGCCGCAACGTGCTGACCGGCTTCAAGTGGATCGGCGACCAGATCGCCAAGCTGGAGGCCGACGGCGAGGTGGACCGCTTTATCTTCGGCTTTGAGGAAAGCTACGGCTATCTGGCCGGTCCCTACGTCCGCGACAAGGACGCTATCATCGGCTCGATGCTGATCTGCGAGATGGCCGCCTACTACCGCGCCAAGGGCTCCTCCATCAAGGAAGAGCTGGAGCGCATCTACACCGAATATGGCCGCTACCTGAACAAGGTGGACAGCTTTGAGTTCCCGGGCCTGTCCGGCATGGACAAGATGGCCGGCATCATGCAGAACCTGCGCGTCAACCCGCCGAAGGACTTTGCCGGTGACAAGGTCGTCAAGGTCGTAGACTACAAGAAGCCCGAGGAGACCGGCCTGCCCGCCGCCAACGTCCTGATTTACACGCTGGAAAGCGGCGCGAC
Source organism: Gemmiger formicilis (assembly GCF_900167555.1). GTDB lineage: Bacteria > Bacillota > Clostridia > Oscillospirales > Ruminococcaceae > Gemmiger > Gemmiger formicilis. The sequence continues at coordinate 71,158 of NZ_FUYF01000005.1, read as the reverse complement.
GGTTGTCGTGCGTCCCTCCGGCACCGAGCCGAAGATCAAGACCTACTTCACCACCAAGGGCAAGGACCTCGCCGAGGCCGAGGCCCAGAAGGAAAAGCTGGCCGAGGCCTGCAAGCCCCTGCTGGCGTAAGTCTGGCATAGCATAAAGATATTTTGCGCACCGCTCCCGACTGGGGGCGGTGCGCTTTTTTGTTGCGCAGCCGCGTTTTCGAGCGATTTGTAGGGAGGGGTCTTGACCCCTCCGCGGGGCGTCGAGGATGCCGCCCCCTACAGTGGCAGCCCATAAAGTTATATAGTATCGCAAACGTCCGCGGCGGCCAGAGGGCTGGCCGCCCTACAACCACCCGGTAACGATTTGCAGGGGAGGGATTCATCCCTCCCGTGTACCTTGCCTTCAACGCCTGTTCAACAAGCATGGCGCTGTAGGGGCCGGGCATGCCCGGCCCCTACCTGCCCGCTGCCGCCCTTGTGCAATTCCACCAAACAACCCTGTCAAACTTTGTCACCTACACCCCTTGACACCGCCCTTCTACACTTGTAGAATAAAGCTATCTTCTACAGCTGTAGAACAAAGGAGGTCGACCCCATGTTCGCCACACTTTTTGCTTCGCTGTTCGTGCAGGGCATTCTGCTGGGCTTGGCCGCGCTGGCATTGCTGGCCGCGGCGCCCCGGCTGCAAAAACGCTACGGTCCGCAGTGGCTCTGCCGCCTGTGGGTCACGCTGGCGGTGCTGCTTCTGGTGCCGCTGCACGCGCTTGTGCCCCAGGCCCCGGCGGCGGTGTCCGTGGATACCACACCGCTGTACAGCCGGACCGCCCTTTCGCAGGAAGTCACCGAGCGCCCAGCCGACGGTGTGCCCTACATGGTTGCCATGGAGGGCGACACGCCCACGGGCTACATCGTGCCCCGCGCCGAGCTGCAGACGGGACACCGCACGGTGCTGGAACGCCTCGCCGTCGGTGCAACGCGGCTGAACCTGCTGGCCCTTGCGTGGAACCTCGGCGTGCTGGCTGTTGCGCTCTATCAATTTGGCGGCTATGCCGTCTGGCGCATCCGCGTCCGCCGCACCGCACAGCCGGTTGACCCCGGCTGGCGCAGCGCCCTGCCGCAGGGGGTATGCCCGCGCATGGTCGCCACGCCGCTGGTACGCAGCCCCATGGTGGCGGGCACGCTGCATCCCGTACTTCTGACCCCCACGGGCACGGCTCCCAATGGCGCAGACTACATGCTGGCCCACGAGCTGACCCACATAAAACGGCATGACGTCGCCAAAAAGCTGCTGTTTACGCTGGCGTGTGCCGTGCATTGGTATAACCCTGCTGTCTGGCTGCTGGCCGCCCGCGCGGGCCGCGACATTGAGGAGGCCTGTGACGCCGAGACCCTGTGTGGCCGCGATGCCGCTTACCGCGCGGCCTACGCCGACGCCCTGCTGACCGCCGTGCGCCAGAACCGCGGACCCGCGCTGACCAGCGGCTTTGCCCTGAACAAGCGCCAGTTCAAGCAGCGTCTGGCCGCCCTGTGGGACACCGCCCCCAAGCACCGCGGACGCGCCCTGCTGGCGGTGCTGGCCCTGACTGCCTGCTGCGCGGGTGGGCTGGTCGCCTGCAAGCCCGCCGACGCGGCCCCGCAAGACGAGCAGGAACCCGCCGCAGCTGCCGTATCGGCGCCGTCCGAGACCGCCAACCCCATCGTGACCCCGGAGCCGCCGCCCATCTCCATGGAGGCGGGGGCCGCAGCTGTGCGCCGCGGTGCGGACTTCCTTTGGAGTGAGTACCTGACCGACGGAAACGGCTACTACTACCACAGCGGCGCGTGCGGCCTTGTGGAGCCCGAGGATTACGACACGGAATATATTTCCGCCCTGCTGGAAACCCGGCGCGACGACGGCACAACTTGGCGCGACTACCTGAACGACGGCCGGGGCGCGCTGGTCAAAGCGACCTTTGAAGCCGAGCTGACGCCCGAAGCCTGGTATCTGGGCAAACAATACGGCGAGGGACGCTTTCATGTCTATCTGATTGCACCGTTCGACGAATCGCAGCCCTGTGAGGTCATCAGCGGCTGGCAGTCTGCCGACGACCCGAACCAATCGGCGCATTTTGAGATTCTGCCGATGGCGCGGGAGCTGGACCTGACCAACAACCAGTACCGTATGCTGCTGCACCAGTGCAGCGCGCTGGCCCAAGCGGGGGCGCAGAACTTTTTTAACCCCGGCGATTGGCCGCAGGACGAGCTGGAAACCTACCTTTATTACCGCAACCAGTATTTTTACGGCGGGGCCGATGCCCTGATGATGCTGAACGTTGATTTCACTCCTGCAAATGATTGGAACCAACAGCTGCTCTACCTGACCTACGACGAAGTGAACGCGCTGGATTTCTCGGCACCCAAGACCGCTGCACTCCCGGGCTACACCCCGCCGGAAAGTCTCGAAAGCGACGACCCGGGCGTCTGGACCTTCACGCGCGAGGGCTTGTATATTACTGCCGAATGGCCCGGTGTGGAGCGCTACACCTTCTACGTTCATAACGGCAACGCCAGCCTGAAATTTGACGCCCGCACCATCTGTGTACAGGGCCAGAGCCTGTCTTAAAAAGGAAACATCCCATGTCCAAAATCAAACATCTGCCCGACGCAGAATTAGAGATCATGAACGCCCTGTGGGATGCCGACGCGCCGCTGACCGCCGCCGAGCTGGAAACGGCGCTGCCCGGCCCGCCCCGCGCCCGCACAACGCTGCTGACCCTGCTGGCCCGGCTGGAGGAAAAGGGCTGCGTCACCCGCGAAAAGCAGGGGAGAGGCTACCTCTACACCGCCGCCTTGACCCGGGCCGCGTACCTGCCCGCCGAAAGCCGCAGTCTGTGGGGCCGCCTTTTCGGCGGCAGCCCCCGCAACTTCGTAGCCGCCCTTGCCGAAACCGACACTCTCACCGATGCCGACATAGACGAGCTGGCGGAATACTTGGAGGAACTGAAAAAAGAGAGAAAGTAGCGTAAAATTTGTAGGGGCGGGCATTGTCCGCCCCTACTTGCAATTCTCCCTCGACTTGTAGTATAATAATATGTCCTATAGTATCCACATTCGCAAGTGAGGTGACGCCCATGCCCGGTGATCTGCATACCCATACGACCTTCTCTGACGGTTCGACCCCGGCGGACAAGCTGCCGTTTCTGGCGGCCTGCGCGGGGATGACCCATCTGGCCATCTCCGACCACGATTCGATTCGGAGCGTGCGCTACGCCTATGCCCATCCCGTGCAGAACGGCGTCCACCTCATCCCGGCCACCGAGCTGACCGCCTACGACTACGAGCGCGCCCACCGCGTGCATTTGCTCTGCTACTGGCCCGACGACTGCGCCGCGCTGGCGGACTTTTCCGCCATGATGGCCGAGCGCCGCCTGACCGCCATGCTGCAGAGCTGCAAGGAGCTGGAAGCCATCTGCCCCCAGTTCCGCACCGAGGAGGCGCTCGAGCTTGCCAAAGACAGCGGTACGCTGTTCAAGGCGCAGGTCATGCGGGTGCTGTGGCAGTACGGTCTGGCCGACGGCATGTATAATACCGTATACAAATCACTGTTCGGGCTCAAGCCCGTGCGCGGGCGCATCCTGCACACGCCGCGGTATGAGCCGGTGGACACCGTGCTGGATGTTATTAAGGCAAGCCGCGCAGTGGTCGTGCTGGCGCACCCCAGCGTTTACCACAGTATGGAGCTGGCGCGCGAGCTGATCGCCGCCGGGCGGCTGGACGGCGTCGAGATCGACCATCCCCGCAACACGCCGGAGGACAGGGCCGAGCTGACCCGCTTAGCCAAGGAAAACGGACTGATCGTCACGGGCGGCACCGATTACCACGGCATCAACACCGTGACGCCGCGCCCGGTGGGAGCATTTACGACCAGCGACGAGATGATCGCGCGCATCGGCGACATAGCCAAGGCACGCAAATCGACCTACAAGAGACAAAAATAAGGAGCAAATCAAAATGACATACACCTACAACAATAAAGGCACCTGTTCCGTCCGCACCGTCGTGGAGCTGAACGACGACCATACCATCAAGAGCGTGCAGGTCCTGGGCGGCTGCGACGGCAACCTGAAGGGCATCGCCAAGCTGCTGCCCGGCATGAAGGCCGAGGACGCCATCGCCCGCATGGAGGGCACGACCTGTGGCCGCAAGCCCACCAGCTGCCCCGACCAGATCGCCCAGGCACTCAAGGGCGCACTGGCGGAGATGGGCTGATAAAGGTCCGTAGGGGCGGATTCCATATCCGCCCGGGCCGTCTGCGGCAGCCGCACACCTTGCGGACGCATATAGAATGCGCCCCTACATTTTGCCCACAAGGCTTATTACTATAAAAGGAGCTTCCCATGGACTGCTTCCATTACCCTCTCGATACCGAAACGCTGCTGCGCAAAAAGCGTAAGCTGCGGCGTGAGCTGCTGGCCCGGAACCCGCACCCGCTGCACAAAAAAATTGCTATCCTCGGTGGGTCCACCACAAACGAAGTGGCCGACCAGCTGGGGCTGTTTCTGCTGCAATACGGCATCGAGGCGGAGTTCTACCAGAGCGAGTACGCCCAGTATTGGCAGGACGCCATGTTCGGCACGCCGGAGCTGGACGACTTCCACCCCGACGTCATCTACATCCACACAAACTGGCGCAACCTGACCGCCCTGCCCACGACGGCCGACAGCGAAGCTGCCATCGACGCGATGCTCGACGAGCAGTACGCCCATTTTGAGACGATGTGGCAGGCGTTGGAGCAAAAATTCGCCTGCCCGGTCATCCAGAACAACTTTGACCGCCCGAACTTCCGCCTCATGGGCAACCGCGACATCTGGGACCCCCATGGCCGCTCCAACTTCATCAGCCGCCTGAACCAGAAATTTTACGCCTATGCCGCGTCCCATGAGCACTTTTACATCAACGACATCGACTACCTGTCGGCGGACTACGGCCTGACGGCGTGGGGCGACGCCTTCTTCTGGCACATGTACAAATATGCCATCTGCCTCGACGCAATCCCGTCGCTGGCCAACAGCGTGGCCAATATCATCAAGTCCCTGTACGGGCGCAACAAAAAGGCGCTTGTGCTCGACCTGGACAATACGCTCTGGGGCGGCATCGTCGGCGACGACGGCGTGGATGGCCTGGCCATCGGCCCCGAGGTGCCCGAGGGTCAGGTCTACGCCGAGTTCCAGAGCTACTGCAAGGCGCTGAAATCCATCGGTGTCATCCTGGCCGTTGACTCCAAAAACGACGAGGCCAATGCGCTGGCGGGCCTGAACCACCCGGACGGCGTGCTGCGCCCCGATGATTTCGTCGCCATCAAGGCCAACTGGGACCCGAAGGACCTGAACCTGAAGGCCATCGCGTCCGAGTTGAATTTGGGCGCGGACAGCTTTGTCTTTGCCGACGACAACCCGGCGGAGCGCGCCATCGTGGCCGCGCAGGTGCCCGGCGTCGCTGTGCCCGCGCTGGACGGGGCCGAAAACTACATCAAGACCCTCGACCACGGCGGCTATTTTGAGGTCACGGCCCTTTCCAAAGAGGACCTGAAAAAGACCGAGCTTTACCACCAGAACGCCGAACGTGCCAAGGCACAGGCGGCGTTTGCCGACTACGGCCAGTATCTCGACAGCCTTGAAATGACGGCCACGATCAAGGGCTTTGAGCCGCTCTACATCCAGCGCATTGCCCAGTTGACGAACAAGTCCAACCAGTTCAACCTGACGACGCTGCGCTGCTCCGAGGATGACATCCGCGCTATGGCCGGGGACAAAAACGACCTCTGCCTTTGCGGCAAGCTCGTGGATAAATTTGGTGATAACGGCATTGTCACCGTTGTGGCGGGCCGGCAGCAGGGCGATGTGCTCGACCTGACGCTCTGGCTCATGAGCTGCCGCGTGCTCAAGCGCGGCATGGAGGACGCCATGATGGACACCGTCGTGGCCGAAGCCGCCGCCCGCGGGGTCAAAACCATCGTAGGCCATTATTATCCGACAGCCAAAAACGCCATGGTGCGCGAATTTTACGCGCAATATGACTTTACCAAAACGGCGGAGGATGCCGACGGCAATACCGAGTGGACGCTGGACGTCGCCGCCTACACGCCGAAACACCCCCACATGAAGATCGAACGCTGACAGATAGGAAACCGTATGAAACGAACCATCCTGCAAAAAGCGGCAGCCGCCGCACTGTTTATGCTGCTCACGGCGGCACTGCTGGCGGCTGCGAATTTTCTGCTGGTGGATGATGTACACTCCTACTCCCGCGTCATGCTGCAGGAGCTGTATGCCGACGCCGGAAACATAGATACGCTGTTTTTGGGCTCGTCCCACTGCTACCGCAGCGTTGACCCCGCGCAGGTGGACGCGGCGCTGGGCACCCACAGCTTCAACGCCGGGTCGTCCCAGCAGCTGCCGGACGGCTCCTATTATATGCTGAAAGAAGCTGCTGCGCAGAACCCGCTGAAAACCGTCTATCTCGAAATGTTCTACACCGGCTACAATGAGAGCGCGTCCGCCAACATCCCGCTGGCCTGCTATCTGCTGGCCGACCACATGGACTGGCGCTCACCCAACCGATACGCCTACCTGTCGGAGATGGGCGGTCTGGCGGCCTATGCCGACCTGCTGCTGCCCGCGCGCCATGGCATTGCGTCGCCGTCCTCCATGCCCGCCCTCTGGAAGGCCAAGCTGACTGACGGCTACACGCCGGACAGCTACGGCTATGTGACCTACCCGGACAGCGGTGAGGCGTACCGGGGCCGCGGCTTTGTCTATACCACCGGCATCCCGCAGGACGGCTTTGCCACGCTGCTGAACGTAGATGCCGACGCGCCGCTGTCGGATTTTGGCTGGGAATACCTCAACAAAATCACCGATTTCTGCGCGGAAAACGGCATCCGGCTTGTGCTGTTCACGGCCCCGCTGCCCAGCGGCTACCTGTACAACACCGAAAACTATCAGTCCTACGTCGATGCGCTGCGGAACTTCTGCGCCGCGCATGACGGGCTGGAATACTGGGATTTCTCGCTGTACAAGCTGCAAAGCGAGATCAATCTGAAAATCGAGGACTTCTCCGACGCGCACCACCTGAACGGCGCGGGGGCGGAAAAGTTCACCGCTATTCTCTGCAAGACGATCCAACGCCGTGCGGCGGGGGAGAGCATTGACGATCTTTTCTATCAGACGGTGGAGGAAAAGCTGACCCTCACCCCGGACGACTCTGTCCTGATGGCCTATTATGCAAAGCTGCAAGACGAATAAGAAGGAGGCTCTGCCATGATCGCCGTGACATCACCCGGCTTTGTGCTGTTTGCGGCGCTGCTGGCGGGGCTTTGGTATGCCTGCCCGCCGCCGCGCCGCTGGCAGCTGCTGCTGGGGGCAAACTTACTATTTTACGCGGTGCTCTGCCCGGCAGCACTGCCGGTGCTGCCGGGCAGCAGCTTTCTGGTCTGGTGGTGCGGGCGGCGCACCGCGAAAAAGCCCGTGTTCCTTGCTGGGCTTGCGGCGGCACTGCTGCCGCTGGCCCTGCTCAAGTATCTGCCCGCTGCGCTGGGCTGGCAGGGCACGCTGGCGAACGCTCTGGGCATCGGCTATTTTACGCTGCAGCTCGTCAGCTATCTGTGTGACGTGCGCCGGGGCAGGATTTTGCCTGAGGAAAAATACGCCCGCCTTTTGTGCTATGCGTCGTTCTTTCTCTCCATCACGCAGGGACCCTTCAACCGCTATGACGCCCTGATGCCGCAGCTGGACCGGCCCACTGTCTGGGATACGGACCGGGTCTGGCGCGGCGTACAGCGCAGCGCGTGGGGCTACTTTAAAAAGCTGGCCGTGGCGGACCGCGTCGCCGTCGTTGTGGATGCAGTCTTTGCCAACCCCGCCGCCTTTGACCGCACCCAGCTGCTGCTGGGCGGCGTGCTGTTCACCGTGCAACTCTACGCCGATTTCTCCGGCTACACCGACATTGTGCTGGGCGTCGGCGAGGTGCTGGGCCTGCACCTGCCGGAAAACTTCCGCCAGCCGTTCTTTGCCGACTCGGTCAAGGACATTTGGGCGCGGTGGCACATCAGCCTGTCGCAGTGGCTGCGGGATTACATCTATATTCCGCTGGGCGGCAGCCGGTGCAGCAAGGCGCGCAAGGACGGAAACCTGATCATAACCTTCCTCGTCAGCGGCCTGTGGCACGGCGCGGGGCTGACCTACCTCGTCTGGGGCGGCCTGCACGGCCTGTGCCAGGCGGCGGAAAACCACCTGCCGCCCCGCCGCCCGGGTAAGCTCCGCCATGCGCTGCGCGTGGCGGGCACATTCTGCATTCTGGCGGGTGCGTTCGTGATTTTCCGCGCCAGCAGCCTTGCCAACGCGGCAGAGCTTTTTAAGGGGATTCTCTGCAATGGCGGGCACGCCGTGTTCTCCAACTATTGGGAGCTTGGCCTGACGAGCCTGCAGGAGGAAATTCTGCTCTACGCGGGCATTGCGATTCTGCTGGCCGTGGACGCTGCCCATGAGCGCGGTGTCTCGCTGCGCACCAAAATCGCCGCCCTGCCCACGCCAGCTCGCTGGGCCGTCTATGAGGTCTGCATTTTTGTTTTCCTGTTCATGGGCCGCTTCCTCGGCGGCGGCAGCTTCCTGTATGCGAGGTACTGACAATTTTGCTGCCTGTAGGGGCCGGGCATGCCTGGCCCGCCCGTTACCCATACAGGGCAGCCTGCGGAAGGCCGCGGGCTGCCCCTGCAATATGATACAACAAACCCGGCGTGTGCCCATCGGCAGGCACACGCCGGGTCGTTTTTTTATGAAGTTATTTCAACCTCTGGTCCGTTCCAAAAAACTTGAACATCTTGCACCCGCCCAGCATACGGCTGGCGACCTTCTCGGTGTAGCGGGCCACAAAAACGCTCTGGTCGGTGATGTTCGTAGTGTAGATCGTGGGGCGGTGGGTCAGCATCCGGGTGTTGATCAGCTCATACAGCACGCTGATGGTCAGCGGCGTGATGTACTCGGTGCCCAGGTCGTCCAAAATCAGCAGGTCGGCCTCCTGACAGGCGGCCAGCCACTCGTCGTTGGTCGTGTAGTTGAAGTGCTCGCGCCCCAGCTGCGCGGCCAGCGCGGCGGCGCTTGTGTACAGTACGTCGTGGCCGCCCTCCAGCACGGCGTCGGCAATCGCCAGCGCCAGATGTGTCTTGCCCAGGCCGGTGTGGCCCATGAACAGCAGGTTCGGGCTGTTCTGGCTGAATTTGGCGGCGTAGCCGCGGCAGTAGTTCAGCAGCTTGCCCATGTACTCCCGCGGGGAGATGCCCAGCTCCGGCTCCACGGCGTCGCTGTAGCGCTCGACCTCAAAGCTGGCAAACTGGCACAGGCCCAGCGGGCTGGCGGCATTGATTTCGTCCCGGCGCAGACGGCGGGCGGCGTCTGCCACGCAGCGGCAGGGGACACCGCCGCGCATACCGGTATCCTCACACAGCGGGCAGCGGTAGGCGGGCTTGAAATCGTCCGCGCTGAACCCGGCCTCCCTGACCGCAGCGGCCAGCGCTTCCTCTGCGCGGGCCAGCGCGGCGCGGGCGGTATCCATATTTCCGCCAAGGGCTGCGGCCTTCGCAAGGCCCAGCCCCGCACGCAGGTGGGCGCTGTCCGCCTCGGCCAGCGCCGGGTGAGCGGCGTAGGCGGCGCGGCGGGCAGTCTCGGCCTGCATTACGGCCTGTTGGCGGTAGGCTGCCACCTCGCGCTGCGCTGCGCGGAACAGTTCGTCTTTTGTGCGCATAGGTTACCCCTCCTCGTCAAACATGGCCGCCCAGTTGCGGTTGAACAGGTCCTTCTGGGCGCTGGCGGCGGGCGGCTGGGCGTTGGGCCGCTCGGTCATCACGATGTTGCTGCCCTCCAACTGGCCCTGACGGCGCGCAGCGTCGATCGTCGTGATGCCCTGGGCACGCCAGGCCCGCAGAATGCCGTCCACGTACCGCACGGTGTTTTTACCGTTGGCACGCAGCAGTGCCTCGTCGATCATCTCGCGCCCGATGCCCATTTCCTCGTGCCAGCGGGCAATCGTGCGGCGCTCCCAGTTCGTCAGTGCACGCGGCTCAATGCCAAACTGTGCGGCGGCATCCTGGCACCAGGCCTCGCGCTGCTTGGCGCGCTGCAGCCAGCGCTCGGCGTCCTCGCCGGTCTCAACGCCGTCCTCCCGCCAGCGGGCCAGCAGGTGGGTCACGGCGGCGATGGTGCGCCGCCCCAGACGGGTGACCTCGGCGCAGCAGAGCAGAATGACATCGGGCTGCCAGCCGTCGTTTAAGTACAGCCCCACAAGCCGCTGCATCTCGCTGCGGCTCAGCGTTTTACCGAAGATGCTTTGCGCCTCCTGGCACAGAACGGCAACATAGGGGTCGTTGGCCACGCTGGCCAGATCGACCCGCGCGGGCTCGGCTGCCGGGGCAGGGGCGGCCCCGCGCTCACTGACCAGCAGCCCGGCACCGGCCCAGTATTGCAGGGTGCGCTTGGCAGCCTCGATGCTGGGCAGTGCCAGTGCGCGGGCCATCGTGCGCGGATCGGTGTCGTGGGTCTGCAAAATGTAGAGTGCGGCCCGGATCGTATCGCCGTCGGTCTGGGTCAGATGGGTCAGGACCAGCTGCGGCACAGCCAGCGTGTCGCCGTTGCTTGCCGCCAATTTGTAGCCCATATCCGCAAACCTCCCCACTATAAATTGTTGGCTTATTATACCACAAAAGTGCCATTTGGTCAATCTCGAAGAAAAACTGCCCAAAAATCAGCGCCGGATTTTGGGCAATGCGTTCCTTGTATTTTGATGCACAAATTTGTACAATAGTACCATAAACAGTTAAAGCATTAAGGGGGAGACCACCATGGCGATGAATCTTGTAAAACTGCCCACCGGCAAATCGAATTTGCAGCTGCGCGTCAGCAAGGGGCACTATGCCACCAGCCACAGCCATATCAACTACTACATTGATGTCACCCTGACAAAGTTCCGCCTGTCGGAGGCACGCGCTGCCGCCGCCGAGCTGGTGCGAGAGTACAAGTCGACGACCATTGTGGACACGATCCTCTGCCTGGACGGCACCGAGGTCATCGGCGCCTGCATGGCCAGTGAGCTGACAAAGGCCGGCTATACGAATATGAACGCCCACCAGACAATTTACGTCGTCACGCCGGAGCACACCACCGGCAGCCAGCTGCTTTTCCGCGAAAACACCGCCCCGATGATCGCCGGTAAGCATGTACTGGTGCTGGCGGCGTCTGTCACCACCGGCTTCACCGTGCAGGGCGCTGTCGAGGCCATCCGCTACTATGGCGGCGATCCCGTCGGCATCGCGTCGATCTTTGCGTCGGTCAAGGAGTGCGCAGGCTACCCCGTGGCCAGCATCTTTGACACCCACGACCTTCCCGACTACGAAACCTACGACTCCCACAGCTGCCCGTGGTGCAGGCAGGGCAAGAAAATTGATGCGCTTGTCAACAGCTTCGGCTACTCGAGCCTGTAAATTTTCTGACGATTTTGCCCCCTCGAAAGAGGGGGCTTTTTGTCGTTTTGCGGTCTTGACGCTCCGCGCAGGGTCTTTTATAATGGGAAGGCTGATTTTTTTAGGAGGAATTGGTTTGAATACTGAGAATTTGAATGGGATCCTTGCACAATACGTTCAGCACTGCAAAGCCCGCGCGGCAGCCGATGAGGGAACGGTCTGGCGCGCGGTAGACTGCTTTGGCGTGAACTGGGACATCGAGGACAGCGACTTTCCAGCCATGTTTGCCGATGCCATGCAGCAGGCCCAGCCGACGCTGGACAACCCGGCCCTGCAGCCCATCGGCGGCCTGCAGAACCTGATGCTGCGCGACAGCGAGGTCGAACTCGTCCGCGAGTGCTTCCGCTGGCTGTACAATGAGGACGGCGGTGATATTTCCAAGCGCCGGGGCCGCGCCGAACTGTTCGCTGACCAGATCAACGGGCGGTTCCGCCGCGTGTTCCCGCGCATGAGCAAGTATACGATGAACACGGCCAACGCGGTGTTCTTCCTGAACCTGTGGGAGCCGCACGCGAACTACTTCTATCAGGCCAGCGAGGCGAAGGCGTGGGCAGATTACTTTGGGTATGAGGCAGACTTTGGCGGCGGCACGGCGCTGGACCTGCCGCGTTACTACACGATGTGCAACGACCTGCTGCACGCGCTGGAGAACTACCCGGAGATCATCGCCCTGCACAAGGCCTACGCGGAGCAGGAGCTGGGCGGCATCGACGACGCGCTGCACCTGCTTGTGTACGACATCCTGCACACGGCCTACGCCGAGCAGTTCTACCCGAAGGGCTACACCCGCGGCTCGACGAGCAGGGAGCGCGCAAAGGCTGTGAAGGAGAAGGCGGACCGCGCCGAGCTTTGCATCCGCATCGGCGAATGTGAGCAGGAGCTGCAGGAGCTGCTGGCGAACCCTGCTGCGCTGCCCGACCTGACCGGCTGTAAAATCAACCATAAAATGTTCGGCGCAGGCACGGTCCGGCCCGCCGAGGGCCAGTTCATGGTCATCGACTTCAACGGCACGCTGAAGAAGTTCAGCTACACAGCCTCTATGAACAGCGGCTATCTCTCCGCCGAGGACCCCAACGTCGAAGCCCGCCTGCAGGCCTACCAGGACTACAACAAGGACAAGGACCGCCTGGAGAAGGAACTGAAGAACCTGAAGGCAGAATTGGTGAAGCTGTAATCGGAAACCGGCCCAGCGGGCGAAGGCTGTTCGCCCCGGCTGCGTTCTGCAATAAAAAAATCCCTGCGTCTGAATGTGACACAGGGATTTTTTATTGGAGCGGCTGATGGGAGTCGAACCCACGTCCTCAGCTTGGAAGGCTGATGTACTAGCCGTTGTACGACAGCCGCGTAACAACAGTATCTATTATACCCATCTGCGGGGGTGTTTGTCAAGCCCACCGGGCCGTGTTTTCCTGCCTCTGTTACCCTTTTGCCATTTTATTTTACATTTTGCACCCTTGACAATCCTACGCCAAAGCACCATAATAAATACTGAATCTGTATAAACGAAATTTTGAGAGGAAAGAGGTGCGGCACCATGCGCGTGATTGCCGGAACAGCTCGCGGCAAAAATCTGCAGGCCCTGCCGGGCGAGGACATTACCCGCCCGACCATCAACCGTGTGAAGGAGGCCATGTTCTCCAGCGTGCAGTTCCTGGTGCCGGGGGCACGGGTGCTGGACCTGTTCGCAGGCAGCGGTCAGCTGGGCATCGAGGCTCTGTCCCGCGGTGCCAAAAGCTGCCTCTTTGTGGACCGCTCCACCGAGGCACTCGCCGTTGTGAGGGCCAACTGCAAAACGGCAGGGGTGGACCGCCAGAGTGATATACGCCAGGGCGAGGCCGAGAGCTTTCTCGCCAACATCCGCGGGCCGTTTGACTTGGCTCTGCTGGATCCGCCGTTCCACCATGATACCGTGGCTGCCGTGCTGCCGCTGCTGGCCGCTAAGATGGCCCCCGGCGGGGTCGTGCTCTGCGAGACCGAGCGCGAGGCCGACCTGCCCGAGCAGGCGGGCGCTCTGACGCTGGTGAAGCAGTACAACTACGGCAAGATCAAGGTCAGCCGCTATGAGAGAGGGGAAGAGGTATGAACGTTGAAGAACTGTTGGAGATGATGGAAGAAACGCTGGAGGCCGGGACGATAGTTCCGTTCTCCGCTTCCAAGCGCATGGTCGATGTGGACCGTATGCGCGATATTATCGATGAGGTGCGCAACAATCTGCCCGACGAGATCCGCGAGAGCAAAAAAATCGTGAATGACCGCGAGCAAATCATGCAGAACGCCCGCATTGAGTCCGAAAACATCATTCAGCAGGCAGAGGAGCGCGCCCGCGTCCTGACCAGCGAGCAGGAGATCGTCAAGCGCAGTCAGCAGCACGCGGCGGAGATCCTGTCCGCTGCCCAGAAGAGCGCCAAGGAACTGACCCGCAAGGCGACCCTGTACTGCGAGACGATCCTGAAGAACTCCGAGGAGGTGCTGGGCCGAAGCATGGCGGACATCAAGAACACCCGTATGAATCTGCGCAGCGCCGCCCGCCCCAAGAATAATATGCCCAAGTAAAAAAATGCAGAGGTGTTGTTATTCACGGCACATTTCTGCCCATGGCAACACAATATGAAAAAACAACGCCGCACCGTGCAATATGGTGCGGCGCATTTCTTTGCCCGGGGGCAGGAATTTTGCCGCGTGCGCATTTGCTGCAAACTGCTGACCTGTATCCCGATCCCTTTGTACAAACTGTGAAAAATCAATTCATGGCGCAGTTTTTCCCCGCCTGCCCTTGCTTTTTGCTGAATAAAATGGTACTATTATTTTACCACAGGTGGGTAATTGTGGTGTGAATAACAACAAAAGTGGGGAAGAATGGGTAGTTTTCCACGTTCTCCACAGAGTTATTAACAAACTGAACGCAGCGACGTAAAAAATCTTGCCGAAGATTTGTGCAGTATGACGAAGGGAGGGAAAGCCGGATGCTCGTCGGTCAGTATGATTACGCAATCGACGCAAAAGGACGTCTGAACTTTCCCGCCCGCTTCCGGGACGCGATGGGGGAGACCTTCATCGTGACCCGGTGGCTGGATCACTGCCTGGCCGCCTTCCCGGCGGAGGAGTTCGAAAAGGTCGCCGCCAAAATTGAGGAAAAGGGCCTCGTCAAGGGCCGCAAGGTCAGCCGTATGCTCTACGCCTCCGCCGTCGAGGTCACCCCGGACAAGCAGGGCCGCATTCAGCTGCCCGCCAAGCTGCGGGAGTACGCGGGCCTCGACCACGATGTGACCATCATCGGCAGCCGCAGCTTTGCCGAGATCTGGAACACCGAGGCGTGGAACGCCAACCAGGAAACGAGCGATGAGGACTTCACCGCTGCGATGGAAGACCTTGATTTTTAACAAAACAGGACGATAACACATGGAATTTTCACATATCCCCGTACTGCTGCAGCCCTGTCTGGACGGGCTGAACATCGACCCTGCCGGTATCTATCTGGATGGCACCGCCGGCGGCGCCGGTCACAGCAGAGAAATCGCCAAACGCCTGACCACAGGACGTCTGATCTCGCTCGATCAGGACCCGGATGCGGTGGCAGTCGCCACCGAAAGGCTCAAGGGTCTGCCGGCGCAGGTGGTGCAGGTCAATTTCCGTGAGGCCGCCCGGGTCCTTGCGGAGCTTGGCATCCCGGCGGTCAATGGGGCCCTGCTCGATCTCGGCGTGTCCAGCCACCAGCTGGACGACGCGGCCCGCGGCTTCTCTTACCATGCCGACGCGCCGCTCGATATGCGCATGAGCCAGCAGGGCCCCACCGCCGCGGATCTGGTCAACACGCTGGATCGTGAGGAGCTGACCCGCATCCTGCGTGACTACGGTGAGGAGCCGTATGCCTGGCAGATCGCGGGCAAAATTGTCGCCGCGCGGGCGGAGCAGCCCATCCTGACTACGCTGCAGCTGGCCGAGATCGTCGCCGCCGCCGTGCCCCCGGCAGAGCGCCGCAAGGCGAAGAATCCGGCGCGCCGCACCTTCCAGGCCATCCGCATTGCGGTCAACTCCGAGCTGGACGCCCTGAACGAGGGGCTCGACGCCATCTTTGACTGTCTGGCCCCGGGCGGGCGGCTCTGCGTCATCACCTTCCACAGCCTGGAGGATCGGCTCGTCAAGAACAAGTTCCGCCGCTGGGCACAGCGCTGCACCTGCCCGCCGGAGCAGCCCATCTGCACCTGCGGAGGTGTGGCCAAGGCCAAGCTGATTACCCGCAAGCCCATTGAGGCTGACGCCGCGGAGCTGGAGACCAACCGTCGCAGCCGCAGCGCCAAATTGAGAGTGTTGGAGAAAGCATAATAGGCATTATTCATGACAACTGTTTTGCTGCACGAGGGCTCGGCAGCACCGAAACTGGAGCCCCCGCCGCGCCCGCAGGTGCGTGCGGTGCGCGGCGGCAACCACGGCCTGAACCGCGTCCGCCATGTGATGCGGACTGCCGTGATCGTGCTGATCCTTGCCGTGTTTGGCGGGCTGGCAATCAGCAGCCTGATGAGCGGTGCAACGCTGATGGAACTGAACGCGCAGGTCGATGAGGTCAGCGTCCAGCTGGCCGAGGCCCAGAGCGAATACGACTACCTGAACACCCGGATGAACGACATCACGAGCCGCGCCAGTCTGCAGCAGGTGGCCGAGGGTGAGCTGGGACTGGTCAAGGCCGATCCCAGCCAGATCACCTACGTCCAGCTGGAGGACCAGAGCATCATTGAGCGGAACACCGGCGCCGCGGGCCGCCTGTTGGATGAGGTGCGCACGGCAGCGCTGAGCCTGCTGGACAGCCTGAATCCGTAAAACAACCAGAAATATGCAGCTACGAGCCTTTTTGCTGCACGGCCTTGCTGCCGTCGGCAAAAAGGCTTTTGAAATAACAAGGTGTATCCATGACAGAGCAACGACCCAACCATTCCCCCCGGCATCGTCCCCGGGCAAGCAAGCGCATAAAATACTGGACGCTGTTTTGCATGATAGCATTTATCCTCGCCTGCTACGGCGTGCTGGTCTACCAGCTGTATGTGTGGCAGGTGCGTGATGCCGAGAGCTACCGCGCCGAGGCTGTGACCCAGCAGCTGAAGGACACAACGCTGCCCGCTGTGCGCGGCTCAATCTACAGCGCCAACGGCAAGCTGCTGGCCAAGAGCAGCACGGTATGGAACATCGTGGCCGACCCGTCCTCCATTTTAGAGAGCGGGGCGACGGAGGACCAGATCCGCACAGCGGCAGAGCACATTGCCGAGCTGCTGGACGACGGCACAACGGCGGATACTGTGTACAAGGCGCTGACGGCGTCCAACAAGGATACCGGTGAGCCGTACCAGTACCGTGTGGTGAAAAAGAGTGTCGAAAAGCCCGTGGCGGATGCTATCCTGGCCTATGCAGACAGCTACCGCCTCAAGGACGGCGCTGCGGTGGACACGAGCCTGCAGACCGAGGAAAAGGAGGATAAGGAGGACAAGAAGGACGGCGAGTCCAAAACCAGCAAGGCAACCCGTATCCTCTACCTGACCAGCGAACAGGCAGCCTCCCGCACTTACCCCTATGGGGAGTTCCTGGCCTCGGTGCTGGGCTTCTGCAATGAGGACGGCTCGGGTGCCTACGGACTGGAAAAATATTACGACGAGACGCTGGCCGGTACGCCGGGCCGCAGCGTGGCCGAAACGGACGCCTACGGTGACCCGCTGGCCAGCGGTCAGGCCGACGTGCATGAAGCCATCGACGGCAGCAACCTGAACCTGACCATCGACGAGAACGTACAGTCCATCGTCGAGGAGTACCTGACCGAGGCGATGAGCACCTTTACGGTCCATGGCCGCGGGAGCGCCATTGTCATGAATGTCAAGACCGGCGCGATCCTGGCGATGGCGTCCCTTGAGCAGTTTGACCCCAACGACCCCAAGACGATCACCGACCCCAAAATGAACGAGATCCTGGCCAAAACAGAGATCGACGCGGAGGACATTGACTGGCTGGAAAGCCGTCTGGGCGAGAAGGCCGTCAAGGACATCATTGCAGACGGAATCATCAGCCATGAAAAGACGACGAACGAGAAGGGCGAGGAGGTCTCCAGCGAGGCTACCCAGCTGCAGGGTATGATGCGCGAGGCCCAGTGGAAGAATAAGAACATTACCGAGCTGTATATGCCCGGCTCGGTGTTCAAGCTCATCACGGCCTCGGCAGGGCTGGACTCCGGTGTTATGAGTGCGGAGCAGACCTTCTACTGCAACGGAAGCCTGACCGTCAACGAGGGCAGCGAGCTGTGGGAGCACACCTACCGCTGTGCCAACGGCGAGGTCCACGGCCTGCTGGATATGGCAGGTGCGCTGAACCACAGCTGCAACCTCTGGTTCATTCAGGCGGCAGAGACGCTCAAGCCGCAGATCTTCTACGACTATATCCAGGCGTTCGGCTTTACCCAGCCCACCGGCATCGACCTGCCCAACGAGACCCGCTGGACCAGCGTCTACAACGCCGAGCAGATGGCAGAGGTCGATACAAACCTGTACACGGCGGCCTTCGGCCAGAACGAGTCCATCACCCCGATGCAGATGGCTACCGCCGTAGCGGCCATTGCCAACGGCGGCTACCTTGTTACGCCCTATGTCGTGGATTCCATCTCTGACAAGGACGGCAACATTATCTCCCAGACCGAGACGAACATCCGCCGCCAGGTCATCTCCGAAGAAGTCAGTCGGCAGCTGCTGTCCATGATGGAAAACAACGTCTACGGGGCAGGGGACTACCACTCCTGCGCCAACGCCTACGTGGCGGGCTACCGCATCGGCGGCAAGTCCGGTACGGCAGAGCGCACGGACCGCCATCTGCGCGGCGACGGCGACTATTATAAAATGATGAGCTTTGCCGCTGTGCTGCCCATCGACGATCCCGAGATCGAGGTTTTCGTCCTGCTGGATGACCCGCGCTGGGTCAAGGACTATGCCAGCCAGGTCGTGGCCCCCGTCGTTGGCAACATCATCAGCGAGATCGCGCCCTATCTGGGCATCGAGCAGGACGCTGACTACAACCCCACCGGCACTGTGACCGTGCAGACCTGCCTGGACTACACCTGGACGAACGCGCAGGTCACGCTGAACCGCCTGGGCCTCAAGCATAAGCTGATCGGCCCCAGCAGCGGCAATATCGTCTACCAGTACCCCGTCGGCGGCAGCGTGGTGCCCGCGGGCTCCACCATTTACCTGTACACGGCTACCGACCAGAACTCGATGACCACAACGCCCGACGTCGTCGGCAAGACCGGCACCTTTGCCGAGCAGATGCTCAAGGCCGCCAACCTGAACGTGCAGTTCGCCGGCGACAGCAGCGGCAAGGTCGTGGCGCAGGACGTCGAGGCCGGAACCTCCGCTGCCTACGGCACGATCATAACGCTGACGATGGACAGCGGAGAGGATACCACCAATGACGCCCCGACGGTGACCGAGGAGATCGACCCGGCAAACGAGGAGGGGTAAGCATCCCCGCAGGGGCACCCGGGCTTTTGCAAAACGCTGCATTTCTGTATAGGAGGTCTTTTTCATGCAAACCATTCCTGCCAATCAACTGCTGGCCGGACTGACGCTGGCCGAGCCGGTCACCATCCGCGCCGTTGTGACCGACAGCCGCAAGGTCGAGCCGGGCTGCGTTTTTGTCTGCTTCCCCGGCGAGCGTGTTGACGGCCATGACTACGCCGCCGGTGCCTACCGGAGCGGCGCAGAATATATCGTTGCCAACCATCCCGTCGAGGGCGTGCCTGCGGACCGCACGGTCATTGTGCCGGACAGCGGCAAGGCCATGATCCGCATGGCGTCCAACTACCGGATGCTGTTCAACCCCAGAATGATCGGCGTCACGGGCAGTGTCGGCAAGACGACGACGAAGGAGTTCTGCTACGCGGTGCTCTCCGCCTTCGGCAAGACCCTCAAGACCGAGGGCAACCAGAACAATGACATCGGTGTGCCCAACACGCTGTTCCGCCTGACCAACGACACCGAGTACGCCGTTGTCGAGATGGGCATGGACCACGCGGGCGAGATCGAGCGTCTGACCCGCTGTGCCCGGCCCAGCGCGGGCATCATCACGATGATCGGTGTCTCACATCTGGAAAATCTCGGCACGCGCGAGAATATACTGAAGGCAAAGCTGGAGATCTGCACCGGCCTGCCCGACGGCGCACCGCTGGCCCTGAACGCGGACAACGACCTGCTGCCCACGGCAAGCATCCCCAGCCGCCTGCGGCCGGTCTGGTTCGGCATTGACGCCGCGAATGCCGATGTCCGCGCGGTGGATGTCGTCACCGGCGCAAACGGCACGACCTTCAAAATCATCGATACGCAGTATGGTACGTTCGATGCCGCCATCCCGACAGCGGGCATCCACACGGTCTACGACGCGCTGGCCGCCTACGCCGCCGCGACCCGCCTGGGTCTGGACGCTGCCCGCTGCGCTGCTGCGCTGGCGACCTACCGGACGACGGGCATGCGCCAGCATATTGTGGAAAAGGGCGGCATCACCTTCATTGAGGACTGCTACAACGCCAGCCCCGACAGCATGAAGGCTGCGCTCTCTGTCCTCAAGGCACTGCCCAATGCCCGGAAGATCGCGCTGCTCGGCGATATGCTTGAGCTGGGCGGTGCGAGCGAGGAGGGGCACCGCCATACCGGCGAGTGGGCTGCTGACGCGGGCGTTGATGCACTCATCGCCTACGGCCCGCGCAGCGCCGCCATGGCCGAGGCCGCAAAAGCGCGCGGGGTTGCAGCGGTGCATTGCCAAACGGCGGAAGAAGTGCTACAATATGTACGGCAATTCGTGCGCCCCGGTGACGCTGTGCTGGTCAAGGCCAGCCACAGCATGGGCCTGGAGCAGCTGCTGCAGGAATACTATAAGGAATTGCCGCAGGGGTAAGCACCCCAACACACGTTTGGAGGAATCAACGGCATGGAGCAAATCTCATCCCTGTTGGCGGCGGCAGCCGTCGGCGGCTTTGCCATCACGGCGGTGGCGGGCAAATTTATGATCCCGGCGCTGCACCGGCTGCACTTTGGCCAGACCATCCGCGAGGAGGGCCCCACATGGCACAGCAAGAAAAACGGCACCCCCACCATGGGCGGCCTCTGCTTTATTCTGGGCATTCTGGCCACACTGGGCATCGTCTGGGTCATGTACAGCCCCAAGCTGCCGGAGGTGCTTGGCATGCCGCAGCTGCAGGCCGGTATGCTGGTGCTGTTTCTCGCGTTCGGCTCGGGCCTCATCGGCTTTCTGGATGACTTTATTAAGGTCGTCAGGCATCGCAACCTCGGCCTGACCGAGGCACAGAAGATGATTTTGCAGATCGCGCTGACCTTCGGGTTCATGTTCGGCCTGCACAGCCTCGGTCTGCTGACCACGCAGGTCCAGTTCCCGATTTTTGGGCTGGTGGATATGGGCTTGCTCTACTATCCCATCGCCTTCTTTGGCATCATCTTCCTTGTCAACGCTGTCAACCTGACAGACGGTCTGGACGGCCTGTGCACCGGCGTGACCTTCGTGTCGATGATCGGCTATCTGCTGGCCGGCAGTCTGCTGGGCTTTGTACATGTTTCGCTGATCGCCGCTGCCACGGCGGGTGCCTGCGCGGGCTTTCTGGTCTGGAACTTCTACCCGGCCAAGGTCTTTATGGGCGACACCGGCAGCATGTTCTTCGGCGGCATCGTTACGGCGCTGGCCTTTGTGATGCAGCGCCCCGAGCTGGTGCTCTTTTTCGGCATTGTCTACATCTGGGACGCGATGACCGTCGTCATCCAGCGCACGTATTTTAAGGCGACCCACGGCAAGCGCATCTTCCGCATGACGCCGATCCACCACGCCTTTGAGATGCGCGGCTGGCGCGAGGTAAAGATCGACGGCTTCTTTGCGCTGATCGCTGTCATCGGTGTGGCAATGGGAATTTTTTACATCTGCGTGGCATAAGCAGCGGGGCCGGGCCTACCCGGCCTCTGCCTGTTTCTGCCCCTAAGGGAGGTGACCGCCCATGAGCACTGCCGTGAGCATTGTGCGTACACTGCTGGGCCTTTTGTTTGACCATACCATCGGAAATATTGTGCGCATGGTACCCATCATACGCCTGCCCAAGCTGGAGCGGGGGCCGGTCTCCCGGGGCTTTCTCGCCCTGCTGCTGGGCATTTTGTTCTTCGGGCTGACGATGCTGTTCTCGGCCAGTTATTCCAGCGCTTACGCCAGCAGCGGTAAACTGTACAGTATCATTAAACCGCAGGTCATGATTGCAATTGTAGGGCTGTTCTTTATGTGGGTCCTGTCCAACATCAACTACCGCGCACTGCGTTTGATGAGTGAGAGTCTGTACATCATCACCATTGTGCTGCTGATCCTGGCGCTGCTCAGCCCGGAGGACACCAACGGTACCTACCGCTGGGTGTATCTGCCGGGCGGTGCCTCCTTCCAGCCGTCGGAGCTGGCAAAATTCTCACTCATGATCTGGACGGCAGATATGCTGGACCGCGACTATGACAAGAAGAACAGGCTGTGGTACGGCGCGATAAAGCCTGCGCTGCCGCTGCTGCCCATCCTGTATCTGTTGCACAAGGAGCCGCACAACTCCGCCATGATCCTGCTCTGCCTGATTTTTGCCACGATGCTCGTCTGCACCCTCTCACCTGGCCGCTGGCTGCTGCCGCTCATTCCGGCGTGTGCAGTAGCCGGCAGCTACTTCCTGAAGGGGCTGGCCAGCGGGGAAGGCTACGCCGCGGGCCGTATGGACGCTGCCTGGGGCCTTGCGCCGCTGGATACTGCCGGTATGGGGTGGCAGACCCTTCAGAGCATCTATGCCATCTCCACAGGCGGCATGTTCGGCGTGGGCATCGGCGCGAGCGTGCAGAAGCACCAGTGGCTGCCCTACGCCGAAAACGACTTTATCTTCGGCGTCATCGGTGAGGAGCTGGGCTTCTTCGGCTGTGTTATCCTCATCGGTGCGTTTGCGGTGCTGCTGATCATGGGCATTATGATCGCCCTGCGCGCGCCCGACCTGTACGGCACGGTGCTGGGCATCGGCATCATCTCGCAGATCGCCTGGCAGGTGTTTCTGCATATCGCCGTCGGCACGGCACTGATCCCCAACACCGGCATCAGCCTGCCATTCTTCTCCTCCGGCGGCACTAGTCTGCTGCTGCTGCTGAGCGAGATGGGCGTGCTGTTGAGTATCTCGCGCGCCGGAAATGCCCGGGAACAGCGCTTGGCAGAGCAGCACCGCGCCGAGACAGAACGGATGCTGCAGCGCACCCGCTACCGCAGCAGAGCCGCGCGGTAAGGGGGACGCCCGGCGCCCGCGGCACGGCGGGCACAGCCTATATTTTATTCTCATGGAGGTCCATCATGCGCGTTTTAATTGCTGCCGGCGGTACAGCCGGTCACATCAACCCGGCGCTGGCGATTGCCGGTGCCCTGAAGGCCGCGGACCCGACGGCGGAGATCCACTTTGCTGGCCGCCGCGAGGGGATGGAGTACGGCCTTGTCACCAAGGCAGGCTACCCCTTCCATCACATTGAGATCAACGGATTCCAGCGCCATTTGAGCCTGGAAAACATTGGCCGCAACATCGTAGCCATCTGGCATCTGGCGCTGTCTGGCCCGCGCACCCGAAAGATTCTGAACGAGGTCAACCCCGACCTTGTCATCGGCTGCGGCGGCTACGTCAGCGGGCCCATCGTCCGCGCGGCAGCCCGGCGCGGCATCAAGACAGCCATCCATGAGCAGAACGCCTTCCCGGGCGTGACCAACAAGCTGCTGGCGAAGGAGGTCAACATTGTGCTGGCCGCCAGCGCGGACGCGGTTGAAAAGCTCGGCGCGCCGGAAAAAACCACCGTCGTGGGCAACCCTGTCCGCCCCGAGGTGCTGACCGCGGACCGCGCCGCAGCGCGCGCCAAGCTGAACGCCGGAAACCGCACCGTGATTTTGAGCTTCGGCGGCAGCCTCGGTGCGGACCGCATCAATCAGGTCGTGGCCGACCTTTGCGCCTGGGAAAAGCAGACGCACCGGAACGTGCTTCACCTGCACGCCACCGGCAGCCGCGGCGTCAAGCTGTTTGAAGGGCTGGAAAAGGAAAAGGGCTTTGCCCCCGGCGAGAACCTCGTCGTGACGGAGTATATCAACAACATGCCCCAGCTGCTGGCCGCGGCAGATCTCGTCATTGCCCGCTCCGGCGCACTGACGCTGGCCGAGCTTGAGGCCGTGGGCCGCGCATCGGTGCTGATCCCCAGCCCGAACGTGGCCGAAAACCACCAGTATTACAATGCCCTTGAGCTGCAAAAGGCCGGTGCGGCAGTCGTCATCGAGGAAAAGAACCTGACCGGTGACGGTCTTGTCAAAACTGTCGAGACCCTGCTGACCACCCCCGGCAAGCTGGCCGAGATGGGCGCCAACGCCAAGACCCTCGGCAACCCGCACAGCCTTGATTTGATTACCGAAAAGCTGCTGAAGCTGGTCAACGGCTAAGCAAGGCTGCATACACCCTGTAGGGGCGCACATCGTTCGCCCGTCCGCTGCGACGAGCGTCGCCGGGGCACACCTCGTAGGGGCGCATTCTATATGCGCCCGCCCAACGTACCATCCACCCACGGGCAGCCGCCCCAAAATTCACCGGAAAGGAGCCGCTTATGGACCGCAACCAGCGCAGCCGCAGGCAAAAATCCGCAAACGGCTCCTACGCCCAACAGCCCCGCCGCAGTATGGGCAGCCGCTTGGGCCTTGAAAAAAGGAACGCCCCGCGCCCCAAAGCGCCGCCTGAAAAGGCCGCGCCTGCTCTGCATGCGCCCCCGCGGCAGCGCCCTGCGCAGGAGATCAATCCCCAGAAGGCAGGCTACCGCCCCGGCACGCCAAGGCGCACGCGCCGCGTCACACAGGCGGAGATCATACGGGCAAAGCGCCGCCGCCGTCTGCTGGGGGCACTCGGCGTGCTGGCCGTGCTGGCCGTGGGTGCGTTTGTGTCGATCAACCTTCTGTTCAAGGTCACGATCTTCCGGGTAGAGAGCTATGACCGCTCCCAGCCCGTCGATACCGGCATCTACACGTCCGACGAGCTGATCGAGGCGCTGGGCATCGAGAAAAACTCCAACCTGTTCGCCTTCTCCACCGCGGAAAAGACCCGGCAGCTGGCGCTTCAGTTCCCGTATTTGGAGCATGTCGCTGTGGAGATTCAGCTGCCCGCCGCGGTCATCATCAAGGTCGAGCCCGCCACGGAGAGGTTCGCCTGTATGTACTCCGGCGGGTGGATGGTCTTGAGCGACTCCCTCAAAATTCTGCGCACCGACGTCAGCCAGCCGGACGGCCTGATTCTGCTGACCATGTCGCTGCCCACAGATTTCTCCCCCGTGGTGGGGCAGAACATTGAGCCCAAGAGCTATAACTCACTCCTTAGCGAGACCCAGCAGGCCACAGCGGAGACAGCGGGTCTGCAGGCCAGCGCACTGCAAACGCTGACCGAAATGCGGGACGGCCTGCAGGAGAACAACCTGTTTGACGGCACGACGGCGCTGAACATCCAGGATCTGAGTGATATTGAGTTCACCTACCAAAACCGCGTTCAGGTGCTGCTGGGTAGTGAGACGAACCTCGCCTACAAGCTGCGGCTGGCCGCTGCCGCGCTGACCGACCCGGAAAAGGGTCTGGCTACCGGTGATAAGGGCGTGCTCGACATCTCGACCCAGCGCAGCGACGGCGACATCCGCGCCTACTTCGACCCCGATATCCCTGAACCGACACCCGCCCCGGAGCCGACCCCGTCCCCCGAGGAGGAGACCGACCCCGAAGGGCCCACAGAATAACCCCAACGCCCCGACAAACCGTCGGGGCGTTTTTTGTACAAGCCGACAGAAAAAATCGTATAAAAAACACCCCGCAGCGCCTTACACATGAGCTACCTTGGGGATTGTTGTTGTTCACCGATTCAGAAAAATCCGCAACGCACATGTGTCTAACACATCCAAATTCTTTCTCCGTTTGTGATGAATTCAAACAGGCGATATTTCTGCGCATTATTGGTCGGCACCAGCCGAGGCCCTGCCCGTTGCAAAGTTGCCGTCTGTGGTCAAGGTGGCATTGTAGCAGTTGATGGCAGCAGTGTCGTGTTCGTACATCGTGGCGAGAGTAAGCGAAAACCAAAAAGGGCAGAGCGAAATTAGCGCGGATGCTATCAGACTATTGTGGAGAATGCAGGAAACTATATTAAGATAATAAGCAAAAAATCAAGGAGTTAACATAAAGTAGTCATAAAAGTGCTTGAAAGTATGCGACGAATTTGATTTAATTAGTATTAGAAGAAGATAATAGAAAGGAGATGTGTAGTGCATGTTGTCGGGAAAACAAATTGCCGAGGCAAGAAAGCGAAAAGGACTAACGCAAGAGGCCTTGGCGGCAGAACTTGGAGTATCGAGACAAACGATTGCAAAATGGGAACAAGAAATTTCAACACCCAGTGTTACAAATGCACATAGACTGATAGATATTCTAGGCCTACAGGAAATGGAGAATAAATCGTCTACCGAAGATGAAGGCAATGCAAGAACTATTTGTAAAAAGAGATTAACAAAGAGATTGTTGATTGAACTTTGGGCAGTATATGTTGGGATAGCATTTCTCTGCTTTTTTTCTATTGGAATTGTGGCATTGTTTTTTATCCCTGCAATATCGGTTGTCCTAATATTAGTTGCTATTGTAGTGCAGGAAGTAAGGGGAAAGAAGACAGATTCACCGATGAAGATTCTTCTCGGCGGAATATGCTTTATTGGGCTTGCCATACTGGCAGTAGTTGCTATACTTGCAAGTGGGTTTGTTCTAAGAGAAAATTATCAACATAAAGCTTTTTATTCTGTTCCTGCTATACAACTAAAAAAATATTCGGCAATTAATGAGTGGATTGATGAATGCAAAACGATAGGACCTGATATTTATGGGCAATGTATTGAATTGCCGTCAGATAAGACAATCTGTCTCTATATTGTATATAGACATCAGGTGACGGACGCATCGGATGCAAGCCTCGTTTCAGATCCGCTACATATGCGATTCATTGCAAAATACCGTGGTGGTACTGAATATGATGGGGTGGATTTGTATTTTCTCCAAGGGAGAAGTAGTTATCAGATGCTTTTCTCTATTGACGGAAGTGAACCTTATTATAACAGTATGGCAACTGTTAATCCAATGCTTATAGATGATGTGAAGGCACTATTTAACAATCTGCAAGGAGATGAAAAAAATGCTTAAAAAGGTTAAAAAGATAGTTGCACTGATGATGTGAACTGCACCCCATTTGTTAGACAGTATGGTATACTATCTAACAAGTGGGGTGTTTTGCTATGCCAAAAGGAGTACCAAACAAACGATATACGCCAGAATTCAAAAAATGAACAGCACCCCATTTGTTAGACAGTATGATATACTATCTAACAAGTGGGGTGCTGTTCAACAAAAGACGCTGCGGGGCTTTTACTATGTTGTAGGGGGCGATGCTTGTCATCGACCTGCGGGCGGATGCAAACATTCGCCCCTACAATTTACGATGCAATCAATCAGACGTTCAGCTCCACATGCTGGCCCAGGTCCTCTTTGTTGGCGTCCAGCACGGGCTGGATGACGTCGCGCAGGAACTCGGTGACCTGCTCGGCGCTGCGGCCCGTAAAGGCTTCGGGGGAGAGCTCGGCCTCGATTTCCTCGCGGGTCAGGCCGAACGCGGGGTCAGCCTCGACGCGGGCAATCATGTCGTTGGGCTTGCCCTCCTGCTTGACAACGGCAGCGGCGGCCACGGCGTGCTCACGCAGACGCTCGTGCAGCTCCTGACGGTCACCGCCCTTCTTGACGGCCTTCATCATG
This sequence comes from Gemmiger formicilis, assembly GCF_900167555.1. GTDB lineage: Bacteria > Bacillota > Clostridia > Oscillospirales > Ruminococcaceae > Gemmiger > Gemmiger formicilis. The sequence goes on along the minus strand of NZ_FUYF01000005.1, from coordinate 43,746 downwards.
ATGTTCTCGCTTGCCATGAACGGCAGCTCGGCCATGACGCGGGCACGGACGACCTTCGGGTAGACGACCAGCCCGTCGGAGACGTTCAGCAGGATGTTCAGGATGGCGTCAGCAGCCAGGAAGCCCTCGGCCATCGCAATGCGTTTGTTGGCGGAGTCGTCCAGCGTGCGCTCAAACCACTGGGTACCGGCAGTGATGGCGGGGTTCAGCACATCCACCATCAGGTAGCGGCTCAGCGCACAGATGCGCTCGCAGCGCATGGGGTTGCGCTTGTAGGGCATAGCGGAGGAACCGATCTGGTTCTTCTCAAACGGCTCCTCCATCTCCTTGAAGTTCGCCAGCAGGCGGATGTCCGTTGCCATCTTCATGGCGGACTGGCCGATGCCCGCCACGGCGGACAGCACATTGTAGTCCACTTTGCGGCTGTAGGTCTGGCCGCAGACCGGCACGACCTTGGTAAAGCCCATCTGGGCGCAGACGTCGGCCTCGACGGCCTTGATCTTGGCGGAGTCGCCGTTGAACAGCTCCACAAAGCTGGCCTGGGTGCCGGTGGTGCCCTTAACGCCGCGCAGCGCCAGCTGGGAGATCTGGTGGTCAAGCTCCTCCAGATCCATGTACAGCTCGTTCATCCAGAGTGTGGCGCGCTTGCCGACGGTGGTCAGCTGTGCGGGCTGGCAGTGGGTGTAGGCCAGGCAGGGCATGGCCTTGTACTCGTCGGCGAACTTGGCCAGATTTGCCAGCACGCCGATGACCTTTTTGCGCACGAGCTGCAGGCCCTCGCGCATGATGATGACGTCGGTGTTGTCACCGACATAGCAGCTGGTCGCGCCCAGATGGATGATGCCCTTTGCCTTGGGGCACTGCAGGCCGTAGGCGTAGACGTGGCTCATCACGTCATGGCGGACGAGCTTCTCGCGCGCAATGGCGTCCTCATAGTTGATGTCGTCCTTGTGTGCCTCCAACTCGGCAATCTGCTCATCGGTGATGGCCAAGCCCTGCTTCTGCTCGGCCTTAGCCAGCGCGATCCACAGCCGGCGCCAGGTGCGGAACTTGTTGTCGTCAGAGAAGATGTACTGCATCTCATCCGACGCATAGCGGGTAGAGAACGGCGAAATATATTTGTCGTGTTGTGCCATTGGGTCAAATCCTCACAATCTTTTAAGCTGATAGTTCCAGTATAGCAGAAACTTCCCGAAATATCAAAGCTTGAAATAATTCACGCCGCCCTCAAAGATCGGCTGGTATTTGTCACCGGTGACGTTCTTATAGAGCTGCTCGCCGCTGCGCTCGCTGTGGCCCATCTTGCCAAAGACACGGCCATCCGGGCTCGTGATGCCCTCGATTGCCAGCACGGAGCCGTTCGGATTGTAGCGCATGTCCATCGTCGGGCGGCAAAGCAGGTCAACGTACTGGGTCGCAATCTGGCCGTTGTCGATGAGCTGGTTCAGCAGCTGCTCGTTGCAGACAAAGCGGCCCTCGCCGTGGCTGATGGCGATCAGGTGCTCGTCGTTGATGTCGCATTTGCTCAGCCAGGGGCTCTTGTTGCTGGCCACGCGGGTACGCACCAGCATGGACTGGTGGCGGTGGATCGTATTAAACGTCAGCGTCGGGTCGCTTTCGGTGATGGGACGGATCTCGCCGTAGGGGACCAGGCCCAGCTTGATGAGTGCCTGGAAGCCGTTGCAGATGCCCAGAGCCAGACCGTCGCGCTGGTTCAGCAGACGGTTGACTGCGTCGGCCACCGACGGATTGCGGAAGAACGCCGCAATGAACTTGGCGCTGCCGTCCGGCTCGTCGCCGCCGGAGAAGCCGCCCGGCAGCATCAGGATCTGCGCCTCGTCCAGCTCCTTCACCAGCGCCTCGCAGCTCTCGGCCACGTTGGCGGGGGTCAGGTTTTTCAGCACCAGAACATGCGGGTCGCCGCCTGCGCGGCGGAACGCGCGGGCCGTGTCGTACTCGCAGTTCGTGCCGGGGAATACGGGGATGACGACCCGCGGCGTCGCCAGGCGCACAGAGGGAGCCACGCGCTTGTTGGCGGGGCAGTCATGCTCCAGCGCGGGGACGAACTCACCGGCCTTGCGGTAGGGGAATACCGGCTCGAGCTTTTGCTCCCACAGCTCCTGCAGACGGGCCAGGTCAATGGCCTTGCCCTCGGCCTCCAGCGTGTAGTCCACGGTGGTGAAGCCGAGGAACTCACCGGCGGAGGCATCAAGCAGCTCCAGAATGACCGCGCCGTAGGCGGGCTTGAACAGATCGTTCAGGTCGATGTCATTGGACAGCTGCAGACCCACATGGTTGCCGACGCACATCTTGAACAGTGCCTCGGCCACACCGCCGTAGCCCGGCGTGGCGGCAGCCAGCACCTTGCCCTCGTCGATCATCTGCTCGACGGTCTTGTAAATGGAAATCAGGCTGCCGATCTCGGGCAGACCGTTCTTGTAGTTGGGGCGCAGGATGACAACGGAGCTGTTGGCCTTCTTGAACTCGGGGCTCTGCACGTCGCGGGTGTTGCCGATGGCCGTCGCAAAGCTGACGAGCGTCGGGGGCACGTCCAGTCCCTCAAAGCTGCCGGACATCGAGTCCTTGCCGCCGATGGACGCAATGCCCAGACCCATCTGGGCATCCAGCGCACCGAGCAGGGCGGCCAGCGGCTTGCCCCAGCGCTCGGGCTTATCGTTCATATGTTCAAAATATTCCTGGAACGTCAGGTACATATCCTCGTGGTGGAAGCCCGCGCAGACCAGCTTGGTCACGCTCTCGACCACGGCCATATACGCGCCGCGGTAGGGGTCAGCCTCGGTCAGGTAGGGGTTGAAGCCCCACGCCATGCCGGAGCAGGTCGTCGTCTCGCCGTCCACGGGCAGCTTGGCGGCCATGGCCATCGTCGGGGTCAGCTGGTACTTGCCGCCGTAGGGCATCAGCACGGTGGCTGCGCCGATGGTGGAGTCGAACCGCTCGCCCAGGCCCTTCTGGCTGCATACGTTCAGGTCGCTGACCATGGATTCCAGCTTCTGCTCAAACGTGGCACCGGCAAACTGGGGCTGCCAGACATGGCCCGGCAGGATGTGCGCATCAGCGTGGCGCTCGGCACCGTTGGAGTTCAGGAACTCGCGGGAGAGGTCAACGATGGTCTTGCCGTTCCAGACCTCGCGCATACGCTTTTCTTCGGTGACGGTGGCAACGATCGTCGCCTCGAGGTTTTCCTCGGCGGCGTACTTCATAAAGGTCTCGGCGTCCTCGGCAGCGACGGCCACGGCCATGCGCTCCTGGCTCTCGGAGATGGCCAGCTCGGTGCCGTCCAGACCCTCGTATTTGCGGGTGACCTTGTTCAGGTCGATGTGCAGACCGTCGGCCAGCTCACCGATGGCAACGGAGACACCGCCCGCGCCGAAGTCGTTGCAGCGCTTGATAAGGCGGCAGGCGTCCTCGCGGCGGAACAGGCGCTGCAGCTTGCGCTCGATGGGCGCGTTGCCCTTCTGCACCTCGGCACCGCAGGTCTCAAGGCTTGTCAGCTTGTGCGCCTTGGAGGAACCGGTGGCACCGCCGACACCGTCGCGGCCCGTGCGTCCGCCCAGCAGGATGACGACATCACCCGGGGCGGGCTCCTCGCGGCGGACATGGCTGGCAGGCGTCGCGCCGACAACTGCGCCGATCTCCATGCGCTTGGCGGCGTAGCCGGGGTGGTACAGCTCTGCGACCTGACCGGTGGCAAGGCCGATCTGGTTGCCGTAGCTGGAATAGCCCGCGGCAGCCGTCGTGACCAGCTTGCGCTGGGGCAGCTTGCCGGGCATTGTCTCGGAAACAGGCTTCAGCGGGTCAGCCGCACCGGTCACGCGCATGGCCTGATAGACATAGCTGCGTCCGGACAGCGGGTCACGGATGGCACCGCCAATGCAGGTCGCCGCGCCGCCGAAGGGCTCGATCTCGGTGGGGTGGTTGTGGGTCTCGTTCTTGAACAGGAACAGCCAGTCCTGCTGCTCACCGTCCACGTCACACTTGATCTTGACGGTGCAGGCGTTGATCTCCTCGCTCTCGTCAAGGTTCTTCAGAATGCCGCGCTGCTTCAGCGCCTTGGCACCGATGGTCGCGCAGTCCATCAGGGTGCGGTTTTTCCTGTCGCGGCCCGTCTCGGCGCGCAGTGCCATGTAGCGGTCAAATGCGGCCTGCACCAGCTCGTCGTCGATCTTCACGTCGTCCAGGATCGTGCCGAACGTCGTGTGGCGGCAGTGGTCGGACCAGTAGGTGTCGATCAGACGGATCTCGGTGATGGTCGGGTCGCGGTGCTCGGATTTGAAGTAGTTCTGGCAGAACACGATGTCCGCATGGTCCATCGCCAGGCCCTTCTCATTGCGGAATGCTTCCAGCGCGTCGTCGTCCAGTGCGGTGAAGCCGGTCAGCGTCTCGACCTCCGTCGGGATGGCAAACTCCATTTTCAGGGTGCTGCGCTCGTCAAGGCTTGCCTCGCGGGCCTCGACGGGGTTGATGACATACTTCTTGATGGCGGCCAGGTCGGCGTCGGTCAGGTCGCCGTCCAGCAGATAGACGCGGGCGGAGCGGACCGCGGGGCGCTCGCCCTGGCTCAGCAGCTGGATGCACTCGCTGGCAGAGTCGGCGCGCTGGTCAAACTGGCCGGGCAGGTACTCGACGGCAAAAACGGTCTTGGCGTCGGGCAGCTTGTCGTAGGTCACGTCAACAGGCGGCTCACTGAACACGGTGGGCACAGCCTGCTGGAACAGCACTGCGTCGATGCCCTCGACGTCATAGCGGTTCAAAAGGCGCAGACCGGTCAGATTCTGGATGCCGACCAGATCGACCAGCTCATGCAGAAGCCCCTGTGCCTCGCCGTCAAAGCCGGGCTTTTTCTCAACATAAATGCGATATACCATTGTATTTCCTCCTGAGAGTTGAATTTGCAGGAAGTGACGGACGGAAAGCCTTCCCCCTGGGGGAAAAAAGGTGGCCGAGGCCCCGTCCGAGGTCGGATGAGGGGAAAGTGCACCGCTGTATCCCGTTGACGGATCGCTGCGGGAAGTTTGCCCTCATCAGTCACCTTCGGTGACAGCTTCCCCCGATGGGGAAGCCTTTTTACTGCGTTGCTGCCAGCGCTCTTGCCCCAATGTCACTGCGCTTGTGCAGCTTGTCAAAATGGATGCTCTCCGTGGCAGCATACGCCTTTTTCAGCGCCTCGGGCAGGGTGTTGGCCGTGGCGGTCACGCCCAGCACGCGCCCGCCGTTCGTGACGAGGCTGCCGCCCTTGATGGCCGTGCCGGCGTGGTAGACCGTCACATCGGCGGCGTCCAGCTGGCCCGCGGTCAGGCCGGTGATTTCCTTGCCCTTCTCGTAGGCGAGGGGGTAGCCGCCGCTGGCTAAGATGACGCAAGCCGCCGCGCCGTCGCTGAATTTGACATCGGTCTTGTCCAGCGTGCCGTTCGTTGTGGCCTCCATCACGGTCAGCAGGTCGCTTTCCAGCAGGGGCAGCACGACCTGCGTCTCGGGGTCGCCGAAGCGGCAGTTGTACTCGATGACCTTCGGGCCGTCGGGGGTCAGCATCAGGCCGAAATACAGGCAGCCCTTGAAGGGGCAGCCCTCGGCCTGCATGGCCGCAACCGTGGGCAGGAAAATCTCCTGCATGCAGCGCTCGGCGACTGCGGGCGTGTAGTAGGGGTTCGGGGCCACGGTGCCCATGCCGCCGGTGTTCAGGCCCTCGTCGTGGTCGAGAGCACGCTTGTGGTCCATGCTCGAGACCATCGGTTTGACGGTCTTGCCGTCGCAGAAGGACAGAACGCTGACCTCGGGGCCGGTCAGGAACTCCTCGACGACCACATGGTTGCCGGATGCGCCGAACTTTTTGTCCAGCATGATCTCCTTGACGCCGTCGGCAGCCTCCTGCTCATTCTGGCAGATCAGCACGCCTTTGCCCAGCGCCAGACCATCCGCCTTGATGACGACGGGGTATTTGCCCTCGGCTTTGATGTAGTCCATGACCTTCTCTGGGTCGTCGAACGTCTCATATTTGGCCGTAGGAATGCCGTATTTCTTCATCAGGTCCTTGCTGAACACCTTGCTGGCCTCAATGCGGGCCGCGGCCTTGTCGGGACCGAATGCCGGGATGCCCACAGCGGCCAGCGCATCGACCATGCCCAGCGCCAGCGGGTCGTCCTGGGCGACGACGACATAGTCAAAGGCTTCTTCCTTGGCAAATTTGACCATGGCGTCCACGTCGGTGGCCGGGATGGCCTTGCAGTGGGCGTCATAGCTGATGCCGCCGTTGCCGGGCGCACACCAGATCTCGGAGCAGCGGGGGCTTTTTTTCAGCGCGCGGATGATGGCGTGCTCACGCCCGCCGCCGCCGACAACCAGAATTTTCATAAGCGTCCTCCTTGACAGCACAACAGCCCGCGACGAAAAATCGCCGCAGGCGAGTTGTTTTTTGCGTTTAATGATGGAACAGCCGGATGCCGCAGAACGCCATCGCAATGCCGTACTTGTTGCAGGTGTCGATCACCTGTGCGTCGCGGATGGAGCCGCCCGGCTGTACAATGGCGGTCACGCCGCTGCGGCGCGCGCGCTCGATGTTATCGCCGAACGGGAAGAAGGCATCACTGCCCAGGCTCACACCGGTCACGGCATCCAGCCAGGCGCGCTTTTCCTCGGCGGTCAGCGGGGCCGGCTGCTCGGTGAAGGTCTCGGCCCAGACATCGTCGCCGATGACATCCTCCGGCGTGTCGCCGATGTAAACATCAATCGCGTTGTCGCGGTTCGGCTTGGCAATGTCAGCGCGGAACGGCAGGTCCAGCACCTTCGGCATGTGGCGCAGCTGCCAGTTGTCGGCCTTCTGGCCCGCCAGACGGGTGCAGTGCACGCGGCTCTGCTGGCCCGCACCGACGCCGATGGTCTGGCCGTCCTGCACGTAGCAGACGCTGTTGGACTGGGTGTATTTCAGCACGATCAGGCTGATGATGAGGTCGCGGCGCTGCTCGTCGCTGATGACCTTGTTCTCGGTCACAACGTTCTGCAGCATCGTCTCATTGGAAATGTCCAGGTCCTGACGGCCCTGCTCGAAGGTCACGCCAAAGACCGTGCGGGTCTCCAGCGGCTTCGGCTCGTAGTCGGCGTCGATCTGGACGATGGCGTAGCCGCCCTTCTTCTTGGATTTCAGCACCTCCAGCGCGTCGGCGTCGTAGCCGGGCGCAATGATGCCGTCGGAGACCTCGTGCTGAATCAGCTTCGCGGTGCTCAGGTCGCAGACATCGGACAGCGCGATCCAGTCGCCGAAGCTGGACATACGGTCCGCACCGCGGGCACGGGCGTAGGCGCAGGCCAGCGGGGAAAGCTCGGTCTCCGGCGCAATGTGGTACATGGCGCGCAGGGTCTCATCCAGCGGCAGACCGATGGCCGCACCGGCGGGGGAAACGTGCTTGAAGCTGGCGGCAGCGGGCTGGCCGAGTGCCTTCTTCAAATCGCGCACGAGCTGCCAGGAGTTGAACGCATCCAGAAAGTTGATGTAGCCCGGGCGTCCGTTCAAAATCTGCACAGGCAGGTCACTGCCGTCCGCCATGTAGATGCGGGCGGGCTTCTGGTTGGGGTTCGTGCCGTATTTCAGCTGAAATTCGTTCATATTAACCCTCCACAGCGGTGTATTTATTCAGGATAATGTCCTCGTACTCGCCGGTTTCCAGCTCGATGCTGCGGACAAACAGGCTGACCTTATTGTCCTCGTTCAGGCTCGCCCACAGCTTGTCGGCAAACTTGTCCGCGTTGTTCGTGTCGATGGCGACGCGCAGCGGCTCACCCGCAAAGCTGGGAATCGGCGCACCGTTCTTGACGTAAGTGCTGATGAAGTGTCCCTCACCGGCCACAGGCTGCGGGTAGTCGAAGGTCTGGCGCTGCACGCTCTCGGCGTTGCCCTCGTCGGACTTGACAATGGACAGCTTGTAGCCGCCGCGGCGCATATCGACGACGCCGGAGATGCGCGGGGTAAAGTTCGGCGCGTCGTCCTCATAGGTGCGGGTCGCCAGCGCAGCCTCAAAGCTGTAGCCGGGGAAAAGGTTGCCGTTCATGAAACGGGCAATCGTGTCGGTCTGGTCGCCGTTCGTGACCACGGTGGTCTCCCGCAGGGTCAGCACAGCGTTGTAGATAATGAGGTGCGGGTCCTCGAGCTTGGCCGGGTCAGCGGCCACCGTGCGGATGCCGCCGTCGATAGGCTCAAACACACGGTTGCGGCTGTTGGCGCTGCGGCCCATGATCCAGTAGGCGACGAACGCCTTCTGGCCGTCGGGGCTTTTGCCCAGCACAATGCCGCGCCCGGGGTAGTCATTCCCGGCAAGATATTTGTAGATGTTTTTTTTCATAATTGACCTCGTTTTGGTGTATAGAAAAACATAAAACGGGATGTGGTGGCAAGGCTCTCTCCCTCAGTCCGCTGCGCGGACAGCTCCCTCGCAGAGGGAGCCTGGAAGCCTTGGCCCCCTCTGCGAGGGGGCTCCGCCCGCAGGCGGTGGGGGAGAGAACTTTGCCATTGTTGCGATTTTACACCTCGTCACTGCACACCATAGCCAGCGCCTTGGGCAGCAGCTGCCACTCGGCCTCGACCATGACGCGCTTCTGCAGCGTCTCGGGGGTGTCGCCAGGCTCCACAGCCACGGCCTTCTGCAGCAGAATGGGCCCGCCGTCACATTCCTCGTTTACAAGGTGGACGGTAGCGCCGGTCAGCTTCACGCCGCGGGCCAGCGCAGCCTCGTGCACGCGCAGTCCGTAGAAGCCGGGGCCGCAGAAGCTGGGGATCAGGCTGGGATGAACATTGATGATTTTATTGCGGTAGGCCGCAATGACCTTTTCGCCCAGCACGCTCAAAAAGCCTGCCAGCACGACCACGTCAATACTGTGCTTCTGCAGGGTGTCCAGCAGGGCGGCGTCAAACGCTGCGCTGTCAGCGTAGTCCCTGCGGCTGACAACAGCAGATTCTACACCGAAATTGGCGGCGCGCTCCAGCGCGTAGACGCCGGGCTTGCTGGCAACGACCAGCTCGATTTTGCCGTTCGGGTTCTCGCCGCGGCGCTCGCTTTCCAGCAGGGCTTGCAGGTTCGTGCCGCCGCCCGATACCAGTACCGCTACACGCTTCATACCAGCTCGACCCCGTCGCCCTCGACGATGGTGCCCAGACGGTAGGCGTCCTCGCCGTGGGCCTTCAGAATGGCAATGGCTTTGTCCGCATCCTCGGGCGCGACGGTCAGCACCATGCCGACGCCCATGTTGAAGGTGTTGAACATATCGTGCTCGGAGATGCCGCCCTCGCGCTGCATGACGTCGAACAGGGCAGGGATGCGCACATCGGCCTTGGCGATGCGGGCCGCACAGCCCTTCTTCAGGCTGCGGGGAATGTTCTCATAGAAGCCGCCGCCGGTGATGTGGGACACGCCCTTGACCGTGATCTCGTCCATGACAGCCAGCACGGGCTTGACGTAGATCTTCGTGGGGGCCAGCAGGGCCTCGCCCAGGGGCTTGTCCATGCCGTCGAATGTCTTTTTCAGCACATCGGGGTTGTTGTCGATGTCAAAAATTTTGCGCACCAGCGAGAAACCGTTGGAGTGTACGCCCGTGGAGGGCAGTGCGATGATGACATCGCCCGGCTGCATCGTGGAGTTGTCCAAAATCTTTGCCTTGTCCACGACGCCGACGGTGAAACCGGCCAGGTCGTACTCATCCTCGGGCATCATGCCGGGGTGCTCGGCGGTCTCGCCGCCCACGAGGGAGCAGCCCGCCTGGACGCAGCCCTCGGCCACGCCCTTGACAATCTCGGCAATCTTCTCCGGGATGTTCTTGCCGCAGGCGATGTAGTCGAGGAAAACCAGCGGCTTGGCACCGGCGCAGATGACGTCGTTGACGCACATGGCCACGCAGTCGATGCCGATGGTGTCGTGCTTGTCCAGCAGCATGGCAATGCGCAGCTTGGTGCCGACGCCGTCAGTGCCGGAAATCAGAACGGGATGCTCCATGCCGGTGCAGTCCAGCTCAAACAGGCCACCGAAGCCGCCCAGACCGCCGATGCAGTTCTCGGTCATCGTGCGGGCCACATACTGCTTCATCAGCTCAACAGAGCGGTACCCGGCGGTAATATCCACGCCTGCAGCGGCGTAGCTGGCAGAATAGCTTTTTTCCATGTTGAACTCCTAAATGTGTTACATTACTCGGAAAATCGGGTGGCAGCGGCAAGCTCTCTCCCTCCGGCGCTGCGCGCCACCTCCCTCGCAGAGGGAGGCAAGGAGGCTTGGCCCCCTCTGCGAGGGGGCTCCGCCCGCAGGCGGTGGGGGAGAGAAGTTTGCGCTACTGCTGCGCTTCCGTCGTTATGATTACAGCTTTTTATTCGTCTTAGACTGGCTCAGCGGCTTGTCGTAGACAATGTCCATCGTCTCGGTGGGCGGGGCGACGGGGTATTTGCCGGTAAAGCAGCCCGTGCAGAAGCCGCACTTGCTGTGGATGGCCAGCTGCTGCACATGCTCAATGCTCAAATAGCCCAGCGTGTCAGACCCGACCAGCTCGTTGATCTCCTCCACCGTGTGGCCGGTGGCAATCAGGTCCTTCTCGTCGGGAATGTCGGTGCCGAAGTAGCACGGGTGGGCGAACGGCGGCGCACTGATCCGGTAGTGTACCTCGGCAGCACCGGCCTCGCGCAGCAGGCGGATGGTGCGGGCGCTCGTCGTGCCGCGGACGATGGAGTCATCGACCAGCACAACGCGCTTGCCCTTGACCGTGGACGTGATGGCGTTCAGCTTGATGCGCACGCTGCTCTCGCGCTGGGCCTGGCTGCCCTGAATGAAGGTGCGGCCTACATATTTGTTCTTGATAAAGCCCACGCCGTAGGGGATGCCGCTCTCCTGCGCATAGCCGAGAGCTGCATCCAGACCGGAGTCCGGCGCGCCGATGACGACATCGGCCTCCACGGGATGTTCCTGCGCCAGGAACCGGCCCGCCTGCAGACGGGCCTCATGCACACAGGTGCCCTCGATGACGGAATCCGGGCGGGCAAAGTAGATGTACTCAAAGACGCACATCGTGTGCGGCGCGGCGCCGCAGTGATCCTCCATCGTGCGCAGGCCGTTGCGGTCGGCAATAACGATCTCGCCGGGGCGCACGTCACGGACGAACTTCGCACCCACGGCGTCCAGCGCACAGCTCTCGCTGGCAAAGGCATAGCCGTTGCCGTCGGGCAGCTCGCCGATGCACAGCGGGCGGAAGCCGTTGGGGTCGCGCGCCGCGATCAGCTTGGTGTGGGTCATAATGACGAGGGAGTATGCACCCTCGATGTCGTCCATCGTGCGGCTGACGGCCATCTCAATGTTCGGCGTCAGCAGACGGTTCTGGGTCAGCAGATAGGCGATGACCTCGGTGTCCGACGTGCCGTGAAAGATCGAACCGCTCATCTCGAGCTTGCGGCGCAGCTTCGGCGCGTTGACAAGGTTGCCGTTGTGGCAGACCGCCATAGCGCCCTTGCAGTGATGCAGAACCATCGGCTGCGCGTTGGAACGGCTGCGCTGGCCCGCCGTGGCATAGCGGACATGGCCGGTAGCCATCTTTGCGCCGCGGGGCAGCTCCTCCAGCACGCGCTTGGTAAAGACCTCGCTGACAAGGCCCAGATCGCGGTAGCCGGACAGCACGCCGTCGACGTTCAGCGCAATGCCGCAGCTCTCCTGGCCGCGGTGCTGCAGGGCGTACAGCGCACTGTAGACGGCGCTGACCATATCGGTCTCGCCGGTCTTGTCATACATACCGAACACGCCGCACTCCTCGTGCAGGGACTCGGTGTATTGGGAAATTTCGCTCATTTATTTGCTCCAATTGTCGGAATGGTAAAGCCGTAGGGGCGGATCCTATATCCGCCCGTGGGTCGGTTGCCTCTTGCGGGCGCATAGGGAATACGCCCCTACGGGAAAGCGCACGGTAAATTATGCGGGTGCAATCAGCCCAGCAGGCGCTTCATGACTTCCTGGTAAGCGTCGGCTTCGCCGCCCATGTTGCGGCGGAACAGATCCTTGTCCAGATGTGCGCCGGTGGTGGCGTCCCAGAAACGGCAGGTGTCGGGGCTGATCTCGTCGGCCAGGATGATCGTGCCGTCGGACAGGCGGCCAAACTCGAGCTTAAAGTCCACCAGACGGATGTTGGCGTCCAGCATGATCTTCTTCAGCACCTCGTTGACCTTGAAGGCATACTTCGCGATGGTGTCCAGCTCCTCCTGGGTAGCCAGGTCGAGGGCCAGGGCGTAGTAGTGGTTGATGAACGGGTCGTGCAGATCGTCGTTCTTGTAGCTGTACTCGAGGATGGGGGTCTTAAAGACCTTGCCCTCGGGCACGCCCATGCGCAGGCTGAAGTGACCGGCTGCAACGTTGCGGACGATGACCTCCAGAGGCACGATCTCGACCTTCTTCACAAAGGTGTCGCGGTCATTGACCTCCTGCACGTAATGGGTGGGGATGCCCTCCTTCTCGAGCTTCTGCATCAGAGCGTTGGACAGCTTGTTGTTGACAATGCCCTTGTCGCGAATGGTGCCCTTCTTCTCACCGTCACCGGCAGTGGCGTCATCCTTATAGTGGACCATGACGATCTCGGGATCGTTGGTAGCGAAAACCTGCTTGGCCTTACCTTCGTACAGCTGCTCTTTGACTTCGTAATTCATGAGAAACGCTCCTTTTTATAGTATAATATAGTAAAGTATGTATGTGTACCTGTCTTTGGCTTCCCCTTTTGGGGAAGGCCCTTTTACAGTGCTGCGGCTTCGGCGGCAATGGCGGCGTCCTTCTTGGCAATCGCGGCGGCGGTGTCGGCGCGGAAGCTGTCAAGCTTCGCGGCCAGCTCGTCGTCGGCCACGGCCAGAATCGCCACAGCCAGATACGCGGCGTTCTTCGCGCCGTTCAGCGCTACGGTAGCCACGGGAAAGCCGCTGGGCATCTGCACAGTGGCCAGCAGGGCGTCCAGACCGTCCATGGCGCCGCCCTTCATCGGGATGCCCACAACGGGCAGGGTGGTGTTGGCGGCAAAGGCACCGGCCAGGTGCGCGGCCATGCCGGCAGCGCAGAGAATGACGCCGTAGCCCTCGGCACGGGCGCTCCTGGCGAACGCGGCGGCGGCCTCCGGTGTGCGGTGGGCCGAAAGAATGTGCGCCTCATACGGCACGCCGAAATCCTTCAGCACCGTGCAGGCACCCTTGACCACCGGCCAGTCACTGTCCGAGCCCATGATGATCGCAACTTTTTTCATACGTTTTGAAACCTCCCTTACAAAGCAAACAGCGCAGTGCTCCGCATCAGGATACACTGCGCTGTGGTGTCGACGTAAAAAGGGTATGATGGTACAGAACACCCGCGAAGAAGCCAATACGCTGCATTGCGTTTGCCACGGAAGATCCCCCTTTAATAAAAGTAAGATGTGCCCTGTACTTGTAGTGTAAACGCTGGACAAAAAAAATGCAAGCGCCCGGCGGACATTTCAGCCAAAAAACGGTGCAAAAGGGTTTTGACCGTCGCTTTTTGTCGTTTTTGATGGGTCTTGGGGGGCAGTTGTCATACTTTAAAACGGCCTGTAAAATTATGCTGGTACAGGGCACAAAAATATGATAAAATAGAAAAAATACATAAACAAGGAGCTTTGTATGATTGCACCCAAACGACGCCTGACAAATCACGCCCTGCACGGCAGGGAGGAATGGTTCAAGCGCATCTTCCGCGACCAGATCGCCGAGGCTGCGGGCATCCTCGAAGTCGTGCTCTCCGGCATTGTGCTGGTGGCCCTGCTCATGAGCATTGTCCCGCTGGTGGAGCTGATGCCCGGTCTGCTGACCGATGCCGACAGCCTGGAGATCCGCACCTTTCTGGAACGTGCGCTGGACATCGTCATCGGCATCGAGTTTATCAAGATGCTGGCCAAGCACAGCCCCGGCAGCGTGCTGGAGGTACTGCTCTACGCCATTGCCCGCCACATGATCGTCGGCCATGAGGACGCCGTGCAGAACCTGGTCAGCGTGGGGGCCATCGCGCTGATCTTCATCATCCGCAAGTATTTCTTTGTGCCGTCCTTCGGCTACAAGATGCCCGGCGGTAAAATTGCCCCGGACATGGAGCAGAAGGCCGCAGAGACCCCGGAAGCAAAAGCGGGAGACATGGCGGAATAACGCCGGCCTGCCCCCGGGGACAGCGCCGCATGGTATGCCGGGACCATTGGTGCGAACGGCGAAAATTTGTAAGCCTGTGTGATAACTATCAATAAGAATCCCCCTTCCGGGAACTCTGTAGGGGCGGATGCTCGTCATCCGCCCCTACAGCCTCCCGGAAGGGGGATTCTCTATTTTACGATTTTACCAAATTTACCAATCAGAAAAGACCCGTGATCTTCCCGTGTACATCCACGTCAATGTCCATGGCGGCGGGGTGCTTGGGCAGGCCGGGCATCGTCATGATGCTGCCGCAGACAACGACCACAAAGCCCGCACCGGCGCTCAAACGCACCTCGCGCACATTCAGCGTGTGACCCTCGGGCGCACCCGTCAGTTTGGCGTTGTCGCTGAAGGAATACTGCGTTTTGGCAATGCAGACCGGCAGCTTGCCATAACCCAGCGCGGTCAGCTCGTCCAGCGTCTTTTTTGCGGCGGCGGTGTAGCTTACGCGGCCCGCGCGGTAGATCTTCGTGGCGACGGCCTCGATCTTATCCGTCAGCGGCGCGTCCAGCTCGTAGGTGTATTGCACCTCGGCACCGTCGTCCAGGATGGACAGCACGGTCTCGGCCAGCGCCTTGCCGCCCTCGCCGCCCTTGGCAAAGACCTCGCTCAGGGCGCAGGGCACACCGGCCTTGTTGCAGACGTCATAAATAACATCCATCTCCTCCGCAGTGTCGGTGGGGAAGGCGTTGATGGCAACGCAGACCGGCAGACCAAAGCCCTGCAGGTTCTCAATGTGGCGGGCCAGATTAACGCTGCCCGCACGCACGGCCTCGGCGTTGGGCTTGCCCAGATCGGGCTTGGCCACGCCGCCGTGGGACTTGAGCGCGCGCACCGTGGCCACCAGCACAACGGCGGCGGGGTGCAGCCCGGCATAGCGGCACTTGATGTCAAGGAACTTCTCCGCACCCAGATCCGCGCCGAAGCCGGCCTCGGTCACAACGTAGTCGGCCAGCTTGAGGCTCAACCTGGTGGCAATGGCACTGTTGCAGCCGTGGGCAATGTTGGCGAACGGACCGCCGTGGATGATGGCGGGGTTGTGCTCCAGCGTCTGGACAAGGTTCGGGTCGAGCGCGTCCTTCAAAAGCGCGGTCATCGCGCCCGCCGCGCCGATCTGCCCGGCGGTGACGGGCTGGCCGTCGTAGGTGTAGGCGCAGACGATGCGGGACAGGCGGGCCTTTAAGTCCTCCAGATCGGTGGCCAGGCAGAACACCGCCATGACCTCACTGGCAACGGTGATGTCAAAGCCGTCCTCACGCGGGGTGCCGTTGACCTTGCCGCCGAGGCCGTCCACGATGAACCGCAGCTGGCGGTCATTCATGTCCATGCAGCGCTTCCAGGTGATGCGGCGGGGGTCAATGTTCAGCGGGTTGCCCTGCTGGATCGAGTTGTCGATCATGGCAGCCAGCAGGTTGTTGGCTGCGCCGATGGCATGGATGTCGCCGGTAAAGTGCAGGTTGATGTCCTCCATCGGCACGACCTGGGCATAGCCGCCGCCGGCAGCGCCGCCCTTGATGCCGAACACGGGGCCGAGCGACGGCTCACGCAGACAGAGCATCGTTTTTTTGCCCAGCGCGTTCATGGCGTCCGCCAGACCGACGCTCGTCGTGGTCTTGCCTTCGCCCGCGGGCGTGGGGCTGATGGCGGTGACTAAGATCAGCTTGCCCTCGGGCTTGTCAGCCTTGGCCAGCTTGTGGTTCAGCTTGGCCTTGTAGTGGCCGTAGGGGATGACGTCCTCGCCCTGCAAGCCCAGCTTGGCTGCGATCTCGGTGATAGGCTTCATTTCGGCGGCCTGTGCAATTTCGATGTCGCTCAGCATAGTAATTCCCTCCGTTTTAAAACAAAATGGGCTGCACACACTCATTCCCCAGTGTATGCAGCCCAGACGGTCGGCTTAAGCAGCAAGTTGTGGTGCCGCGTCCCCCGTGGTGAACCCCACGTATTTCCGTCGGTCAGCGGCCTTGCTATGGATTAAATGTACCACAGGTGAGGACAAATGTCAATACCCCTGCGGCGTTACACGCTGCCTTTCCCACAGCCCCACTTTTTGAAATACCGTCCCATGCTGACAAGCTGCATCTTGAACTTGCCTGCGTCGCGCATGGGGGCGCGGTGCCACGCATGAATGGCGGAAAACTGCGGAGCCAGCCAGACGGTGCCCTTCTGCAGCACCTTCTGGGTCAGGTCGGCGTCCTCCACATACATGAAATACCCGGGGTCAAACCCGCCGATTTCCTTGAACACATCGGTGCGCACGGCCATAAAGCTGCCGCTGCAGAACTCGATGCGGCGGGGCACGGTCAGATCCTCATCCTGCATCGTGTAGTGGTCGTCGGCCTTCTTAAAGCAGCCGCCGAGCTTCGGGGCCAGCTGCCGCGCCAGCAGCAGCCAGGGCGTCGGCTTGCGGCGGGGCAGGTGCTGCAGCTTGCCGTCCGGGTAGCGCAGCTGGGGCGTTGCCATGGCGGCCCCGGGCCGGGCCAGCAGCCACGCGGCCATGTCCTCCAGCACGTCGCCGGTCAGCAGGATGTCCGGGTTCAGAATAAAGTGTACGTCGCTGGTCAGACGATCCAGCACATAGTTGTGGCCCTTGCCGAAGCCGATATTCTTTTCCAGCGGAAGCACGGTCACGCGGCTGTCGCCGAAATCCGTCTCTGCCAGCTGCCTGCCGCAGCCGTCGGGACTGCCGTTGTCCACGACATACAGGGCAAGATCCGGGGCAGGGGTATAGTGCAGGATGCTGCGCACCGCGGCGCAGACCTCGTCATAATCACAGTACGCCACAATGCAGGCGCTGATTTTGGGCATAGTAAGCTCCTTGAGACAAAATTCTACTATCGGGGAACCTGTAGGGGCAGATGCAGGCATCCGCTCCTACAAATGGGCTATTACTTCTCCAACGCTTCCAGACGGCTCAGATCATACGGCGTGTCCTGATACACGTAGTAGTTCAGCCAGTTCGTGTACAGCAGATACCCGTGGGCGCGCCAGCGGAACAGCGGGTCGCGGCTCGGATCGTCGTCGGGGTAGTAGTTGCATGGGATGTTGATGGGCTTGCCGGCCTTCACATCGCGCTTATACTCCCTGTCCAGCGTATATTTGTCGTACTCGGGGTGGCCGATGACAAAGATCTGCCGCCCGGACTCGGTGGAAAGCAGCATCGGCCCGGCAATGTCGCTCTCGGCCAGAATGCGCAGGTCGCCGCAGGCGTCGATGGCGGCGCGGTCCAGCCCGGCCCAGCGGCTGTGCGGGGCGTAGAATACCTCGTCGAAGCCGCGCACCAGCGGGTTGGAGGGGCGTGTCACACGATGCTCAAACACGCCGAACATCTTCTTGTCCAGATGCACCTTGGGGATGCCGAAGTGGTAGTACAGCCCCGCCAGCGCACCCCAGCACAGGTGGATGGTGGAGTAGACGTTCTCCTTGGTGTAGTCCATGATGCGGCAGAGCTCGTCCCAGTAGTCAACGTCCTCGTAGTCCAGGTCCTCAATCGGCGCGCCGGTGATGATCATGCCGTCAAAGCGCTCGTTTTTAATCTCGTCAAACGTCTTGTAGAACGCCTTCATGTGCTCGGGCGCGGTGTGGGTCGTGCTGTGGGTCGCTGTCTGCAAAAAGGTGACCTGCACCTGCAAAGGGCTGTTTGCCAGCAGGCGGGCCAGCTGGGTCTCGGTCACGATCTTGGTCGGCATCAGGTTTAAAATCAGGATGCGCAGCGGGCGGATATGCTGGCTCATCGCGCGCTCCTGGTGCATGACAAATACATTTTCCTGCTGCAATTCCTCGTAAGCAGGCAGGTCTTTCGGGATGATAAGAGGCATAGGGAAGGACTCCTTATTCAGAATACCTTTATTATAAAGGTTTCCCCCGCAAAAAGCAACAAAAAAGCACTCCCGGTGCAAAACCGGGAGTGCGGCGGCGCTTACCGCTTATTCGTACTTGACGTTGTCGATCAGGTTCTGCATGACGTCGCTCTGCAGAACGTTCATCTTGATGTAGTTCTCACCGTAGGCGGAGACATACTGGCTCGGGTCGGTGGTGCCGTAGTAGCGGCCAAAGTCAGCGTTCATGGTGGCGGTGTCGCACTTGAAGCCCGTTTTCTCGGCCACGGCCTGCATCAGCAGGGCCTGCTGGGTGATGGACTTGATGCTGTCGTTGGCATCTGCCAGATAGGCATCCACGCTGTCATAGCTGCTGCCCATCATGCCGGAGGAAAGCAGGGCGTTCATGTCGGTGCCGTATTTCTGGGCGTTGGTGTAAATGCGGTACAGCAGCACATCGCGGTAGTAGTCCAGCGCGGTCTGCGGCAGCTCGTCCGCGTAGCTGGCCTTGTCATGCAGGGCGGTGTAAACGTCACTGGCCTGGTTGTCATAGAGCATCGTGGACTTGACGAAGGCTTTCAGCTCATCGACGCTGTTCAGGCTCATGCTCTTGCCGAGATTTTCCTTGACCCAGTCGTCGGTCAGCTCGGGGGTGACGGACTCCTTGATGTAGTTCAGGGTCGTCTCAAAGACGGCTTCCTTGCCGTTCAGGTCCTCATTGCCGTAATCCTCGGGGAAGGTGACCGTGACGTCAAAGGTCTCGCCAGGGGTATGGCCGACGATCTGATCTTCAAAGTTGTCAATGTAGGTGCCGCTGCCCAAAGTCAGGTCAGCGCCGCTGCCCTTGGTGTCGCCGCCGTCGAAAGCAACGCCGTCGATGCGGCCCACATAGTCAATGTTGACCGTATCGCCGTCCGCGGCCGCGCGGTCCTTGACCTCATTCGTGGTCGCAAAGTTGGACAGCACGTTGGAATCAATATAATCATTGATGTCGTCGTCGCTGACCTGGCCCAGGTCGGCGCTGATCGTGATGTCCGCGTAGTCGTCGGGCAGGGTGACATAATCGGCGGCGGTCACGCCCTTGAGATAACCGTTCTCGTCAAACGCATCGGAAAAGCTGAAATCAGCCAGATAGGCGTACTCGGCGTCCGCGGTCTCAGCGCTGGCCTCCTCGGCGGTGTCAGCCGTCTCGGCGGTAGATTCAGCGGCCTCGGAAGAGGCGGTGTCAGCGGTATTGCCGCAGGCCGCAAGCACAGCAGTCATGCCGACAGCCATGCCAAGGGCTGCCACACGGCGGAAATTCTTCAGTTTCATGGAATTCTCCTGTCTTTTTCAAAATTGCATACTTTCTTATTATACACGCTTTTTCGGAAAAGTAAAATGAAATTGCTGTGAAAATGTGGTATAATGGTAAAAAACAAACAACAAGGAGACATACACCATGGAAAAATCCAAAATTGACCGCATCAACGCGCTGGCAAAAAAGGCCAAGGCCATCGGTCTGACCGAGCGCGAAACCGCCGAGCGCGACGCTTTGCGCAAGGAGTATCTGGCCGATATGCGCGCGGCTTTCAAACAGCAGCTCGACAGCACCTATGTCCAGACTGCGGACGGCGCAAAGATCCCCTATGCCGAGTACGCGAAGCTCTCTAAGCATTGATCTGCCCCTGCAACTGCGCCAATGGAAACATTTGAATCTTGTACAAAACAGCTATAGTATTCTCTTGACAAATATGGTATAATACAGAACGGCAGCGGATCCCGGAGATTCCGGAAAAGGCTGAAATGCCTATTTACTTACAAAAGAGGTAGAAACGTATGCTTACTTCCATTACCGGCATCAACTGGGGCGACGAGGGCAAGGGCCGCATGGTCGACCTGCTCAGCCAGGACTATGACATTGTTGCGCGCTATCAGGGCGGCGACAATGCAGGCCACACCGTCAAGACCGAGCGCGGCAAATTCGTCCTGAACCTGATTCCCTCCGGCATTCTGCGCCCCGACGTTGTCTGCGTTATGGGCGGCGGCATGGTCATCGACCCCGAGCACCTCGAGAAGGAAATCGCCTCCCTGACCGAGAAGGGTGTTGAGATCAGCCCCAAAAACCTGAAAATCTCTGACCGTGCGACCATCACCATGCCGTTCCATGTCGCACAGGACGGCCTTGAGGAGGAGCGCCTGTCCAAGACCGGCGCTCAGTTCGGCTCCACCAAGCGCGGCATCGCCTACAGCTACGGCGACAAGTACATGAAAAAGACCCTGCGCATGGGCGACCTCGTCCACATGGACGCCAGTGTCAGGAAGCGTCTGGAGACCATCGTTGAGTCCAAGAACCTGACCATGGAGAAGATCTACGGCCAGAAGCCCGTCAGCGTTGACGAGATGTGGGCCTGGTGCGAGAAATATTCCAAGATGTTTGCCCCCTATATCTGCGATGTGGGCGACTATCTGGACAAGGCTGACCGCGAGGGCAAGAAGATCATGTTCGAGGCCCAGCTGGGCGCTCTGCGTGACATCGACTTCGGCATCTATCCTTACACGTCTTCCTCCAACACCGTGTCCGCCTATGCACCCATCGGTGCGGGCATCCCGGGCCACAAGCTGAGCCTCTCCATCGGCATTATGAAGGCTTATTCCTCCTGCGTCGGTGAGGGCCCCTTCACCACGGAGCTGGCTATGACCGAGGCGGAAAAGGATGTGCTGCGTGAGCACGGCCATGAGTACGGCGCCGCCACGGGCCGTCCCCGCCGCGTCGGCCCGTTCGACGCTGTGGCAAGCCGCTACGGCGTGCAGTGCCAGGGCTGCGATGAACTGGCCCTGACCCTGCTGGACGTCCTCGACTACATGGAGGAAGTGCCCATCGTCACCGCCTACAAGCTGACCGACGGCAGCACGACCACCCGCTTCCCCATGGGCAAGACGCTGGACGATGCTCAGCCTGTTGTGGAGACCGTGCCCGGCTGGCACTGCGACATTACCGGCGTGCGCAAGTTTGAGGACCTGCCCAAGGCTGCTCAGAACTATGTCACACGTCTGGAGGAACTGGTCGGCTGCAAGATCAAGTACATCTCCGTCGGCCCCGAGCGCGATGCCTGCATCGTGCGGAAGTAATTTTTCTCCTTGGCCCCCTCCCAGAGGAGGCAAGAACTTATAACCAACCAAAAGGCAGACCCTTACAAGGTCTGTCTTTTTCTAAAAGAGGGGGTATTCCCACTGATTCAGCTTTTAATACGGACTTTCGTCAAAAATTATAAAAGCACCGCGGATCGCGCCGTCCGCACGGCTTACGGAAATCTGGCCTGCATCGTCAGCGTGGTGTGCAACCTACTGCTGGCGGGCGGCAAGATCGCCGTTGGTGTACTGACCGGCAGCGTTGCCATCACCGCCGACGGCATGAACAACCTCTCCGATGCCAGCTCCAATGTCGTCAGCCTCGTCGGCTTCAAGCTCGGCGCGCGCCCGGCGGACTCGGAGCATCCCTACGGCCATGCCCGGTATGAGTATCTGGCCGGGCTGGCGGTCTCTGTCATGATCCTGGTCATCGGCGTGGAGCTTTTGAAGGAGAGCTTTGCCAAGGTTCTGCACCCGACGGAGGTCGCTTTCAGCTGGCTCATGGTTGCAGTACTGATTGCGTCCATCCTCGTCAAGCTCTGGATGAGCAGGCTGAACCGGCAGATCGGCACGGCCATCGACTCGGAAACGCTGCTGGCCACCGCCGCCGATGCCCGCAACGATGTCATCACGACGGCAGCGGTTCTGGCAGCCACGATTCTGACAAAGCTCACCGGCTTTGCCCGCATTGACGGACTGATGGGTATCGGTGTGGCGGCGTTCATTTTGTACAGCGGTGCAATGCTCGTCAAAGACACCATCAATCCGCTGCTGGGTGCAGCGCCTGACTCGGATCTGGTCGAGCATATCGAGAAAAAGGCCCTGAGCTATCCCGGCGTGCTCGGCGTGCACGATCTGATGATCCACGACTACGGCCCCGGAAGCCGCCTGGTCAGCTTCCATCTGGAAATGGATGCTAAGGATGACGTCATGCACAGCCACGATGTCATTGACCGCATTGAGCGGGACCTGCTTGTGGAGGACGGGCTGATCGCGACGATCCACTTTGACCCCGTCGTGACCGGTGACCCCCACGCGGACGAGCTGAAGGCGTTTTTGCAGCGTGAGGTCGAGGAGCTCGCGCCGCTGGCCAACATCCACGACCTGCGCATTGTGCCCGGCCCGACACATACGAACGTGATTTTTGACTGTGCCGTCCCTGCTGAGTACATGACCGACAAGCAGCACCGGGGCGTCAAGCTCGTCAATGCCCTGCGCAATGCCGTACAGGCCAAGTGGCCCGACCATTTCTGTGTCATAAAGCTGGAACCGGACTATGCGCCGGTACACCACGAATAAAAGAAGCAACCCTGTAGGGGCAGGGCATGCCCTGCCCTCAACGTAAAATCCATAGCGATTTGGCGGCAAGGCTGCGGGCCGGACATGTCCGGCCCCTACCGGGCACCATTACGGAAAGTAAAACTATATAAAGGAGAGGTATCCCCATGGACTACAACAAAGCTGCTCTGGAACTCCACAGCAAGTTCCCCGGCAAGATCGCCGTGCAGAGCCTTTGCGAATGCAAGGACCGCGACGCGCTGTCCACCGCCTATACCCCCGGCGTGGCCGAGCCGTGCCGCAAGATCAAGGCAAACCCCGATGACGTCTACACCTACACGATGAAGGGCCGCACCGTCGCCGTCGTCACGAACGGCACTGCCGTGCTGGGTCTGGGCAACATCGGCCCCGAGGCCGGTCTGCCGGTCATGGAGGGCAAGTGCGTCCTGTTCAAGGAGTTCGGCGGCGTCGATGCTTTCCCCATCTGCCTGAACGCCAAGACGAAGGAGGAGGTCATTGCTGCGGTCAAGGCCATTGCCCCGACCTTCGGCGGTATCAACCTGGAGGACATCCGCAGCCCCGAGTGCTTTGAAATCGAAGCCGAACTCGAGCGTGACCTCGACATCCCCGTGTTCCACGACGACCAGCATGGCACAGCCATCATCGTGCTGGCGGGTGTGCTCAACGCCCTGAAGGTCGTCGGCAAGCGCATTGAGGACGTCAAGATCGTCCAGAACGGCCCCGGCGCGGCGGGCACGGCCATCATCCACATGCTGCAGGTCGCGGGCGCTAAGAACATCGTCGCCGTTGATGAGCACGGCATCCTCTACCCGAACCGCCCCGCGGGCCTTGAAGGCCACAAGGGCAGGCTGGCCGAGGAGACGAACCCCGAAAAGCTGACCGGCGGTCTGGCCGAGGCCATACGGGACGCGGACATCTTCATTGGTACGTCGATTGCGGGCGCACTGACCCCCGAACTGGCCGCCACGATGGCGAAGGACGCGATTGTGTTCGCCATGGCGAATCCCACGCCCGAGATCATGCCCGACCTCGCTAAGCAGGCGGGCGTCCGCGTCATCGGCACGGGCCGCAGCGACTTCCCGAACCAGGTCAACAATGTGCTGGCGTTCCCCGGCATCTTCAAGGGTGCGCTGTCCGTCCGTGCGCGGGACATCAACCCCGCTATGAAGATGGCCGCCGCTAAGGCCATCGCGGGTCTCATCCCCGACGACGAGCTGAACGAGGAAAACATCCTGCCCAAAGCATTTGACCCCCGCGTGGCCGATGCCGTCGCCGCTGCCGTCGCACAGGCCGCGAGAGAAAGCGGCGTGGCGCGCGTATGAGCATCCGTGAAATTCCCGCCGCCGCCATCACCGACGCAGTGGAGGCTCTCTGCATCGAGGCCAACACCCGGCTGCCCGCCGACGTAAAGGCTGCACTGGATGCCGCCGAAGCCGCCGAGCCGTGGCCGCTGGCAAAGGAGACACTGGGCTTATTGCAACAGAATCTCTGCGTTGCGAAAGAGAAAGACCTGCCCATCTGCCAGGACACCGGCATGGCCTGCGTCTTTATCGAGCTGGGCCAGGATGCCCACATTGACGGCGACCTGACCGATGCCGTCAACGAGGGTGTGCGCCGCGGCTACGAGAAAGCATTCTTACGCAAATCCATCACTGCCGACCCGCTGCAGCGCGTCAACACGGGGGACAACACCCCAGCGTTCCTGACCGTGCATCTTGTGCCGGGCAGCGGCTGCAAAATCACCGTCGCCCCCAAGGGCGCAGGCAGTGAGAACATGAGCCGCCTTGCCATGCTCAAGCCAGCCGACGGTGTCGAGGGCGTGAAAAAATTCGTGCTTGACACGGTGGAGCAGGCCGGAGCCAACCCCTGCCCGCCCATTGTGCTGGGTATCGGCATCGGCGGCAGCTTCGACCACTGCGCAGCGCTGGCCAAAAAGGCGCTGCTGCGCCCGCTGGACGAACCCAACGCCGACCCGTATTATGCAGCGCTGGAAAAGGAACTGCTGGACGCCATCAATGCCACAGGCTTTGGCCCGCAGGGCTTTGGCGGTGCCACGACCTGCCTGGGGGTTGCCATTGAGCAAAAGCCCACCCATGTGGCATGCCTGCCCGTGGCCGTCAACATCAGCTGCCACGTCACCCGCCGCGCCAGCCGCACGCTGTAAGGAGGCGCAACGATGCAATATGTACTGAAAACGCCCCTCTCCAAGCAGGACCTTGCGCCGCTGAAAGCAGGGGATACCGTGCTGTTGTCGGGCGTGGTCTACACCGCCCGTGACGCCGCCCACGCCCGCATGATGGAGCTGCTGGACAAGGGCGAGCCGCTGCCGTTCCCCATTGAGGGCGCGGCCATCTACTACGTCGGCCCCACGCCGGAGCGCCCGGGCTGTGCCATCGGTGCGGCAGGCCCCACGACCTCGGGCCGTATGGACGCCTACACGCCGCGGCTGCTGGATCTGGGACTGGCCTGCATGATCGGCAAGGGCAAGCGCACCGATGCCGTCAAGCAGTCCGTCGTCAAAAACGGCGCGGTCTATCTGGCCGCCATCGGCGGGGCCGGTGCCCTGATGGCCGGCAGTGTGCAGAGCTGTGAGATCATCGCGTGGCCGGACCTCGGCTGTGAGGCGGTGCGTAAGTTGGTGGTTAAGGACTTCCCGTTGACGGTCCTGCTGGACACCCACGGCGGCGACCTGTACCGGAGCGGCCCCGCTGCTTACCTCGCAAGCCGGGAGCACAACGCATGAGCCGCAAACGGATGGCAAAGTGCCTGGCCCTCTGCGCATTGGCGCTGGCCGTCTGCGTCGGCATAGCGGCGGCGCTGGTCATCTCCAAAAACCGGCAGAGAGCTGCCGAAGCTGCCGCTGCGGCCAGTGCCGCTGCAGCCAGCGAGGCCGCCAAAGCCGCCGAGGAGGAGGCTGCCCGCGCCGCCAGTGAAGCCGCCGAGGCCGCCCGTCAGGAGGAAGAACGCCTGGCCGCCGAAGCAGCCGCCGCGAAGCGTGCCGAGCAGGTCACCGCTGCGCAGGCCGAGCACGACAGCGTGCAGTACGGCGATAAGCTGGGCCGCATCTGGGTCGAAGGCACAAACGTGGACTGTGCCCTCTATTGGGGTGACAGCGAGGGCCAGTTTGGCCGCGGTGCGGGCTGCCGCGCCGAGAGTGACTGCGTCCTGCCCGGCGAGAACGGCACAGTCTTTATCGGCGGGCATACGGGCACGTACTTCTCGGACCTTGGCTCGACGCAGCTCGGTGCCATCATTCATCTGGAGACCGACTGGGGCGACTTTACCTATAAAGTCACCGACATGCAGGTCATTCAGGAGACCGACGTCGATAAGGTGCGCTGGGGTGCCGAGGAGCCCAGCTGCATCCTGTACACCTGCTACCCCTTCGGCATCCTGACCCACACCCCCCAGCGCTACGCCGTCTATGCAGACCCCGTCAGCGCCGACGAGTACGGTGTGGTACCGGCAGAGACGACCGAAAAATAAAAATGACCGAGGTACATCCCCCCGCAGGGGATATACCTCGGTCATTTCCTTGATCATCTGCTGGAACTCCGGACGGTTGTCTGTCTTGGCAGAGATGGCACGGTCAATGTAGTGCTTGACGATGGTGATGCCATTCTTTTCCGCATAGGCCATATCGCTATCGTCTGTGGCTTTTGGCAGGGTGCGTCCGGGTGGACGCACCCTGTTTTTGTTTCATCGTGGTTGGGTGTACATCAAACCGTATCACCGCAACTCCTTATAGGTTTCATCCGGCATCGGCTCGCACCACTCGTTAGAGGTGCCCTCACCGGGCACTTCCACTGCCAGATGAGAGAACCAGCAATCGGGTGCAGCACCGTGCCAGTGCTTGACCTCCGGGGGAATGTTCACCACATCGCCCGGATGCAGCTCCAGCGGAGCTTTGCCCCATTCTTGATAGTAGCCCCGGCCTGCCACGCAGACAAGGATCTGCCCGCCACCCTTTGCGGCATGATGGATGTGCCAGTTGTTCCGGCAGCCCGGCTCAAAGGTGACGTTGTAAATGCCAACCTGTGCGGTGGACAAGGGTGCCAGATAGCTTTTTCCGCTGAAATATTGTGCAAAACCGTCGTTGGATGCACCGATGGGAAACACCATTTCACTCTGGTGCTTTGCCTTGGCATCCTCTGCAGATTCCTTTGCCCAGACTTCCTTGGCCATGCGGAAAGCCGCCCAAGCCTTGGGCCAGCCTACATAAAACGCCGCATGGGTCAGGATCTCTGCAATCTCAGTCCGGGTAATACCGTTGTTTTTCGCTGCCGTCAGGTGATACCGAAACGAGGAGTCCGTCAGTCCCTGCGCCATCAGTGCTACCACCGTCACAAGGCTACGGTCCCGGAGGGAGAGTTTATCCTCTCGGCTCCACACCTGCCCGAATAGTACCTCATCGTTAAGTTCTGCAAATTTTGGTGCAAATTCGCCCAGAGCATCCCGCCCTGCTGTCTGTTTCACTGCCATTATACGTTCCTCCCCATCTCGTAAGCCTGTGCCATGGCAGAGGTGTTTCGCACCGCACCCGGCTCATAGACACCGCCTGCTACAAGGACTCCCTTTTCCACGGCTCCTTCCACGCAGTCTGCATAGCCCCGGAAGCAGGCCAGCGTAGTGTCCGCAGAGGATTTTTCCTCGTCTGCCATAGTGGTGATATAGTAGAACTCTTTGTCTTTAACCTCCTGCCACCGTGCCACAGTGCGGTCAATGACCGCTTTCAACTGGGCGCTGATGGAGTAGAAGTATACCGGGCTTGCCAGCACAATGACATCGGCATCGATCATCTTTTGCAGGATGTCTGCCATATCATCCTTGCGGACGCAGGCTCCGCCGTGGGTGCTGCAGTAGTAGCAGCCGGAACAGGGAGCCACCTTTTTCTCAGCGACCCGGATCTTTTCTGCTTTGTGCCCGGCATCCTGTGCTCCACGCAGAAATTCATCGCATAGAATATCAGAGTTGCCGCCCTTCCGGGGACTGCCAGACAAAATCAATACCTTCTTGCTCATAGGAACCTCCTTGACAGCAGAGTGCATCCGCATTATGTTGTTGATAAAGTTTGATTTTATCATACAACTTAAAGCACACTTTAAGTCAAGGGCTTTTTGAAAAAACGGAGGTTTCAGATGATCTATACCGTAGGTGAAATGGCACAAAAGCTGGGCGTACCTGCCTTCACCCTGCGCTACTACGACAAAGAAGGGTTACTTCCCTTTGTGGAGCGTTCCTCCGGCGGCATTCGGATGTTCCGGGAAACCGACTTCGAGTGGCTGCAGGTCATCCGCTGCGGGCTGTTCTGGCGCCGCTGCAAGCGGCAGGGAATGCGTATATATTCGGCGGCGAAAAGCCGCTGACAGGCTGCGCATACAAGCGCAGATGGGCATATTACTGCAAGGATTTGGGCATGGTGCAATCGGGCTGTTTTTTACGACACTTTTACGACATCTTGAAAAAATAAAAGCGTTTACGACGGTTTTACGACGCGAAAAACAACATGCTTGAACGTGTAGAGACAGTATAAAACATAGAAAAAGAGCGTATCTACGTTCACGATTCGTAGATACGCTCTTTTTGGAATGGTGCGAGTAGTGATACAGAACTTTTCAAAAACCATCGTAGTACAATTCGTTTTCAAGGTCATCGGATAGCAACTTGCTTGTATCGCACCCCGATGGGCAGCCGTGTTTGAAATATAGTTGCCTTTTATATACCACACAACCTAAAAATTATCAAGTACGCGCAGCGTTCACTTCTCCCATCACCGAGAGCAAATGAACGCTGCTTTTTTTGTTTACAACGAAAGGAGGCATCCGTGAAATGGCAGTTTTTCGGGTAGAAAAGAACAGCGGCTACACGGTCATGTCAAACCACCACCTGCGGAACCGGGCCTTGTCCCTGAAAGCCAAAGGCTTACTCTCCCAAATGCTCTCCCTGCCGGAAGATTGGGACTACACCCTGCAAGGGCTGGCCCGTATCAACCGGGAAAGCATCGACGCGATACGGCAGGCCATCCGGGAACTGGAACAGGCGGGCTACATCCAGCGTTCCAGAGAACGGGACGAGAAAGGGCGGCTGCGTGGTGCAGACTATGTGATCTTCGAGCTGCCGCAGCCCGTTCCTGCATCGGTTTCACCTACATTGGAAAATCCAACGTTGGAGAATCCCACGCAGGAAAACCCTACGTTGGAAAATCCAATGCAATTAAATAAAGATAAACTAATTACAGAAAAACAAAAGAAAGAGGGATTAAATACCGATTCCATTCCTATCCATTCCCCAAACCCCTTGCCTTTGGACGAGGATGAGACAGCGGCACCGCCGCCGGAGCGAACCGGAAGCCGAAAGGAAGCGGCCTATCAAATCTACCGGGACCTGATTTTGGAGAACATCGAGTATGACACCCTCATCCAGAATCCCCGGATAGACCGGGAGCAGCTGGACGAGATCGTGGACATCCTGCTGGAAACGGTCTGCACTTCCCGCAAGTCCATCCGGGTGGCCGGGGACGATTACCCGGCAGAGTTGGTCAAGGCCAAGTTCTTGAAACTGGACAGCCATCACATCGAGTTCGTCATGGACTGCCTGCGGGACAACACCACCAAAGTCCGCAACATCAAGCAATACCTGCGGGCTATGCTCTTTAACGCACCCAGCACCATCAACAGCTACTATGCGTCCCTTGTGGCGCACGATATGGCACAGCCCGATTGGGGCCGCCCGTCCAACACCTGACCGAAAGGAGCGTCCACCCATGAGAACCCTTTACCTGCGGCGGCTGGTGGTTCCACCCTAGCTGCCGCTCTGAATTTTCTGCAACAAGGAGGGATTCATATTGCAGGAAGAAGTCACCCAGAAAACCATTGCCCTGTCCATGAAAACAGGCAAACTTACCGCCCAAGCGTTGCAAGCTGCCCTGAAAAAATATTTGCAGCACCGGGCCAAGGGGCCAAAGCTGCATCACGGCAAGCAAAGTCTGAAACAGCTGAAAGCCCATGGTGCGGCCCTGACCAACATTGAAGTCACGGAGGCGAACATCGGGGCGTTCAAGCCCTGCGCCAAGAAGTACGGCGTGGACTTTACTCTGCGCAAGGACAAGACCACCCAGCCGCCCCATTACATCGTGATCTTCAAGGCCAAGGATGCGGACAATCTGGAACAGGCGTTCCGGGAGTTCACCGCCAAAACGCTCTCCAAGGAGCAGCGGCCCTCTATCCGCAAGGTGCTGGCAGCAGCCAAGCAGAAAGCCGCCCAGCAGCCGAAACGCGCCAAAGAAAAAATCAAGCAAAGGGGGCTGGAACGATGAAGTCTGAACTAAAAAAGCTGCTGGTGCTGAATCTGCCGTATCTGCTGTTCGTGTACTTGTTCGCCAAATGCGGGCAGGCATACCGTCTGGCGGCGGGCGTGGATGCTTCGGCAAAGCTGCTCCACCTGACAGACGGCATCTCCGCCGCCTTTGCAAACCCGCTGCCCAGCCTGCATCCGTTTGACCTGTGCGTGGGCGTTGCCGGGGCGGTGGCTGTCCGGCTCATCGTGTACAGCAAGGGCAAGAACGCCAAGAAGTACCGCAAGGGCGAGGAATACGGTTCTGCCCGGTGGGGCACCGCCAAGGACATTGCCCCCTACATCGACCCTAAGTTTGAAAACAACATCCTGCTGACCCAGACCGAACGCCTGACCATGACCGGGCGGCCCAAAGACCCCAAGACGGCCCGGAACAAGAATGTGCTGGTGATCGGAGGCTCCGGCAGCGGCAAGACCCGCTTCTATGTGAAGCCCAACCTCATGCAATGTTTTCCCACTTCCGACTATCCCACCTCATTTGTGGTCACTGACCCGAAAGGTACTCTGGTTCTGGAAACTGGCCAAATGTTCCAGCGGGCGGGCTACCGGGTGAAAATCCTGAACACGATAAACTTTTCCAAGTCTATGAAGTACAACCCCTTTGTTTACATCCACTCGGAAAAGGACGTGCTGAAACTGGTGAATACCCTTATCGCCAACACCAAGGGCGAGGGTGAGAAATCAGCAGAAGATTTTTGGGTGAAGTCGGAACGGCTGTTCTACACCGCGCTTATCGGCTACATCTGGTATGAGGCCCCGGCAGAAGAAATGAACTTCACCACCCTGCTGGAAATGATAAATGCCAGTGAAGCCCGCGAGGACGACCCGGAGTTTCAAAGCCCGGTGGACCTCATGTTTGAACGGCTGGAACAGAAAGACCCGGACCACTTCGCCGTCCGGCAGTACAAAAAGTTTTTGCTGTCGGCCGGCAAGACCCGTTCCTCCATCCTGATAAGCTGCGGTGCCCGTTTAGCCCCATTTGACATCCGGGAGGTGCGGGAGCTGATGGAGGACGATGAAATGGAGCTGGACACCATTGGGGATGAAAAGACCGTGCTGTTTTTGATTATGAGCGACACGGACACCACATTCAACTTCATTCTCGCCATGCTTCAAAGCCAGCTTATCAATCTGCTGTGTGACTGTGCGGATGATAAATACGGTGGTCGGCTGCCTGTCCATGTACGGCTGATTCTGGACGAGTTCGCCAACATCGGGCAGATTCCCAACTTCGACAAGCTGATTGCCACCATCCGCAGCCGGGAAATCTCGGCATCCATCATTTTGCAGAGCCAGTCGCAGCTGAAAGCTATCTACAAGGATGCGGCCGAAATCATTTCGGACAACTGCGATTCTGTTCTCTTTTTGAGTGGGCGGGGCAAAAATGCCAAAGAGATCTCCGATGCGCTGGGGAAAGAAACCATCGACAGTTTCAACACCAGCGAGAACCGGGGTTCTCAAACCTCTCACGGACTGAACTATCAAAAATTAGGAAAGGCGTTGATGTCAGAGGACGAAATCGCAATCATGGACGGCGGCAAGTGTATTTTGCAGCTGCGGGGCGTGAGGCCGTTCTTCTCGGAGAAGTTCGACATTACAAAGCACCCGCACTACAAGTACCTTGCGGACGCGGACAAAAAGAATACCTTTGAGGTGGACAGGTTCTTATCCACCCTGCGCCGGAAACGGCAGCAGGTAGTCGCACAGGACGAAAGTTTTGACCTGTACGAAATCGACCTGTCGGATGAAGATGCAGCCGCCGAATGAGGCGGCATTTTTTGAAAAAATTTTTGAGTGCCGCAGAACAAGCGGCAGAAAGTGAGGACCTTATGGAATTTTTCAACAGCGCAGTTGATACTTTGCAGACGATTGTGGTCGGTCTGGGCGGTGCCCTGTGTGTCTGGGGCGGCATCAACCTGTTGGAGGGCTATGGACAGGATAACCCCGGCAGCAATGCTCATGTACGGTAAAGAAGCAAGCAACCGAAAACAATAGATAGACCGCCAGCACTACACTATTCCGAACCAAAGACCAAAAGATAAGCATTTTGAGAAAATCTAAACTTTTGGATTTTCCTACAATGCCGACTACGGCGGAATCCCTCCCACTCCTTATATATTTCTTTCTGTATACATTGAATTTGTATTTAGTAAAATGCAGACAACACCACGGATCGGCTTTTGGCTGGACAATTCCAACCAAACACCGCAGCAGACAGTAGAAACCATTCTGAACGTTAGGAAGCCGGTATGATTGTTACATATAAGGGGAAGAAAAATTTCTTTTAGATACTTGTTTTCCTAAAACTGATGTGATATAATAATTCAATTCCAGAAAAGGAGTAAAAAATATGCGGCAAGGTATTCTTAAATAAAACTATAATCAAATAGTGGGAACAAAGGATTATGATAGTCCCTTTTGTAGGGGCTTAGTTTTTTGTACCCAATTTAAGAATACTTTTGCCTTATCAATTTTGACATATCCCCAAAAACAGCACTCACAAACAGGTGTATGCTGTATATGTGTATGTCCGCAAATTATCATCCCCAGTGGTAAAAGTATTTTACTGCTGGGGATTTTTATGCCCTTCGGGGCAGTAAAGGGAGGACAATCACATGAAAATAATCAATATTGGAATTCTTGCCCATGTAGACGCTGGAAAGACGACCTTGACGGAGAGCCTGCTATATGCCAGCGGAGCCATTTCAGAACCGGGGAGCGTCGAAAAAGGGACAACGAGGACGGACACCATGTTTTTGGAGCGGCAGCGTGGGATTACCATTCAAGCGGCAGTCACTTCCTTCCAGTGGCACAGATGTAAAGTCAACATTGTGGATACGCCCGGCCACATGGATTTTTTGGCGGAGGTGTACCGCTCTTTGGCTGTTTTAGATGGGGCCATCTTGGTGATCTCCGCTAAAGATGGCGTGCAGGCCCAGACCCGTATTCTGTTCCATGCCCTGCGGAAAATGAACATTCCCACCGTTATCTTTATCAACAAGATCGACCAGGCTGGCGTTGATTTGCAGAGCGTGGTTCAGTCTGTTCGGGATAAGCTCTCCGCCGATATTATCATCAAGCAGACGGTGTCGCTGTCCCCGGAAATAGTCCTGGAGGAAAATACCGACATAGAAGCATGGGATGCGGTCATCGAAAATAACGATAAATTATTGGAAAAGTATATCGCAGGAGAACCAATCAGCCGGGAAAAACTTGTGCGGGAGGAACAGCGGCGGGTTCAAGACGCCTCCCTGTTCCCGGTCTATTATGGCAGCGCCAAAAAGGGCCTTGGCATTCAACCGTTGATGGATGCGGTGACAGGGCTGTTCCAACCGATTGGGGAACAGGGGAGCGCCGCCCTATGCGGCAGCGTTTTCAAGGTGGAGTATACAGATTGCGGCCAGCGGCGTGTCTATCTACGGCTATACAGCGGAACGCTGCGCCTGCGGGATACGGTGGCCCTGGCCGGGAGAGAAAAGCTGAAAATCACAGAGATGCGTATTCCATCCAAAGGGGAAATTGTTCGGACAGACACCGCTTATCCGGGTGAAATTGTTATCCTTCCCAGCGACAGCGTGAGGTTAAACGATGTATTAGGGGACCCAACCCGGCTCCCTCGTAAAAGGTGGCGTGAGGACCCCCTCCCCATGCTGCGGACGTCGATTGCGCCGAAAACGGCAGCGCAAAGAGAACGGCTGCTGGACGCTCTTACGCAACTTGCGGATACTGACCCGCTTTTGCGCTGCGAGGTGGATTCCATCACCCATGAGATCATTCTTTCTTTTTTGGGCCGGGTGCAGTTGGAGGTTGTTTCCGCTTTGCTGTCGGAAAAATACAAGCTTGAAACAGTGGTAAAGGAACCCACCGTCATTTATATGGAGCGGCCGCTCAAAGCAGCCAGCCACACCATCCATATCGAGGTGCCGCCCAACCCGTTTTGGGCATCCATCGGACTGTCTGTTACACCACTCCCGCTTGGCTCCGGTGTACAATACGAGAGCCGGGTTTCGCTGGGATACTTGAACCAGAGTTTTCAAAACGCTGTCAGGGATGGTATCCGTTACGGGCTGGAGCAGGGCTTGTTCGGCTGGAACGTAACGGACTGTAAGATTTGCTTTGAATACGGGCTTTATTACAGTCCGGTCAGCACGCCGGCGGACTTCCGCTCATTGGCCCCGATTGTATTGGAACAGGCATTGAAGGAATCAGGGACGCAACTGCTGGAACCTTATCTCTCCTTCACCCTCTATGCGCCCCGGGAATATCTTTCCAGGGCTTATCATGATGCACCGAAATACTGTGCCACCATCGAAACGGTCCAGGTAAAAAAGGATGAAGTTGTCTTTACTGGCGAGATTCCCGCCCGCTGTATACAGGCATACCGTACTGATCTGGCCTTTTACACCAACGGGCAGAGCGTATGCCTTACAGAACTGAAAGGGTATCAGGCCGCTGTCGGCAAGCCAGTCATCCAGCCCCGCCGTCCAAACAGCCGCCTGGACAAGGTGCGCTATATGTTTCAGAAGATAATGTAACGTCTTGCGCAATGCAAGCGTTCATTGCTGGCTATTGCGAAATATCATTGATAAAATCAGTATCAGAGAGGAGAAACTATTTTGAACCAGGAACAGACGAATATTACAACAGGAAAGCAAATACGTCATCTGCGAACACAATTGGGAATGACACAGGAAGAACTAGCCGGGGAATTGAATGTTACCCGGCAGGCACTATCGAATTGGGAGAGAGATGTTAATGAACCCGATTTAAATATGTTGAAAAAAATTTGCTTTCTTTTTGGAGTCAACATGGACGATTTTGCGAAGGAGGTAATAACAAAGATGGAAACATATGAAAAAAAGGAGAAACGACAATTTAATAAGTACGATATGGCAATTGGACTTTTTTATGGTGTTGGTATATTTCTTGGCATTGGTATTTTCTTTGTTGGCGGTTTTATGACAATGTCAGGTGCAGGGTGGGGAGCATCACTATTTGGCGGTGGCTGTTTTTCTCTTGTATTTGGCTTGATATGCCATGCAGTTATTACATTGAGAAGAAATGACAAATGATGACATATCCTGCTTTCTATACTTTTCGGTAATACCGAGTAAAAAAAGCCGCTGCTTTTGGCTTTCCAATAGCGGCGGCTTAATGCAAGCGGCGGCAAAGGGAAATATCCTTTGAATACCTTACAGAAGAAAAGTTTTGCAGCATTACAAAAATAAAAGCCTATACCATTTTGGAAAGAAAAGATACATAATAGTCAAGACGACAACAATCAGAAGTTATGGAGGGTAACAATGGAATATAGTAAGGAAGATTTAATGGAAGCAAAAAAGCAAATTTTGGGAGTGGGAGAGAACATGGGAACAGAGGAAAGTAAAAAAATCTGGGAGGAGAACGCACAATTTTGGGATAATGCAATGGGTGACGAATCTAATGAATTTCACAGAGAGGTAGTGCGCCCCAAAGTAACGGAACTTCTATCTCCTAATCCTGCGGATTACATTTTGGATATTGCGTGTGGCAATGGAAATTATTCTTCGTATCTTGCACAAAGAGGTGCTTCGGTTGTCGCTTTTGATTACAGCAAAAAAATGATAGAATTGGCTAAAAGACGGCAATCACAATATGCAAAACAAATTGAATTTTGTGTGGCGGATGCGACCGATAGAAAAAGTATATTAGAATTAAAAAGAAATCGAGCCTTTACGAAAGCAGTTTCTAATATGGCAATTATGGATATTACGGACATTGAACCACTTCTTATGGCTGTTTATGAACTGTTGCAGGAAAGCGGAATTTTTGTCTTTGCAACGCAACACCCTTGTTTTGTCACGTTGACTGAAAAATATATGACACCGCACAGTTACTATGATATAGCGATTGAAGGGCAACCGAAAGAGCAGATTTATTATCATCGTTCCATACAAGATATTTTTAACCTTTGTTTTAGAGCTGGATTTGTCATTGATGGATTTTATGAAGAATGTTTCAAAACCAACAAAGAAATTCCTATGGTAATGATAGTAAGGCTTAAGAAGGTAAAACGTGATAGCTTAAAATAAATTCAAGTTTGTCGGGTAAATAGCAAACCCAGCCGAGCCAGTCAACGATAAAATGAACGCCGCTTCGCGCCGTCGTTGACAGCCCCGCCCGTCTTTGCTGGTAGGCAATCAAGGGGCGACAGCAAGGAGTACTGCCGCCCCGCACTATTATTCAGAGAGGGGGAATTTCCATGACCGAAGATGAAGCCTACAAGGTGCATATCCAGTACACATTCAATGCCTTTTGCAAGGTAGTCATTCGTCACGCAGCCATAGATAAAATCTTGAAGCTGCGCCGGAGGTGGGAACGGGAAGTTTCCCTTGATTATCTGATGAGTGAAAAGTTTGTCCAGCTTGCCGAGCCGGAGTAGCTTGAAGAATATCTTTTTACCGCCTGCGGCCAGACCGCCGTTCTGTATCATGCGGAGCTTGCCGCCGCCCTTGCCCTTTTGCCGGAGCAGACGCAGGAAGAAATTTTTCGTTACTATTTCCTGCGCCAGCCGCAGCGAGTGATCGGCGTACATATTGGCCGGACACGCAGCACAGCGGGGCGGCATATCCGGCTTGCCTTGCAGCGGTTAAGGCGGCTCATGGAGGGAAATGACTATGAGTAAACTTCTCCCCTATGAAACAATCGTCAAAGCCCATGAGGGCGACCCGGACGCAATCGACACCATTCTTTCCCACTATGCCGGATATATCCGCTACTGTTCCAAAGTACACGGGAAAGTCAACGCCGAAGTTGAGGAACATATAAAGCAACAGCTCATTGCCGCCCTGTTCAAATTTCGCTTTGACCGATAAACAAAGAACAAACACTGGCTGTCATTAGCGGTTTCACTCCAGCCAGTTTACAATTCATCTATTCCTAAAGGAAGCAGGTCATAGTATAATAGAACCAACGACAAATATACTTTTAGGGGAGATATAGCAATATGAAAAGTAATAAATACTTAACTATTGGCTTATTAACAGGATTTATTGTCGGTGGTTGCATAGGTGTGTTGGCATGGGCGTTTTTGCAAAATCTTTTTGCTATTTCTATTTGTGCAGGTATCGGAATGTTGATTGGAATTGTTATAGGTACATTGATTGATTATGAAAAAAATAATCATCAAGAGAAATAGAAAAAATGCACAATGCCTTAAAGGGAAAACAGGAATTTATTGTGCTATCCATCATCGGGCCAACCTGACCTGAACTTTCAAAACTGAATATCCACCGCCCATCGGCGGCCAGCGAAAGCAGTAAGTCTGAAAAAGATTTGCTGCTTTTTTCTTTATCCGTTTGGCAAAATCGCAAAGTCATCCGTAGTAGGTAGGTGAAGCCGGAAACAAAAAATTTTCTGCGGCGGTAGCCAAATCTGCATTTTCTGTATTTCTAAGGCAAAGGAAAATTTGAGAAAATTCCCGGCAAGCGGGTAGCTGGCGGCCTTTGAAATGTATCTTTAGCGGAAAGAAAGAACTGCGGGTAAAAATCGCCCCACGCCGTAAGATTTTTGCAGAAATCCGGCCAAAACAGGCGGCAGCTATACGAGTAGTAAGTGCAAGGGGAAATCTACGGCTTACTTAGAGCAAGTTTCTACCACGGTGCCAAAATCCGCAATTCTGCGGTTTTGCCCCTCGCGGGAAACTTGTTGGGGAGTGCCTTCCCCAAACCCTGCTATGCGGCTTACGCCGCAAAAATATTTCTGTCCGGCAGACAGGAAATGCCCCGAAAATAGCTAACAGACCAGCCCATTTTTTGTGATAAGTGAAAGGAGGTTTACAGCCCATGCCGAAGCGATACAACACCCCCCACCGCAGCCATGTTGTGAAAACCCGGCTGACCGATGAAGAATACGCCGACTTCACAGAACGGCTTGCGCCCTATGGTATCAGTCAGTCCGAATTTCTCCGGCAGGCCATCCGGCGCACTACCATACGCCCCGTACTCCATGTGTCGTCAGTCAATGACGAGCTGCTCTCCGCTGTCGGGAAGCTCACAGCCGAGTACGGCAGGATTGGCGGCAATCTCAACCAGATTGCCCGCACCCTCAACGAGTGGCATAGCCCCTACCCGGCTATGGCAAAGGAATTGCGGGAAGCGGCCGCCGACCTTGCCGCCCTCAAGTATGAAGTCCTAAAGAAAGTAGGTGACGCCGTTGGCAACACTCAAGCATTTAGGCTCTAAGAACGCCGACTACGGAGCCGCCGAACAATACCTGCTCTTTGAGCATGACGAATTTACTATGAAGCCCGTCCTTGATGAAAACGGCAGGCTTATCCCCCGTGAGGATTATCGCT
Organism: Gemmiger formicilis; assembly: GCF_900167555.1. Lineage (GTDB taxonomy): Bacteria > Bacillota > Clostridia > Oscillospirales > Ruminococcaceae > Gemmiger > Gemmiger formicilis. The sequence goes on along the minus strand of NZ_FUYF01000005.1, from coordinate 5,630 downwards.
TGTCCACGCTGAACTGCGGCGGCGAGGATTTTGCCGTTGCGTGTATGCGCTCCAATCTCCGCTATGAGAAAAATCAGCGGCGGGAGGATGTGAAAAGCCACCACTATATCATCAGCTTTGACCCACGGGACGGGCCGGACAACGGCCTGACCGTAGACCGGGCGCAGGCGTTGGGGGAGCAATTCTGTAAAGAGCATTTCCCCGGCCATCAGGCCCTTGTCTGCACCCACCCGGACGGGCATAACCACAGCGGCAACATCCATGTGCATATCGTCATTAACAGCCTGCGGATAGAGGAAGTGCCGTTCCTGCCCTACATGGACAGGCCAGCGGACACGAAAGCCGGGTGCAAGCACCGCTGCACCGACGCAGCCCTACGCTACTTCAAGTCCGAGGTCATGGAGATGTGCCACCGGGAAGGACTTTACCAAATCGACCTCTTGAACGGCAGCAAGAACCGTGTCACAGACCGGGAATATTGGGCGCAGAAAAAGGGACAGGCCGCACTGGACAAGCAGAACGCCCCCATGATTGCAGGCGGTATCACGCCCCGGCAGACCAAGTTTGAAACGAACAAGGAGAAGCTGCGGCAGACCCTACGGAAAGCCCTTGCCACCGCTGCCAGCTTTGACGAGTTTTCCTCTCTGCTGTTGCGGGAGGGTGTGACCGTCAAGGAGAGCCGGGGGCGGCTGTCCTACCTCACGCCAGACAGGACGAAGCCTATCACCGCCCGGAAGCTGGGCGGCGACTTTGACCGCACCGCCGTCCTTGCCGTTTTGGAGCAGAACGCCCAGAGGGGCGTAACGGTTCGCTACACCCCGCAGCACCAAGCCGCCAGAGCCGCCGAACAGACCGCAGCCATACCCGAATACCTACACGCCGGGAAAGGCCGCTTACAGGGCGAAAAGACAGGGAAAATCGACCCCAGACAGGACAGTGTGCAGCGGCTTGTGGACATTGAGCAGAAGATGGCCGAGGGCAAGGGCAAAGGCTATGAACGATGGGCGAAGATACACAATCTGAAACAGGCCGCCAAGACCCTGACCATCTACCAACAGTACGGCTTTTCTTCCCCGGAACAGCTTGAAGCCGCCGTTGCTACCGCCTATCAGGAAATGCGCCAGACCAGCGGCGAACTGAAAGCACTGGAAACGAAGCTGCAAGGGAAAAGGGAGTTGCGGCAACAGGTACTTGCCTATGCCAAGACCAAGCCCATCCGCGAGGGGCTGAAAGCGCAGAAATCCGAGAAAGCCCGCGCCGCATACCGCCAGGCAAACGAGAGCGATTTTATCATAGCCGAAGCCGCCGCCCGGTATTTCAAGGCACAGGGGCTTACCAAGCTGCCCGGCCGAAAAGCGTTGCAGGCCGAGATCGAGCAGCTTATCTCCGAGAAAGACGGCCTGTACAACACCTATCACGAACAGAAGCAGCGGTTCAGGGAGTTGCAGACCGTCAAGCGGAACATCGACCAGATTTTGCGCCGGGAAGAGCCGCACCGCAGAAAGGAGCAGAGCCATGAACGATAAGCCGTCCCGCATGGACTACCGCCAGCACCAGGCAGCCCGCCGCCTTGTGCATGAGTGCTGTAACTACGACGAGGGGAACTGCCTGCTGTTAGACGACGGGGAGCCTTGCGTGTGCGTCCAGAGCATTTCCTATTCCCTCATGTGCCGCTGGTTCCGTGTGGCTGTCCTGCCCCTTGACGGGGAGCTGGCCGCAGCCCTCTTGTACCGGGGGAGCCGGAAACGCTGCGCGGTCTGCGGGGCGGCCTTTGTCCCCAAATCCAACCGGGGGAAATACTGCCCCGGCTGCGCCGGGTGCATGAAGAAACGCAAAGCCGCCGAGAGAAAGCGGAAACAAAGGCAGAAATGTCACGCTTTAGAGCCTTTCAAACCCGCATAAATCAAGGCTTTTTTCGTGGGTGTCAAAGGGTATGCGATACATTTATCCTTTCCCCCCGGAAATGCCGTCCTAATGCGTGACAAAGCCCAAAAACGACACAACACAGAGGGAGGTGATACTATCGCTGATTATATCAGGGCAGACACCACGCTGCCCGCCTATCTTCCATACCCCCGTTTCCTGCTGAAAATGGAGATTTCACAGACCGCCAAGCTGCTGTATGCGCTTTTATTAGACCGCTCCACCCTGTCACAGAAGAACGGCTGGCAGGACGGCGAGGGCAGGATATTCATTGTCTACCCCGTTGCGGAGATAGCGGAAATGCTGGACAAGGGTTGTACCGCCATCAAGGGAGCCTTGAAAGAACTGGACGCAGCCGGGCTTTTAGAACGGGAACGGCGGGGCTTCTCCGCACCCAATCGGCTTTATGTGAAAGTGCCGCCTGTCCCAGTGGTACGGTTTTCCGACCAACTGATGGCCGGAAAAGCGACCCTCATACAGTCGGAAAAGCGACCTTATGACGGTCGGAAAACCGACCCTATGATGGTCGGAAAACCGACCCCTAACAAAACTAATATAAACAACTTAATAGAGAACCAAACAATGAGAGCGAGTGGGGAGCCGCCCACAGCTTATGGCCGATATGAGAATATTTTTCTGTCAAAGGACGAATATGACGAGTTACAGGCAGAATACCCGGACAGGCTGGAACGGCTGATTGAGGAAATGAGCCATTACCTTGCCGCCAGCGGGAAAGCCTACCAGAATTATGCCGCCGCCTTGCACAGATGGGCGGCCAATGACAAAAAGGGAGCCGTAAAACAGGGCATCCCCGACTATACCTGTATGGAGGGAGAAAGCTTATGACAAGTGAAATCAAAGATATTTTGGAGAACATGACAACCGCCGCCCCGGAGATGGAGGACTATATCGGCGAGGACGGACTGCTTTACTGCGGAAAGTGCCATACGCCGAAAGAAGCCTACTTCCCGGAGGGTAAGGAGCTGTTTGGCCGTGACCGCCACCCGGCAGAGTGCGACTGCCAGAGAGCCGCCCGTGAGCAGCGGCAGGCCGCCGAGGAACACCGCCGCCATGTGGAAGCCGTGGAAAATCTGAAACAGAGGGCTTTTGCCGACTCAGCCATGCAGCAATGGACATTCGAGAACGACAACGGCAGAAACCCGCAGACCGGGATTGCCCGGCGGTATGCGGAGCATTGGGAAGAAATGCAGGCCGAAAACATCGGCTGCCTGTTCTGGGGGAACGTCGGCAACGGGAAAAGCTACCTTGCGGGCTGTATCGCAAACGCCCTCATGGAGAAAGAAGTCCCCGTATATATGACGAACTTCGCCGTTATCCTGGGCGACCTCTCTCCCGGCTTTACAGGCCGGAATGAGTATATTTCCCGCCTTTGCCGCTATCCGCTGCTTATCATTGACGACTTCGGCATGGAGCGTGGCACCGACTATGGACTGGAACAGGTATTCCATGTGATTGATACCCGATACCGCAGCAACAAGCCGCTGATCGCCACCACCAACCGCCCGCTGGACGAGTTGAAAAAGCCGACAGACACGGCCCATTCCCGGATTTATGACCGACTGCTGTCCATGTGCGTCCCGATACGCTTTACTGGCGTCAACTTCCGGCAGGAAACCGCAAAGCGGAAAATGGAAACCATGAAGAAACTGCTGGCTGAATGAAAGGAGTATTGCCTATGGAGAATATCAAGCAGCACGACCACCGTACCACCCGCCGCCCCGACTGCGTGACGGAAATCCGCATGGGGAATACCGTTCTTGTCGTGTCCGGCTTTTTCAAGAAAGACACCACCAGCACCGCCGCCGACAAGATGGCGAGGGTACTGGAAGCGGAAGCCGCTGCTACACAAAAAAAGGCGATTTGACAAGCTGTAAAGAAGCAGATTTATCACTTTTACCGCTGTACAGCCGCCCCTGTTCCGTGGTACAATGAAACCACGGAATAGTGGGGCTGGCTGTCGGAAACGGAGGATTTTATGTTAAGACAAGCCACCCAAAACCTCATTACCGCCCTTTATCCGAGATTGTCCCATGAGGACGAATTGCAAGGCGAGAGCAATTCCATTTCCAACCAGAAACGGATTTTGGAAGCCTACGCCAAGCAGAACGGCTTTACCAATCTGCGCTGGTACACCGACGACGGCTACTCAGGTGCGAACTTCCAGCGGCCCGGATTTCAAGCCATGCTTGCAGACATTGAAGCCGGGAAAGTCGGCACCGTCATAGTCAAGGACATGAGCAGGCTGGGGCGTAATTACTTGCAGGTGGGATTTTACACGGAAATGCTGTTCCCTCAAAAGGGCGTGCGTTTTATCGCTGTCAATGACAACGTGGACAGCGCAAACGGCGGCATGGACAATGATTTTACCCCTCTGCGGAACTTATTTAACGAATGGCTGGTGAGAGATACGAGCAAGAAAATCAAGGCAGTAAAGAAAGCAAAAGGCATGAGCGGCAAGCCTGTAACCAGCAAGCCAGTCTATGGCTATCTCATGGACAAGGACGAGAACTATATCGTTGACGAGGAAGCCGCCCCGGTTGTCCGGCAGATTTACCAGCTTTGCCTTGCGGGAAATGGCCCGACCAAGATTGCCCGTATGCTGACGGAGCAGCAAATCCCCACGCCGGGGACGCTGGAATACCGCAGGACGGGCAGCACCCGACGCTACCACCCCGGCTATGAGTGCAAGTGGGCGACAAACACCGTCGTCCATCTGCTGGAAAACCGGGAGTACACTGGCTGTCTGGTAAACTTCAAGACGGAGAAGCCCTCTTACAAGGTCAAGCACAGCGTTGAGAACCCCATCGAGAAGCAGGCTATCTTCCCAAATCACCATGAGCCGATTATCGACACGGAAACATGGGAGCGTGTGCAGGAGTTACGCAAGCAGCGAAAACGCCCGAACCGCTATGATGAAGTGGGGCTGTTCTCTGGTATGCTGTTCTGCGCCGACTGCGGCCATGTGCTGTATCAGCAGCGGTATCAGAACAAGAACCGCAAGCAGGACTGTTATATCTGCGGCAGCTACAAGAAGCGTACCCGTGACTGTACGGCACACTTTATCCGCACCGACCTTTTGACGGCGGGCGTGCTTTCCAATCTCCGGCAAGTGACGGAATACGCCGCCAGGCATGAGAGCCGCTTTGTAAAGCTGCTCATCCAGCAGAACGAAATCGGCGGCAAGAGAAAGACCGCCGCAGCCACGAAGCAGCTTGAACAGGCCCAGACACGCATTGCCGAAGTGAACCGCATTATCAAGCGGCTGTATGAGGACAATGTAAGCGGCAAAATCAGCGACGAGCGTTTCATGGAGCTGTCGGCGGACTATGAGCAGGAGCAGCGGGAACTGAAAGACCGGGCTGCCGCTTTGCAGGAGGAACTTTCCAAGTCGCAGGCCGCCACCGTCAACGCCGAGAAATTCATGGGGATTGTGAGAAAGCACCTTGCTTTTGAAGAATTGACCCCCACCCTCTTGCGGGAAATGATTGAGAAAATCGTCGTGCATGAGTGCAGCTATGACGAGAACGGCACCCGCAGGCAGGACATTGAGATTTATTACAGCTTTGTCGGCAAGATAGACTTGCCGGAAGCCTAACGCCTGACCTATCCGACACAGCCCTAAGTGCCGGATAGGAACGGCAAAATTTTTTACACTTCTATTACTTCTTTATCGCACATTAGCAAAG
>NZ_FUYF01000069.1 GCF_900167555.1 Gemmiger formicilis | reverse complement strand
CGCAGGTTCAAGTCCTGTCTCCGCAACCAACAAAAGCTCGTTGAAACGACAAGTTTCAACGAGCTTTTTTCTACCTTATGGCAAAAGTGGTAACAAGCTGGTAACTTTGACCCCAAAATGACCCCAAAACGAGAAAACGACTGCGCCCGGACGGCTGAACTTTTCAACCGTCCGGGCGCTTTTTGTGGATAAATTTTGTGGAGTTGGCAGGTAAATATAGGAGCGGTCAGCGTTCCAGTGTGCGTGAACGCTTTGCTCGTTCTCGCTGCTGCTCTAGCCGGTTTTCCATGATTTTTACGGATGCCATGATTTTGTGCCAGTCGTGTTCGAGGACATAATCGTTGTCCTTGCAGAACTTGTTCCAAATTTTCTGTATTTCGCCATTGGATTCTACTGATTCAAGGATGGCTGCAAATTGCGGGATAAATCCAGTCGTGCGGCGTGTGTTGCTGGTTGCGAGGAATGCACGATACAAGGTCGCGTCGTTGATTGCAATGCTGGGTTTCCCAGTTAGCATATAAATGTCGTAAAAACCGCGCATCCGTGTATTGCTTGTGCCACGGTACATGATGGTTTCCAGTTTCTCGGCAAGCAGCGTTTCGAGATTGTAGCTCATAATCTGCAAACTGCGGTCCTCAAACATGAGAGGATACCGATATTCAATGGCACGAGGTGTGATAGCATCGCCGGTGGAAATGTCAATTTTCACTTTCTGCCGCAGAACGTCAAGCGTACCAATCAGCGTGAAACGCAAGCCGGGATAGTCATGTTCTTCCATAATGCTTTCTGCATTGGTAATGCTGAAAACCACGCCGTCCTGCAGGTCGATATTGACGATTTCTTGAATCGTCCGTGTAGCGTCCTCCAATGTCAGCGGCAGGGCGACTACGGTGGCATCAATATCCATTGTGGCACGTTGGTGGATGCCGACCATTGAGGACACCAGCATCCCGCCTTTCAGTACAAAATGGCTGTTGTACTGGGAAACGGCGAGACGCTCTAAAAAGCGTTCCATCATGTAGGTACGCAGCAGAGTCTGCGACTTCAGACTATCGCCGTGCGTCAGATTTTTGATTTTATCCTTCAACTGTCGTGAGGTCTTGATCATAGTAAAAACACCTCCAAGTATCGTCTTACGTCATCCTCAACTTTTAGTGCGCGGCTGCACCGGATGAGATGAGGCAGGTTTTTGTGACCGTGCAGCATATACTCGCGGATGGCAGTTTGGTAGGTTTGCACGTCCATAGCACCCCGCTGGCGAATGACATCGCAGAGTGTGCGTTCACGGTCATAGGTGGGAACGGTATTGCCAAAAGTGGTCGTGGCAGTGGTCAGCCCCAGTGTGAAAATCTCCGGGGAAACTGTATGCACAATCACGCCCTGCTTGCGCAGGTGTGTGGCGTTGTAACCCTGCTTGACCGTAACGTAGATGTAGTGCGGCTCGCGTTCCATCATACCGTGGAGCGCCAACGCCGACTGGTGGGAGAAAACGATATTGCTGTTGCGCAGGTGGAGAATATACATATCATCCGGCCATGCATCGGGCGATTGGTATACGCCGTGCGCGACACGCTCCAGTTCTCGGCTGCGGGCGTATTCGGCAAAGTAGGGTTTAGAGATGCCCTGCGCTGTAACCGCGCGGGTCGTGATGTAGCCGTTCCCCTGTTTCAGCATGGTATCAAGCTGTTCAAATTTTGTCATGTGGCTCACCTAACTTTCACGCTTTAATTATAACAGATAAGAGCGTAAAAGTAAATACAAGATGGTACGCCTACTGAAAATTTCAACAGACGCACCATGTGGTGTTAAAAACTATTCAGTGGCATTACCCGGCTTTGACGAGTACCAACACGCTGTTGTTTGGCACTACGATTTGGTCTTGTTTGGTGGGAATGGGCGGGTTCTTGCATTGGCGCAGGGCTTTTTGGATTTGCTGTTTGACTTCGAGCAGGGCGGCGTCCAGCGTGGGGGCTTGTGCGGTAACTTTGGGGAAGTCGGGAACATGGGCGGTGCAGCCGTCCGCTGAGAGTGTGCAAAGCACAGGATACGGCTGGTTCTCCACAGAGATACGGTACTGCATCCCGAACAGATCGTCCATCTTATCCATTTCGTGGCGCTTGTGTTCGTCCATGCTGTGAACGTAGGTGTCCATTGTGAACGCTACGGAGTAATGACCGAGGATGGCTGACAGGGTCTTGTAGTCCATGCCGCGCTCCAGCGCACGGGTGGCGAAGGTGTGGCGCAGGGCGTGGAAGGTAAA
>NZ_FUYF01000002.1 GCF_900167555.1 Gemmiger formicilis | reverse complement strand
GCCAGCAGACCGTCCGCTGTCTGCGGAACGATTTCCTGCCACTGCTCGACTTGCAGCTGGTACCCGTACTTGCTCTCCACCCACTCGCCATCCAGTTCCAGCTCCACCGCCTTGGTGCGGGGCAGTTCGTACCCCACTGCCGTGAAGCGCAGCATACGGTCGCCGTAGTAGCGGCCGCTGCAAGCCTGCGGCGGGATGCGCGGGTCACTGGTCTTGACAACGATGATGGAGAATTTGTTTGCTTCATTGTAAAAAATCGTGGATTCGTAGGTAACACGGCAGCCGGTGATGCCGCTGTGTTCCTGTTCACTGTCGTGCATAGGCACGCTCCCTTCTTTGTCAGGCGGCTTCGTCTGCCGCTTTTGCCTTGATGCTGAACCGCCGTGATTCCGACACTGTGACGTATTCATCGTAAATATCCGGGTGCAGCAACTTCAGCTTTTGGAGATTGTCTTTCGTGATGCCTGTCCGGCTGACGGGGTTGTAGCTGATTGTGTACTGTGTACCGCCGTACTCCCCCATCGCCATGCAGCTGCCGTCCAGTTTGGCAACCATCTGACCTTTCAGCCGCTGCATTTCTGTGTCCAGCGTTTTTGCCTGCGTTTCCACTTGCTGCTTTTGCTCCTGTAAGCGGAGATACCGCAGCATGGTAGCAGACAGGTCATTGTCCAGCTGGATGGCAGGAATCGTCTTATCCGCAGCACCTAAGCGGCGGCGCAGGCTTTCGAGAATCAGACTGCCGTCCTCGGTGTAGGGCGGCGGGATGCGGGTCAAGATGTGGTCGTGCCAAAACTCGCGTTCCAGATAGACCATTTCCTGCTCATATTCCCGGTCACGGTACAGGTGGCGGATAATGACTTCGTCCTCATTGTTGCCGTAGAGACAGCAATAGAAGATTTCGTCCATGTCCATGACGGCCATGTAGTGCCGCCCCTGTGTCTCGTAGTAGACAGGAACACATTCCTCGCCGTCCTTCCACCAGTGGTCTTTTGCGTTGTAGTTGGTCGTTTTGATTTCCAGCAGCGCAATTTTTCCGTTTGGCAGGCGAACAAAGTAGTCCACATCTGCCAGCATAAAGGGATATTGCGGGTGCTGGAACATCTTCTTGATTTGGAAAACTTCCAACCCGGTTTTCTTGGTGAATATCTGGGCAACCAGTGGTTCCAGCAGATGCCCCATTTCCAGCGCTACCCAGTTGCCTGCATCATCGACAGCCAAAGCGATGTTCAGCTTGTCATCGTACAGATCGCGGGCGGTTCGGAACGGAGAAATGCCGAGGATCGCGGCGACATCGCTGCCGCCTATCCCCCGCCTGCGGTATGCCAGCCATTCCTGCTCGGTGAGGTTTTCGGTGCTGACCAGCACCTTGGGTTCCTGCCGTATGTGCTCCGGCATCTTCAGCCCCTCCTCTCGCGCCGGAGATAGGGACGCTTGGGCCGGGTGCGCACATTGTACAGCCGATACTGCAAATTGCGTGGGATGGGTCTTGCCTTGCGCGGGCGCGTGATGCGCCGTGCGATTGCCTTGGGTCTTGCCTGTTCATTCATTTGGTGTTCCACCTTTCCTATATAGAATGTATTTCTCAAAGCCTGTCGGCTCTGAAACAAAATAAAAAGCGAGAACAATCGCAGGCAATGCCTGATGCTCACGGCAAACCGTGAACCACGATCCTTCTCGCTATGGTTGGGTGTTTTCACCCACTATAAAAAGAAAAGTGCCAACAGCGTCCGCCCGGTATGGGCAGGACAAGGCTGCTGGCACGAATTACAAACTTAAACAGCGTGTGCATAAGGCACAAAAATCATTTACAGGTGGAGTATAGCACAAGAAAGTCCGCCCTGTCAAGATGGTGAGATTTTGCATGATAAAAGCATAGTGTCCGCATTACATCCGCGCAGCTTTTGTATATACCATCGTTGTTTTTCCTATTAAAATTAGAATACAGCAAGATTTATTTCTTAAATCGATGCTGTCACGCGCGCGAAGAAAAGCTGACACCACAAAGGCAATAGGAGACATTTATTATGCGAGATTCCGAAAGTGTACCCATCCATCTTAAACTAACGCTTTCCATCAAGGAAGCGTCCGAATACAGCAATATCGGCATCAACAAAATTGATGCCATGCTCAAACAGCCCAACTGTCCTTTCGTGTTGTATGTAGGGTCAAAGAAATTGGTCAAACGCAAAGAATTTGAAGCCTACATCAGCAGCAAGCTGATTATTTAAGAGAGGTAATGCCGTTGAAAATAGGGATTTCATGTGCTATAATTTCAGTATCGCGTTGGATTCCCGCTTTGGAAAGGAGTCCACTATGGGTAAAAGCCTAAAGCGAAAAGAATGCGGAAAAGGCATACGCCAAAGAAAGGACGGGTTATATTCCGCAAGATACTATACCAAAGACGGGGAGCGGCGAGAAAAGTATTTCAAGTCGCTGCCTGAAGCCAAGAATTGGCTTGCCGATACGAAATACGAATTGCGTCATCGCGTCATTACCTGCAACTCTGACATGTCCGTAGACAACTGGTTTGACTACTGGATCACGAACATCATCTGTAACCTTTCCCCGAACTGCATCCGCAACTATACGGAACGCTATAAGAGAAATGTTCAGCCACTGATTGGAACCATGTGCATGGGCGACGTAAAGCCGATGCACTGCCAGATTATTCTGAACCGCATGGAAAGTACTTACGCCGGTTCTACAATCCGTCAGACTTACATTGCTATGGGTACCATGTTCAAATCTGCTGTGATGAACGATATTATCGTCAAACATCCGATGAATGGCGTGCGCTATAACAAGCCGGTCCGTGCAGTGGACGATATTCGCTACCTTTCCGTTGAGGAACAGAAGCGCTTCCTTGCCGTAGCCAAGGATTCTCACAACTACCGGCAATATGCACTGCTGCTGGAAACCGGGCTGCGTACGGGTGAACTGATTGGTTTGACTTGGGATGCCATCAACTGGAAAAAGCGTACTCTTACCGTCAATAAAAGTTTGGAGTACCGCCACCACTTCAAGTACTGGCGTGCCGGGCCTCCCAAAACGGTGAAAAGCTACCGCACTATCCCCTTGACCGATACCGCATATCGTATTTTGAAGAGCTGCTATGATGAGCGCTTGACCCGTAAAGAGTCGCCCACGTTGCAGCAGATTCTGGAATACACAGATCGCCGTACCGGAAGGCAGATGTACTTCTGCATGCACGATTTGGTCTTTGTAAACTATCGAACCGGTGAGCCGATTAAGAACAGTTCCTATGACACCCACCTCTATAAGCTGTGCGAAAAAGCCGGCATTGCTCCCTTTGGGATGCATGCGCTGCGCCATACGTATGCTACCCGCGCGATTGAGCGCGGCATGCAGCCCAAGGTCTTGCAGCAGCTGCTGGGGCACGCCAGTATCAAGACGACGATGGACAAATACGTCCATGTTTCTGATGATTCAATGCAGAACGCCGTGCGTCTTTTTGAGGCAGCTGATAGTGAGAAAAAGGGGTAAACCTCGAAAATGGGGGTAAAATGGGGGTAAAACCCCAAATCCGGTAACAAAAAACAACGATAATAAAGGAGATATGGAGAAATATGAAATTAGGAATCGTGGGTCTGCCCAACGTGGGCAAGTCTACCCTGTTCAATGCGCTGACCAGCACCCAGAACGCGCAGGCGGCCAACTACCCCTTCTGCACGATTGAGCCGAACTCCGGCATCGTGCCCGTGCCCGACCCGCGGCTGGACAAGCTGGCCGAGATCTGGCAGACCGACAAGAAAACGCCTGCCATCGTTGAGTTTGTTGACATTGCAGGTCTGGTCAAGGGTGCCAGCCAGGGCGCGGGTCTCGGCAACAAGTTTCTGGGCCACATCCGCGAGTGCGACGCCATCGTCCATGTTGTGCGCTGCTTCGACGATGACAACATCATCCATGTGGTCGAGGACGTCAACAAGCCCGAGAGCGTTGACCCCATCCGCGACATTGATGCCATCGACTTGGAGCTGATCCTGGCCGACCTCGAGGTCGTCAGCAACCGCCTGGGCCGCCAGCAGAAGGCTGCCAAGACCGGCAACAAAGCCGCTGCCGCCGAGGCTGCCTGGCTGGCCGACCTGGCCGCCTGGCTTGAGGGCGGCAAGCCCGCGCGCAGCTTTGACTTTGACGAGAGCGACGACGCCGTGAAGGCCGCCCGCAAGGAGCTGGGCCTGCTGTCCGCCAAGCCCGTCATCTACGCCTGCAACGTCGGTGAGGACGACCTGCTGGGCGGGCTGGACGAGAACCCCTACTTCCCGCTCGTCGCCGCCCGTGCCAAGGAGGAAAACGCCCAGGCCATCCCCATCTGCGCCAAGACCGAGGAGGACATTGCCGGTTCCACGCAGGAGGAAAAAATTGCGTTCCTGCAGGAAATGGGCATCGAGTCCACCGGTCTGGACAAGCTCATCAAGGCCAGCTACGAGCTGCTGGGCCTCATCAGCTTCCTGACCGACGGCAAGAAGGAATGCCGCGCTTGGACCATCAGGAAGGGCACCAAGGCCCCGCAGGCTGCCGGCAAGATCCACAGCGACTTTGAGCGCGGCTTCATCCGTGCGCAGGTCATCGCGTACAAAGACCTGGAGGACGCCGACTTCAACTATGCCGCCGTCAAGGCCAAGGGCCTGCAGCGCACCGAGGGCAAGGAGTACGTCGTGAACGACGGTGACGTTATCGAATTTTTGTTCAACGTTTAACGGAGGTTTGACCGTGATTATTGGCATTATGGGCGCTATGCCCGACGAAGTCGACCAGCTGTGCGCACGGCTGGAGAACGTGACCAAAGAGAACTACGCCGGGGTCGAGTACCACTGCGGCACGCTGCAGGGCAAACAGGTCGTCGTCTGCTGCGCGGGCATGGGCAAGGCCAACGCCGCGTCCACCGTGCAGGTGCTGTGCACAAAATACGGCATTGATAAGCTGATTTTCAGCGGCATTGCGGGCAATATGACCAGCAAAATCGGCATCGGCGACGTCTGCGTCGGTGAGACCGTCGTCTACCACGACGCCGAGCTGAGCATGATCGCCCAGAGCGCACCGTTCCAGACCGAGTACCACGGCGATCCCGCGCTGGTGCAGGCCGCGCTCGACGCCTGCGCTGCCTGCGGCGTGAAGGCCATCGCAGGCAAGATCGCCACGGGCGACACCTTCGTCGGCGACGCCGAGACGAAAAAGGCAATTGAGGAAAAGTGCCACCCCGACTGCGTCGAAATGGAGGGCGCGGCGGTCAGCCAGATCGCGGGCCGCAACGGCGTGCCCTGCGTCATCCTGCGCGCCATGAGCGACAACGCCGACGAGAGCGGCTATGAGGTGCTCGTTGTCAAGCAGTTCAGCATCACCGAGTACGTTAAGACCGCAACGGAGATCGTGGCAAATATGATCGAAAGCCTGTAACAGGCAAAATAAAAGCGGCCATCTGAGAAACAGGTGGTCGCTTTTTGTTTTGCACAAATACTTTTGGGGCAGTCTGCAGAGGGCGGCCAGCCCTCTGGCCGCCGCGGAGGGGGGCAAGACCCCTGCCTGCAAATCGGCCCATAAAGGGGCATCCCGCGTAAACCTCCGGGCCGGGCACGCCCGGCCCCTACGGCTCTACCGACTTAAAAATATGCCTTGATCTGGAACTTATCTACCGGGGCGGTGTCCTCGATTTTCAGATGCTCATGGTTAAAGTCAAATTTTACGCTCTTGCAGTCGTCGGTGTTGCGGGTCAGGCGCAGCAGCTGGTCCACGCGCTTTTGCTCCTCCTTCGTGTAGAACAGGTAGCTCGCGCCCTGCTTGCGGGCGCGGCCCGTGCGGCCAATGCGGTGGGTGTAGTGCTCGTTTTCCTCGGGCACGTCGTAGTTGATGACGGCATCCACATCGGAAACGTCAATGCCGCGCGCCGCCACATCGGTGGCGACCAGCACGTCGATCTCCCCGGCCTTGAACCGCGTCATGATGCGGTTGCGCTCAGCCTGGGACAGGTCGCCGTGCAGGCAGTCCACGTTGAAGTTCAGCCGGGCAAGCTGGTTGGCCAGCATCCCCGTGTTGTACTTGGTGTTGCAGAAGATCATGACCCGCTTGTAGCCCTCGTCAATGATGATCTGCGCGGCGTCGGCCAGCTTGTCACGGCCCGTGGTCAGCAGCTTGTACTGGGCAATTTTCGGGCTGGAATCCTCGACGGGCTGGACGCTGACCTCAGCGGCGTTGTGCTGGTAGAGCCAGCCGATGTCCAGCACCTCGCGGCTGATGGTCGCCGAGAACATCGACAGGCTCTCGCGGTGCTTCATCAGGTCGATGATGTACTTGACGTCCTTGTAAAAGCCCATGTTCAGCATCTCGTCGGCCTCGTCCAGCACGACGGTTTTGACGTCGGAGACATCAATGGCGTGGTGGCGGTAGTGGTCCATCAGGCGGCCCGGCGTGGCAACGACGATTTGGCAGCCGGCTTTGAGCTGGCGCTGCTGCTTGTCCATGCCCGCGCCGCCATAGACGCAGACGATTTTGATGTCAGGCAGAAACTGCGCCAGATTTTGCAGGTCCTGGGCGATCTGCTGGGCCAACTCCCGCGTGGGGCTTAAAATAACGGCCTGCGGCTTCAGGCTGGCAGGATCGACCTTGGACAGGATGGGAATGCCGAACGCCACGGTTTTGCCGGTGCCCGTGGGGGCTTTGGCGATCATATCGTGCCCGGCCAGCATCAGCGGGATGGCCTTTTCCTGGATTTCGGTCATGTCGGTAAAGCCCATCGCCTGCGTAGCGCGGATGATTTCGGGTGAAACGTTCGTAAGTTCGGTAAACTGCATGGTCGTACTGCCTTTCGGTTTTATTCGCCGCCTTGTAGGGGTCGGACACGTCCGGCCCCTACAGCATTCTTTCCTGTTTTTATTATAGCAACATTTTTCTATCCCCGCAAGCCAAAAAAAGGCTTCCCCCGTGGGGGAAGCTGTCACCGAAGGTGATTGATGAGGGGCAAGCTCGCCATTCTTGCCCGTTTGCGGTATTGCCCTTACTTATTTTTACTGGTTCTTCTTGCGGCCTTGCCGGAGGTTTTCTTCTCGGTCTGCGTCCGGGTCGGCTTGGCAGCGGCCTTCCTGGGCGCAGCCTTCGGCGTCGGGGCGGGGGTCTCCTTGTTCAGCAGGCGCTCGGGCACAGGGTCGAGCTTCCAGAGCTGGTTCTCGCCAAAGACATCCTGCCAGATCTGGGCCTGGGTGCCGTTCTCCACGCGCATTCCCACCAGGTCAATGACCTTATCGGCCAGGACGTTGCGCAGCTTGACCTTGCCGCCGCCCGCCTCCACGATCTGCCAGCGCTGACCCGCGCCCGCGGTCTGGGTCCACTGGTGGACCCAGGTGCCGTTGCAGACGCCGGACATGGCCAAGTCCATGACCTTGCCCGTAAAGCGGTTCCTGATGCGGTACTCGCCGTCCCCCGCTTCCACAAACTGCCACTGCTGCCAGGGCTGACCCTCGTAGCTCCACAGGCGGACGGACGCGCCGTTCTCGGTGTTGAAATCGGCCACTTCCAGCACGCGGCCATTGGCGGCGGCGATGGTATAATAGGCATCCGGGCGGATGACGGTCTGGGCTGATTTCCTCATGGTGAATCCTCCTTTTAGACAGAAAGCTGTACATTGTTCTGTCCGTTTTTTTCATTATAGCACAACTGCGGCGCGCTGTTTTACCAAAATTTTTCGGTACTGTTTGGGCAATCCGTCAAGCACTTGGCCGGACGGCGCATTTTTTGTCAGTTTTTGCGGCTGCCGCACTTGCATTTTTTGTGCATATATTATATTATAGAATATATGCTTGTTTTACGGCCACGCGGTGGCCGCTGTAGGGGGAGAGTTCAGCCATGAGAATTGCCTTGATTGCCCACGATTCCCGCAAGGAATTGATGGCTCAGTTCTGCACTGCCTATGTGCGCATTTTGTCTGAGAATGACCTGATCGCCACGGGCGTGACCGGCAAAATCGTCCATGATGCCACCGGTCTGCCGGTGCGCACGCTGTATCCGGGAGGCCGCGGCGGTGCCGAGCAGATCGCTGCCATGATCGGCTGCGGCGAGGTGGACATGCTGCTGTTCTTCCGTGACCCCGTCGGTGCCAAGCCCGGCGAGCCGAACGACATGATGCTGCTGCGCCTGTGCGACATGCACACGATCCCTGTCGCCACGAACATCGCCACCGCGGAAGTTCTGATCCACGGTCTGGAGAGAGGCGACCTGGCCTGGATCGAGCTGCAGCGTGGTCGGAAATAACTAAAAAAGCAACGCCCTGTCTTGAAAAAGACAGGGCGTTTTATTGTATGGCTGTAGGGGCGGGCATTGTCCGCCCGCCGGCGCTTCGCGGTGGCCGCAGGCTCCCGCGGATCGTCGGGGACGCCGACCTATAAATTACTGATACACGATCGCGCTCTTGACCCTGTTGGCGGCGTCGGCACCGGCCAGGATGCGGGCAAGCGCCAGCGCAAACGGGATGGCGGCACCGAGGGCCTCGCCGGTGACGATGCTGCCGTCGATGGTGAGGGGCAGTCCGGTGTAGCTGGCCCCTGCGGCGGTCAGGTCGGCGTCCATGCCGGGGTAGACCGTGGCCTTTTTGCCGTTCAGCACGCCGAACGCCGCCAGCGCGGTGGGCGCGGCGCAGATGGCGGCCACGACCTTACCCTCGGCGGCAAAGTCCCGGCAGACCCGGCGCACCGTGGCGTCGGCCCTCAGGTTGGGCACACCGGGGATGCCGCCGGGCAGGATGCAGGCGTCAAACACCGTGTAGTCCAGCTCCTCGGCCAGGGCGTCGGCCACAACGCTGATCTGGCGGGCACTCTTGACGATCTTCTCCCCGCCGACGGCGGCAATCGTGACCTCGACACCGGCGCGGCGCAGGATGTCCACGCAGAGCAGACCCTCACACTCCTCAAGGCCGGGGGCAAAAAAGATAACAGCTTTAGACATACTAGCATCTCCTGTTCAGTTAAAAGGATGGAACGCACGGGTGATGCGCCAGATGCCCGGCAGCGGGCTTTTGAGTCCGCGCAGGGTCTGCACCAGCCCGACGAGGGACAGCACATCCACCAGCAGCGTCAGGGTCAGGCCCAGCTCACTGCCGTGGGGCAGGAAGCCGACGCAGGCGCAGACCGTGGCCAGCGCCAGCACAACAAGGCCCTGATTCAGGTGGAACTTTACAAACTCATCGTGCCGCCATTTTGTGCAGGCGGGGATGAGGATGAGCACATTCAGATAGCACAGCGCCGCCATCAGCTTAGCCGTGCGGGGCGGCTGCTCCGGCGCGGGCGCAGTTTGGGCGGGCTTGGCCGCCGGGGCCTGCGGGGCGGGGCGCTTTTTCTTTTTGCTTTTGTTTTGCTTTGCCACGGCTTACCTCCATCCGAACAGAAATGCAAAGCAGCGCCCCAGCTGACGCCGCCAGTCGGCCTCGCAGTGCCTGCCGTCCAGCTGGCAGTAGGGGTAGACCGTCGCGCCCCTGGCGGTCAGTAAATTCGTGACCTCCAGCGCCTTGCCGGTGTACTGGGCCAGCGCGTGGCGGCCATTGCCCTCGCGCTCGCCCCAGCTGATATAGACCCGCGTGCCGGGAGCCAGCTTTGCTTTTTTGATGTCGGCCTTCACCTCGGTAAAGCTGAACCGCACCGACGGCGACAGGCAGGCCGCGCGGCTGAACGTCTCGTTATACGCCGTGACGCCGTACAGGCTCATCAGCCCGCCCATGCTCGACCCGCCGATGGCTGTGTTCTCCCGGTCCGGCAGCGTGGGGTATTTTGCGTCGATGAGCGGCTTTAATTCTTGAACCATCCAGTCCAGATACGCCTTGCCGCGGCCCTTTATATCGTATTCCTGCCACACAAAGTCGTAGGGGCTGTACTCCTCAAGCCGGGCGTTGCCCTCATGGTTGCACTCCGGCGCAACGATGATAGCCTGCGGGTGGGCGTCCATGTATTCCTTCAGGCCCCAGCAGGTGCCGTAGGTCGCGGTAGAGTCAAAAAACAGGTTGTGCCCGTCAAACATATACACAACGGGGTAGCGCCTGCCGGACGACTGCCAGTCATCGGGCAGGTAAACAAAGGTGTTGCGGTCCAGCCCAAACGGTGTGATGTGGGCGGTAAAATTTTCGACCATGGGTATCTCTCCCCTTTTTGCTGGTTTATTTATAATTGTAGCGCATTTGCATGGCTTTTTCAATCAAACGGATTGTTTTTTGCGGGGCAAAGTGCTAGAATTTTTACAATTCAGAGGAAAGAGGAGAGTATACCCATGGAACAAGCAATCCAATCGGTACAATCGTTTTTCAAGCGCAAGGACGTCGTGATCTCGGCGCACCGCTACGGCATCGACGCCATGGGCGCGATGGCGCAGGGACTGTTCGCCAGCCTGCTGATCGGCACGATCATCAAGACGCTGGGCCAGCAGCTGGGGCTGGCGTTTCTGGTCACGGCGGGCGGTTATGCGGCGGCAGTCGCAGGCCCGGCCATGGCCGCGTCCATCGGCTACGCGCTGCACGCGCCGCAGCTGGTGCTGTTCAGCCTAATCGCCGTGGGCGGCGCTGCCAATGAGCTGGGCGGCGCAGGCGGCCCCCTGGCCGTCTACCTGATTGCCATCATTGCCGCCGAGGTCGGCAAGCTGGTCAGCAAGGAGACGAAGATTGACATTCTCGTGACCCCTGCCGTCACAATTCTGGTGGGCGTCGGCCTGAGCGCGCTGTTTGCGCCGTCCATCGGCGCGGTGGCGTCCGCCGTGGGCAGCCTCATCATGTGGGCCACCGAGCTGCAGCCGTTTCTGATGGGCATTGTGGTTTCTGTGCTGGTCGGCATGGCGCTGACGCTTCCCATCTCCAGTGCAGCCATCTGCGCAGCGCTGGGCCTGACGGGTCTGGCCGGCGGTGCCGCCGTGGCGGGCTGCTGCGCCCAGATGGTGGGCTTTGCGGTCATGAGCTATAAGGAGAACGGCGTCGGCGGTCTCGTCAGTCAGGGTCTGGGCACCAGCATGCTGCAGATGCCCAACATCCTGCGCAACCCCCGCACCTGGATTCCCCCGACGCTGGCCGCGGCCATCACCGGCCCCATTGCCACCTGCCTGTTTCATCTGGAGATGAACGGTCCTGCCGTTTCCTCCGGCATGGGCACCTGCGGTCTGGTCGGCCAGATCGGCGTTTACACCGGCTGGATCGAGAGCGGCAAGGCCGTGACGGCCTTTGACTGGATCGGTCTGGTGCTGATCTGCTTTGTCCTGCCCGCCGTGCTGAGCACGATCTTCTGCGAGGTTCTGCGGAAGAAGGGGTGGATCAAAGAAAGGGATTTGAAGCTGTAAGTACAAAAAAGCTTCCCCCGCGGGGGAAGCTGTCACCGAAGGTGACGGATGAGGGGCGGCTTTTCCGCAATTGCCCGTGAACGGGCTGCAGCGGGAAGGCCGCCCCTCATCCGGCCTACGGCCACCTTCCCCCAAGGGGGAAGGCTTTTCCTTTTTTACACAACCCCCCTCCAGGTCTCCTCGGCATCGCTCTGGAACGCGCCCAGCTCATGGCAGAGCTTGAAGGCGCCGGGGCTGGCCTCGGGGTAGTCGCGCTCGGCGCGCTTGCAGTCCAGCACGCCCTGGCCGCTGCCCTCGGCCAGCATCGTAGCCAGATTGCGGGTCGATTTGTCCATCATCGTCCGGGTGCGGATACCCATGCTCACACTCATACGGGCGGCGGCGCTCTGGCCGTGGGCCTCGGCTCCGATGGCGTCCAGCGCAGTGTGCGCAGCCTGGTTGATGCGGCGGTACTCCCGCTTCTGGCGCAGCATCTCGTCCCTGAGCTTCTGGTCATGGGTCAGGCTCATCAGCTCGTCCAGCGTGTTCTTGCCCATCTCGGTGTTCTGCACGATCTCCTGAAGCATTTTTTCATTATCGCTCTGCATAACAAAATCCCCCTTGTGTACGTTTGGCGGTCAATGCCAGTATGTACACAGGGGGGATGTTTTATTCGGTTTACAGGCGCTGCTGTGCCAGAGAGAGCGTCATATCCCAGGAGGCCGTCTCGCCCCACTCGGCGGAGGCGATGGCCACGGTAAAGCTGCCGCGGCGGGACAGCGAGATGTTGAACTCCCGGCGGGAGGCATTCATCGCCTCGTGCACAGCCTGGGCCATCCGGGCGGCGGGCGTGCCGACGGTGACGATGGCAAAGAAGCCGTCATTCAGGCGGGCCAGCACAGCCTTGTCGTGGTCGGGGCCGACGACCAGCTGCAAAATGCCGGACGCCATGTTCAGGCAGCAGTCCGCGGCAGAGTTGCTCTCCTTCTCGCGAAGCTGCCAGTACTCATTCACGCGGACCATCACCACACCCACGGGCTTGCCGTCCAGCGCAGCGCGCTCGGCGCGGGGGCGGAATGCCTCATTCAGGTAGACGGAATTGTAAACGCCGGTCACATAGTCGCGGCGCAGGTCATCCTGCATCTGGCTCAGTGCGCGGGTGAAGGCATCCTCCGCGCCGTCGGCCTGCAGGTTGCGGGGCAGCGGCATCCCCAGCAGCAGCACGCAGGGCGTGTCCGCCACCGTAATGCCCTGGGCAATGACGGTGCGCAGACCGTCCGCGGCCTTTTCGATCTTCAACCCGCGGCCTGCGGCGTCCAGCGCGGGCATCGCAGCCACTTTATTCAGCGGCTGCAAAGTAGCCGGGTCCAGCAACCCCATGCGGGGGTCTGCGAGGGTCACGCTGTCAAACAGCTGCGCCAGAGCTGTCATCTCTGTCTGCAGCTCGTCAAGGGTGTAGTCCTGTTTCATGTTGCTTCCTAACCGCCGGATTTCCCGGCATCGCACATCTCGGCTTTTGCATAATACTGTTTTATTTTACCACAGTGAAAAAGATTTTCCAAGATTCCCACTGTACAAACTTTCTTCGTCAAACCGATGAAATACCGTGCGAACTTCACAAATTACTTTGCTGCGCGGAAGTAGCGCTCCGTCAGGACGCGGATTTCAGCGGCCAGCGCAGGGGTCAGCTTTTTGGCATCGGCGCGCCACTGCCAGTTGCCCTGTGCCTGGCCCGGGGTATTCATGCGGGCGGCGGCGGGTTCCTCCAGCCAGTCGGCCATCGGGATGATCGCCAGCGCCGCGGTGCTGGCCAGCACGCCGCGCAGCATACCGCGCAGGGTGCCCTCCTGCTTCGTCAGGGCAAAGTAGTCCACGACCTGCTTGCGCTGGGCGGCGGTCAGCTCCTCGGCAAACCAGCCGGTCAGGGTGTTGTTGTCGTGGGTGCCGGGGTAGGCCACGCAGTTGCGCGGGTAGTTGTGGGGCAGGTCAACGCTGTCCTCACCGGTGAAGGCGAACTGCAGCACCTTCATGCCGGGGAATCCGCTCTCCGCCAGCAGCTCGCGGACCGAGTCGAACATCTCGCCCAGATCCTCGGCCACGATGGGCAGGCTGCCCAGGGCGTTGTGCAGTGCGCGGAACAGCTCCATGCGCGGGCCCTGCTCCCAGCGCCCGTTGCGGGCCGTCGTCTCCCCTGCCGGGATGGCCCAGTAGGTGTCAAAGCCGCGGAAGTGGTCGATGCGCAGGATGTCATAGATGGACAGCGCGTGGCGGATGCGCAGGATCCACCACGCATAGCCGGTGCGGCGGTGGTAGTCCCAGTCGTAGAGCGGGTTGCCCCACAGCTGGCCGTCGGCGGCAAAGTAGTCCGGCGGGCAGCCTGCAACGCGGCGGGGCTTGCCCTCGGCGTCGGTCTCAAACAGCTCACGGCCTGCCCAGGCGTCGGCGGAGTCGGCGGCGACATAAATGGGAATATCGCCCATGATGGCGACGCCCTTCTTCTTGGCGTAGGCGTGCAGGGCGCGCCACTGGCGGTCAAACTCATATTGCAGGAACGCCCAGAACTCGATCTCCCCGGCGTGTTCGGCCTTGAATTCAGCCAGCGCCTCCGGCTCACGCACGCGCAGGGCGCGGGGCCACTGCTGCCAGTCCACCATGCCGTTGGCCTCCTTGATGGCCATGTACAGGCAGTAGTCGGGCAGCCAGTCGCTGCTCAAAAACCGGAAGCGGTACCAGTCGTCGGGGTAGGGCGTCTCGTAGCCGGGCACGGGACGCTTTTTCAGGAAGTTCGCGTAGGCTTTACGCAGCACAGCGAAGCGCTTTTCGTAGAGGGTGCCGTAGTCCACATGAGCCGCGTCGCCGCCCCAGTTGATGGCAGCGTAGTCTTTTTTGGTCAGCAGGCCGTCGGCGGCCAGCAGGTCCAGATCAATAAAGTAGGGGTTGCCCGCGAAGGCGGAGCAGCTCTGGTACGGGCTGTCGGCGTAGCCGGTGGGGCCGACGGGCAAAATCTGCCAGATGGTCTGCCCGGCCTTGGCCAGAAAGTCCACAAAGTCATGGGCCGGCTTGCCCATGCTGCCGATGCCATACCCGCCGGGCAGACTCGAGATCGGCATCAGAATGCCGCTGCAGCGTTTGAATTCCATAGTGTTTTTCCTCTTCTCTGTATATGTACGTTTTCAGGTTCAACCATGCCTTGCTGCCCCTTTGCGGGCTGTGCGTAGGGCGGGGTGCCCTCACCCCGCCGCGGCGGCCTGTGGGCAGGCCGCCCTACAAGTCCCCGGGAACTGCGGCTTTCCTTGTCTTACTCCGCCCCCAGCGCAGCCAATGCACCATCCACAAAGGCGGTGCGCTCGGCCTTGGTGTGCTTTTCGCTGTCCTGCAGGGTCAGTTCGTTGGCAGTCAGGGCATCGGCGGCTGCAGTGTCCAGCGCCACGCCGGGCAGGATGCCCGTGCCGACCTGCTGCACCTGCATGGCCGTGACCGCCGTCGTGCCGGCAGCCGTGTTCCATGGCGTTACGACGCCCAGTGTCTCGGTCAGGGCGTCCTCTCCCGCGCCGTTGGAGTAGAGCCACAGCGCGGCGCTCTTGGCGGCCTTCAGGCCGTCGGCGCTCGTCCCGGCATTGATGGCAATGCTGCCCACATCGGCCAGAACGGGGTAGTTCAGCAGCCCCTCGGCGTTGTAGTCCTCGGCGGTCAGGTCGCTGTCGTCCAGCTGGCACTTGAACGGTACCAGCACCAGTCCGTTGCAGGTGTCTGCGCCGTACTCGGCCAGCAGGTCGGTCAGCTTGGCGCGGCGGAAGATTCCCTCCCCGCCGTCGGCGGCCATGTGATCCCATTCCAGCGTCACGGCGCTGTAGACGCCGTTCAGCGGGCCGGTCAGCGCGTCCGCCGTGTAGGTGCCGTCGGCGGCCAGCAGTGCCGCCGTGTAGCCGGACGCGCGGTCCAGCGGCGCGGCAAAGACACCGGTGGCCGTAAGGCTGCCGGGGCGTGCGTCGGGCAGGGTGTAGTCCGCGCCGCTCAGGGTCACCGTGGCGGCCTTCGGCTCGGCCATCCAAGCGGAGAGCGTCTCGACAAAGTCGCTCCACTCCTCCCAGTTTGCGGTCTGCAGAGCCGCCGCAGCGCCGTCGCCCAGCAGGGCGTTCAGCACATCGGCGCGCGCCCAGTAGCCGTACAGGCTGCGGCCCAGTGGCAGGGCATTGGCGTTCTCGGTAATACCGGCGCGGGCGGCAGCGGCGGCCAGCAGTGTGTCGCTCGTCACATCCAGCAGACTGCCGCCCGGCGCGTGGTCGGTCAGCAGCAGGTCTGCCGACGCGGCTTCGTCGGTCAGCGTCAGCGTAACGCCCTGCGCCTCCGCGTAGGCCTGTGCCGCCGGGGCCAGCGAGGCTGAAGTGTAAACTTTCAACGTCTGGGGCGCGGCAGCGGCGGCGGTTTCAATCGTAGCGGTGTTCTCGGCGGGCAGCGCCGCAGCACAGCCTGCCAGCAGCAGCGCGGGCAGAGCCAGCGCCGCAGATTTGATTTTTTGCATGAAGCAGTTTTCCCTCGCAAATGGTTGTAAAAATTCAGTCTATCCTTTATTATATAGGATAAGATGGTTTTTTTCTACACCTGTTTTATGTTATAATAAGAAAAATCGCAAAAATTTAAGGGAGCGTTTCTTTCTGTGACAGAAAAATTATACGAAGTAGATTCCTATGTGCAAAATTTCACCGCGCAGGTCGTAAGCTGCACCCCCGTGCCCGGCGGCTTTGCGGTGGTGCTGGACCGCACGGCCTTCTTCCCCGAGGGCGGCGGCCAGCCCTGTGACACCGGGCGGCTTGGCGGCGCGCGGGTGCTGACCGTGCATACCGACGGTGAGACCATCACCCACACGACGGACGCACCGCTGACCGCGGGCGAGACCGTGGACGGCTGCCTTGACTGGCCCGCGCGGCTGGATGCCATGCAGCAGCACACCGGCGAGCATATCCTGAGCGGCGCGCTGCACCGGCTGTTCGGGGCTGAGAACGTGGGGTTCCACATCGGCAGCCCGTATGTACGGATGGACACAAGCATCCCGCTGACGCAGGAACAGCTGGCACAGGCCGAGGCCGAGGCCAACGCCGCCGTGCGCGCGGACACGCCCGTACACTGTTGGGTGCCTGACCCGGAGACGCTGGCCCGCACCGACTACCGCAGCAAAAAGGAGCTGACCGGCGACGTGCGGCTGGTGGAGGCCGGCGGCGACTGCTGCGCCTGCTGCGGCACCCACCTGACCCGCACCGGCGAGGTCGGGCTGATCAAAATCATCTCCTTTGCCCACTACAAGAGCGGGATGCGGCTGGCCGTGGCCTGCGGGCAGCGCGCTTACGACGCGGTAGCGGGCATCTGGGCCGACACCGAGGCCGCCGGGCGGCTGCTGTCCAGCCCTGTGGGCTCGCTGACGCCCGCTCTGGAACGGCTGCAAAACGGCGAGGCTGCCTTAAAGGCCCGGCTGGCCGCGCTGCAAAACACGCTGGCTGCCGCCTGCGCGGAGGCTGCTGCGCCCGGCACCCCTGCCGTCTTATGGGTGGACGGTGCCGACGGCGACGGCCTGCGCCGCGTGGCGACGGCAATCACCGCCAAAACAAACGCCCCCTGCTGCACGCTGGGCCCGGGCGGACAGGGCCTTGCCTACGCGCTTGCCGCCGCCCCCGGCGTCGATGTGCGGGAAACCTGCAAGGCGCTGAACGCCGCCTATCAGGGCCGCGGCGGCGGTAAGCCCGGCTTCTGTCAGGGGAGTTTGGCGGAAGGCAGTTTTGAACAAGTCAAAGCGTTTTTGTTGAAAAGCCTTCTCCTTCGGGAGAAGGTGGCCGAGGCCCCGACCGAGGCCGGATGAGGGCAGAGCTTTCGAGACTGCCCGGCAGCGGGCAATATGGCAGACTCTCCCCTCATCAGTCCGCTTCGCGGACAGCTTCTCCCCCAAGGGAGAAGCCCTTAGGCAACACCGCACAATTCCCGCCTTACGGCTTAAGCACCGCTCCGGCGGATCTCCGCGCCAAGAGCCGCCGCAAGCGGCGGTTGCGCTCCGAAGCGCCTCGCTGCGGCTCGGTGTGCGGCACGGCATCTGCGTTGCCAAAATGCTCGATAATACACAAAGTATTATCTGCGCTTTTGACTTAGCAGCTGCCGCACCTCGCTCGCCGTATCGGCACTTAGAATTATGCGGTATTGCCCTTACTCTACAACCACACAAGGAGACCTCATTATGCGCATGCGTTTTAAACCCTACGCACGGCCGGAGCTGCTGGCCTGCGATTTCCATGTCCATGAGCCGCTGACCCACGGCGGCCACTGGCATGAGCTTTACGCCCGGCCCGACCAGCCGTGGCATCTTGAGCTTGGCTGCGGCAAGGGCGGCTTTCTGGCCCAGATCGCCCCGGCCCACCCGGACATCAACTATTTAGGCATCGACATCACCGACAAGGTGCTGATTTTGGCCAAGCGCAAGGTCGAGGCCGCCTACGCTGCGCGCGGGATTCCCGCCGACAACGTGAAAATTGCCAGCCTTGACATTGAGCGCCTCGGCAATGCCTTCACGCCGGAGGACCGTGTTTCGCGCATCTACATCAATTTCTGCAACCCGTGGAGCAAGAATGCGGGCAGCAACAAGCACCGCCTGACCCACCCGTGCCAGCTTTTGCAGTACCGCCAACTGATGGACGAGGGTGCGGAGATCTGGTTCAAGACCGACGACGACGACCTGTTCCGCGACAGCCTTTCCTACTTCCCCACCGCCGGGTTTGAGATCACCTGGCAGACCTTCGACCTGCACAAAAACGAGCCGGACTGGAACCTGCGCACCGAGCATGAGGGCATGTTCAGCGAGCAGGGCATCCCCATCAAGGCGCTGATTGCCCGCAAGGGACCCGACAGCACCGTGACCTGGGTGGAGCCGAAGGCGCTGGCCAAACAGCAGGAGGCCGAAGATGACGCCGACTGAATTTGCCGTTAAAACGCTGTATTGGTTCTTCCTGTATGGCTTCATCGGCTGGGGCGTCGAGGTCGTCTATGCCGCCGTCAAGACGCACAAGCTCGTCAACCGCGGGTTTCTCTGCGGGCCGATCTGCCCGATCTACGGCTTTGGCATGGTGGGGCTGATCTACAGCGTCAGCCTGATCCCGATGCCGGACAGCGGCAGCATGAGCGCGGTTGCCATCTTTTTCATCGGTATGATCCTGACCACCGCCATCGAGCTGGTCGGCGGCTGGGCGCTGTTTAAAATCTACCACATCCGCTGGTGGGACTACTCCAATATGAAGTTCAACCTCGGCGGGTACATCTGCCCGCAGTTCTCGCTGCTGTGGGGTCTGGGCAGCGTGCTGATGATCAAGGTCGTCCACCCGCTCTTAGCCCGCGGCTCCAGCCCGATGCCGTTCAACATCATGCTGATCGTGGACGTTGTGCTGTTGGTTTTGTTTGTTGTGGACGTTGCGGCCTCCACCGCCGCGGCCATTGGCCTGAACAAGTACCTGCGCGAAATTGACGAGCTGCGCGCCAAGCTGCGCGTGACCAGCGACAAGCTGACCACCGTGCTGGGCACCGGCGCCATGACCGCCGACACGATTCTGGACGAGCAGAAGCTGCAGCTGGCCCTGGCCAAGCTGGAGGGCCGCGAGAACGCCGACGTGCTGCGTGCCGAGCTGACGATCCGTGCGGCTGCCCTGCGCGAGAAGCTGACCGCCGCCGAGCACGACCACCTTGGTACCCGCCGTCTGCTGCGCGCTTTCCCTGACATGAAGAGCCTGAACTACGCGGACACGCTGGCCGCGACCCGCACCGCCATGCTCCGCCTGCGGGAGCTGGCTGCTGCCGCGAAGGAGAAAATCAAGAAGGCGTAATATTTTATCAACAAAGCCGCCCGGGTTTGTGGAAAACCCGGGCGGCTGTTTTGTATGTAGTAGGGGCCGGGCATGCCGGCCCTGCCGTGTAAGGCTAACGGGCGCTTGCAGGAAGGCCGCGGGCCGCACAAGTGCGGCCCCCTACCCTCTACCCATTCACGCCTTCTTCTTATCAAACGCGATCTGCAGCACCAGCCAGGCCGCGACGAGACAGACCACCGAGATCAGCCCCAGCATCTGCCAGGAGTGGGTCAGGTTTTCCACCGTGGCGTCGTACATCGGGCCGTCCAGACCGGCCTGCAGCCAAGCCATACGGCTGTTCAGGTCGGTAGATGCGCCCAGCGCGCCCATACCCCAGCGGCAGACGATGATGTTGGAGATCGTCGCCGCCGCGCCCGTCACGGTGAACATGATGTTGCTGAAAACGACCTGCCCGATCATAAGCACCAGCACGGCCAGTATCGCGCTCTCGCCGCTGGTGAACAGCGCCGAGATCAGCAGGCCGATGCAGCTGGACGAGAACATCGTCAGCAAAACCGTGATAAAGATTTCCATATCCGTTTCCAGCAGCAGGTGGTTCTGCGGCACATGCACGATGGAAACAAAGCCCAAGGCCAGGATAGCCGCCTGCAAAACCTCGACCAGCAGCAGCACCGCCGCCTTGCTCAGCACGACTGCGGGCAGGCTGACGCCGACGGATGCCTCGCGCAGGATGATCTCGCGCTCCCTGCAGATCTCGCGGTAGGAGTTCAGCGTGCCCATAAACGTCGCCATAGCGGCTAAAATAAAGAGCGCCGTCCGGCTGCCGATGTTGACAAGGTTCGAGGTAAAGCAGTTCGGGTCCGCCGTCAGCTTGACGACCAGCACCATGAACGGGGACTGCAGCGTCAGGCTGGCCAGCAGCAGCTTATCGTTCCAGATCAGCTGTAAATTGCGTTCAACCAGAACCACGAACTGGCGCAGGAATTTCAAAAATTTTACTGGCTGCATCGCTTGTCTGCCTCCTGCGCTGCCTCCGGGCAGACCGCCAGCAGGCGGTTGAACTCGGGGGTCGTAAAGTATTTTTCACGGTAGTGCTCGATCTGCGCGGCGTCGCGCAGCTTTTCAAAAATGTCGCTCGTCATCTCAACGTCAAAGTAGTCGTTCAGCTTTTCGGGCGCACCGTAATAGCACAGCACGCCGCCGACGCCCAAAAACGCGATTTTGTCGCAGAGGTTGATGTTGGACATGTTGTGGGTGACCATCAGCACCGTGCAGTTCTGGTGGCTCAGGCGGCGGCACAGCTCCATCATGCTGCGATCCAAATCGGGCGAAAGGCCGCTCGTCGGCTCGTCCAGGATCAGCAAACGCGGGTTCGCCAGCAGCTCCATGGCGATGGAAACACGCTTTTTCTGGCCGCCGGACAGCTTGGAGATGAACGTCTTTTCACGCCCCTGCAGATCGACAGCCTCAATGGCGTGGGCCACGGCGGCTGCGATCTCGGCGCGGGTCGCATCGTGGGCAATGCGCAGCTTGGCCGTGTAGGTCAGGCTCTGCTCCACGGTCAGGTTGTCGTGCATGATGTCCTTCTGCGGCACGTAACCAAGCGCGGCCTCGAAGGCGTTTCGGTTGGAGCGGGTGTCCAGCCCGTCAAACTTCACGCTGCCTGCCGTGCAGGGGGCCGTGCCCGTGATGCAGGTCAGCAGGCTCGACTTGCCCGTGCCGGAGCCGCCCACCAGCACGACAAAGCTGTTGGGCTCGACCTGCAGGCTTGTGCCGTCCACGATGTTCAGCGGCTTGCCGGTGTTGGCATTTTTAACCGTTTTGTATACATTTACAAGCTGTATGCTTATGCCGCTCTGGTGGGCATGATAGTGGAGCATCCCGCCCGTGAAGGCAAAAACCTGCGCAGGCACGTTGATGACCGCGCCGTTGCGCAGCACCGTGCGGGTCACGCGGACGCCGTCCACATAGGTGCCGTTCGTCGAGCCGAGGTCATGCAGCTCGTAGTGGCCGTCCTTGTACAAAATCTCGCAGTGATGGCGGGAGACGCGGTCATTGACGAGCTTGATGTCGCAGTCGTCGCCGCGCCCGATGAGTACGCGGCGCTTGCGGCGGATGTCTGTCTCGCGCAGGACGGCGTCGGTGGTCTGCTCCTTTTTCGGGGCCATGCCGTCGCCCTGCACGCTGGTGATCTCCTCGACGCGGAAGGTGATCTCCTGCGTGTCCGCGTCGCCGTCGGTGTTCAAGCCGACGACGTCGCCGCTCTGCAAAATACTCGTCTCGCCGGGCTCAAGATAGCGGTTGTTGTACCAGGTGCGGTAGTCGCTGCCGCCGTCGGTGACGCCCCACTGACCGTTCGCAAAGCTGACGGTGAACTGGTGGTCGCCGACGTTGTTGCGGCGCAGCACGTACTCGCACTGGGCGCTGCGCCCAAAGCGGTAGCTGCCCGCGGGCAGCGTGATGCGCTGCTTATTGCGCAGCTCGGTGATCAAAATTACGATCTCACTCGTCATGGCGCGCCCCCTTACCAGTGGAACTCCGCGCCGCAGAACGGCACAAATTTCATCGCTGCACCGCCCATGCGCAGCGTCTCGCCGCCGGTGAGCGGCTGGGGCGTGAGCACCGCGTCCCCGCCCAGATAGCACAGCTCCTGCGACGAGCCGGGCAGCAGGGTGAAGGCAGACTTTTCCTCATCGTAGACCAGCACCGCCCGGCGGGCGCTCAGCGGGGCGTCGGCGCTCAGGGTCACAGGCGTGCCGTCGGCATCCAGTCCCAGGAAGCTGCGGCCCACACCCAGACGCAGATCGCGCCCCTTCGCCGGGCCGTCCAGCACAACGAGCCACCCCGTAACCGGCCCTGCCGGGGCCGTTGTCTCCACCGCAGCGGGCTGCTCGGCCTCGCCCGTGCGGACGATGGAACGATCCCTGAGCAGGTCGGTGTTGCAGTAGGGGCATTCCGGGTATTTGTCACTGTCGTAGAAGTGACCGTTTTCGCATTTTGTCAGTTTCATGGTGAAGTGGCTCCTTTGGGAGGGGGGTGAACGGTTGGTTGGTGTGAGGCGGCACGTTGGCGGCAGTCGGCCGGGAGGTGGCGGAGGGGTCAAGACCCCTTCCTACGGAATGAGCCATAAAAGGGATATGGCGGTAAGTGGCGGGCCGGGCATGCCCGGCCCCTACGGACTGCTGTTTCCGGCAGCGGGGGTTCGGGGGAACTCCCGAGTTTAAGGTGGAGGAAGGGGCGGGGGCGTTAAGAACGAAAAGTAATACTGCTTTCGTTTAGCCCCCGCCCCTTCCGACTTCCTCTTTGGGGTTCTTAGGGGCGTGCAGCCCCTAAGGCGGGGTCCGCTGCATCCGCAACAGCGGGACTTTTCTTTGCTACTTTCTTTTGGTCACAAAAGAAAGTAGGAGTTCCCGGGAGGCTGCCGTTCCTCTCACAGCACCAGCCTGACCGTAGTCTTGCCGATCCGCAGCGTATCATTGTTCTGCAAACGGTGCTCGCCGTCGATGCGCTCACCGTTGACGTAGACCTTGGCCCGGTCAGAGAGCGGCTGCACGAGCAGCGCGTCCCCCTGCGCGGCCAACACACAATGCTGCGGGGAGACCTTGCGGTCCGGCAGACAGAGGTCACACTGCGCGGCGTCGCTGCCGATAATCAAGCTGCTTTCCACCATGCCGGCCCAGCGGCTCTCGGCAATCGAGGAGCGCTGGCTCCAGAACAGCGTGACCCAGCGGCGGGGCAAGGCGTCCGGTTCCCCCGCACCGGCCAGCAGATGCTCGGCCTCGGCCTCCTGCTCGGCGGCGCGGTCCCGGCGTCGCACGCCCCACCAGCTGCCCAGCAGCACCAGCAGCAGCACCGCCGCAATCAGCAGCGGCCCCCGGAACCGGGCAAAATAAAAGGCTCTGTCCCGCGGCCAGACGACCACCTTGAACGTGGCCGTGTCGCGGCTGCTGCTGACGTTGGCCGCGCTCATCTTGCCGGACACCCGGTTCAGCGCTACCGTGTAGTCGCCTTTGTAGAGCGGCTCGATTTCCAGATCCGCCGTGCGGGCATCCTCGCTGATCGTCACGGATTTGACCTGCACGCGCCAGTTCCATATATCTTTGCTCCGCACCTCGTAAAGCTGCGGTTTGTTCGCGTTCTCGTTGATGGGCTGGTTGAAGGTCAGGCGCAGCTTGTCGCGGCGCAGTGTTTCGACCTTCGTCACCTGGGGCTTGGCCAGACGGTAGCCCATGTAGACGGTCTGGCTGCTCCTGATGGCGCTGCCCAGCTGCGGCATGGCCAGCGTCAGTGTCTCAAGGCGCTCACCGTAGAGGCTTTCGGGCACCTCGGTCTTGATTTCCAGCGCTGTGGCGAAGTATTCCTGCTTTTTCTTCAGCTCGTCGCCCAGTGTCGAGGCTTCGCACAAAACCAGCCTGCCGTCGGCGGCGCTCTCCAGCGTCTCAAACGCGCCCGGCCTGTCGGTCATCAGGTAGATGTACGCCGCCATACCGATCTGGTCGCTCACGTCGCTGGCCAGCGTTGCAAACAGGGCCATATTCGTCAGCACCTGCCCGGCGTCGGTCACGATCATGGCCGCCTTGCGGGGGGCCAGCGCCTGATAGTCGCTCTGCAGCTCACTGTAGACCGCCGAAATCAGCCGGGCCGTGTCCATGCTGCCCTCGACCTGCTTGATGCTGCCCAGCGTCTTATACATCAGGTTCTTGTCCGACGTTGCCGGCAGCACGCACTCGGTACTGCCTGCCGTCGTGTACAGCATCAGCTGGTCATCGTCGCCCATCGCGTTGATGAGCTTGCGCACCCCGCCAAGCATCGTATAAAACTCCGATGGTGCGATGCTTTTGCTGTTGTCCAGCGCCAGAATGTAGCAGATCGGGTCGCTGGCCGCTGCCACAGAGCGGACCTCCAGCCTGCGGTCCCCGAGCGTCAGCTCCGGGCCTGCCGCCTGCACCTTGATGGGTGAGTAGGAGTTGCCGTTCCCGTCCAATGCGTAAAAGTAGACGTCCAGCTCCGGCACATTGACATAG
The DNA here is from genome assembly GCF_900167555.1 of Gemmiger formicilis. Classification (GTDB taxonomy): domain Bacteria; phylum Bacillota; class Clostridia; order Oscillospirales; family Ruminococcaceae; genus Gemmiger; species Gemmiger formicilis. The sequence continues at coordinate 300,358 of NZ_FUYF01000002.1, read as the reverse complement.
ACCTGCTCCATCTTGAAGCTGCCCGCGCCCGACATGCCTACGGTGGTTTCCGCCGCCGCGCCGAACGCGCCCAGCGCTGCCAGCAGCAGCACCAGCAGCGTGCAGAGCCAGAGTTTATGCTGTCTCATGGGGTCCTCCCCTCGTGTGGTCAATCACCGATTTTTCTGTGCAGGGCGCGCAGCGCCGTGATGGCCTTGCGGCGGCGCTTCGTTTGGGCCTTTGCGGTTTTTTGCGGGGCGGGGGCCGCCGGGGCCGTCGGGCGGGTCATCGGCGCGGGGACCACACTGCCGCTCTCCTCGTCGTCCTCATCGGCCAGCGTGATGCTGGGCATCAGGGGGCGGTGCGGGGTGGGCGGGGGCGGCGTGCCCTCGTCCAGAATCGGCTCTCCCTGCTGGCGCAGGATCGGGTAGGAGAAGATCGCGCCGGGAATCTCCACTTCCTCATGGGCGTCGCCGGGCTGGGGGGTCGGGGTGGTGTCAAAATAATCCGGCGACGGCGTGACGACCGTGTTCGTCCGCGGCTCCTCGTCGTCCAGGCCGGGCGCTACAACGCGGTTCGCGTCCGGGGCAGGCGGCTCCTCCGCGGGGGCTTCCTCGCTGCCGCGCAGCGCAGATGCCGCTGCATCGACCTTGTTGGCCGACAGATCCAGCCGCGGTTCGGCATCCGCCTCGGCCAGCTCCTCCTTATGGGGGACCAGCGGGGCGTTCTGGCTGGCGTACTCCTGCGTTTTTTGCAGTTCCTCGATCATTTTTGCCAGATAGTCCATCATCTCGCCGCGGGTCTTTTCCATCTCCGAGATGCGGCTCTTTAGATCCTGCAGCCGCAGACGGTGGGCGTTCTGGATCTCGCGCGTTTCATCGGTGGCGGACTGCACCATCTTGCGGGCCTGGGCAACAGCCTGCTCACGCGCAAGCTGGTCGATGGCCTCGGCCTTGAGGTTCGTGTCCTTCAAAATCTGGTCCGCATCGTCCCGGGCCTGCTGGCGGATGCGCGCAGCCTCGGCCTCGGCGTCGGCAATGACTTTATCACGGTCCGCGATGACCTGCTGGCGGGCCTGGTCATGGGCGCGGCCCTTGACGCGCAGCGCGGAGTTTGCCTCCTCGCAGCGCTCGGTCAGCTCCTTATTTTCCCGCGTCAGGTCGCTGTTTTTCAGGCGCAGCATATCGACCTGGTTCGTCAGCGAATGGCTGCGCTCCTTCACGGTGGAGAACTGCGTTTCGAGATTGGCGCGGTAGCTTTGCAGCTTATCCACCTGCCCGGCCAGCGTGGCGTTCTGGGTCGAGAGGGTCTGGTTCTGCATGACCAGTCCCTGGGCGTGGCGGCGCAGGGCGTCGTTCTCCTGCCGGAGTGTGCGCAGCTCCGACGTCATGGCGGTCAGGTGCTGCTCATAATCGGCGCAGAGGTCCTCCATGGCCTGATGCACGTCCTCCGGCTCATAGCCGCCAAAGCGCGCCTTGCGCATGCCGCTCTGCTCTATGTAATTGTCGATGTCGATTTTGGGCATTGGTAACTACTCCCAACTAAAATTTACATATACACCATTTTATTATAGAGCAAGATGTGACGTAAAGCAAGGGAAAAGGCAAAAAAGGCGCTGCTTTGCCGCACACAAAAAAACCGCCCGCTCCATGGCGGAGCGGGCGGCGAAAAGCCTAATGATTCAGTTCAAATCAAGCGTTGGCCTGGGAAGCAGCAACAGCGCAGGCGACGGTCATACCGACCATCGGGTTGTTGCCGGCGCCGATCAGACCCATCATCTCGACGTGAGCCGGGACGGAGGAGGAGCCAGCGAACTGGGCATCACCGTGCATACGGCCCATGGAGTCGGTCAGGCCGTAGGAGGCAGGGCCGGCAGCGACGTTGTCGGGATGCAGGGTACGGCCCGTGCCGCCGCCGGAAGCGACGGAGAAGTACTTCTTGCCGTTCTCGATAGCCCACTTCTTGTAGGTACCGGCGACCAGATGCTGGAAGCGGGTGGGGTTGGTGGAGTTACCGGTGATGGAAACCTCAACGCCCTCAGCCTTCATGATGGCAACGCCCTCCAGAACGTCGTTGGCGCCGTAGCACTTGACAGCAGCGCGCTCGCCGTCGGAGTAGGGGATGGTCTCGACGACCTTGAGCTCGCCGGTGGCGAAGTCATAGTCGGTCTTGACGTAGGTGAAGCCGTTGATACGGCTGATGATCTGGGCAGCGTCCTTGCCCAGGCCGTTCAGGATGACGCGCAGGGGCTCCTTGCGGACCTTGTTGGCGGTACGGGCAATGCCGATAGCGCCCTCAGCGGCGGCGAAGGACTCGTGGCCGGCCAGGAAGGCGAAGCAATGGGTGTCCTCATGCAGCAGCATGGCACCCAGGTTGCCGTGGCCCAGACCGACCTTGCGCTGCTCAGCGACAGAGCCGGGGATGGTGAAGGCCTCGAGGCCCTCGCCGATGGCAGCTGCACAGTCGGCAGCGCTCTTCAGGCCGCGCTTAACGGCAATGGCGGTGCCCAGGGTGTATGCCCAGACAGCATTGTCGAAGCAGATGGGCTGGATGCCGCGGATGATCTTATCGCAGTCGATGCCCTTGGCCAGCAGCATCTCGTTGCAGGCGTCGAGGCTCTCAAGGCCGTTGGCCTTCAGGCAGGCCTCGATCTTGGGCATACGGCGATTCTGGGATTCAAAAGTTGCCATAATCTATGTTCCTCCCTCTCTTATTCTTCACGCGGGTCGATGTACTTGACAGCGCCCTGCTCGGCAGAGAAGCGGCCGTAGGTGCCGATGTTCTTCTCGTAGGCTTCCTTCGGGTCCTTGCCGTGACGGATGTCCTCCATCATCTTGCCCAGACGGACGAACTGATAGCCGATGACCTGGTTGTCCTTGTCCAGAGCGGTCTTGAGGATGTAGCCCTCGGTCAGCTCCAGATAGCGGACGCCCTTGGCCTTGGTGGAGAAAATGGTACCGGTCATGGAACGCAGGCCCTTGCCCAGGTCGTCCAGACCAGCGCCGACAGGCAGGCCGTTCTCGGAGAAGGCGGTCTGGCTGCGGCCGTAGACGATCTGCAGGAACAGCTCACGCATAGCAACGTTGATAGCGTCGCAGACGAGGTCGGTGTTCAGAGCCTCCAGAATGGTCTTGCCGGGCAGGATCTCGCCTGCCATAGCGGCAGAGTGGGTCATACCGGAGCAGCCGATGGTCTCAACGAGGGCCTCCTCGATGATGCCGTTCTTGATGTTCAGGCTCAGCTTGCAGGTACCCTGCTGGGGAGCACACCAGCCCACACCATGGGTGTAGCCGCTGATATCCTCAATTTTATACGCCTTGACCCACTGGCCCTCTTCGGGGATGGGCGCGGGACCGTGCTTGGGTCCTTTTGTGATCGGGCACATTGCGTTGACCTGTGCGGAGTATTCGATCATAATTTTCTCTCCTTTGCATATTGTTAGGCTTTTCACAGCTATCTTTATTATAAAGGGTCGAATCCTGTTTTTCAAGATGTTAGTTTATGCTAACCTTTTGTTTTTTCGCATTTTGAGCCCCCGGGCGGCATAGCGGGCGGCGAAACCGCATGGCGCAGTTGGGAGAGAGGCGTGCGGAGTGTAGGGGCCGATGCTCGCATCGGCCCGCGGCATACGGGAATGTGCCCGGTCGTGATAAAGCGGCAAAAGCCCCTCCGGCCTCGTTTCACTCGGCCACCTCCCCGCTGTGCGAGGAGGCTTTCTCGCGGGCACAGCCCGCGCAAAAAGGCTCCCCACAATGTGGGGAGCTGGCCGAGCCTGCGAGGCCTGAGGGGCTTTGCCGCCTTGCCGTTGCCTCGCCACACAAAAAAGCGCCGCCCTTTTCCCCAAGAGCGGCGCTTCCCTATTCAAAACCGTTCAGTACAAAAAACCAAAAATCACCCGCGACGCTGCGCCGCAAGCTGCCATCATCACAACGGCGGCAAGAATGGGCGGCAGCCATTGCCGGGCCAGACCGGGGTGATCCGCCGGGACGTCGGGCTTCGCCTTTTTGCCATGCTTTGCCGGGGTCTTTTCTGCCGCGGCATCCCCTTTCTCCGGCAGGCAGAACACCTGCAAGAGCGCGAAAAGCAGCATGATTTCCGGGAAGATCATCGACACGCGAATCGAAATGACCGCATGGGCCAGGTAGCTGACCAGCGCCAGCGTGACGGGCGCTACGCCGGGGCGCAGCCAGTTCTGCGCGGCCCTGCGCAGGTGCGCAATGACAAACCACAGCCACGCCGCCAGCCCGGCAGCGCCGGTGGTCAGCAGCAGCTCCAGATATTCGTTGTGGGCGGCATAAAACGTTTTCATCCGGTCCGTGATGCCCGCGCCCGCCCAATCGGCCACCGCCGTGTGCATCATGCCGGGGCCGACGCCCAGCAGCTTGCGCCAAACGGGCTGCGCCAGCCAGCTTTCCACCGTGATGCGCCAGGCCGTGCCGCGGTAGGTGCCCCAATTGTCGTTGAAGATCAGCACATCGTCCAGGCGGCCCAGACTCGGGAAGCCCGGCACGCAATTGGCCAGCAGCGTCAGCACCGCCGCACCGGCGACGATGCCCCCCGCCAGCACGCGGCCCGGCCTGTACAGCGGCAGCTCCTGCCCGCGCAGGCCAAAATACAGCGCGGCCCAGACCACAAGGCAGACCACAAACCCGCGCTGCGCCACATGGCCCAGCGCCGCCAGCATCGGCTTGCCGCCCTGGGTGTAGACGTGGGTGCGCATATACTGCATCCATCCGGCGTGGAAGAAGAAGAACGCCCCGATGACCGCCAGCCGCCGCAGCGTGCGGGTCGTAAAATTTTTCTGGCAGATTAGCACGAGCGCCGCCACGCCGACGCCGAGCATCAGCCCCTCGGCATCCACCACGGCCAGCGCCAGCCCGCCGAAAAACGCCGGAATACCGTAAAATACCGTGTGCCGCGGCCCGCGCGCAACGAGGAACGCATAGAACACAAGCGGCAGTGCAAACGCCATGAACCCGGAGCAGAAGTTTTTCTGTCCCAGCGTCGAGAAAAACTGCGCGCGCTCGACAACTGCCGTGTCCGCATACGTGCCGATGAGGTCGATATTAAAGATGTTGAGCACATACAGCACCGTGACCAGCGCCGTCGTGACGCCGACGCAGAACGTCAGCCCGTTCAGAATTTTCTGCGGCGCAAACGCGCGGACAGCCAGATACCCCGCCGCCGTGAACAGCACCATCATGCAGCCGCCGTAGTAGCCGCCAAGCCCCCAGAACGAGGCCCCCGGCGAGAGGGAGAGCACGGTGGACACCACGCCCGACGCCGTGACCGCACCCAGCGCCCAAAGCGCGGGGTCGGCTTTCCACGGCAGACGGCCCGGATCCGGCCTTGCGCCGACACAGGCCAGCGCGCCGAGCCAGAGCGCGAACGCCCAGCTCAGGGTGCAGATGCCGGTGAATTTGACAACGCCGAGGTTGGAGAATTTATCGATATACAGCGGGAACACGCAGAGCGCGGCCAGCAGAAACGCCGTGGCCGAGCGCGCGGCCAGCTTGCGCAGTTGTTGGGATTGGGTCATAGAAAGCCTCTTGAAATACATACTTTGTTATCGGAGCCGCTATGTAGGGGCCGCACATGTGCGGCCCGCCGCCTAACGGAAAACGCCCATCTGCAGGAAGGCCGCGGGCCGGGCATGCCCGGCCCCTACATGTCTCCCGGCAACACCATATTTTACCCCGTGCCACGCAAAATTTCAACCATTCTCCACAGGTTTTACAAGACTGACACAAATCAGCCCCGCTGCGGCACAGATCCCGGCCAGCCAGTGCCGGGCGGCCAGGGGCAGGGCCTGCGCACCGATATAGCTCAAAATGCTGCCGCCGCTCATGCCCAAAGCAATAAAACCGTAGTTCACCCCGGCGTGGGGCAGGCCGAACAGGTCGGTGTTGAAGGACGGCTGTACCGCCGCGCCGCCCGAGTAGAAAAACGTGAGCACCGCGTAGGCCGCCAGCACCCACCACTGCCCCGCAAACGCAAACCACGCACTGCCCGCGGCCAGACCGAGATACACCGCGTACAGCACCGGCTTGCGGCCCAGCCTGTCACTGACAGCAGGCAGCAGCATCCGCCCCGCCGCGCTGGCCGCCGACCCCAGCACGATGCTGTACGGCGCGGCGGACTCCGGCAGACCGCGCTCGGCTGCGATCTTGAAAATTTCCGGGCTGAACAGCAGCACCGCCGGGGCCGACAGCGCCACCGCCGCCGCGCACAGCTTATACTGCGGCGTGCGGAGCATCTGTTTGTAATCAAGTCCCGGCTGCGGCGGGCCGCTCTGCGCTTTGGGCGGCGGGTCCTGCAAAATCAGCGCCCCCGCGCCGCAGACGACGAGCATGACCGCCCCTAACGCGGCAAAGCAGACCCGGATGCCCCACGCCCCGCCGACACCCCTGACGAACACCGTAAAAAACGCGCCGGACAGCCCCATGGCGACGCCCGCCACGCCGGTGGCCCAGCCCTTTTTGTCCTGATACCACTTCTGCGCACACGCCAGCACCGCCGGGGCTAAAAACGCGCTGCCCAGCCCCGCGGGCACGCTGTAGACGACGAGAAACAGCGCGGCGTTCGCGGGCGGCACGAGCGCCGCCGCAAAGAACCCGCCCGCCAGCAGCGCCGTGCCCCACAGCCCGGCAAACCGCGGGCCGCGGGCGTCCTGCAAAAGCCCACCCACTGCGCAGCCGACACCGTAGGCCGCAACAAGCACCGCGAACGCCAGCATGGCCTGCCCGCGGGAAAACCCGTACCCCTGCATAACAGGCTGCTGGAACACGCCCCACGCCGCCGGGATTCCGGTGAGCAGCTGCGCCGCCGCCCCTGCCGCCAGAATGTACGGCCCGCGATTTTGTTTTGGCACACGTATCCCCTCCCCTTTTCGGGTTAGTATGCCCGGTTTGGATTGACAAAATGCAGCGCAAAAGGTATCATTATAAAGTATATAAAAGCAAAGAGCCCTCCCCCTCAGGGGAAGCCATTATACAGTATAAGGAGAATACCATGAAAACTCAGCCTTTAAAAGGTATGCGCGATCTGCTCCCGCGGGAGCAGGCGCTGCGTGACTATATCCAGGGCCAGATTTTGGCCACCTACCGCGCCGCCGGTTTCCAGCGCATCTCCACCCCCATTCTGGAGGACATGGAGAATCTGGACAAGAGCGACGGCGGCGACAACCTGAACCTGATCTTCAAGGTCCTCAAGCGCGGCGACAAGCTCGAGCATGCGCTGGCAAGCGGCGACGAGAAGCAGCTGTCCGACATGGGTCTGCGCTATGACCTGACCCTGCCGCTGTCCCGCTACTACGCGGCCAACCGCAACGAGCTGCCCAGCCCGTTCAAGGTCATCCAGACGGACCGCGTCTACCGCGCCGAGCGCCCGCAGAAGGGCCGTCTGCGCGAGTTCGTCCAGTGCGACATCGACATTCTGGGCGACTCCTCCCCCAACGCCGAGGTCGAGTTGATCGACGTGACCGCCCGCGCCCTGCTGAAGATCGGCTTCACCGGCTTCACCGTCAACATCAATGACCGCCGCATCCTGCGCGCGATGCTCGAGAAGATGGGCTTTGCCGCTGACCAGCTGGACTCCGTCTGCATCAGCTTTGACAAGATGGACAAGATCGGTGCGGACGGCGTTAAGGCCGAGCTGACCGAGAAGGGCTTTGCCGCCGAGGCCGTGCAGGCGCTGGACGACTTCCTGCGCGCGGGCGATTTCAGCCTGGACACCGTCGCCGCCAGGGTCGACGACGAGGCGCTGACCGCCGACCTGCGCTATGTCATCGCCGCCAGCGAGAAGGTCGCGGGCGGGCGCTACGGCATTGCCTATGCCCCCAGCCTCGTGCGCGGACAGGGTTACTACACCGGCATGGTGTTTGAGGTCACCTGCCCGCAGTTCAGCGGGGCCGTGGCCGGCGGCGGACGCTACGACAACATGGTCGGCAAGTTCATCGGCCAGCAGGTGCCCGCCGTGGGCTTCTCCATCGGGTTCGAGCGCGTCTGTGGCATTTTGCTGGAGCAGGGCTACCAGATCCCCGGCGCGAAGCCGAAGATGGCGCTGCTCTACCTGAAGGACGCCGACTTTGCCGCCGTGCTGGCCAAGGCCGAATCCTTACGCGCCGACTACGACGTGACCGTGCTGCCCCAGGCGAAGAAGCTGGGCAAGCAGTTCGGCACGCTGGAGGCCGCGGGCTACAACGCCGTTGCCTTTGCAGACAACGACGACGTGAAGCTGCTTGAGCAGAAGGCCGAATAATTGACGTAAAATTTGTGGGATGTGCCGAAAGTACGGTACATCACACTTTTTTGTATTTGCTTTGTAACACACAGGGCGCGTTTTCCGTGTTATATGGGTGAAAAGGGAAATTGAAAATAAAACCTCCCTCTGCGAGGGAGGTGGCCCGCAGGGCCGGAGGGAGAGAACCTCATCATTGCCCGAAGCGTTTCGGATAGCCGCAAGGTTCTCTCCTCCACCGCCTGCGGGCGGAGCCCCCTCGCAGAAGGGGCCAAGAGCGCACCGCCTCTATAGAAAGGAGCCAACCATGAAAAAACGCATCGTCCGTATCACCGCTGCCCTGTGCGCCACCGCACTGCTGGCGGGCTGCGGGAGCAGCATCAGCAGCAAAGACGGCGGGTACTACGCCACCGAAGCCGCCGCGCAGGAGAGCTACGCCAATTACGACAGCGCCGCAGGCGGGACGGACAGCGGCCTTGTGCCGGAGAACGCCGCCGAGGCCGCCACCGACGAGACCGCACAGAAGATCATCTACAACGCCAGTCTTTCGATGGAGTCCACCGACTTTGACACGACCCGCGAGGCCCTGATGACCGCCGTCGAGGCCAACGGCGCATGGCTGGAATCCACAAGCCTGTACGGCACCGAGAAGGACCATGACCGTACCGCCGACTACACCGTGCGGGTGCCGGTGGGCAGCTACCGCGCGTTTCTGGCCGCCGTGGGCGACGCGGGCAGCGTGCTCAACATCAGCGAGAGCGCCGAGAACATCACGAGCAGCTACATAGACGTGCAGGCGCGGCTGTCCGCGCTGGAGGCCCAGCGGGACCGCCTGAACGAGTTGGCCGACGAGGCCGAGACGACCGCTGACCTACTGGAAATCGAGAGCCAGCTTTCCGACGTGCAGTACCAGCTGGAAAACTACACCCGCCAGCTGCGCAACATGGACCAGCAGGTCAGCTACTCCACCGTGGACATCTACCTGCGGGAGGTCTCCACCCTGACCCCCACCGGCGTGACCTTCGGTGAGCGGATCGCCGACGCCTTCGGCGGCGGCTGGGATGCCTTTGTCGGGTTCCTGCAGGGGCTGGTCATCGCGCTGGTCTACCTGTGGCCGGTGCTGCTGATTGCAGTGGTCGTGGTGTTCATCGTGCGCAAGGTCTGGAAAAAGCGGCCCAAGAAGGAAAAGCTGCCCAAGCCCGCGCAGACGCCCCCGCCCGCCGAGTACCCGGTGAAGCCGGGCGACGAGCCGAAGCCGAAATATTGACAGAAAACACAAAACCTGCCCAGCCGCGTGATATGCGGTTGGGCAGGTTTTTATCTTTATGTGCGATAGGGGCGAGGCATGCCTCGCCCTGCACCTACCCGCAAAAGGGAATCCTGCGGGCAGGTTGCGGGCCGGACATGTCCGGCCCCTACAGCGCTATTACTTCTGACTGAGTCCTTCAGTTCACGGAGGGGTCAAGACCCCTCCCTACATAGCATCCGTATACGGCAGTTTGTAGGGAGCGGTCTTGACCGCTCCGGCTGCCTTACGGTGGCTGCATGATAACGGGAAAGCCTTAGTCCTTCAGCGTCAGCGCGATGCTCAGATCCTTGAGCTGCTGCTCATCGACGACGTCGGGGGCACCGCTCATCGGCTCACCGGCGTTCTGCACTTTCGGGAAGGCGATGACGTCGCGGATGGAGTCCTTCTTGAGCATCAGCATGACCATGCGGTCCAGGCCGTAGGCCATACCGCCGTGCGGCGGCGCACCGAACTTGTAGGCGTCCATCAGGAAGCCGAAGCTCTCGCGGGCCTTCTCCTCGGTAAAGCCGAGGGCGTGGAACATGCGGTCCTGCAATGCGGGATCATTGATACGCATCGAGCCGCCGCCCATCTCGACACCGTTCAGTACGATGTCGTAGGCCACGGCATGGCAGGCACCCGGGTCGCTCTCGACCTTGTCCAGGTCCTCGGCCTTGGGCAGGGTGAACGGGTGGTGCATGGCCATCCAGCGGCCCTCCTGCTCGCTGTACTCAAACAGCGGGAAGTCCACCACCCACAGGAAGTTGAACTTGTCGGGGTCGATCAGGCCATGCTTGCGGGCGATGTCCAGACGGACCTGACCCAGCGCGGTGCATGCCTTGACCCAGTCGGTGTCGCTGACCAACAGCAGCACGTCGCCGGTCTCGGCGTTCAGCGCGGCGTACAGGGCGGCCTTCTCGGCGTCTGTCAGGAACTTTTCAAAGCTGGAGGACGTGCCGTCGGCGGTCAGGCGGCTGTAAGCCAGACCCTTGGCGCCGTAGGTCTTGGCGACCTCGCCGAGCTTGTCGATGTTCTTGCGGGAGAGCTTGTCGGCCAGACCCTTGGCGTTGATGGCGCGGATCGTGCCGCCGGCCTCCAGCACAGCGGCGAAGGGCTTGAACTCGGTGCCCTTGAACACCTCGGTCACGTCCTGAATCTCAAGGCCAAAGCGGGTGTCGGGCTTGTCGGAGCCGAAACGGCCCATGGCCTCGTCCCACGGCATACGGTAGAACGGGGTCTCGACGTCGACGTTCAGCATTTCCTTCCACAGGCGCTTGATGAGGCCCTCGTTCAGGGTCATGATGTCGTCCTCGGAGACAAAGCTCATCTCCTCGTCCACCTGGGTGAACTCGGGCTGGCGATCTGCGCGCAGATCCTCGTCGCGGTAGCAGTGGGCCAGCTGGAAGTAGCGGTCAAAGCCGGACAGCATCAAAATCTGCTTGTAGAGCTGCGGGCTCTGGGGCAGGGCGTAAAAATGCCCCGGCTGCACGCGGCTGGGAACGAGATAGTCGCGCGCGCCCTCGGGCGTGGACTTGATGAGGGTGGGTGTCTCGATCTCGGTGAAATGGTTCTCGCAGAAATAGTTGCGGATGATCTGCATGATCTTGCTGCGCAGCACGATGGGCTCATGCATGGACGGACGGCGCAGGTCCAGATAGCGGTAGCGCAGGCGCAGGTCGTCGTTGACGTTGATCTCGTCGCGCAGCTCAAACGGCGTGGTCTGGGCCTCACTCAGGATGCGCAGCTCGCTGACGTAGAGCTCTACATCGCCGGTTGCGATCTTATCGGTCTTGGCGGCGCGCTCACGCAGCTTGCCGCGGCAGATAACAACGTACTCGCTTTTCAGGCTCTCGGCCTTGGCGAAAACGTCCTTCGGCGTATCCTCATCGAACACCAGCTGCAAAATGCCGGTGGTATCGCGCAGGTCGGCAAAGATGATGCCGCCCTTGTCGCGGGCGCGGGCGATGGAGCCGCAGACGGTCATTTCCTGACCGGCCATGGCAAGCGTGACTTCGCCGCAATAGTTCGTGCGGCGCAGACTGCCCAAAGTTTCCATATTTCCTGTCCCCTTTACGGTTTTATCTTTTACTAAAATATTATTATAACGCGCCGCTGTGCATTTGGCAAGAGGGCGGCGGGCAAACACGTGCGGATTTTGCCGGATTTCCGGCTAATTTGTTTTGCAAAGCGTATTGACAATTTTCTTTTTGCCTGTTATAATAGTAAAGCTGTGAGCACCACAGTGTATACGTGCCTGTAGCTCAGTTGGTAGAGCATCTGACTTTTAATCAGAGGGCCCAGGATTCGAGTTCCTGCAGGCGCACCAAGACCGGTTGAAACCGCAAGGTTTCAACCGGTTTTTGCGTTGCTGCGGGCGTAGGGGCCGGGCATGGCGGGCGGCTGCTTACGGGCAGGCCGCGGGCCGCACATGTGCGGCCCCTACATGGCAGCAATGGTTTTTTTGAATATCTCTGCCCGCAAAAAAGGCATGTACGACTTATCCAATCGTACATGCCTTTTTATTTTGTATTCATTTCCACAGCAGGAACAGCACGGCCAGCAGCACACCTAAACCCACCAGATACACCCCGGCAATGGCCAGGGTGGCCTTCAGCACACCCATGACGGCCCAAAATTTTTCTTTGGGCGTCCAGTCGGGGGCCTGCTCCCAGGGACGGTCATTCGCCGGCTCCGGGGGCAGGGCGTCCGCCTTGCGGCGGTGGGGGCGCAGCGTCGGCGCAGGGCCGATGCCGCTCATATCGGCGATGGTGCGGCCATCGTCCTCGAAGTCGTCGCGTTTCCTCATTTTTCGTACAGGTGGCAGACCACGTAATGGCCCGGCTCGACCTCACGCTGCTTCGGCGCTTCGGTCTTGCAGCGCTCCGTGGCATAGGGGCAGCGGGTGTGGAACTTGCAGCCGGACGGCGGGTTGGCCGGGGACGGGATGGAGCCCTGCAGCACCACGCGCTCGCGCTTGACAGTCGGGTCCGGGATGGGAATGGCCGAGAACAGCGCCTTGGTGTAGGGGTGCAGCGGGTGGGCAAAAATGTCGTCGGTCTCGCCGTACTCCACCAGATTGCCCAGGTACATAACGCCGACAGTGTCGGAGATATGCTCGACGACGGACAGATCGTGGGAGATGAAAAGATACGTCAGGTTGCGCTTTTCCTGCAAGGATTTCAGCAGGTTGATGATCTGCGCCTGAATGGAGACGTCCAGCGCGGAGACCGGCTCATCGCAGACGACGAACTCTGGGTTCAGGGCCAGCGCACGGGCAATGCAGATACGCTGGCGCTGGCCGCCGGAGAACTCGTGCGGGTAGCGGGTCTTGTGGTAGGGCTGCAGGCCGCAGTCGTCCATGACCTGGTCAATATAGTCGTTGAACTCGTTCTTCGGCACAAGGTTGTGCTCGCGCACGGCCTCGCCGATGATCTCGCCGACGGGCAGACGCGGGGACAGGCTGGAGAACGGGTCCTGGAAGATGATCTGCATCTTGGTGCGCAGCTCACGCATCTCGGCGGGGGTCATGTCGTAGACCTCCTTGCCGTTGAACAGCACCTGGCCGCCGGTCTTTTCGCCGCCCAAGCGCAGGATCGTGCGGCCCGTGGTGGACTTGCCGCAGCCGGACTCGCCGACAAGGCCCATCGTGCAGCCGCGGCGCAGGTTGAACGTCACGCCGTCCACGGCCTTGACGTGGCCCACGGTCTGGGACAGCAGGCCGCCCTTGATGGGGAAATATTTCTTGAGGTGGTTGACCATCAGGATATACTGAGGGTCATAGGTGACGGGGGTGTAATCGTTTTCGATCAGGTTCTTACCCTTGTTTGCCATGCGTCACTCACCCGCCTTTCTGTTTTCTTCATAGTAGCGGTAGCAGCTGACCTTGTGCGTCGGGGACAGGCTGATCTCGCAGGGGTACTCGCCGCTGCAGCAGGGCAGCTGCAGCTCGCAGCGGTCCTTGAAGTAGCAGTAGTTCGGCATATCAACGGGGTTGGGGACCTTGCCGGGGATGGAGTACAGGCGGTCCACTTTTTTGCCGACAACGGGCTTGGACGCCATCAGGCCGATGGTGTAGGGGTGGCTCGGGTGGGCAAAGATCTCCTCGACAGTGCCCTTCTCGACGACACGGCCCGCGTACATGACGACGACATAGTCGGCCATCTCGGCAATGACGCCCAGGTCATGCGTGATGAGCATGATGGACGAATTGATGCGGTCCTTCAGGCTGCGCAGCAGGTCGAGGATCTGTGCCTGGATCGTCACGTCCAGCGCGGTGGTCGGCTCGTCGGCAATGATGATCTTCGGGTTGCAGGCCAGCGCCATGGCGATCATGACGCGCTGGCGCATACCGCCGGACAGCTCGTGGGGGTACATCGCGTAGACGCCCTCGCTGTTGGCGATGCCGACCATCTCGAGCATCTCGATGGTGCGCTTCTTGATGTCCTCCTTCGTCTTGCCCTCACCCTCGTGCAGGGCGATGACCTCGTCGATCTGGGCACCGATGCGGAACACCGGGTTCAGGCTCGTCATAGGCTCCTGGAAGATCATCGAGATATAGTTGCCGCGCAGGCCCTGCATCTTGTCCGCCGGGGTCTTGGCAATGTCGTAGGCCTTGTCATTGCCGAGGTTCAGCCGGATGGCACCCTCGACGATCTGGCCCTGGGGGCGCTGCAAAAGCTGCATCAGGGACAGGCTGGTGACAGACTTGCCGCAGCCGGACTCGCCGACGACGCCGACGGTCTTGCCGATGGGCACTTCAAACGAGACGCCGTCGACGCTCTTGACGACGCCGGTGTCGGTGAAGAAGTAGGTGTGCAGGTTATCGAACTCCACCGCGTTGGCGGGGTCCTTCATCTGGGTGGTGTACTCGGACTCGGGCACGTTGCGGCGCTTGCGGCGCTTTTCGTACTGGTCCGTGATGCGGCGGTTTTCCTTGGAGATACGCCGCGACTCTTTGGCGGAAAGGTATCCGTCCTGATTTTTAGCCATCGTGTGTTTCTCCTTCCAATCAGCGTTTCATCTTGGGGTCAAACGCATCGCGCAGACCGTCGCCCACAAAGTTGAAGCCCAGAACGGTGAGCAGCAGGCAGACACCGGCAGGGATCCAGATGAACAGGTAGTTCGTCATGACGTAGGCGTTGTTGACGTCGTTGATGATGTTGCCCCAGGAGGCAAACGGGTACTTGACGCCCAGACCCAGGAAGGACAGCGTGGCTTCGGTCAGGATGGTGGAGCCGAGGCCCATCGTGCAGGTGACGATCAGCTGCGGGATGACGTTGGGGATCAGATGGCGGAAGATGCGGTGCCAGACCTTGATGCCGCAGGCCTCGGTGGCCAGCATGAACTCCTGCTCGCGCAGGGACAGGATCTGGCCGCGGACCAGACGGGCAATGCTCGGCCAGCCGAGGAAGCCCAGGATCAGCATCAGGTACATCATGCGCTTCCAGGAATCGACGCGCATCGCGTCCATGGCCGCACCGATGATGATGATGACGGGCATCGAGGGGATGCAGTAGAAAACATCGACGATACGCATAATAATGTTGTCGATCCAGCCGCCGAAGTAGCCGGAGATGCCGCCCATCAGGATGCCGAGGGACGCTTCAATGACAACAACGATGAAGCCGATGATCAGCGAGACACGTCCGCCGTACATCAGGCGGGTCAGCATGTCCATACCGTTCGTGTCGGTGCCGAGCCAGTGCTCTTTGCTGGGGGCGGCGTAGCGGTCATAAACGTAGGTCTCGGTCATCTGCTTGACGCTCCAGACCTTGGCGGAGGCGTCGTAGACGATGTCATACTCGGCCTCGCTGCCCTCGGCGTCGGTGTAATTGAACTTGGCGGCGTTGTCGTCGATGGCCTCCTCGAGGCGGTCCTTGAAGTCACGGGTGACGACGACGCTGGAATCGGCGGCGGAGACGACGAAGCGGCTGACGTAGCCCAGCTCCTCACCGCCTGCGAGGATATTGCCGTCCGCGTCGAGGGTGTAGTCCACGCCGTCGGCAGTGAACTCCTTCTCCCCTGCCGTCATGGCGGTCAGGGCAGCCAGCTTGACGTCAAAGCTGAACTTCGGCGCACCGTCGGCCTCGTTCACAAGGTCGCGGCTGGCGTAGCCCATGATGTCCCTGCCCTGGTAGACAACGTAAAAGTCGTCGCTCTGGATGTCGACGGTGTAGTCAACATCCTTATAGTTGAATTCCGTATTGCCCTTCTTGACGGCCTCCAGTGCCTTGCTCTGGGCGATGGAGCCGAAGTTCTGCCCATCGGCCACAACAAAGCGCATCGTATCGTTGCGGGTAACGCCGACAAACTCCTTGGACATCTGGGTGTAGGTGAAGAACTGCTCATCCTGGCCGTAGGGGCTGACAAGGCCGCCGACGAAGGAGAACAGGAACATGGCCACCAGAATGGACAGGCCGACGACAGCCAGACGGTTGCGGAAGAACCGCTTGGCGACGAGTGCGCCCGGGGACAAAACCTTGACGCGGCGGTCATCGTTTAGGGAGTACTGCTCCTGCTTCGGGTTCTGGTTCTGCGTATTTTCGCTCATGGGTGTGCAGTCTCCTTTCTTAAGAAATGCGCACGCGCGGGTCGACCACGCCGTACAGAATATCGGTCAGCAGGTTGCTGGCCAGCGTCAGCACCGCCATGAAGGACAGGTAGAACATCGTGAACGGGATGTCGCCCGCGACCATGGACTGGTAAGAGATGTAGCCGATGCCCGGGATGGAGAACAGTGTCTCGGTGATGAGGGCGCCGCTGAACAGGCCGGGCAGGCTGCCGCCGATGATCGTGACCAGCGGGATCAGCGTGTTGCGGAAGGCGTGCTTATAGATGACCGTGCGCTCCGACAGGCCCTTGGCGCGGGCCGTGCGGATGTAGTCGGCGTTCAGGACCTCGAGCATGTTCGTGCGGGTATAGCGCATGTAACCGCCGATGGAGACAATGACCAGCGTGACGATGGGCAGGACCAGATGGTTGGCCTTGTCCAGGAACTGGCCCATCGAATCCAGCTGGGCGTAATCGCGTCCGACGAGGCCGTACAGGTCGAACCAGCCGAGCTTGACCGAGAAGAACAGCTTGAGCAGCGTGGCAAAGAAGAAGGTGGGCAGCGAAATACCGACCAGCGCCACAGAGGTGATGACATAGTCCGCGCGGCTGTACTGCTTGGTAGCAGCCAGCACGCCGAGGGGCACGGCGATCACGAGGGACAGCACAAAGGAGATGCCGCCCATGATGACAGACAGGCCGATGACCTCGGTGAATTTCTGGGTGGCAGGCACGTTCCACTTCCAGCTGTCGCCGAAGTTGCCGACAACGGCTTTGCTCAGCCAGGTGAAGAAGCCGGGGACGATGTCCAGGTCAAGGCCGTAGGAAGCGTTGAGCTGGGCAAGCCATTCCTCATAGGGCTTGGCGCCGGGGGCCTGAGCCAGCTGCATTGCCATTGTCTCTGCAAAGGAGCTGGGCAGGCTGCGGATCAGCGCATAGATAATGAACATGACACAGAACAGGATCAGTACCGACTGCGCGACACGCTTGATGATGTAGTTTCGCAAGAGTTTTCGTTCCTTCCTTGCACGGTTAAACCGCGTTTATTTTGCAGGGAAATGCCGTAATGTGGGCATCCCCATCCCACGCAGGGACGACGCCCTGCGTGGGAGTGGGACGACCATATTAGTGGTATAGGGGAAGAATGGCGATTACCGCCGGGCAGAGGGCCGGGCATGCCCGGCCCCTACAGGGCAGCGCATTCGTAGGGGCGCATTCTATATGCGCCCGCACAGGCTGCCCGCTCCCCCTTTCCTCGGTTCGTCCAATACAGCAAGCAACCGCCCTTGGCGGGCGGTCACCTGCTTTCACAACGGTAAGTTGAACTTAGTTCAGCTCGAGGTTGTTCAGCTCAGACTTGTAGGTCCAGTACGGGGTCTGATCCTTCGCGATGGTGTCGATGTTGACACGCTCGGTGGAGAAGATCGTAGCCTCGCTGCGCTGGTAGACGGGCAGCTCGACACCCCAATCCAGGATGATCTCCATGGCCTCTTTGTACATGGCCTTGCGGGCCTCCTGGTCGGTGGTCGCGCGGGCAGCCATGATCAGCTCGTCCAGGTCAGTGTCATTGATGGTGTAGTAGTTGGTAGCGCCCTGGCTGTGGTACAGCTGGTACATATCGGGGTCATTGGTGGACTGCCAGGCTGCGACCCAACCCTCGGCAGCGCCGGACTGATAGGAAGCGAACAGGTCAGAAGCGTTGGCCATATCGTTGACAGTCAGGGTGAAGCCGATGGTCTTGAGAGCGGCGGCAGCGTTGGTCAGGGTCTGGAAGGAGGGGTGATCACCGTTGCCGGAAGCACCGATGTTGATCTGATACTCCATCTTGGCACCGGCGGGAGCGGCAGTGATCTGGCCGTTCGCGACGGTGTAACCGGCAGCCTCGAAGTAGCCCAGGGCAGCCTGCAGAGCGGCGGCGTACTTGTCCTCGCTCTTCATGTCGGAGGTGTAGATCTCGTTGCCGTCCACGTCGGTGGAGTAGGCGATCTGGTAGCCGTCGTCGGTGACGGACGGGGCAGCCCAGGAGGTGTTGGAGATCGGGTAGTTGATGACGGTGGCGGTGTCGCCGTAGTAGGAGTCGATGCCCTCATCGCGGTAAGCGGCGATGACGGTCATGATGGCCTTGCGCAGGTCCTTGGAAGCCTGGGAGGAGGGGTCGCCGCCGACGTTGACGTTCTTGGCGCTCAGGGCGATGTAGCCGTAGCCGCGGTAGTCCTTCAGGCGGGTGGTGATGACGGGGCCGTCCTCACCCTCGACGCCGTTGATGTCGGCGATCTGGTCAGCAACCTCCAGAGAGTAGGAAGGATCGGAGATGTCGATGGTGCCGGCCTGAACGCCGGTGATCTTATCGGCCTCCTGGGTCTCCTTCATGTTGACGTGGGCGACCTTGGGTGCGCCGTCATAGTAGGAGGGGTTGGCATCCAGATAGACAACGCCGTCGCTGTACTTGGAGAAGGTGAACATACCGGCACCCATGGGAGCGCTGGTCTTGGCGCGGACGCTGCTCAGGTCGCCCTTGGCAAAGCCGAAGGAGCTGTTGTCGTAGTCGTACAGGCTCTCATCACCGTAGTAGTGCAGCGGGGCGATGGGCATCTGCAACTGGTAGATCATGGTGGTGGACAGCTCGGTGGTGGTCAGCGTCATGCTGTAGTCACCGGTCTTGACGATACCGGCCACAGAAGCAACGGCGTCACCGACGTTGACACCGGTGGTGGAGTAGGCGTAGACGTCCTCGGGGATCAGGTCAGACAGGGCGGTACCGGCAGTCTCGGCCTCCATGGCAGAGAAATTCCAGTCGTAGTTCGCGCCGATCAGCTCGAACATATCCTTCGCGGTTGCGCCTGCAGGCAGCTCGCCCAGGTTCCAGGCGGAGGCGGCACCGGCAGCATCGTTAGCGTCGGCGGCAGCGCCGTTCTCAACGCAGTAGTCGATGATCTCCTGGGCAAACTTCACACCGCCGTCGTTGACAGCGTCCCAGAAAGCCTTCTGCTGCTCGGCAGTGAAGTTCGTGTTGTCGGTGTTGTCCTCGCCGGCCTCAGCGATCAGCTTGGACAGCGTGGTCATGGAGCTGCGGTACTCGTCCAGACCAACGATGGGGGTGGAGTACATGGTTACAGAACCGTCATACGTAGGATCGAGGAAAACATACATCGAGAAGATGACGTCGTCGATGGTGACAGGCTCGCCGTCGGAGAACTTCAGGTCCTCGCGCAGCTTGATGTCATAGGTAACGGTGCCGTCGGCGTTCTCGGTGACAACGCAGTCGGCAGGACCGTGGTAGGTGTAGTCAGTGCCGTTGTACTCGCGGGTCTCGCCCTCGATGCCGTTCAGGACCATCTCACCCTTACGGTCAGCGCCCAGCAGGGCAATCTGGGTCAGGTCGATGACATCCTGGTCAGAGGCAGAAGCAGCAAAGAAGGGGCTGAACTTGCTCTCAAAGCCGGTCTCGGCCAAAACGAGCGTACCGTCGGAAGCGGCAGTGGTGGATGCCTCGGCCGTGGCCGTGCTGGTGCTCTCGCCGGACGCAGTCGCAGCGGAGGAAGCAGCACCGCCGCAGCCTGCCAGCATGCCGACGCTGAGAGCGGCAGCGGATGCCAGTGCAATGGCTTGCTTGGTGTTTTTCATGTGGTAAAACCTCCTATAATTTGCCCTCACCCACAAATCATTATTGCGCTCCCCAAGAGCGCAATACGAGAAAGGGGGACGCCCCCTTTCCGCACCCTGTGTGTCTTTACAGCGTACACTTGTCGATAATGGCTTAGTTTATAAGATACCTTAAAATTGACAAAAAGTCAACCATAAAATCACACTTTTGCTGTTTTTTGTACCTTTTACCAAATTTGAGAGAAAAATTTTGGAAGGACCTAAAGCCTTCCCCGGGGGGTGCAGCGTGTCGAAAAAGCCTGTTTCCGGGATGTTTGTAGGGATGGGTCTTGACCCATCCGCACATCTGGCCGCGCGCAGCGCATAAAATCGCGCCGAATGGTGCGCGGTTTTCCCGTCGCGTTGTGCTTTTGGCAAGGCAGCACGGAACGGTCAAGACCGTTCCCTACAAACCGTTCCAGAAAATGCGTTGCTGCGGTAAGTTGACGGGCGACCAATGGTCGCCCCTACACACGCAATAAGGCAAGAATGCGATTTTTCAACAGTCTAATCTTCCCCTTCGGGGCAAGCCTTATCCTGTCTAACCCCAAAAAAAGCGTGCCCTGCGTTTTTTCTGCGGAGCACGCTCTATTATAATACTGTATAATTATTCTTCTTTTTCCCACGGCATCCGCTTGAGGAGCCGCGCAGCAGCGGCAAAAGCAGCGCAGGAGAGCAGTTCAAAAAGTATAAAAACACCTTGCATTCCCCAAAGCAGCTGTGCGTCCGCTGCAAACACAGCCACCCCCTGCCCCGCGCAGGCAGCAGCGCAGAGTACCGCTGTCGCCCTGCACAAAGAGGGCAATTTTTGTGCGGTCTGTTCGTGGATATAAGCCCGCACGCGCGCGCCGCCCCGGGTCAGCCGCACCAGCAGCACCACCGCATACAGCGCCAGCACCAGTGCCGCCATGTAGGGCAGCAGCAGGTACACAGGTGCGTGGGCCGTGGCCCCGGGCAGTGCGCCCGCGCCGACGGTCAGCGCAGCCCCGCCGCCGCAAAACAGCCACAGCAAAGCCAGCATCCTGCTGTGAGGGGGCTCACCCGCATAGCGGTAATGCGCGCCGCGATACTGATAATTGCCGTTCAGATCCTTTTCAAAGTCGTCGAGATAGGCGCGCTTCTTTTTCTTCTCGCGCTCGCGGTCCGCCATCAGACGATCCCCGTCAGGTCGTAACTGTCCAGCCACGCCTTGGCCGCCTCGCTGACACCGCGCAGACAGCTTTCCTCAAACGGCGTGGTCAGGCCGGCGTTTTTCAGCAGTTCGGTGAAGGTGCGGCTGCCGCCCTGCTTCGTGTAGGCCATGTAGTGGCTCCACGCATCGGCCCGGTCCTTTTGCAGCATCGCCCAGAACTGCAGGCTGACGGTCTGGGCCAGACAGTAGTCGATGTAGTAGAACGGGCTCTGATAAATGTGCATCTGGCGCTGCCAGTACTCACCCGCGCCGTAGAACGGGATCTCGCCGTCCAGACGCATCCAGGGCTGATAGATGGCAGCCAGCTTTTTCCATTCCTCGTGGCGCTGGGCCGGGGTCAGCTCGGGATGCTCGTAGACGATGTGCTGGAAATGGTCCACCATTGTGCCGTAGGGGATGAAGGTCAGCGCACCCGCCAGATGGCTGTAGCGGAACTTGCGGGCATCCGCGCCGAAGAAGCCATCGGCCCACGGCCAGGCGAAGAACTCCATCGACATCGAGTGGACCTCGCAGGCCTCCATGCTGGGCCAGACGTAGGAGTACGGGATGCGGTCACGGTTCATGTAGGCGGCAAAGGCGTGGCCGGCCTCGTGGGTCACGACCTCGACGTCGTGCTGGGTGCCGTTGAAGTTGGCAAAAATAAACGGCATTTCGTAATCACCCAGGCCCGTGCAGTAGCCACCGCCCGCCTTGCCGGGGGTGGACAGCACGTCCATGAGCTGGTCGTCCAGCATTTTGTTGAAGAACACGCCGGTCTCGGGGGAAAGCTCCTCATAGAACTTTTTGCCCTGCTTGAGGATAGCGTCGGCGTCGCCCGCCGGGCGGGGGTTGCCGCTGCGGAACATCAGGGCGTTGTCGGCTGCGTTCATCGGGTACTGCTTGCCCAGCCGCCCGGCCTGCTCGCGGTAGATGCTGTCGGCCAGCGGCACGATGTACTTGACGACGGCGGCGCGGAACTTTTCCACATCGGCCTTCGTGTAGCAGTTGCGGCCCATGCGGTAGTAGCCCAGCGTGGTGTAGCCCTCATAGCCGAGCTTTTTGCCCATGGTGTCGCGCAGGTGGACGAGCTGGTCGTAGAGGCCGTCAAACTCGGCCCCGTGCTCTTTGTACCATGCGCCCTCGGCCTTCCAGGCGGCCAGACGGCGGGCATCGTCGGGGTCGTTCTTGAACGGGGACAGCTGGCTCAGCGTGTAGACGCCGCCCTCAAACGGGATCTGCGCCGACGCGATCAGCTTGCCGTACTCGGTGGTCAGCTTATTTTCCTGTGCCATCTCGTCGAGAATGTCGGGCGAGAACGCCTTGTCCGCGATCTCGGCGTTGACGAACATCAGGTCGCCGTACTCGGCGGTGAAGTCAGCGCGGAACGGCGAATCGAGCATCGCGCGGCTCCAGGCGTTCTGGCACTCCTGCAGCTGGGGAGTGGCCTCGTTCCAGAAGTTCATCTCCTCATCGTAGAATTTGTCGCGGGTGTCAATCGTATTGCGCACGCTGGCCAGCTGGGCGAGCGTGTCCACATGCTTGTTGAGCTTTTCCTCCTCCAGAAAAACGGCGTGGGCCTCGGCGTAGGTGGCAGCCGCCTTGAAGCGGGCCAGCAGGTCAGCAAACTGCTGCTTGACGGCGTCCAGGTCGGGGCGTGCATAGGGCATTTCCGAAAATTTCATAGTGTAGCTCCTTTACGGACAGTTTTGTCTGTATTATAGCACAGCGGCGGGCAAAAAGCAAAGAAGCGGAATTTGCATTTCTGTATAAAAATCCTGCGTTTTCATCTTGCAAATTTGGCGCATGTTGAGTATAATAGGGCTAGTAATATCATAATGAAGGGGAGAATTGAAATGCCGATCTCTGAACCTACCGCCGTTTTTTCCATCCGTGATGACCGTGATATGGAGATCAAGCAGGCGGTGCTGCAGGTGTACCGTGCGCTGGAGGAGAAGGGCTACAACCCCATCAATCAGCTCGTCGGCTACATCCTGTCGGAGGACCCGACCTACATCACGACCTACAAGAACGCCCGCGCCATCATCCGCCGCATTGACCGCGACGACCTGCTGCAAGCGCTGGTCCGTGATTTTGTGAAGCACTAAAACAGTAGAATGTAAAAAATCTCCCGCGTATCGGTTAGGATACGCGGGAGATTTTTTTACTTCAAAGCCTTCCCCCCAGGGGGGGTGAAGGTGGCCCCGCAGGGCCGGATGAGGGGCGAGTTTGCCGCGGCTTCCCGTTTATGAGCTATAATGGCAAACCTGCCCCTCATCAGTCAGCGGGCGGGGCCGCTGACAGCTTCCCCCGAGGGGGAAGCCTCAGACTGTCGAAAAAGGTGCGCTCACCCTTGCCCCCTCTGCGAGGGGGCCGAGTCTGTTGTTTACTCTGCAAAAAACGCATTCTGCACGGCGTTCAGCACGGCGGCACGGCCTGCGGTAAAGTTCACGCCGCCCTGCAGATAGCAGGTGTAGGGCGCGCGCAGCGGGCCGTCGCAGGAAATTTCAATCGTGCTGCCCTCGGTAAAGCTGCCGGACGCCATGACGACCTTGTCGGTGTAACCCGGCTCATCGGCAGGCTCGGGGCTGGCAAAGCTGTCCACAGGGCTGTTGTGCTGGATGCCCGCGCAGAAGCCCGTCAGCGCGGCGGCACTGCCCGAGTCAAAGCAGGTCACAATGTCGTTGTGGTCGGCGGTGTAGCGCGGCACGGGATTGACGCCCGCCAGCTCCAGCAGACACTGGGCATAGATGGCGGTTTTCAGCGCCTCGCAGACGACGCCCGGCGCGTAGTAGAAGCCGAGGAAGGTATCCCGCAGGCTGTCCTGCGTGCAGCCCAGGTCCCCGCCGATGCCGGGCGCAGTGAAGCGGTGGCTGCACTTTTCGACAAGGTCCTTACGGCCCGCAATGTAGCCGCCCGTAGGGGTGATGCCGCCGCCGGGATTCTTGATGAAGCTGCCCGCCATGATGTCCGCGCCGAAAGTAACGGGCTCGGCGGTCTGGGTGAACTCGCCGTAGCAGTTGTCCACGAAAATCACCGCGTTCGGGTTGGCTTTGCGGGCGGTGTCCGCGACCTTTTGAATCGTGGCAAGGTCAAACGCATTGCGCTGGGTGTAGCCGCGGCTGCGCTGGATGTGTACCACCGTGGCGGTCCTGGCCTTCTCGGCAATCAGGTCATAGTCGGGGGTGAAGTCCGGCAGCAGCGGGCACTCGTCGTAGTTCACGCCAAACTCCCGCAGCGTGCCGCAGCCCTTGCCCGCGTCTCCGATGCCGATGACGCCTTCCAGCGTGTCATAAGGGCGGCCCGTGGCGGCCAGCAAGGTGTCGCCGGTGCGCAGCAGACCGAACAGCGCGACGGTCAGCGTGTGGGTGCCGCTCATGAATTGCGGGCGCACCAGTGCGGCCTCGGCCCCCATGCAGCGGGCAAAGACCTCCTCCAGCTTGTTGCGGCTGTCGTCCCAGACGCCGTAGCCGCTGGACCCCCAGAAATGCCGTGCCTCGACGCCGCAGTCGGTGAAGGCACGCAGCATTTTGAGCTGGTTGTAGTCGCGGATCTCCTCCACATGGGCAAACTGCGCACGGCAGAGGTCGAGGGCCTTGCGGTCCAGCGCCAGCACTTCGGGGCGCAGGTCGTAAAATTGTTCGATCATGTAGTATTCCAATCTGTAGTATAATGTTGAATTTTGCCGATTTGTAAAAATCCAAGCTGTGCATAAAAGCCGCACAGCGCCGGGAAACAGGCGAACCGCACCGCGCGTTCGGCGGTCAGCTCATTCGCCAGCCCGACAATCAAATACCGCGCCAGCCCCCTGCCCTGCCACGCGGGGTCGGTCACGCCCGCGGCCATGTAGCTCTCGGTATCGCTCTGCTCGTAGCAGCCCACCGTGCAGACGGGTCTGCCGTTGTGCAGCAGCGCGCGGCAGGTGCCCACCCCGTGGGCCAGCGCCGTGCAGGCCGCGGAGTAGAACTCGTCGGCCTCGGCGTCGCTCTCGGCAAAGACAAGGCGGCTGACCGGCAGCATCGACGGCGCTTTGTCCGGGACAAGCTCCGCCGGGGGCGCGGGCGGCAGCGGCAGGGCACGGCCCTTTGGCAGCTCCCACAGCGTCAGCGGCGCGGCGGGCTGCCAGCCGGGCAGGGTCAGCGGGTGCTCGGTTCGCAGGGTGTCGGCGTGCAGAAAGCGGAGAAAGCCCGTCAATTCCTCCCGGGCGTCCTCCCCCGCTTCCCCGCCGGGCAGCGCACCGCAGAGCACCGCCGACCCGCCGCGCAGCTCCAGCACCGCGGAGCCGGGCAGCAGGTAGAACGCCCACCCGCTGGCAGGGTGGCTGCCGAACAGGTGCAGGTGCGTGCCGAGGGTGGCTTCAAAGTAGGGCTTGTGGGCGATACGGCGGAGAAATTCGGTTTGAAGCTCGGAGGTGGAAGCGGATTGAATCATAGGGGTCCTTTTTCGGGTCAAGTTGCGGGTGGCGGGCAGGCGGCAGAGCCCTTCAGCCGCTTACTTCAAATTCTTCACGATATTCTTATAATCCCGTCCTCTGACCTCAAAATTCGGGTACAAGTCAAACGACGCGGAGGCGGGCGAGAGACTGACGACATCGCCCGGTTTGGCGGCACCGCGCGCCAGCTCGACGGCGTGCTGCATACTGTCGGCGTGCAGGATGGTCAGGCCGCTCTCGGCAAAGCCATCGCACTCGCGGACGGCCTTCTCGATGCGGGGGCCGGTAGCGCCCATCAGCACCAGCGTCTTGACGTGGGCGAGAACCTCCGGGGCCAGCGGCTCATAGGGGATCTTTTTGTCGTAGCCGCCCGCGATCAGGATGATCTTCTGGTCAAAACTGCGCAGACCCGCAATCGTGCGCGTGGGGCTGGACGCGATGGAGTCATTGTAGTAGGTCACGCCGTCCAGCGTGCGGACCGGCTCAATGCGGTGCTCGACGCCGGTGAAGGTCGAGCCGACCTGACGCATGGCCTCGATGGGCACGCGGCCCCAGACGGCAGCGCAGGCGGCCAGCAGGTTTTCCACATTGTGGAGGCCGCGCAGTTGAATCTCCTTGCGGGGCAGGATCGGCGTCACAACCCCGTTCTCGGCATAGCAGAGCGTGTCGTCGCTCTCGCGCAGGAACGCGCCCCTGTCGGTCTCGTGCAGGCGGGTGAACCAGACCTGCTCACCCTTGCAGTCCTTCTCCATGCCGCGGGTGATGTCGTTCTCAAAGCCCAGCACGGCACGGCAGGGCGGGGTCTGCCACAGCAGAATGTTGCGCTTGGCGTCGATGTACTCCTGCATATCCTTGTGGTGGTCGAGGTGGTTGGGGGTCACGTTCGTGACGACGGCCACCTTCGGGCTGCGGCGCATGCTGATGAGCTGGAAGCTGGACAGCTCGACGACGGCCACGGCGTCGGAGGTCACGTCGGCCAGCTGGGGCAGCAGCGCCGCACCGATGTTGCCGCCCAAAAAGACCTTGCGGCCCGCAGCCTCGAACATCTTGGAGATCAGCGTCGTCGTCGTGGTCTTGCCATCGGAGCCGGTCACGGCCACGATCTCGCAGGGGCAAAACTCAAAGAAAAGCTCCACCTCGCTCGTGACCATTGCACCGGCTTTCAGCGCGGCCTGCAGTGCGGGCTTGTAGTACTCATAGCCCGGCGTGCGCATGATGATGTCCTGGCCGGCGAAGCCGTCGGTATAATGCTCGCCCAGACTCAAATTCACCTTCAGGCGGCGCAGCGTGTCGGCGTAGTCGCCGAAGTCGTCCAGGCTCTTTTTCTGGTCGCAGAGCGTGACCTGCGCGCCCAGCTCGACAAACTGCTCAATGCAGCGCTTGTGGCTGACGCCCGCACCGATAAAGGCAACCTTTTTGCCCTGAATAAGCTCTTGCAGCTGTTGGATCGGCAGCATAAATATCTCTCCTCTGGCGTAGTTTCTACTTCTATTATATACAAAATGCCGTATTTCTGCAACAAAATTCGGCCCGCCAAGGCGGACCGAAGGAAAATCATGATTACTGCTCGCCGCCCATGGGGATGCCGTGCTTGTCCAGCAGTGTGCGGATCTTGGTCATCGGGTCAATGATGGAGGAAACGCTCTTGTCGTGGTTGATGGCCGCGATGAAGTAGGCGGTATACTTCGAGACGTCGACGTCGTAGTACCACTCGCGCTCCAGCAGTTCCGGCTTGCGGTAGGTCAGGTTCGTGCCCAGAACGGCCTTGATGATGCCGTCGTTGTAGGCCTTGTCGAACTTCTCCAGACCGGCGGTGAACAGCGGGAAGGTGCAGCAGGTGAAGATGTTGCGGGCGCCGCGCATCTTCAGCTCGTAGGCGATGTCCAGCATGGACTCGCCGGAGGCGATGATGTCGTCGGCGATAAAGACGTCCTTGCCCTCAACGCTCTCGCCCAGATACTCATGGGCGACGATGGGGTTGCGGCCGTTGACGATGCGGCTGTAGTCGCGGCGCTTGTAGAACATGCCCAGGTTGCAGCCCAGCACGCTGGAATAATACATGTTGCGGTTCATGGCGCCCTCGTCGGGAGAGACGATCATGAAGTTATCCTTGTGGAAGGAAACGTCCGGCACATGATGCAGCAGGCACTTGAGCACCTGATAGGTGGGCATGACGTTGTCGAAGCTCATGGTGGGCACGGCGTTCATAACGCGGGGGTCATGGGCGTCAAAGGTGATGATGTTCTTGACACCGACGTCGCGCAGCTGCTGCAGCGCAAAGGCGCAGTCCAGGCTCTCACGGCTGACGCGGCGATGCTGGCGGCCGCCGTACAGGCTGGGCATGATGACGCTGATGCGGTGGGCGCGGCCTGCAACGGCCTGGATCAGACGCATCAGGTTCTGGAAGTGATCGTCCGGGGAGAGATGGTTCTCATACCCGAACAACTGATAGGTAACGCTGTAGTTGCCCGGATCGACGAAGATATACAGGTCGTCGCCGCGGGTGGACGCCTTGACGAGACCCTTTGCGTCGCCGGACTGGAAACGCGGGCAGTCGGACGGGATGATGAAGCTGTCGACATCCGTGTTGCCGACCTCGCGCGCCCAGCGGACGAGGTGACTGTCAACGAGTTTGCAAAGCTCCTCTGCGCCGGGACAGGCAATCAGACCGAGATCGGCGATTGCGTCCTCTTTGGCAAAGAAATCACGCGGGCCAAGATTCTGTTCAGCCATTACAGGTACTCCTTACTTCCATCTTGTGTTGTCAATACCACAGGGGCGCGGCGTGCCGCAATGCCCCATTTACTAGTATTGTAGCACAGCGGCGGCATAAAATCAGCCCTGCAAGGCAAGAATTTCTGCATTTTCGACATTTTCCGCGGTTTAAACATTGTAAGCCACGCAAGTAGCAAAAAATTCTGGCGGATTTTACAAAAAATTTGCAAACTATGATCTTCACAGTATTCCATAACACTTTCTAATATTCTCACCACATAAAAAGCGGCACCTGACCGATGCCGCTTTCCGTTTACTTTTTCTTTGCTTTCGTCAGTTGTTCACGGAATTGTTGTTTCATAATTTCCGTACCCTTGGAAGATGTCAAATCCGCCTCGCTCAATTTTCCGACCTTAACCATCTTGCACACTTCAATAAATGCTTTTCCCATTGCCAGCGTCACCACACCAGCTGTACCGCCGGAAACTACTCCTCCCGCCGCAGTGCCAATGCCCGGAATCATTTTCAGCAGATTCGTTGCCAGTGTCTTGCCCACAACCACAGCCCCGCCTGCACCGATGGCGGCAGTTGCCAACATTTTCAGGCCGTCTTTTTCAATGTCAATTTTATAAATGGCGCAAATCGACGCCATCAGTCCTACCTGCTGGGCAATCAAAAGCGGGGCATCGGCAAACGGGATAGGCACAAAGCCCGTTACTGCCGTAGATGCTACAGCAACCGCCACAGCATTTTCTGCCTTTTCGTTCAGTTCTGTCAGTTCCAGTTCTCTTAATTCCTTATTCAAATCCATGATTGTTTTCCTTTCAATTCAAGAAATATGCGTCAATATCTGCCTTTGTTTTCAGAATTTTTTCTTCTTTTACACCTGCACTTCGAGCAAGCTTTATCGCGCCTTCAAACGCGATATTCACATCTTCATCAAAAGCTATGTCCACCAGCGATTCGAACTCTTTCGTCTTTTTCATGGTTTCGTTGGCAAACGCAATGCACCGCAGGTTTATCTCCGTTCCAAGTTCTGCCATCTGCAATCTATATGTGCTGACAAGTTTCTGTTCTTTTTCTGCGTTGTATTGTTTGCAAATCTCATATACATACTCGCCTGCCACATTACCAACCAGTGCCCCCAATATAGGCACCGGAATAACCGTCTGGCCCACGATAGACGCAATCGCACTTACCGTAACATCTAGGCAGAGCGTCTCACTGTTAATCAGGAAATCTTCTTGTGTGATTTTCCCTGTACGGTACGCGTTCAGCTGCTCCCCAACGCCAAAAACGGCAGTCACATAAGCAGACGCCACATTTTCGGGCGTAACGGTAAAGTTGGACAGCAGGTAGACCGCCGCGCCTCGAATGCCGCCCTTAACGGTTCCATAGCCGGTCTTTTTACCGATTTCGCACCAATCTTCCTCTGTAAAATTTTGAAGTTTCTTACCCTCCTTACACTTTCTCGCAATTTCAAGGCAGAAGGCCATTCCGCCCTCCAACACCGCACCGACACCTGCCGCTTGTGCGCCCTGCTTGAAGTTCGGTTTTCCCTGCTCATAAATTTCCGCACGCTTTTCTTGGTCTGTTTTGTGCAGAGACTGTTCTTCTTTTCGGATGGTATCATCAATTTTCCCCAGTTGTACATCCGAATAATCCGCAATCGCCGGCGAAACATCTCTTCCAAAGTTCAGCCCTGTATCCTGTTGGAATTGCTTTGCCGCTTCTGCCAGTCTCCATTGTTCTTTACTGAGAGATGATGGGCTTTCCTTCTGCAAATTCAGCACCCGAACGATTGCATTATACTGATCCTGCGGAATGTCATAGCTTCCGCCATTTTTTACAAAATCAGGGTACTTATCAAGATGCCCTTTTACTGCCTCCATCGTGTGCTTTGCACCGTTGTAAAATTTCGACTGTATCTGTGCACCGTTTTTCAAATAATCTTCCGGTGCCGTTCTTCCGACACCCTCAAATGTATATTCTGCCGCCAGCCCTTTCATATAATTTCTAGCATTTGAAACATTTACCTGAACATGCTCGGCGACCTCTCCGTGTTTCGTCTGCACAGCACCCAAAATATGTTCAGGGTTAGACACAAACTTTTTTAGTTCCTGCATTTCTGCAAGCGCTTTTTCCAAGTTTCCGTCCTCTTCTGCCAGCATTGCATCGACTTTTTTCTGTACTTCCTCATTCAGCCAATGCGTCCAAGCCGCCACCGCCTGTTCTTGCGTACTTTTCGCAATTCTCTCTTTTGCATCAGCATCCATCGCTTTCTCCTTATCAGCTGACTGTTTCATTCAACAAAACCGAAAGTGTTTCAACAAGGTCAACCGTTTGTCCCAGAAAGTACTGGTCCTCACCGCTCAGATTTTTGTAATCTGCATTCATAAAGCTCTCTATTCTTTCCATTGGCAACTGCTTTGCGATTGCAGTTGTTCTCATAGAAAGATGTAAAATTTTAGTTGCGCTTTCATCAAGTGAGCCTCTTGCTTTTATGATTTCTTTTGCTTCGCTGACTGCTTTATCTGCAATTTCCTTGTTCTTGTTCGTCATGGTAATCAGCGAAACTCCTGTACTTGCCGCTGTAATTCCCCATCCAACTGGCCCCGCAAGCGCAAGGAAAGCATTTCCCGCTGCCATTCCCGCGGTTCCGCCTGTAACTGCAAAGCTCGCAAAAGTGCGTCCCAACCATGCTACAGCCGCTTTTTGTGCCGCCGCGCCAGACAACGCACTGATTGCCGTTCCGGTAGCCGCTGTGCCGAATGTCGTTGCAATCCCCATCAGTGCCGTTGGTGCCACAGCCGCCACACCCAATCCGGCCGCTGCACCGCCAGCAATGTTCGTTCCTGCCTTTACTGCCGCGTCATAGGCTTCTTGTGCATATTCCCGCGTTTTACGAAAATTTATAAGCTGTTGACGGACATTCCCCATCTTTGTGTCATACTCTTTTGGAGTATTGGCAATGCTGTTGACGACGAGTTCAATCTTCTTTATTTGGTTTTCCGCTTCTACACGATGTGTATAAAGTGTTTCTGCCCAATCCGTCATCCTTTGATAAGATTGATTATATTCTTTCAACGCTTTCTCATGAATCGACAGGGCTTCTTTTTTCAGTGAATTGTTAAACATTTATAAACTCCTTTCAACTTACTTTTACTTTCCGTCCATATAAATTATCATACCCCCCCGAAATAAATCTCAATTTGCAAATTGCACAATAATCCTCTCTATTTTTTTGTTATAATTTTTCACATACGATTCACTTCTATACTTTATGATAGCATGTTCACTATCTTTTGTAAATTGTTATTCCTACTAAATCCCATTAAAGTATACTTGTATATGCTATCATAAAGTAGGGAGAGCATCTCATGACTGACAACACACGGCTTGCGCGCGAGGTTGGCGCAAAAATCAAATATCTGCGTCTCAAGCAAGGCCTAAGCCAAGAATCGCTTGCGCTCTCCTGCGATATGAACCCTGCGTTTCTCGGCCATGTGGAGCGCGGGATGCGCAGCCCCACACTGAACACATTGCAACGCATCTGCGATGGGCTGGGCATTACACTGACCGAACTCTTGTTGACTGAACCGAACACAGACCTCGACAGTGCTGCGGCTATCCAGCATGTGACCGACCGTATGCGGCGGCTCTCCCCCGCACAGGCCGCCCATGTAGCGGAGCTGATTGAGCAGGTTTGTTGCTTGCTGGATGAGGCCGAGAAATGACCCGCGGGCCGATGACGAGCATTGGCCCCTACAGGGTTTCTTTCAGTATAGCCTTTGCCTTAGACAGAGAGTGTCCATTTGCTGATAGACCCAAAAATTTTACACAAAAAACGCGCCCGCCGGGTTTCCCTCGGCGGGCGCAGTGCGGTTTATGGGTATTTACTTCTCGTTCTCGTCCTGGACCTTGCGGGGGGTCAGGCGGACCTCCTGGACGCGGCGGTTCGTGGCGCGGGTGACGGTGCCGTCAAAGTCGCCCCAGATGAACTTATCGCCCACCTTGGGCAGACGGCTCAGTTTCTCCTGGACCAGGCCGCCGATGGCGACGGCGTCAATGTCGTCGTCCTCCTTGATGCCCAGCTCGTCGGCGGTGTCGTCAACACTGGCGCTGCCGGAGATCAGCCAGCTGCCGTCGGACTGCTGGCGGACGTCCTCGACCACGTCGTCGTGTTCGTCCCAAATCTCACCGACCAGCTCCTCGAGAATATCCTCCAGCGTGATGATGCCCGCCGTGCCGCCGTACTCGTCGACGACGACGGCCATGTGGTGCTTGCTCTCGCGCAGGGTGCGCAGCAGCGCGGAAATCTGGGTCACGCTCGTCGTGTAGAGTGTCGGGCCGATCAGGTCCTCCAGCTTGACATTTTTGTCATGCTTCTGCAGGGCCGCAAAACAGTCCTTCTCATGTACGACACCGATGATATTGTCAATCGTATCGTGGTAAACCGGCAGACGGGAATAGCCGCTCTCGGCAAAGCGCTCGGTGACCTCGTCCATCGGGGTGTCGTCGGCCACGGCCACAACATCCACGCGGGGGGTCAGCACATCCTGGGCCTCGACGTCGTCAAACTCGATGGCGCTGCGGATCAGCTCACTCTCGCGGTTCGTCAGCTCGCCGTCCTTCTCGGCCTCGCTGACCATGGTCACCAGCTCACCCTCGGTGATGGTGTCCTTTTCTCCGGTATCAAACCGTTTGGCAAGGAACTTTTTCCACGCACCGAACAGGGCGTTCAGCGGTGTGAAAATCGTGACCAGCGCACTGAGCACGGGGGCAAAGGCCATGGCCATTGTTTCGGGCATTTCCTTGGCCATGCTCTTGGGGGTGATTTCGCCAAAGGCCAAGACCAGCAGGGTCATGACGATTGTCGAGACGGTAGGGCCGTAAACGCCGCCGACAAGGCGGGTAAACAGCACGGTGGCAAGAGAGGACGCACCGATATTGACAATGTTATTGCCGATCAGAATGGTGCTGAGCAGGCTGTCGTAGCGCTCAACCAGCGCCAGCGTGTGCGCTGCTTTGGCGTCGCCGTCCTCCGCCTTGCTCCGCAGGCGGATCTCATTCAGCGAGTTATACGCTGTTTCTGCCGCCGAGAAAAATGCAGACAAACCGATCAGGATTATCAGTGCGACGATCATAAATATACTGCCATCGTCCATTGGGGAACTATCAACTCTTTCTGTATGTTATTTATGTGTACAAATACACATTTTATTTATTATAGCATAGATATGCACGCAACGCAAAGGGTACGCCGTCAAATTTGTGTAAAAACGTGTTTTTATCTAATTTTGGAATTTCTTCGGTTCCTTCTTTGCAAAGAAGGAACAAAAGAAGCGTATGGTACGCACCCGCTTGTTCGTTGTTGCTTCGCCCGCAGGGCGCAAAGAGCCTCCCCACGCGGTGGGGAGGTGGCCGAGCGCCAGCGATGGCCGGTGGGGCTTTGCCCGTTTCCCGCAGCACGCTCGCTTACGGGTAAGCTGCGGGCCGGGCATGCCCGGCCCCTACGGGCGATGGCCCGGTGTCGGGTTGCTGCCGGGGCGGGCAGATATGGAATCCGCCCCTACGGAGGGCATAGGGCGAAAAGGCAATAATAATGAGGTTCCACGGGCGAGCAATGCTCGCCCCTACATAGTCCTGCAGTTCATCAAAACAAAAACACCGCCTGCCCTTGCGGGCAAGCGGTGTCTTTTTATCAAGTTATCTGACTAATCAGACCAGCTCGATGATAGCCATCTCGGCGGCGTCGCCGCGACGAGGGCCGGTCTTGTAGATGCGGGTGTAGCCGCCATTGCGGTCAGCGTACTTGGGGCCGATCTCATCAATGACCTTCTTGGCAATGTCCTCCTTGGTGATGTAGGAGAAGACCTGACGCTTTGCGTGCAGATCGTCCTGCTTACCGAGGGTGACCATCTTCTCGGCCATGGAACGAACTTCCTTGGCGCGGGTAACGGTGGTCTCGATCTTGCCGTTCTCAAACAGGTAGGTCACCATAGCGCGCAGCATAGCGTTGCGGCTGTCGGTGGCACGACCGAGTTTACGGGTACCGGGCATTTCGATTCACTCCTTATCAATAGAATCCGCGTGTCGCGGGGGGTTAGTTTTCGTCTTCCTTGGTCAGAGAGAAACCAAGGCTGTCCAGCTTTGCCATGACCTCTTCGAGAGACTTGCGGCCCAGATTGCGGACCTTCATCATCTCGTCCTCGCTCTTGCCGATGAGGTCACCAACCGTGTTGATGCCGGCACGCTTGAGGCAGTTGAAGGAACGGACGCTCAGGTCCAGCTCCTCAATCGTCATCTCCAGTGCCTTCTCACGGCCCTGGTCGTCGTTGTCCACCATGATCTCGGTCTCGCCGGTCTCATCGCAGAGGTTCACGAACAGGTTCAGGTGCTCGGTCAGCACGCGCGCCGCCAGGCTCAGGGCCTCCTGCGCATTGCAGGTGCCGTCGGTCCAGACTTCCATAATCAGCTTATCGAAGTCGGTGATCTGGCCCACACGGGTACGATCCACCGTGTAGTTGACCTTGAGGACGGGGGTGTAGATGCTGTCCACAGGCAGGGTGCTGATGTCGTTCTTCTCGATCAGCGCCTGCTTGTTCTTCTCAGCAGGAACGTAACCGCGGCCCTTGTCAAAGGTCAGCTCCATGACCAGCTTAGCGCCCTCGCCCAGGGTGGCGATGTGCCACTCGGGGTTCAGGATCTCGAGGTCGTCGCCGCCCTTGATGGTGCCGGCAGTGACCTCGCAGGGGCCGACGGCCTCCACGCGGACGGTCTTGGGGGCTTCGCCGTAGATCTTGGCAGCGATGCCTTTGAGGTTCAGGACGATTTCGGTGACATCCTCACGCACGCCCTCGATGGTGGTGAACTCATGCACCACACCGTCGATCTTGACGCTGGTGACAGCCACACCGGGCAGAGAGGACAGAAGCACACGACGCAAGCTGTTGCCCAAGGTCGTGCCGAAGCCGCGCTCGAGGGGCTCGACGACGAACTTACCGTAGCGGCCATCCGGGGAAAGGGCAGCCGTTTCGATCTTGGGGCGTTCGATCTCCATCATAAAAACCCTCCTTGTTAAGCCGGTGCCCGAAGGCACCGGTTCGGTTGGAAAAATCGTAGAAAACAGTTAAGAGGATTACTTGGAGTACAACTCGACGATGAGGTGCTCTGCGATGGGCACATCGATGTCCTCACGAACGGGCAGCTTGGTGACAGTGCCCTTCAGGGCGTTCTTGTCACGCTCCAGCCAGGAGGGCAGCAGCACGACAGGAGCCTCCTCGCCCAGCAGCTTGCTGAACTTGACGGAGGAACGGCTGGACTCGATGACTGCGATCACATCGCCCGCCTTGACCTGGTAAGAGGGGATGTTGACACGCTTGCCATTGACAGTGAAGTGGTTGTGGGAAACCAGCTGGCGGGCGTCGCGGCGGGTCTTGGCAAAGCCCAGACGGTAGACGACGTTGTCGAGACGGCGCTCGACGAGGACCAGCAGGTTGACACCAGTCTGGCCGGGCATGCGGGAGGCCTTCTCGTAGTAGGTATGGAACTGGTTCTCCAGGATACCATAGACGAACTTGACCTTCTGCTTCTCGTTCAGCTGGGTGGCGTACTCGCTCTTCTTCTTTCTCATCTGGCCGCCGGGGTTACGATTGGTGGTCTTTTTGCCATAACCCATAACAGCAGGAGAAATGCCGAGAGCACGGCAGCGCTTAGCGATAGGTTGGGTATTCTTAGCCATATCTCATGTTCTCCTTTCAATCAAACGCGGCGGCGTTTGGGCGGGCGGCAGCCATTGTGGGGGATGGGGGTCACGTCACGGATCATGGTGACCTCCAGGCCGGTTGCCTGCAGGGCGCGGATGGCGCTCTCACGGCCGGAACCGGGGCCCTTAACGTAGACCTCAACGGTCTTCATGCCATGCTCGATGGCGGCCTTGGCAGCGACCTCAGCAGCGCTCTGCGCAGCGTAAGGAGTGCTCTTACGGGAGCCACGGAAGTTCAGCGCACCAGTGCTGCACCAGGAAACGGTGTTGCCCTGGGTGTCGGTGATGGTCACGATGGTATTGTTAAAGGTGCTCTGGATGTGAGCAGCACCGGCGCTGATATTCTTGCGCTCTTTTTTCTTAGTGCGGGTTTTTGCCGCAGTAGCTTTGTTAGCAGCCATGTCTCAGTTCCTCCTTACTTCTTTTTGTTAGCGACAGTGCGCTTGGGACCTTTGCAGGTACGCGCATTGGTCTTAGTGCGCTGGCCGCGGCAGGGAAGACCCTTGCGATGGCGCACACCACGGTAGCACTGGATCTCGGTCAGACGCTTGATGTCAAGCGCGACGTTACGGCGCAGGTCGCCTTCCACCATGATGTTGTTTTTGTCGATGTAGTCACGGATCTTGGCCTCTTCATCAGCGGTCAGATCCTTGACGCGGGTATCAGGGTTAATTCCGGTACCGGCGAGAATCTCGTCGGCAGTGGACTGGCCAATGCCGTAAACATAAGTCAGACCAACCTCGATCCGCTTCTCGCGAGGCAGATCAACACCAGCAATACGTGCCATAAAGCACCTCCATTAGTAACATCCCATGTCCTGGTCGGGGCCTGCGCCGGGAATCTACGCACTTGGCCCCCAAGCGTTTTGGGTACGGTTTCCGCGGAATGCTCCGCGGACCTTTAGCCCTGACGCTGCTTATGCTTCGGATTGGCGCAGAT
Source organism: Gemmiger formicilis (assembly GCF_900167555.1). GTDB lineage: Bacteria > Bacillota > Clostridia > Oscillospirales > Ruminococcaceae > Gemmiger > Gemmiger formicilis. Next base: position 263,640 of record NZ_FUYF01000002.1, on the reverse strand, counting down.
GATCATCACGCGGCCTTTGCGCTTGATGACCTTGCACTTCTCGCAAATGGGTTTCACGGAAGGTTTTACCTTCATGATGTTAACCTCCTTTATAACACAAGGCGCTTCTTACTTGGAACGCCAGGTGATCCGGGCTTTGGTCAGGTCGTAGGGAGACATTTCCATCGTGACCTTGTCGCCGGGCAGGATGCGGATGAAGTTGGTCCGCAGCTTGCCGGAAATGTGAGCCATAACCACATGGCCGTTGGGCTTACCCTCTTTGTTGAGGAGTTCAACCTTGAACACAGTGTTGGGCATGGCCTCCCGAACGATACCTTCTACTTCGATGACATCTTCTTTAGACAAGCTGATTGCCTCCTTGAAGGGTTCCGTCAGTTCTGCGCCGCGTCATAGGCGCGGATCGCATCCCTGAGTTGTTGATCGCTTTTCAGAAGCTCGTTCTCAAGAACGGTGGTCGTAGGTGCAACGTGCTGCTTCTTTTTGCGCTTGGGGTTGTCCAGCTTGCGCAGGTCCCCGTCCGCGAGCAGAAGCATCTGTTCTTCCACAGCCAGAACAGCCAGTGTGCGGGTCTTATCCCGCCCGGCTTTCGAGCGGACCAGTTGGCCTTTTACAAAGTCCATCCGGGTTCCTCCCAGCCGTGGGTCAGGACCTCGGCGCCAGCCGTGGTGATAGCCATGGTGTGCTCAAAGTGAGCCGCCAGGCCGCCGTCACACGTCTTGACCGTCCAGCCGTCCTTCAGCGTCTTTACCGCGTACTTGTACTGGCATACCATCGGCTCAACGGCAATGCACATGCCCGGCACCAGACGCGGACCGCGTCCGGCATTGCCGAAGTTCGGGACCTCCGGGTCCTCGTGCAGCTCCTTGCCGACACCGTGGCCGACGAAGGTACGCACGACGGAGAAGCCGTTCTCCTCGACATAGGACTGTACAGCGTGACCGATATCCCCTACCCGATTGCCGCCGCACGCCATCTCAATGCCGCGATGCAGGCTTTCTTTGGTAACATCCAGCAACCGCTGGGCCTCGAGGTCGATCTTGCCGCACGCATAGGTGCAGGCATTATCGCCGTTGAAGCCGTCGATCTTGCAGCCGGTGTCGATCGAGACGATATCGCCGGGGCGGATCTGCTGCTGTTTGTTGGGGATGCCGTGAATGACCGTGTCATTCACGCTGATGCACGCCGTGGCCGGGAAGCCGTACAGGTGCAGGAAATTGGGTCTTGCACCGTGGCGCACGATAAAGTCATAGATGATTTTGTCGATCTCTGCGGTAGTGATACCGGGTTCAATCGCTTCGCCGCCAGCCTTCAAGGCAGCAGCGCTGATCGCGCATGCCTTACGCATTTTCTGCAGCTCGGCAGCGTTTTTGATTTGGATCATGGATGATTAAGCCTCCAAAAGCTTGAGAAGGAACGCAGTCGTGGCCTCGATGGAACCCTGGTCGGGTACCTCCACAAGCTTGCCGCGCTGGCGATAGAACTCGACCAGCGGCTCGGTCTGCTCATGGTAAGCCTTCAGGCGATCCAGTACGGTGGCAGGCTCATCATCCTTGCGGATGGCAAGCTCACCGCCGCAGCGGTCACAAACGCCCTCTTTGGCACTGGGTTTGTTGACGATGTGGTAGCTGGCGCCGCATTTTGCGCAAACACGGCGGCCGGACATGCGGCGGGTGATGGCCTCGTCGGGAACGATCAGGTTCACGACCTTGTCGATCTCCACGCCCATCTGCTCCAGGGCCTCGCCCTGGGCAATCGTGCGCGGCATACCGTCGAGGATAAAGCCCTTCGCGCAGTCAGGCTCGGCCAGGCGCTCCTTCACGATGCCGACGATCACGTCGTCAGGCACCAGAGCACCGGCGTCCATAAAGCCTTTTGCCTTTTTGCCCATCGGGGTGCCGTCCTTGACGGCGGCACGCAGAATGTTGCCGGTGGAAATGGTCGGGATGCCCAGCTTATCGCAGAGGATCTCTGCCTGAGTACCCTTGCCGGCGCCGGGGGCGCCCAAAAGGATCAGTTTCATCGTACATTCCCTTTCTCTTATTCCAAGAACCCTTTGTGGTAACGGGCGGTCATATAGCCTTCCAGAGAACGGCCGGTCTCAAGCGCCACACCCACGACGATCAGCAGCGTAGTACCACCCAGCTGGATGGAGGTGCCGGTGATGTTGCCGAGGATGATGGGGAAGCCTGCCACGATGGCCAGGAAGACCGCGCCGATCAGAGTGATCTTGGACAGAGTCTTCGTGATGAAATCGCTGGTGGGCTTGCCCGGACGGATGCCGGGGATGGTGCCGTTGTTCTTGCGGAGCTGGTTGGCAATGTCCACGGGGTTGTACTGGATCGCAACGTAGAAGTAGTTGAACGCAACGATCAGCAGCACGTAAACGATGAGGTAAAGAGCGCTGTTGTAATTGAACACGCTGAAGAAAGCGTACAGCGCCGGATGCGAGGAAGCATCCAGATTGATGAACCGGAAGATCAGACCGGGCAGGCTGCACAGCGTCGAGGCAAAGATGATGGGCATAACGCCGGTCATATTGACCTTGATGGGGATGTAGCTGGCCTGACCGCCGTACATCTTGCGGCCCATAACGCGCTTGGCATACTGGACCGGAATGCGGCGCTCCGCGTTCGTCAGGATGACGACGAAGAGCACGGCGACCAGGGCCAGGACGACCAGCAGGGGCAGCATGATGTAGAAGAACGGCTCACCGTTCTGGGCGCGGGCCAGAATGTTGGTCGTAGCAGTGTAGATGCTGGACCAGCGGGCCACGATGCCTGCGAAGATCATCAGCGAGAGACCGTTGCCGATACCCTTGGAGTCGATCTGGTTGCCCATCCAGGTGCAGAGCTGAGAGCCCGCCGTGAAGGACAGCACGATAACGACTGCGCTGAAGATGCCCGCAAAGCCCTCCGTGTAGGACAGAGCGCCCATATTGCGGATGATGAAGTAGTAGCCGATGGACAGCATCAGACCGATGCCCGCGCCAACATAGTTGGTGATGCGGCGCATCTTGCGCTGGCCCTCCTCACCTTCCTTGGCGAGGTTTTCCAGATACGGAATGGCTACCGCCAGCAGCTGCATAATGATGGAGGCATTGATGGCGGGCTGCACACCCAGGGCGAACAACGTGCATTCGCTCAGAGCGCCGCCGCTCATCATGTTCAGGTACTCCAGCATATCGCCGTTGCCGCCGGCGAACATCGAGGTAAGTGCGCCTGCGCTGATGTACGGCACAGGGAGCGCACAGCCGAGACGGAACAGAACGAGGATCAGAAGGGTGAACAGAAGACGCTTGCGCAGATCTTCAATCTTCCATGCGTTACGGAAGGTTTCCAGCACCTTACATCACCTCAGCCTTCCCGCCTGCTTTCTCGATTTTTTCCTTGGCGGAGGCTGTATAAGCAGCGACCTTGACATTCAGAGCCTTGGTCAGCTCGCCATTGCCCAGCACCTTGACGCCGTCCAGCGTCTTGGAGATGATGCCGGCCTTCAGCAGTGCCTCGGTATCAACGGTAGCACCGGCCTCGAACTTCTCGAGGTCAGACACCTTGATGGTAACATACTTGGTTGCGAAAATGTTGTTGAAACCGCGCTTCGGCAGACGACGCTGCAGAGGCATCTGGCCGCCTTCGAAGCCAGCCTTCTTGACGCCGCTGCGGGCCTTCTGGCCCTTGTGGCCGAAGCCAGCGGTCTTGCCGTTGCCGGAACCAGCACCGCGGCCCTTGCGGGTCACGGCCTTACGGGCGCCGGCGGAAGCTTTCAGTTCGTGAAGTTTCATGCTTGCACCTCCTTGCATTAGCCCTTGGTCACGACGACCAGGTGAGCGATCTTGGCGATCTTGCCCTGGGTAGCCGCGTTGTCGGGCTGCTCGGTAACCTCACCGGGGCGGTTCAGGCCCAGGGAGTGCGCAACGGCGATCTGCTCTTTGCCGCGGCCGATCAGGCTCTTGGCGAGACGAATGGTAACTTTCTCCATTGTGGTACCCTCCTTAGCCCAAGATCTCGGCAACGGTCTTGCCGCGCTTAGCAGCGACGCTCTCGGCGTCGGTCAGGCCGCACAGGCCTGCGAAGGTAGCAGCAGTGACGTTGATGGGGTTGTTGGAACGCAGGCTCTTGGCGCGGATGTCCTTGATGCCGGCGCACTCGAGCACGGCACGGACGGGGCCGCCGGCCAGAACGCCGGTACCGGGGGCAGCGGGACGCATCAGGACGCGGCCTGCGCCGTACTCGCCGACGATCTCGTGAGGAATGGTGGTGCCCTTCAGGCAGACCTTGCGCATGTTCTTCTTGGCAGCGCCCTCACCCTTGCGGATAGCCTCGGGAACCTCGCCGGACTTGCCGACGCCGTAGCCGATGTTGCCCTTGCCGTCGCCCACAACGATCAGAGCAGCGAACTTCATAACGCGGCCGCCCTTGACAGTCTTGGAAACGCGGTTGATGGAGACGACCTTGGTGATCATGCCGTCATCTTCTTGTCTTCTCTGCATGGCCATTGTATCTTCTCCCTCCTTACAGCTTCAGACCGGCCTCGCGGGCACCCTCAGCGAGAGCCTGCACACGGCCGTGGTAAACGAAGCCGCCACGATCGTAGACGACCTCAGTGATGCCCTTCTCGAGGCACTTCTTGGCGATGTTCTCGCCAACCTTCTTAGCAGCTTCGACGTTGCCGCCGTAAGCGTTGAAATCTTTGTCCATGCTGGAAGCGCTGGCCAGGGTCACGCCCTGCTCATCATCGATGACCTGAGCGTAGATGTGCTTGGCAGAGCGGAAAACATCCAGACGGGGACGAGCAGCAGTGCCGCTGATCTTGCCGCGGACACGACGGTGGCGGCGCAGACGAGCAACGTTCTTATCAGCCTTGTTGACCATAATGTTTCTCCTCTCCTATTATTTACCCTTGCCGGCTTTGCCTTCCTTGCGGATGACATACTCGCCAACATAGCGGATGCCCTTGCCCTTGTACGGCTCGGGCGGGCGGACACCGCGGACCTCGGCAGCGAACTGGCCGACCTCCTGCTTGTCGATACCGGTGATGCTGAAATGCAGAGCATCCTTCAGCTCGATCTTGATGGTATCGGTGTCCTCAAACTCAACGGGATGAGAGAAGCCCAGGGTCAGGGTCAGCTTGCTGCCCTGCTTGGCGGCACGATAGCCGACGCCCTGAATTTCCAGATCCTTACGGAAGCCCTCGGTAACACCGACGACCATGTTATGGATCAGGGTGCGGGTCAGGCCATGGAGGCTGCGTGCCTCCTTCTCGTCATTGGGGCGGGTAACCAAAATCTCATTGCCCTCGACAGCAACAGTCATCAGAGGATGAAACTTGGAATGCAGGGTACCCTTGGGGCCCTTAACGGTGATAGCGTGCTCGGCCGCATCGACCTTCACTTCCACACCGGCGGGAATGACGATGGGTTTTCTTCCAATTCTCGACATTGTCTATACCCCTTTCTTACCACACAAAGGCGAGAACTTCACCGCCGACGTGAGCAGCGCGGGCTGCCTTGTCGGTCATGACGCCTTTAGAGGTGGAGATGATTGCGGTGCCCAGGCCCTTCATGACCTTGGGCATATCCTCGCAGTTGGTGTAAATACGCAGGCCCGGCTTAGAAACGCGCTTCAGGCCGGCGATGACCGGAGTACCGTTCTCCTGGTACTTCAGGGTCAGGGTGATGGTCCCCTGCTTATTGTCCTCGGTCACTTTCATACCCTTGATGTAGCCCTCGTCAACCAGAATCTGGCAGATCGCCTTCTTCAGGTTAGATGCGGGGATATCCACGGAAGGGTGTTTGGCAGTGCTAGCATTGCGGATGCGGGTCAGCAGGTCCGCGATAGGATCGGTGATTTGCATGCCACTAACCTCCTTAGGTTGTGTTTAAGAGTGTTGTTAATTCGTTCAGACAGAAGCAATCAAGGGCTTACCAGGAAGCCTTCTTGACGCCGGGGATCTCGCCCTTGTAAGCCAGCTCACGGAAGCAGATACGGCAGACACCGTACTTGCGCAGGTAAGCGTGGGGACGACCGCAGATCTTGCAGCGGTTGTAAGCGCGGGTCGAGAACTTGGCGGGACGCTGCTGCTTGAGCTTCATAGAAGTTTTTGCCATGTGAGTTCCCTCCCTTAGTTAGCGAACGGAGCGCCCAGAGCCTTCAGCAGCTCCTTGGCCTCCTCGTCGGTCTTAGCGGTGGTGACGAAGCAGATGTCCATGCCGCGGATCGCATCAACCTTGTCGAAGTCGATCTCGGGGAAGATGATCTGCTCCTTCAGGCCGAAGGCGTAGTTGCCGCGGCCATCGAAGGAGTTGCCGTTGATGCCGCGGAAGTCGCGAACGCGGGGCAGCGCGACATTGAAGAGGCGGTCAACGAACTCGTACATACGCTCACCACGCAGGGTGACCTTTGCGCCGATGGGCATGCCCTCGCGCAGCTTGAAGTTTGCAACGCTCTTGCGGGCCTTGCAGACGATAGCCTTCTGGCCGGTGATCTGGCCCAGGTCGGCGACGATGGCGTCGATGACCTTGGCGTTCTCCTTGGCCTCACCAGCGGCAACGTTGATGATGACCTTATCCAGCTTGGGGATCTGCATAACGCTCTTGTAGCCGAACTTCTTGTTCAGGGCCGGAGCGATCTCGTTGACATACTGTTCTTTCAAACGTGCCATTGTGTACTCCTCCCTTACAGTTCAGCGCCGCACTTGCGGCAAACGCGGACGGTCTTGCCGTCCTTGACAGAATGGCCCACGCGGGTGGCCTTGCCACACTTGGGGCAGACGGGCATGACCTTGCAGGCGTAGATAGCGCCCTCGGCCTTGACGATGCCGCCCTGCTCACCCTGACGGCGAGGCTTGACGTGCTTCGTGACCATGTTCAGGCCCTCGACAATGACCTTGCCCTCTTTCGGGGAGGTCTGCAGGACCTTGCCGGTCTTGCCCTTGTCCTTGCCGGAGATGACCATGACGTTGTCGCCGGTTTTAACATGAAGATTGTTCATTTAATTAAAACCTCCTTACAGCGATTCCGGAGCCAGGCTCAGGATCTTGGTGAAGCCGGCGTCGCGCAGCTCGCGAGCGACGGGTCCAAAGATACGAGTGCCCTTGGGGCTCTTGTCGGCCATGACGATAACGGCGGCGTTCTCATCAAAGCGGATGTAGGAGCCGTCGTCACGGCGCAGGCCGTGCTTGCTACGGACGATGACGGCCTTGACCACGTCGCCCTTCTTCACGGTACCACCGGGAGCAGCCTTCTTGACGCTGCAAACCACGATGTCACCGATGTTTGCGTATCTCTTGCGGGTACCGCCCAGTACACGGAAGCACATTAACTCCTTAGCACCGGTATTGTCGGCCACTTTGAGATAAGTTTGCATCTGAACCATCTTTCAGGTCCTCCTTTCAAAGTACCAGGCTGATTATTTTGCCTTCTCGATGATCTTCACGAGACGCCAGTTGACGTCCTTGGAGATCTTGCGGGTCTCCATGATCTCGACGCGGTCGCCGATGCCGGCTTCGTTGTTCTCGTCATGGGCCTTGAACTTCTTGGTGCGCTTCAAGATCTTCTTGTACAGAGGGTGCTGGACGCTGTCCTTAACAGCGACAACGATGGTCTTGTCCATCTTGTCGGAGACAACGACGCCCACACGGGTCTTTCTCAGATTACGTTCCATGCTTTACCCTCCCTCTTAAGCGTTCTTGGCATTCTTCTCAGCCAGGACGGTCATCACGCGGGCGATGTCCTTCTTAACGGCCTCGATGCGAATGGGGTTGTCCAACTGGTTGATGGCGTGCTGAAAGCGCAGGTTGAAGAGTTCGGCCTTCAGGTCCTTGAGCTGCTTGTTCAGCTCGACATCGGTCATTTCGCGCAGTTCAGTGGCTTTCATTCAGCGTCACCCTCCTTTACAGTGTCAAGCTCCTCGCGCTTGACGAATTTGCAGCGAATCGGCAGCTTGTGGCTGGCCAGACGCAGGGCCTCGCGAGCGGTCTCCTCGTTGACATCAGCCAGCTCGAAGAGCACGCGGCCCGGCTTGACGACGGCGACCCAGTACTCGGGGCTGCCCTTACCGGAACCCATTCGGGTGCCGGCCGGCTTCTCGGTAACGGGCTTGTCGGGGAAGATCTTGATCCAGACCTTGCCGCCACGCTTGATATAACGGGTCATGGCAACACGGGCTGCCTCGATCTGGTTGGAGGTGATCCAAGCCGGCTCGAGAGCGACCAGGCCGTAATCGCCCTGGTTGACCTTGTTGCCGCGCATGGCCTTACCGGTCATGCGGCCGCGCTGGACGCGGCGATACTTAACACGCTTCGGCAGTAACATTACTGTTTGCCTCCTTCCTTCTTGGCGGGGGCTTTGGCGCCCTTCAGGATCTCGCCTTTGTAGATCCAAACCTTGACGCCGACCTTACCGTAGGTGGTGTTGGCCTCAGCGAAGCCGTAGTCGATGTCAGCGCGCAGAGTCTGCAGGGGGATGGTGCCCTCATGGTAGCTCTCAACGCGGGCGATGTCCGCGCCGGCCAGACGGCCGGAGCAGGTGACCTTGATACCCTTGGCAGGCGTGGCGCTGCGGTCACGGGGCTGCATGGCATTGCGGATGGCCTGCTTCATAGCGCGGCGGAAAGCGATGCGGCGCTCCAGCTGGGAAGCAACGTCCTCAGCAACGAGCTGTGCATTGGTGGTGGTGCCCTTGACCTCAATGATGTTGAGGTTGACGGCCTTGCCGGTCAGCTTTGCCAGCTGCTTCTCGATCTTGGCGCTCTCAGCACCGCCCTTGCCGATAACGATGCCCGGCTTTGCGCAGAAGACATTGACCTTCACGCGGGGGGCACCGGTCTGGGAGTCGACGGTACGCTCGATCTCGATCTTGGGAACGCCGGCAGCGTACAGCTGCTTCTTCAGGGTCTTACGGATCTTGTAATCCTCGACCAGGGTGTCGCCGAATGCCTGCTTAGAGGTAAACCAGCGGCTGTCCCAATCTTTGATAACACCCACGCGCATGCCGTGGGGATTGACTTTCTGGCCCATTTGTTTACCTCCTTACTGTTTCTCTTTCAGCACAACAGTCATGTGGCTGGTGCGCTTCAGGATGCGGTATGCACGGCCCTGTGCGCGAGGCATGATGCGCTTGAGCGTGGGGCCGGGGCAGACGTAGCATTCTGCGACGTAGAGATTGTTGCGATCCATGTTGAAGTTGTTTTCCGCATTAGCGGCAGCAGAATTCACCAGCTTGAGAAGGGGCTCGCAGGCGGCCTTCGGGGTGTACTGCAGGATAGCCAGCGCTTCGTCCAGGGGTTTGTTACGGATGAGGTCCATCACGATCGAAACCTTGCGGGGACTAATGCGGGCGTAACGGAGAATAGCCCGTGCTTCCATTCGATGTTCCTCCTCTCTTATTTGCCGGCGGTCTTAGCGCCGACGTGGCCGGTGAACTTGCGGGTAGGTGCAAACTCGCCCAGCTTGTGGCCAACCATGTCCTCGGTAACGTACACGGGCACATGCTTGCGGCCGTCATGGACGGCGAAGGTGTGACCGACGAACTCGGGGAAGATGGTGGAGGAGCGGCTCCAGGTCTTCACGACGCTCTTCTTGCCAGCCTCGTTCAGAGCCTCAACCTTCTTGTACAGGGAAGGCAGAACGTAAGGGCCCTTCTTAGTGCTTCTAGACATTGTTCAAAAACCTCCCTTAGCCGTTGGCGCGCTTGACAATGAACTTGTCGCTGCGAGCCTTGTGTTTGCGGGTCTTCAGGCCCAGAGCGGGCTTGCCCCACGGAGTACGCGGGCTGGAATGGCCAACCGGAGCGCGGCCCTCGCCACCACCATGAGGATGGTCGCAGGGGTTCATGACGGAACCACGGCTGCCGGGGCGGACGCCCATGTGGCGCTTGCGGCCGGCCTTGCCGAGGTTGACGTTCTCGTGGTCGAGGTTGGAAACAACGCCGATGGTGGCGATGCAGTTCAGACGAACGTTGCGCATCTCACCGGAGGGCAGACGGACCAGAGCGTAACCATTCTCCTTAGCCATCAGCTGCGCCATAACGCCAGCGGAACGGACCAGCTGGCCGCCCTTGCCGGGATACAGCTCGATGTTGTGGATCATGGTACCAACGGGGATGTTCTCGAAGGGCAGAGCGTTGCCGGGCTTGATGTCAGCGTTGGGGCCAGCCATGATGGTGTCGCCAACCTTCAGACCATCGGGAGCCAGGATGTAGCTCTTGGCGCCGTCCTCGTACTCAACGAGTGCGATGAAGGCGGAACGGTTCGGGTCATACTCCAGCGTCTTGACGGTGGCGGGGACATCAAACTTGTTGCGCTTGAAGTCGATGACACGGTACTTGACGCGGTTGCCGCCGCCGTGATGGCGGACGGTGATCTTGCCGGTGTTGTTGCGGCCGGCATGCTTCTTCTTGGACTCGAGCAGGCTGCGCTCCGGATCGACCTTGGACAGCACGCTGTAGTCAGTAACAGTCATGCCACGGCGACCGGGGGTAGTCGGCTTGTACTTCTTGATAGCCATGTTGATCTCCTTGTTGTTATCTTATGAATTTTTATCGGGGTCATATCCCCATAACCGAACCCCTCGGCGGGGTCCTCAAGACGGCCTTGCGGCCATCCGGTCATCAAACCATGGAGTTGAAGAACTCGATCTCCTTGGAGTCGGCAGTCAGGGTGACGATGGCCTTCTTGCTCTTGGCAGTGTAGCCGGCGTGCATGCCCTGGCGGCGATAACGACCACGGACGGAGATGGTGTTGACCTTGGCGACCTTCACGCCGAACAGCTCTTCAACAGCGTTGGCGATGTCGATCTTGGTGGCGTCGGTAGCGACCTTGAAGGTGTACTTCTTGTCAGCGATGCCAGCCATGGAGTTCTCGGTGATGACGGGGGCGAGAACGATGTCCTGTGCGAATTTCATCACGCATATACCTCCTCAAGTTTCTTGGCAGCGTCAACGCTCAGGATGAGCTTGTCGGCGTTGACAACATCGTAGGTGTTGATGCCGGTAGCGGCGGTCTGGACACCGGGGATGTTGGCGGCGCTCTTGACGAACTTGGCGTCCAGAGTGTCATTGACGATCAGGTTCTTCTTGCCTGCGCCGACAGCGGCCAGGAAAGCAACGACGGTCTTGGTCTTGTACTCGTCAGCGGCGATCTTGTCGACCAGGATCATGTTGCCGTTGGCAGCCTTGTCAGACAGGGCGCTGAGCAGAGCCAGACGCTTGACCTTCTTGTTGATGGTGTAGTAGTAGCTGCGGGGCTTGGGGCCCAGAGCAACACCGCCGTGGGTCCACTGCGGAGCACGGATAGAGCCCTGACGAGCGTGGCCGGTGCCCTTCTGGCGCCAAGGCTTCTTGCCGCCGCCGCGGACTTCCTTGCGGATCTTGGTGTTCTGGGTGCCCTGGCGCTGGTTGGCCAGGAAGTTGACGACTGCCTCGTGGACAGCCTTCTCGTTCGGGGTGATCCCGAACACGGCGTCGGAAAGCTCAACGGTGGAAACCTTCTTGCCGTTCATATCGACGACATCAAACTGTGCCATTGTGTTTTCCTCCTTTACGCTTTCACGCTGTCGTGGATGGTCACGACCGAGCCCTTCGGGCCGGGGATCGCACCCTTGATCGCGATCAGATTGTTCTCAGCATCGACTTTAACGATGCTCAGGTTCTGGACGGTCACGCGGACCGCACCCATGTGGCCGGGCAGACGCTTGCCCTTGAACACGCGGGACGGGCTGGAAGTGGAACCGTTAGAACCGGCATGACGTGCAACAGGGCCGGTGCCGTGGCTCTCACGCAGGCGGTGCTGGCCAAAGCGCTTGATAACGCCCTGATAGCCCTTGCCCTTGCTGGTGCCGACAACGTCAACCTTGTCGCCCTCTGCGAAGACATCAGCCTTGAGGATGTCGCCGACGTTGACGGCAGCGATGTCATCAAAACGGAACTCACGCAGGGTGCGCTTGGGAGCGACGTCAGCCTTGTCGAAGTGACCCTTGGCGGCCTTGTTGACCTTCTTGGCGCTCACTTCGCCGTAGCCCATCTGAACAGCCTGGTAGCCGTCAGACTCAACGGTCTTCTTCTGCACGACGGTGCAGGGGCCGGCCTCGATGATGGTGACCGGAACGACCTTGCCGTTGGCGTCGAACAGCTGGGTCATGCCCAGCTTCTTGCCGATGATACCTTTTTGCATTGTGTTTGTCCTCCTGTAAAGGTTATTGGTTGGTGGTTTCCCATCAACATGACCTCTCCGCTGTTTGCATTGCAGCGAGATGGTGCTTTACCGTGTCTTTCCATTACACGCCGACCGTTCACGGATCACGGCCGCGCGTATCGGCCATTATAATGTAGAAACTCGATTACAGCTTGATCTCGATGTCAACGCCGGCGGGGAGCTGCAGGCTCATGAGAGCCTCGACCGTCTTGTTGGACGGCTTCAGAATGTCGATCAGACGCTTGTGCGTGCGGGTCTCGAACTGCTCACGGCTGTCCTTGTACTTGTGGACAGCGCGCAGGATCGTGACGACCTCCTTGTCGGTGGGCAGAGGGATCGGGCCGGAAACGCGAGCGCCAGTGCGCTTAGCGGTCTCCACGATCTTCTGTGCCGCAGCATCGATCAGGGATGCATCGTAGCTCTTCAGACGGATTCTGATTTTTTCTTTGACTGCCATTGCATTCGCCTCCTATAAAATTTTGCGCCTTAGGCGAGCCGATAAATCACACACGTTTCCGGGTGTTCAACCTTTTCGCATGACAAAATCCGGTGAACCGTGTTCGCACAGTTCTCCCGGAAAGAATCATCACAAAGTAAGGTGAACATTGGTCCGCACCGCAGAATGCAGTGGCGTACATATCCCTTTGTTTCCGTAATTCTTTCGCCCGGTTCTAAGATCGGACATACTCCGCGGAAAAACCCGCCAGCCCTTCGGCTTTACGGCGGCAACCTCCCGCATCAACGCATATCGCGGCTTGCGCAGCTTGCTTATTCTGCACAAGCCTTCCGCAGCCAAGATGTATTATAGCACACGTCTCCCGGTGTTGCAAGTGTTTTTTGGCATTTTTATAAAATTTTTTTGAGAAATTTTTACGTTATGCCGAAAGTAGTGGAGGTTGTATGAGTTTTCAACAGAGTGCATGGTTTTTGGGGAAAGTTTGTTGGATTTGTGGGCAATTTGTAAGGAAATTGTCACTGTCTGCTCCTTGCCTCCCTCTGCGAGGGAGGTGGCCAAGGGGGTTAATTCGGCAGCTCCAGCACATCCACCCGCCAGCCATTCTCCGTCGGCACCAACCGCACCGTCGTCACAGTGGCTGTATCGGGCACAATCGTCTCCTCCCCTGCCCAGCCTTTAAAATCGTCGCTCTCGCAGGTCAGCGAGAGCTGCCAGAATGCAAGGCTGCCGTCGGGCTGCAGCTCCGGCTCGGTGAAAAGATGCCCGCAGTAGGCGATGTTGCCGCCGCGGTCACCGTCCAGCGTCAGGATAGTGTCATTTTCGCCCTCGGCAAAAGGTGCGGGGTCCATGCTCAGCATATCGTCCACCCAGGCATCGGAGTAGACCGTGTGCAGAAAGCTGCCGAACTCCGAGAACTTCGTGTAAAACGCGCCGTCCGCCGCGCGGTAGTTGAAAAACCCAACCGGCTCGTCCAGTTTCTCATAGGGCATAAAGCCCGCGTGCATCCCCCACCAGTGATATTGGAAGTAATACGCCGAGGCCAGCACCGCCCGGGCCTGCTTGTCCAGCGACGCGGGAACATCGCAGACTTCGGTGCGGTCATAGTAGCCTTCCACCCACGGTGCATTGACTGTGACCGTCACCACATTGTTCATGGGCAGGGTGTAGGGGTCGGCCTGTACTTTCAGGGCCCAGTAGCACCCAATGGCGCGGCTGTATTTGTCCTGCCAGTCCGGGTTCAACTCCTTTAAGTTTTCCACCGTGGTGTGGAAAATCTCCGCTGCTTCTTCCAGCGTCTTTGCATTATAGCAGAGCGTCACGCCGTCCGTGGGCCATGTGACCTGTTCCTGCGGTTGCGGCTTATGCGGAGCGCTGAACGTGTAGTCCGGCATCGTGCAGCCTGCACCGTCCCGCCAATCGTCGAAGGAGACCTCATCGTACACCGCCATCGTCGGCGCAGGCGTCGGGGACGGCGTGGCCGTCGGCTCCGGGGTCGGCTCTGCCGTAGGTGCGGGCGTTTCCGTCGGCACGGGGGTAGCCGCCACACTGTCCGCCGGGGCGGAGGCGCAGGCGGTAAGTAAAACAAGAGATACAAGAATCGGAAAATTTTTCTTCATATTGCGTACCTCATATTATAGTTGCCTTGTAGGGGCCGCACATGTGCGGCCCGCAGCTGTATGGCAGACGACCTCCTGCGGGAAGGCCGCGGGCCGGGCATGCCCGGCCCCTACCGTGCGGCAGATTGTAGGGGGCGCTGTCCGCATCGGCCTGCGGGGCGTCGGGGACGCCGCCCCCTACATTTACCGTTTTTTCAGCTGCTCCTCCAGCCCTTCACGCGGCGTCACGTAGACCGTCGTGTAGACCTCGTACAGCACCATGCCCGGTTTCGCCCCGTTGGCCTTCCATATATTTTTGACCTCGGTGGTGTCCACGGCGACCTTTGCACCGCCGTTCTGGCTCGAATGCAGGACGGCCAACTCGGCGGCCTCCTGTTTGGTCGTGTCGGGGATGTCCTCTCCGCGGCTCATAACGACGCAGTGGCTGCCGGGTGCCTTCTGGACGTGGAACCACAGGTCTTTGCCGCGGGCGGTGTGCAGGGTCAGCTTGTCGTTCTGCAGGTTGTTGCGCCCCACCAGGATCTCAAAGCCGTCGCTCGAGGTATACCGCAGGAAGTCCGCAGGCTTTTGCTTGCGGTCCCGCTGCTTGTAATACTTTAAGTAGCCCTGACTTTTCAGCTCGGCGCGGATCTCGTTCAGTGCCATCTCGCCGGGGGCGCTCTCCACCTCATACAGCACCGTGCGCAGATACTCGATCTCGGCCTCGCCCTCCACCAGCAGCTTTTGCAGCATGGCGTGAGCGGTCTGCTTCTTTTTATAATCGCTGAAATACTTCTGCGCGTTCTCGTTGCCGCCCAGACGCGGGTCCAAGCGTATGGTCACATCCTCGCCGGTGTAGTAGTTCTGCACGGTCACCTGCGGGTCACCCTTGTGGATGGCCCAGAGGTTCGCCTGCAAAAGCTCGCCGTACAGGCGCAGCGTGTCGGCCTTGGCGGACTGGCTCAGTTCCTCCTTCCGCGCGGCCTGCTTGCGGACGGCGCGGTCATACATATTGTGGACGGCCTTGTACAGCTCACGGCTTTTCTGGCGCAGGCGCTCGGCGCGGTCCTTCGTGGCGTAGTAGTCCTCGAGCATCTCGCTGTAGGACGGATACCGGGTCAAAATCGCCGCGCTGCCGTACTGCTGCGGCACAAAGAAGCTGAACTCCACGGGCTTCGGTGCGCCGTCCGGCTGGGGCAGACGCACCGCGGTGGGCGTGCCGCCGTGGGCGTGCTCGTCCTTCAATTCGTCGATGGCCGCGGCCAGCCCGGCCTTCTCCTCGGCGGTCAGGTCGCAGGCCAGCGCGGGCGTTTCCCCCAGTGCGCGGCAGACGGCCTCCCGCACGACGACGGGGCCGACGCCCGCCACCGTCTTGCCCAGCGCCTGTGCAACGGGCAGATCCTTCTCGCACGCAGCGGCCACGATGGCGGCGGCGCTCGTCTCCAAAAAGTCAGGCCGCGCGGGCTTGGGCGGCAGCGTGTAGGCCAGACCCGGCAGCAACTGGCGGACCTCGCTGTCGTCAAAGTCCACCCGCTTGAGGGCATCAATGATGCGCCCGCCCTGCACGAGCACCAGATTGGAGTAGCGGCCCATCAGCTCGACAGCCAGCGTGTTCGTGACCAGGTCGCCCATCTCGTTCGTGCAGCGGAAGTCAAAATAGACGATGCGGTCCCCCGGCTCGCGGCGCAGCTCAATGAGCCGCCCGCCGGTCAGGTGCTTGCGCAGCAGCATACAGAAGCCCGGCGGCGTGAGCGGGTTCTCGAAGCTCTCCTTCGTCAGGCAGACGCGGGCCGAGCCACTGCGGGCCGACAGCAGCAGACGGTGGGTCTCGGTGCGGGTGCGCAGCGTCATAAGCACCTCGTCGCGGGTCGGCTCAAAAATTTTGTCGATCTTGGCATCGAGCAGCGTGTTTTTCAGTTCACCGGCGACCAGCGCCAGCGTTGCGGCATCAAGGGACATGGGAATGGCTCCTTATTATAATAGGTAGGAATACGGATCAGCATCAGCCTCGGCGTGGGCGACGGTGAGGGCCGGGAACTGCTTTTCCAGCTGGACGGCCAGCACATCGGCAATGGCGTGCTCGGTGCCCCAGTGGCCCGCGACCACAAGGCCGATGCCCTTCTGCCTGGCCAGCAGCGCAATGTGGTGGGCTGCCTCGCCGGTGACAAGGCAGTCCGCGCCGCGCGCGATGGCTTCCTCTAAGTAACTGCCGCCCCCGCCGCTGACCTCGGCCAGGCAGGTGACAGGCTTTTGGCCGTTCACGTACTTGACGCCGCTGCGCAGCGTGGCGGCGCAGAATTTGGCCAGCGCCTCCACCGTGGTGGGCATCGTGGTGCCGATGCGCCCGCAGCCTTCGGCGAAGCTCTCGCGGCCCTCGGCGGCGATGCCGAGGATGTCGCAGAGTGTATCGTTGACGCCGCCCGGGGCCGCGTCAAGGTTTGTGTGCATACAGATGGCCGAGATGCCGTTTTTCATCAGCAGGGCGGGCACATCATCGGCAGCCAGTGTCCTGAGCGGATGGAAGATGACCGGGTGATGGCTGACAATAAGCTGGCAGTCGTTTTCGACAGCCTCCCGCACGACGGCGGGGGTGATGTCCAGCGTGGTCAGCACACCGTCCACGGGCTGACCCGCATCGACGAGCAGGCCGACGTTATCCCAATCCAATGCCAGCTCCTGCGGGGCCACCGCCCGCAGAAAGCCCAAAATCTGCTGTACGCTTACTGACATGTTTTTACCTCCTGATGGATTCTGTTTTACCGCAGGCTTGCGGAGAATGCCCGTCTGCGGGTGCCTGATTTGACGCTGCGGGCCGGGCATACCCGGCTCCTACGGCGAGGCGATGGGGAACGCTGTGGCTTTTTCCACTGTGCGCAGGGGCGGATTTTATATCCGCCCGCGGGCGTTTACCGTGCCGCTAACGCATCTAATTCGGCGATGAGCTCCCCCACCGCGTCCCGTTCTGTTCCCTCCGGCAGACCCAAACGGTACTTCTTCAGCTTCTCATTCTGCACGGCGTAATACTCGCTGCACCCGGGCTGGCCGTTCGTCAGGCCGGTCAGGCAGAACAGCCCGTCCGGCTCGCGGGCGGCACCCGTGTACTGCGCGTTCATGACGGCGTACCACCGGCCTGCGGCTTGGCAGAGGGTCTCGGCCCGCAGTGCAAAGCCGCGGCGGGCCAGCCAGCGGCGCAGGATGCTGTGCTTCGTCGCGGGGACCAGCACCAAATTGTACCGCGCATCGAACACCCAGGGCGCTGCCTCCAGAATCTCAATGATCGTCTCCGCGCCCATACCGGCGATGATGATGTCATCGACCTCGCCGGGTTCTAAAACCGAGAGCCCGCTGCCCAAGCGGCACTGCACCTTATCCCCGTAGGGCGCGCAGGTCATGCGGGCCTTTTCCAGCGGACCGGGGCGCAGGTCGCAAGCCAAAACAAGCGGGCAGCGTCCGCTGCCCGCCAGTGCGGCGCTTAATTTGCCGTGATCGCAGCCGATGTCCGCCGCCGCGTGCCCCGGACGTACAAAATCATAGGCAGCGGCCAGGCGGGCATCGAGCCGCGGCGCATTACAGGTGTGCAAAGTAGTCGTTCAGCTCGTCGACGAGCTCGTCGGCGTCAACGCCGTGGACAGCACAGGCCTCCTCGACGGTCTCACCATGGGAGGCCATGCAGCCCAGGCAGTGCATACCGGTGGACAGGAAGATGGGCACGCAGCCCTGGGTGGGGTCGTTGTTCAGGATCTCGGCGATGATGGTATTCTTCGTAACAGTCATGAGAGTGTCTCCTTTATAATAGTGTGGGCAGATTTATGATACCGGCTGCCAGCTTGCGTATAGGCTATAGCCCTGCAGCAGGGTCAACAGTGTACAGGCGGTGACGGCCAGTGCCGCCCCGCGGGAAAGGTCGCGCCGCGCACAAACGCTGCGGTTTCCCTTGACGAGCAGAAGCGCCAGCGGCAGCACGGGCAGCCAGTAGCGGCCCTGCATACCGAACAGCGTTTCATAGTTGATGGGCGTCCAGTTCAGCGCCACGACGAGCGACGCCGCCGCAACGCAGAGGATGATGCCCAGCACGCCGAAGCCGGTGCGGCGGCCCAGCAGCGGCTCATCCGGTTCGTCCTGCACCGGCAGGGCTGCCGCCAGCAATGCCAGCACCAGCCCGACGCCCAGCAGCCAGCTGACGTCGATGCGGTAGACGATCGGCTCCCCCAGCGTCGTGCCCAGAATGCCCTGCAGCCAGAGCGCCCCCTGCGCGGGGATCGTGCGCAGCAAGAGCTTCGCCGTGGCGGGCAGGTTGCGGCAGATGTACCCCAGCGAGAACGTCCAGATGGAATCGCCGTTGGGGTTCGTCATGAGCAGCTGGTCGGGGGCCAGCCCGCCCCCCATGCGGGACAGCGCAAGCACCCCGCAGACGGCGGCCAGCACAACGGCACAGGCCAGTGCGCCCTTGAACAGGCGCAGCTTTTTGGCGTCATTCTGTACCTTTTCATACAGACGGCGCGTCAGTGCCAGCAGCAGGATAACGCCCACTGCGCCGACGGCCAGAAGCATCTGATTCGTGTCGCGGGCGGCATAAGCCAGCTCGCCGAGGTTGGCGGAGAGCCACAGGCAGCCCGCCAGCACGAGCACGGTCTCCCGGATCAGCTGCCCGGACCGCACGCGCGCACCAAACGAGCCCCGGACAAATTCCGTCGGCCCCACAAGGTTGTCCGCCGGGATGATAAAGCAGAGCAGCACCACCGGCAGGTAGATGGCCTTGGCCGGGCCGACAGCCCCGCCGAGGGCGATGAGCAGGATTTTTTCCCACCACACGGCTTTTTTGGTGCGCAGCCGCAGGCAGAGCGCCGTGTAGCAGAACACCATGCCCAGCACCGACGCATCGGGCGAGAGACTGCCCGCCAGCTGCAGCGGCATCGGCAGCAGCGCAATGCAGGCCAGCAGCCCGCGCACCGCCGCCGGGGCCAGCACCACAGCCAGCACGGCCAGCAGCAGATAGAAAATCAGGTTGAAGGTCCGCGCCTGACGCAGCATCGTGTAAAAGTTGGCACCGGCATTGCGGGCCAGCCGGATGCCCAGCGCCTGCGGCAGGTAGTTGCCGCTGCCCTGCCCGGCCTTGGCCTCGCTGACGGCGGTCAGCGCGTCGGGACCACCGGCTTCATTTTGACGGGCCAGTGCCTCGGCCTTGTAGGCCAGAATGCCGATCTCGCCGCTGCGGGTGCCGAAGTGCGGCGCATCGCTCTCCCGCACCAACAGACAGCCGTTTTCGTCGGCGGGCGTCTCGCCGCCCAGGCGGCTGGCCAGCTCATAGGCTGCGGCCAGGTGGGTGTATTCATCGGGCGCGACGAGCGCCGGGGTGACGCGCACAAACAGCAGTCCGCACGCAAGGCCGACCACCGCCACGGTCAGCGGCAGCGGGGCACGCAGACCGAACAGCAGCACGGCGGCAAACGCTGCGAACGCCAGCAGCGGGGCCAGCCCGTTTGCCAAATCGGACGGCCAGCTGCCGGTATCGTCGGTCATATACTGCAATGCCAGCGTGGCGTCGGCATCAACGCCGTCCGCGGTCAGGGACAGCGCCCCCACTGTGCCGGTGCTGGCCCAGAGGCCGAGCGGCCCCTCCCACTCGACGACGTTATAGATGTGCAGGTAAAGCGTTTCCTCCTGTGCCGCCGTGTAGGCCGTGCCGAAGGCAAAGCCCGTGAAGTTGTCGTCAAAAATGTTGGCGTAGTTGCCCGCCGCCTCGCGCAGGATCGTGCCGTCGGCATCACACAGATCGACCATGACCATACCGGCGCGGTACAGCTCCCCGTGGGTGCTGAACCGCAGACGGCAGCCGTAGAGCGTCTGCCCCGCCTCCAGCGGGACGGCCTGCCAAAGTCCGTCCTCGGGTACGTCGATGATCTGGGTATAGTCATCGTTTGCGATTTCATAGACCGGCTCATTGCCGATGCGCAGCTGCAAATCATAGCCGACCCAGCGGCAGAGCAGCCAGACCGCCGCAGCGGCAGCCAGCGCCGCCACAGCGCTGGCGAGGACGCGGCGCAGGGTGAGTTTTTGTTTCATAGGCATTGCCTTTCTGGCAGGATGTACAGGGATCAGTGCTATTATACCGCATAGGGCACAAAAACGCAAATCACCGCTGCAATTGGTAGAGATACCAGGTCACTTCGCCCTCGCCGCCGTCATAGCTGCACCGGTCAATGACCGCATACTGCGGGAAATCGCCGTGCAGGTCGCCGGTCAGCGCCACGACGTAGTCCACAGCACCGGCCTTCAATACGGCCTGCTGGTCGGTCCACTGGTCGTCCAGCGGCATGTTCGTCACGCAGAAATATTTGCAGGGCGGCAGCACGCCCGCCGCCGTGTAAAAGCCGCCGTCCAGCGTGCCGTAGTTCAGCAGGCTGCCGCCGTTGATCTGCGCTGCAAAGCGGTATTGGGGCAAGTCGGCGCGGGCGCGGCCCCGCAGTGCCCGGTTGGGCGTCAGGGCATAGCAGGCGGCAGCGCACGCGGCCAGCACAGCCCAGGGCAGCGCGGTACGGACGGGCGCGGGGGTCTTTTCCGCAAGGCAGACCAGCGGCACAAGGCCCAGCGGCGCAAAGACCGCCAGAACCAGCCCGTAATAGACCAGGTAGCCGCCCATCAGACTGGTAGCGGCCAGCCCCGCGGCCAGTGCGGCCACGCCCCCCGCTGCGGCAAAACGCCGGGTCAGCAGCGCCCAGAGCAGGAACGCCGCCAGCAGCAGCGCGGCGGGCAAGCCATCCCGCACCGCCCACCACAGGTGCTGCGCCAGCGCGGGCAGACCGCCGCCCTCCCCCTTATAAAGGAAGAGATTGTCATAAAAGTAGGCGGTGAACCAGTCCCCCAGCGCGCCGTGTACGCCGAAGTAGACGACCCACGGCAGCGTGGCCAGCGCCATGCCGCCAAGGTACGCCCCCACGCTGCGGCCCAGCTGCGCAAGCCAGCCGCGCCGCAGGTAGAGCGCCGCCAGCACCACGACCCACGCGAGGTAGAAGCCCAGCACCGTGTACTTGAGCCAGAGCGCGCACCCGGCCAGAAGGCCCTGCACACAGACCGCGCGCAGCGGCTTGGTGCCGGGACTGTGCAGCGCCCTGAGCAGGCTGAACAGCGCCGCTGCCAGAAACGGCAGCAGCAACTCCTCGGCACTGCCGCCGTGGGAGAACGCGCGGCTGGCCGCCATGCCCGCTGCGGGCAGCGCCATCCACCACACCGAAAGGCGGTGGCCCGCCAGCAGCTCCGCCGTGCGCAGACCCGTGTACAGAAACGACGTCATGGCGATGATTTCCAGCACCAGCACGCCGCGGAAGTCTGTGCCGCCGACAAGGCCCGCCAGCCCGTACAGCAGGTAGAGCACCGGGCCCTTGTGGTCGAACACGTCACGGTAAAGCACCCTGCCGTCGAGCATGGAGCGGCCCATCGTGAAGAAGATGTTTGCGTCCATCCAGTCGTTGAAGGCGTAGAGCGGCGACGACTTGCTGCACAGAGCCAGCAGCACCGCCGACAGCGCCGCCAGCCGGACGACGCGCGGCAGCCTTGAGAGAGTTTTTTTCATTCTATCAACCTGTAATCGTCCCGATAACAAACCACGCCCCGGCGATAAGGCCGGGGCGCGGAATGGAACATTCAACTCAGTTTACATGCAAAAGCGCGTAAATCAGCCGTTCTCCTTCATCTTAGCGAAGCACTCGCTGCAGTAGACCGGACGGTCCTCGCGAGGCTGGAAGGGAACCTTGCAGGCCTTGCCGCAGCTGGCGCAGGTAGCGTCGAACATCTGGCGCTCGCCGCGGGTAGAGTTCTTGCGGGCATCACGGCAGGGCTTGCAGCGCTGGGGCTGGTTCTCGAAACCACGGCTGGCGTAGAACTCCTGCTCGCCGGCGGTCCAAACGAACTCCTTGCCGCAATCCTTGCATACCAAAGTCTTGTCTTCGAACATAGTGGGTATCTCCTCTGTGTTTATTTTGCCCGCGGAAGAATCTAAAACAACGCAATGGGAATGGACCAACTGAACTGATTTTAGGCGCTACTGGGGGCAGGTTGATATATGACGCAGGCAAATCGCCTGAATCCTAGGTTGTGGGCGCACCGCGCAGCTTGCGGCGCGCACGGGCCAGCGCATTGGCCACGTTTTTGGCGGGAAGTCCCAGCTCCCGCGCGGTCTGCGCAGGGGTGCGGCCTTCCAGTCCGGCCATTAAAACCGTGCGTTCCAGCGCGGAAAGCTCGGTCTGCATACGGCGGAGCGTGTCCGCGTACTGTTCGCCGAAGATAGCAAGCTCCTCGGGGCCGGGGCGGGTGTCGGTGCTTTCCTCGGCGGCGGGCAGCGGCACGCTGTAGTTCAGCGGTGCGTGCTTTTTGCGCAGAGCCGCCCGGCGGGCGTCCTGCTGCGCGTGGCGGATGCAGGCCGCGGCGTAGGCCGTGAAGGTCTGCCCGGCAGCGGGGTCAAACCTGCGCACAGCATGGAACAGGCCGATCAGCCCCTCCTGCACGGCATCGTCAAAATCGAGGCCGGGGGCAGTGCATTCCGCCGCACCCTTGCGGATGGCCGGCATCATGCGGGCGATCAGTGCGGCAAGCGCGTTCTCGTCCCCCTGCTGTGCGCGGGCGGGCAGATCCTGATCGAGTAAAGGCATAGCGTCCCTCCGGGTATATGCGAACAATCTAATAATAGCCGGATTTTCCCCATTTGTCAATCTTTTTTTCGGTTGAAAAGGCTTCCCCATCGGGGGAAGGCCCTCATTTTATAAGTAGCTCATTTCCTCTTTCCGGCGTCCGGCCAGATCGGGGTTGTCGAGGACGGCACCGGCGCCGAGGGCTACACAGTCCAGGGGGCTTTCGGCAATGTGGACCTCGATGCCCGTCTCATTCTGGATGAGGGTATCCAGCCCGCGAAGCAGCGCACCGCCGCCGGAAAGCATGATGCCGCGGTCAATGATGTCGCTGGACAGCTCGGGCGGGGTGCATTCCAGCGTGTCCTTGATGGCCTCGACGATGCGCAGCAGGCAGTCGTTCATGGCGTCGCGGACCTCCTCGGAGCGGATCAGAATGTCCTTCGGCAGGCCGTCCACAAGGTTGCGGCCTTTGATTTCCATGCTGGCCTCGGGGTCCTGCGGGCAGGCCGAGCCGATCTCGATCTTGATCTGCTCTGCCGTGCGCTCACCGACCAGCAGGTTGTATTTGCGCTTGATGAAAGCGATGATGCTCTGGTCCAGCGCGTCGCCCGCGCAGCGCACGCTGCGGCTGGCGACGATGCCCGACAGGCTGATGACCGCGACCTCCGCCGTGCCGCCGCCGATGTCCACGATCATGCTGCCGACGGCGTCGGTGGTGGGCAGACCGCTGCCGATGGCGGCGGCCATCGGCTCCTCGATGACCGTGACCTGGCGCGCGCCCGCCTTGGCTGCAGCCTGGCGCACGGCGCGGCGCTCGACCTCGGTCACACCGGAGGGCACACAGATGACGACCCGGGGGCGAGCCAGAATGCTGTTGCCGCAGGCCTGACGGATAAAGCTCTGCAGCATAGCCGCGGTAACGTCAAAATCCGCAATAACGCCGTCCTTGAGGGGGCGCACCGCCACGATGGAGCCGGGTGCGCGGCCAATGACCGCCTTGGCCTCATGGCCGACGCTGCGCACCCGCAGCTCGTCGCTGCGCGGGTCCACGGCGACGACGCTTGGCTCGCGCATGATGATGCCGCGGCCCTTCATGTACACAAGGGTGTTGGCGGTGCCCAGATCAATGCCGATGTCTTTGGTAAACATAGCGTGTATTCTCCCGAAAAAGCATGTAAAAAAGTTGCAGATTTTTCCCATACAGACTCCCGTTTCCGGGGCTGTCCGGGTCAGGTAAGCTCGCGCAGCAGCTGCGCCGTGCGGTGAACCGGCAGCCCCATGATGTTGTAGTAGCACCCTTCGATGCCCGCACACCACAGCGCCGCGTGCCCCTGGATGGCATAGGCTCCCGCCTTGTCGTAGGGCTCCGGCGTGCGCACGTAGGCGCACAGGTCGTCCTCCGCGATGGGCGAGAAATGGACAACGGTTGTCTCGACAGTGGCGGCGGCACGGCGGCCCCGGCAGATGCAGACACCGGTGTGGACGCGGTGCTCACGCCCGGAGAGAGCGCGCAGCATCCGCACGGCGTCGGCCTCGTCCTTCGGCTTGCCGAACACCTCGCCCTCGCACTCGACCACCGTGTCAAAGCCGCAGACGACGTCATCGGGGTTTTCCTCGGCCACGGCGCGGGCCTTGGCAGTGGCCAGAGCCTTGGCGAGGTGCGCCGGGGAATCCGCCGCGATCTTCGTCTCGTCCACGTCGCTGGTGATGACAGTATAGTCGGGGGTGATAAGAGACATCAGCTCACGCCGGCGCGGACTGCCGGAGGCAAGGATCAGAGCCATAGTGTGCTTCCTTTCTGGTCTATTATAAAAAGTCGGAGTGTGCAGAGTTTGCCGAAACAAGGTGTGAGCAGAAATTTTAGGAAAAGGGCACTGCCGGAAGGTTCTCTCCCTCCGGCGCTGCGGCGCCACCTCCCTCGCAGAGGGAGGCAAGGGGCTCTTGGCCCCCTCTGCGAGGGTGACTCCCCACGGTGTGGGGAGATGTCGCGAAGCGGCAGAGGGGCCCGGGCCCGAAGGGCTCCGCCCGCAGGCGGTGGGGGAGAGAACCTCGCGGCGAATGCCGTTTATTTCCCCGTCGACCCAAACCCGCCTGCACCGCGTGCGGTGTCGGTCAGCTCATCGGCCGGGGTGAACGCTGCCTGCCAGACAGGGGCAATGCAGAGCTGGGCGACGCGCTCACCGGGCTGGATGGTGTAGGGTTCGTTGGACAGGTTCACCATCGGCACGCGCAGCTCACCGCGGTAGTCGCTGTCAATGA
The DNA here is from genome assembly GCF_900167555.1 of Gemmiger formicilis. Classification (GTDB taxonomy): domain Bacteria; phylum Bacillota; class Clostridia; order Oscillospirales; family Ruminococcaceae; genus Gemmiger; species Gemmiger formicilis. The sequence goes on along the minus strand of NZ_FUYF01000002.1, from coordinate 238,517 downwards.
CACCGACGCCGTTCGCCATGCAGAGACCGTGCTTGATGGACAGGCCGCTGCGGGCGTAGACAAGGGCGACGCACGCGGGGCCGGGCAGCTCGATGGCAAGGCCGGTGGGCACGAGGGCGCGCTGCATCGGGGCCAGCGTCAGCGGTGTATCCAGCACCGCGCACAGGTCCGCCGCCGCCGCGCCGGGCGTAGCGTACTGCGGCACAACGGCGCGGGCATCCAACTTTTTGTATTTTACAATGGGATTCATAAGGCAAAGTCTCCGATTTTCAAATAATAAATAATAAATGCGGTGGACCGCGTCGCCGCGCTCCGCTCAAAAAATTTGTTTGCGCCGTGGCGCAAACTCCACATTCTTTATTATTTATTATTTCTTATTTTTTATTTGCAAGCCGCCCTTTTTCGGGTCAGCCTGCGGTGTTAGTTATTCGTATAGTATAACCCACGCGTAAACTCGCTGTCAAACGGTTGGGCGTTGAAAAGCAGGTCCAAAATCTGGGATACGCGGGCGGGGGTCTCTGTCGTGAAGGCCGCTACCGCCACGTCCACGGGCAGCTCACGCAGGCGCTCACCCATGTAGAGCGGCACCGGGTTGAACACTGTGCGCACGCCCGCCCCGCCGGGGGCCGAGCAGGTCACGGTGAAGTCGCGGCCCTTGCGGTCCCGCAGCGTGCCGCCGCCCGGACATTTGCCGCAGTCGCGCACATTGCGCAGGGGGCAGGCGCGGGTCAGCATCAGCGGCAGATGGCCGTAGCAGAGCGCCGCCGTGGGCACGCCGGGGGCCACGGCCTGCATGGCCGTCAGCGCGGTCTCGGGCTGCAAAAGCATGCCCTGCACCCCCAGGGACGCATACCGCGCGGCGCTCATCGGGTTCGTGACGTTCAGGCCCAGGCCGCCGTACAGCGTCCAGCCGTCGGTATAGCGCAGCTGTGCGGGGTTGTTGACCACCGCCCCGGCAAAACCCGCGTCCTGCAGGGCGTCCAGCCGCGCGGCGGTCTTTTGCTCGAGTCTGCCGAACATGACCCGCGGCAGCTCCAGCAGCGTTTTCCCCCGCCATGCCTCAGGAATGCTCTCGGCTTCGGTGATCGGGAAAATCAGGTATTGCAGCTTCTCCGCCGCCTCCGCCGGGCACTGGGCCGCATTGGCAAAGCGGGCGGCCAGCGCGGGCAGCTGCCCCACGGTATGGGCGGGATAGGTCGGCATTTCAAACGCCTGTACGGCGTGGGGCGTAACCTCGCTGCGCTTTTCCAGCAGCTTGTCCAGCGCCTCGCGGCGCAGCTCGTTCCAGGCGGCGCCGGGCAGGAAGCCGAAGCCCCCCTCCCCCGGCGCGGCGGCAAGGCCGTCCATGACAAACGGCGTGCCGCCGGTCTTGCCGAGGGCGCGCTCAATGCCGGGCAGTGGGTCCTTCTGGGCAGGCTGCGGCTCGTCGGCGCTGTAGACGCTGACCCTGTGGCCGTCGTCGTCGCGGGCGGTCAGCTTGACGCCGCCGTCCTCTACGCCGCCGCTCAATTCATAGTGTACGGGCACGCGCTGCAGCTCGCGGCGGAACAGCTCGCGTGCCTTGGGCGTGGCGGCGCGGGTCGCCGCGGCGTCGGCCTCGGTGCGCACGCCGAACATCTTGCCGTCGTTGCGGTTCGTCAGGTAGCCGTCGGTGAAGCCCGAGCGCGAGAAGATGTCCCGCACGAGCTTTTCGTCGTAGGGCTGGCCCGCGCAGACCGCGCGGCAGGCTGTGACGACTGCCGCCGCGTACTCGGGCGTGCGCAGGCGGCCCTCGATCTTCACGCTGGCGACACCCGCGTCCATCAGCTCCCGCAGGTGCGGGATGTAGTCCATGTCCTTTAAGCTCAAATGGCAGGCACGGCCCGGCTGGCCGGGTTTTAGACCGGCACTTGCGTCAAACGGCAGACGGCAGGGACCCGCACAGGCACCGCGGTTGCCGCTGCGCCCGCCGAGGAACGCGCTCATCATGCACTGGCCGGACACGCTCATGCAGAGCGCGCCGTGGACAAAGACCTCGACCTCGATGGGGCTGGCCTCGCAGACGGCACGAATCTCCTCCAGCGACAGCTCACGCGCCAGAATGACGCGGTCATAGCCCAGCGCGGCAAGCTCCTTAGCGCCCTCGGGCGTGTGGACGCTCATCTGGGTCGAGCCGTGCAGGTGCAGCGTCGGTGCAATACTTTTGACCAGCTGCGCCGTCGCCAGGTCGTCCGCAATGACGGCATCCGCCCCGGCTGCAGCCACGGCGCGCACGGCGTCGGCCAGGCCGGACAACTCCCGGTCATAGACCAGCGTATTCAGCGTCACATGCACCTTGACGCCGCGGGCATGGCAGAACGCCACGGCCTCCCGCAGCTCGTCGGGGGTAAAGTTGCCCGCCGTGCGGCGCGCGTTAAAGCCCGTCAGCCCCAGATAAACAGCATCAGCGCCGCTGAAAACAGCGGCGCCAAGCATCTCGCGGTTGCCCGCCGGGGCTAAAATCTCGGGGCGGCTCATTCGTCCTCCGCCGGGAACTGATTGCGGCGCAGGCGGCGCTCCAGCTCATCCACACGGCGTTTGAGCGACGCATTCTCACGGCGGGCCTCCTCGGCAGCCATCTTGGCGCTGGCCGCATCCTCGAGGTAGTCCTTGATCTGGCGGCGCATATTGTCGGCGCTGCCGCTGGCCTTTTCCAGCTCATCACGATAGTTCAGCGCGGTCATGACTGCCGCCGTCGTGATGGAGACCGAGTTCGAGGACGCCATCAGCTCGTTCATGTCCAGGTTCAGTCGGTCCGCGAGGTTCTTCATGTAATCCTCGCTCTCACTCGTGTTGACTACATAGCTGGAACCGCAGATGTTCAGCCGCACTTTTGAGGTAGCCATACCCATAATCATACTCCTTCCGGTCTCTGCACGCCTTTATTTACAGTGGGGCGCAGAATCTTACATCTATTATAGTACAAATTACCGATTTGCAAAAGCCCTTTTTGACGGAATTGTATAAAAAACCTGCAAACAGGCAATTTCGACTTGCGCAATCCGCTAAATATCGTTATAATCTAGAGTGTGGTTTATTGAAAGCACCGAAAAGAGCGCAAAAATCATGAATTCTCATGACTGCAAAGAAGGAGAGAACGATTTTGAAATACACAAAGCGTGAATTTGAGAAGCTGCTCAAGGACAAGCTGATGAGTGAGTGCAACGTCACCATCGACGCCGCCTCCGCCGATCAGATCTACCGCTGCCTGGCCATGATCACCCGCCAGATCATGTCTGACCGCCAGAAGCAGTTCCAGTCCAAGGTTCTGGGCGAGGGCAAGAAGCAGGTCTACTACCTCTGCATGGAGTTCCTCATGGGCCGCAGCCTGCGCACGAGCCTGTTCAACCTTGGCCTGAACGAGGTTGCCGAGAGCGTGCTGGCTGATGCCGACGTCAAGATCGACACCATCTATGAGCAGGAGCCCGATGCGGGCCTGGGCAACGGCGGTCTGGGCCGCCTGGCCGCCTGCTATCTGGACGGCATGGCCACCGACGGCATCCCCGGCACCGGCTACTCCATCCTGTACGAGTACGGCATCTTCAAGCAGAAGATCGTGGACGGCTGGCAGCAGGAGACTGCTGACAACTGGCTGCCCGGCGGTCAGGTCTGGATCAAGAGCCATCCCGACCAGGCCCAGGAGATCCGCTTTGACGGCCAGGCCATCGAGACCTGGGAGGGCGGCTTCCATCACGTCAAGTATGAGAACTACAACTCCGTTATCGCCGTGCCCAACGATATGTATGTTGCCGGTTACGGCTCCAACGGTGTTTCCAAGCTGCGTCTGTGGCAGGCTAAGGCCCCCAGCTTTGATATGAGCAGCTTCAACGCCGGCAACTACAACACGGCTATCAGCCAGTCTGCCTCTGCCGAGCTGATCTCCAAGATCCTCTACCCCAACGACAACCATACCGAGGGCAAGATCCTGCGCCTGCGCCAGCAGTACTTCTTCTCTGCCGCGTCCATCGCAGACATCCTGCAGAACCACCTGAACCAGTACGGCACGCTGGACAACCTGGCCGACAAGGTCGCCATCCAGCTGAACGATACCCACCCCACCGTCGCCATCCCCGAGATGATGCGCATCCTGCTGGATGAGTGCAGCTACGAGTGGGACGCTGCCTTCGACATCTGCCGCAAGGTCTTTGCCTACACCAACCACACCGTCATGAGCGAGGCACTGGAGAAGTGGAACGCGGACATCTTCCGCAACACCCTGCCCCGCATCTGGCAGATCGTCTGCGAGATGGACCGCCGCTGCCGCGCCGACCTGGCCAAGGCCTTCCCCGGCGACCAGGGCAAGATCGACTATATGGCGATCATCGGCGACAACCAGGTCCGCACCGCCAACATCTGCGCCTACACCTGCCACGCCATCAACGGCGTTTCCAAGCTGCACAGTGAGATCATCAAGGACAGCGTTTTCCATGATTACTTCCTGTACAAGCCGCAGGCATTCAAGAACGTCACGAACGGCATTGCCTACCGCCGCTGGCTGCTCTGCTCCAACCCGGGCCTGACCCATCTGCTGGAGGAGACCATCGGTGACGGCTTCAAGACCGACGCCTCCGAGCTGAAGAAGCTGGAGAAGTTCGTGGACGACAAGACCGTGCAGGCTGCCGCCGCCAAGGTCAAGCGTGAGAACAAGGCCGACTTTGCCAACTACCTGCAGAAGGCCACCGGCCAGGTCATTGACCCTGATTCTATCTTTGACTGCCAGGTCAAGCGTATGCACGAGTACAAGCGCCAGCACCTGAACGCGCTGAACATCGCTGCCGAGTACCTGTACCTGAAGAACAACCCCAACGCCGAGTTCACCCCCAAGACCTACATCTTCGGCGCGAAGGCCGCCCCCGGCTACTACATGGCCAAGCAGATGATCCGCATGATCTGCAAGCTGGGCAAGCTGATCGACGAGGATCCCGCCGTCCGCGGCAAGCTGCGCATCGTCTACCTCGAGGACTACTGCGTCAGCCTGTCCGAGCGCCTGATGCCCGCCTCCGAGGTCTCTGAGCAGATCTCTCTGGCCGGCACCGAGGCCTCCGGCACCGGCAACATGAAGTTCATGCTGAACGGCGCGATCACGCTGGGCACGCTGGACGGCGCGAACGTTGAGATCGCCGACGCTGCCGGCCACGAGAACGAGATCATCTTCGGTATGCTGACCCCCGAGGTCAACGCGCTGAAGGGCATGGGCTACCACCCGAACGCCTTCATCAACGGCGACAACACCGCGATGGCAGTTCTGGACTTCCTGGAGAAGGGCTGGAACGGCGAGAACTTCAACGAGGTCACCAGCAACCTGCGCAACTCCGACCCGTACATGGTCATGGCGGACTTCAAGGACTACCGCCGTGCCCAGCACGACCTGCAGGAGCTGTACCGCGACAAGCAGAAGTGGAACCACATGAGCCTGAAGAACATCTCCAACGCAGGCATCTTCAGCGCAGACCGTTCCATCATGGACTATGCGCGTGACATCTGGGGCGCTACTCCCGTCAAATAATCTGGTTATCTGATTTTTGCCGTGCCCTGTCCGGGGCACGGCTTTTTTGTGCAGGCTTCCCCATCGTGGGAAGCTGTCACCGAAGGTGACTGATGAGGGCCAAGTCTGCCCTGCCGCCCTTTTGCCGGGCCATAGCGGCAGGCTCTCCCCTCATCCGGCCCTCCGGACCACCTTCTCCCCCAGGGGAGAAGGCTTTACGCTAACGTAAAGGGGAGACATCCATGTCCCACACATTCTACAACAGCCTCGACCTCACCTGCAAATCCCCGTTCGGGGCGGTGAAGGCCGGTCAGCCTGTGACCTTCAATCTGACCGTGCCGGAGGACCTCGGCTACGTTGACCCGCATCTGGTGCTGACGAAAGACCGCGAGGACCCCGTCCACTACCGCATGGAGTTCACGGGCCAGACACCCAAGGTCAACCACTTCGCGCTGACCGTCACGCCAACGACCTCGGGGCTGTACTTTTATCACTTTGACCTCTACACCGACTTCCGCCGCATCTACCGCACGCCGGGCGGTGAGGGTGTGCTCAGCTGGACTGACGGTCAGGACTGGCAGCTGACGGTCTACGAGCCGGACTTCAAGACGCCCGACTGGCTGAAAAACGGCACGATGTATCAGATTTTCCCGGACCGATTCTGCGAGGGAAAGCCTGACAAAGCGATGCCGTTTGCAGACCGCATCTACCGCACCGACAAGACCGGCGAGCCGTATTTCTGGCCCACCGAGCAGAGCGAGGGCTACCTGAACATGGACTATTACGGCGGCGACTTCGCGGGAATCCAACAAAAGCTGCCGTACCTGCGCGATTTAGGTGTGACCTGCATCTACCTGAACCCGATTTTTGAGGCCCACGCCAACCACCGCTACAACACGGCGGACTACCTCAAGGCCGACCCGCTGCTGGGCACGAACGAGGAGTTCAGCGCCCTGTGCGCCGCTGCCGCCAAAGAGGGCATCCGCATCATCCTGGACGGCGTGTTCAGCCACACGGGGTCGGATTCCCGCTACTTCAACCGCGAGGGTCGATACGGCCCGGGCGGCGCGTACCGGGACCGCAGCTCTCCCTACCGCAGCTGGTACGACTTTGACTCGGGCTATCCCTGCGGCTACCGCAGCTGGTGGGGCTTTGAGACGCTGCCCGAGGTACAGGAGGAATCCCCCTCCTACGTGGAATTTATCTGCGGCAAGGGCGGCGTCATCGACACTTGGCTGAATCTGGGCGCGTCCGGCTTCCGGCTGGACGTAGCCGACGAGCTGCCCGACGATTTTATTGAAAAAATTCGCGCTGCCGTCAAATCCCACGGCGAGGACAAGCTGCTGCTGGGCGAAGTGTGGGAAGATGCGACGACGAAGGAGGCCTTTGGCCGCCGCCGCACCTACCTGCGCGGGCACGGTCTGGACGCCGTGATGAACTACCCGTTCCGCAGCGCCACGCTGGATTACCTGCACGGCGCGGACGTCACCGCCGTGGCCGACGCTCTGATGCAGATCTGCGAGCACTACCCTGCCCCGGCGCTGAACTGTGCGATGAATTTCCTGTCTACCCACGACACCGAGCGCGCCATCACAGCGATTGCGGGCGAGCCCTGCAATAACCGGGACCGCTACTGGCAGAGCAAGCGGGTCATTCCCTCCGGCCAGATGGACGAAGCCATCCGCAGGGAACTGCTGGGCTACGCGATGATCTTCACGCTGCCCGGCGTGCCCTGCGTCTACTACGGCGACGAGATCGCCATGCAGGGCTACCGCGACCCGTTCAACCGTGCGTTCTTTGACTGGAACTCCACCGAGCAGCGGCTGCGCGGCCCGATCAAGACGCTGGCCGCCCTGCGCCGCAGCTGCGACGCCTTTGACGGCGGGCGGCTCGAGATCGTCCGCGCCGAGGGGGATATTCTCCACTACCGCCGCGTCGGCATTGTCCAGACGGCGGAGATCATCCTGAACCGCGGCCCGCATCTGATTGCCGAGGAAGCCTTCGGCAAGAACACCGAGGTCAACCCCGGCGGCTTCACCGTGCTGGTCGAGGACAACCACCCGGAGCATGTGGGGTATTTTTCGGTCTACTAATCCGGGGACGGGTGCCTCCCTTGCCCCTCTCGGCCACACCCATTTATAGCAGTCTGTAGGGGCCGGGCATGCCCGGCCCGCAGCCTTACGCCAACGCCCTTTTCCGCTTTACACCCCTTTTCACCCCCGCATCGTAGGGAGGGGTCTTGACCCCTCCGCGGGGTGTCGGGGACGCCGCCCCCTACAAATTTGCCGCAAACCTTCTGGCTGCTTGCAGGGGAGGGATTCATCCCTCCCGTCTCCCTCACCCCGCATCCCTCCAAAATTTCTCTTGCAAAATCCCCTTTTCCGCGTTATAATACCCTCAAGGTAAAAGGGAGTAAGGGACGCGCCCCTGCCGCGCGCCGTATCGCTTCGTCACCACGGGTGGCCTGCCGCCCCGGGGCATACTGTGAACACTGAGACTTTTGCCGCAGACTTTTCTGCGGCAGGGGTCTTTTTTTGTACCCTGCCGCCCACAAACGGGAGGTATCATACATGCAATTTCTGCAAACCTTCGCCGGGTTGTTCGCCAACTTCGGCAATCTCACATGGCAGATGGTGGTCATGTGGGTCATCGGCGGCCTGCTGATTTACCTGGCCATCGCCAAAAAGATGGAGCCGAGTCTCTTGCTGCCTATGGGCTTCGGCGCGATCCTTGTCAATCTGCCGCTGTCCGGGGCCATCACGCAGGGGACTACCGTCGGCCCCATCAGCGCACTTTTTGACGCCGGTATGTCTAATGAGCTGTTCCCGCTGCTGCTTTTCATCGGCATCGGCGCCATGATCGACTTCGGCCCGCTGCTGGAAAAGCCGTGGCTCATGCTGTTCGGTGCGGCGGCGCAGTTCGGCATTTTTGTCACACTCGTGCTGGCGGGGCTGTTCTTTGACCTGCCCGACGCGGCGTCCATCGCGGTCATCGGCGCGGCGGACGGCCCGACGGCTATCTTCGTGGCGAACACCCTGGGCAGCAAATACCTGGGTGCCATCATGGTCGCGGCGTACAGCTACATGGCGCTTGTGCCCATCGTGCAGCCGCCGGTCATCCGCCTGTGCACGACCAAAAAAGAGCGGCTGATTCGGATGCCGTACCAGAAGGGCAGCGTCAGCAAAACCACCAAAATTTTGTTCCCGATTGTGGTCACTATGCTGGCCGGGCTTGTCGCGCCCGCCAGTGTAGCGCTGGTCGGTTTCCTCATGTTCGGCAACCTGCTGCGCGAGTGCGGCGTGCTGAACGCCCTGTCAGAGACCGCGCAGAACGTACTGGCGAACCTTATCACGATTGTGCTGGGCCTGACCGTGGCGGGCCAGATGACCGCCGACAAATTCGTCCGGCCCGACACACTGCTGATCCTGGCGCTGGGTCTGGTCGCGTTTATTTTTGACACCGCCGGCGGCGTTTTCTTCGCCAAGCTGTTGAATTTGTTCCTGCCCGAGGGCAAAAAAATCAACCCGATGATCGGCGCGGCAGGCATTTCTGCGTTCCCGATGAGCGGGCGCGTCGTCAACCAGATGGGCCTGGCTGAGGACAACCAGAATTTCCTGCTGATGTACTCGATCAGTGTCAACGTCTCGGGCCAGATCGCGTCGGTCATTGCCGGCGGCCTGATCCTGACCCTTATGAGCAGCTGCGTATAAGGAGGTCAACCCATGTCAACCGCACTTCTTCCCGTCACCCTCTCGATGCTCTGCGCCGGTATGGCCGGCATCTTTCTCGTCCTCGGCGTCCTCGTGCTGGGGGTGTATGCACTGAATAAGTTTTTCAGTGGAAAATAAAAAAGCTTCTCCGAATGGAGAAGCTCAACTTACAGGGGCGGGCATTGCTCGCCCCTGCTTTTTTATATTTTACAGGTTTACTCCTTCGCCACAAACACCACGCCGACCACGCCGGGACCGACATGGGTGCCGATGGTGGGGCCAAGCTGGGCCACCCGGCCGCCGGTCAGCTGGAGATTCTGGTGCATGTAGTGGTGTACCGGTGCAATAAGCTGCTTATTATCGCTGTAGAGCAGCGTATAGCCGTAGCGCGGGTCAATACCGCCGAGCGCGTCCAGCTGCTTGAACATGGCGACGAGCGCGCCGGGGCGTCCACGGCCCTTGTCCACCAGCTTGATCTCGCCGTCCTTCAGGGCCAGCACCGGCTTGATGCCGAGCGCACCGCCCACAATGGCAACGGCGGCGGGCAGTCGTCCGCCCTTCTGCAGATGCTTGAGGCTGTCCACTACGGCGACGATACGCACCCGCTTTTTGAACTGCTCCAGCACGGCGGCGATTTCCTCCGCCGTCAGGCCCTCCTCATCGCGCAGGCGCACCGCCTCACGGACAAGCAGCGCCTCAGCCTGCGAGGCCGCCTCAGAGTCCACGATATGCACCTGCAGACCGACATCGGCGGCGGCCAGATGCGCGCACTGGTAGGTGCCGGACAACTTCTGGCCGATGGTGATCACAAGGACCTCATCCCCCGCTGCGGCGGCATCCTCATACACCTGCATAAAGCTGGCCGGGCTGGGCTGGCTGGTGCGGGGCAGCTTGCTGTCCTCTGCCAGGCGGACGAAAAATTCATCCTTCGTCATCGTGCCGTCATCGAGCTGGGTGGTGCCGTCTGCAAAGGTGACAGACAGCGGCACAACAAAGATGCCGGGGACGGACAGCTGCTCCGCAGTCAGATCGGCGGCGGAATCGGTAACAATACGGATCATGGCAGTAACTCCTTTATGGGCGTGCGGCAGCGCCGCATGTTGTTGACTGTTCAATAACTTGTTTAGTATACCACAGTTTTTCCGCGCTGTAAAGTGGATAAGGGCATAGAAAAAGCCCCCTTGCGGGGGCGGATTCTGGCAAAAATGACAGCGTGGAAAGCAAACAACCACACTGTAGGGGCCGGGCATGCCCGGCCCTGCCGTGTATAGCAAATGACCATTTGTGGGAAAGCGGCGGGCGGATATGGAATCCGCCCCTACGGAAGATGTGATTTTGGAAGAAGCTATAAATAAGGGCAGAGGGCGGCGCAAGGTGGCGGGCGGCATATATGCCGCCCCTACTGCTCTATAAACTTTTAGCAATGCAATAACCCGCACACGGCCCGGCAGGGAGGCTCCCCCCTACTCCTCAATGCCCAATAGCTCTGTGGCCGTATCCGGGTCAAGCTGCTGGACGGATTCGAGCTTACGGGTGATGGCGCGGCTGCGGGGGCCGATCAGCTCCTCCAGATCGGAGCCGGTCTGGTTCAGGTGGCGCTGCATCTGCTGCAGACCCGCGCCGAACTTTTCAAACTCGGTCTTGACCGCACCCAAGATCGTCCAGACCTCGCCGCTGCGCTTCTGGATGGCCAGCGTGCGGAAGCCCATCTGCAGGGCGTTGAGCAGCGCCGCCATTGTGGACGGCCCGGCCACCGTGATCTGGTAATCCCGCTGCAAAAGCTCCGTTACACCGCTGGAAACCACCTCGGCGTACAGCCCCTCAAACGGCAGGAACAGGATGCCGAAGCTCGTCGTGTAGGGCACCTCAATGTACTTGTCGTGGATGTCCCTGGCCTCGGCGCGCAGGACATTGTTCAGCGCCTTGCGCATGGCGGCCACAGCGGCAGCATCGCCGCGCTCCTGCGCCGCCTGCAAATGCGCGTAGGTATCGCCCGGGAATTTCGCGTCGATGGGCAGCCAGACCGTGCCGTTCTGCCCCGGCATCTTGATGGCGTACTCCACGCGGTTCGTGCTGCCGGGCACGGTGGCGACGTTGCAGGCGTACTGGCCGGGGGCCAGGATCTGCTCCAAAATCGCGCCGAGCTGCACCTCGCCCAGGATGCCGCGGGTCTTGACGCCGGACAGCACCTGCTTTAAGCTGCCCACGTCGGCGGCCAGATTCTGCATCTCACCCAGACCCTTGTAGACCTGCTCAAGCTGGGCACTGACCGTCTTGAACGAGTCGTTGATGCGCTGCTGCAGTGTGTCCTGCAATTTTTCCTCGACTGTGCCGCGGATCTCATCCAGCTTTTTGTTGTTGTCGGCGCGGATCGTGTTCAGACCCTGCACCAGCGCGCCGCGCACACTGTCCATCCGGGTCGCATTGGAGTCCTCAAGATTTTTCAGCCGCGTTTCCATCATCGTCAGCTGGGCCAGCAGGGCATCGTTCGCGGCCTTCTGGCGGGCGGCCCCGGCTCGGTCAATGGATTCCAGCCGCGCCGTGCTGGCGGCGGCGTTCTGGCGCTGGTTCTCGGCCAGAACGGCAGAAAAATCCCGCAGCGTCGCCGTCGTTGTGCGGGCGCTCTCACCCTGCATGGCGCGCAGCTGCTCGGCCAGCAGGTCGGTCTCGCTCTGCAAAACCGGCGTCACCGCGCGGACAAAGTCATCCGCCGTATCAATTTTCTGCTGTGGTTCGTCGTTTTTGTGCATTACCTTTGCCAGCACCACGGCCAGCAGGATGTCCCCCGCCACGGCCAGCACCAGCAGCACATACAAAATCCAGCTCATAGGCACCTCACCGGATCAGCAGCAGCGCCGCGCCGATCACGGCCAGCACCGCCGCAAAAAATTCCGTCTCCCAGCTTTTGCGCTCCACACAGCGGGCGTTGGGGTTGTACCAGACCTGCAGCACCTTCCCCTTGTCCTTGTCGTGCCTGAACCAGAAGGCGTCGTTCGTCTCCAGCTCCAGCCGCCGACCGTTGGCGTACAGCTCCACCAGATAGCGGTAGCCGCCCGCACCCCGGCTGTTGCTGGTGGATGACGCACGGCGGCATTCCAACACGCGGGCGGGCAGCAGCGCGGCCCCGCGGACCGTGCGGTATTTTTCCACAATGGCGGCTGCGGCCAGTGCAAAAAGCACGGTGCCCAGCACGCGATACACAATCAGTAATGTTGTCGGCATAGCAGTCTCCCTAAGGCAACACCGCATAATTCCCGCCTTACGGCTTAAGCACCGCTCCGGCGGCTGCGGCACCTCGCTCGCCGTATCGGCACTTAGAACTATGCGGTATTGCCCTTACATTTGATGCTTCTATGATACAACATTTTGGTGTTAAATGCAAGCGGTTTTAACACACTTTCGTACTTTAGTGTATTGACTTGTTTGGGCAAATTTGCTAGAATATTAAAAGATGCCAAGACCGAACAAATGCAAATTTTACAAAGAAAGAGGTCGGCGCACCGCTGTGCGCCTTTACGCTATGCAGCAGAATGAACGTAACACCGCCCTGTATGAGGCGATCCTGCGACTGAACAGCCTGGATGAGTGCATCCGCTTTTTTGACGACCTGTGCGCCGTGACCGAGCTGCGCACGATGGAGCAGCGCTACGCTGTGGCCGGGTGCCTTTTGCAGGGCAAGGTCTACAGCGAGATCCGCCGCGAGACCGGCGCATCCAGCGCCACGGTCAGCCGCGTGAACCGTATGCTGAACTACGGCACCGGCAGCGTGGCCGAGAGCGTGCGCGAGGACCTGGCCGCACAGGGCGTCACCGCCGACACAAAGGAATAAGGAGGGTCCCACCATGTCCGTTTCGATTCAGGATTTCGGCAAGTCCACCAGCGGCCAGACCGTTAAGCTGGCGACGCTGAAAAACGATTTTATCGAGGTGCAGCTGCTGAGCTATGCCGCCATTATCCATCGCATCATCGTAAAAGACCGCAAAGGCAATCCCGTGGACGTCGTGCTGGGCTATGACACCGCCGCCGACTATGAGCTGAACACCGACAGCATGGGCGCCGCCGTGGGCCGCTTTGCCAACCGCATTGCGGGTGCGCAGTTCCCGCTGTATGAGGAGATCGTCCATATCACGCCGAACCAGAACGGAAACTGTCTGCACAGCGGCCTGCACGGGTTCAATCACACGATGTTTGACGTGGCGCTGACCCCCGGCGAGACCGACAGCGTGACGATGACGGCCACGAGCCCCGCCGGGACAGACGGCTTTCCCGGCAATTTTGAGCTGACCATCCAGTACAGCCTGGCCAAGAGCGGGCTGGTCATCCGCTACGGGGCGACCACCGACGCGCCTACCGTCTGCAATATGACGAACCACAGCTATTTTAACCTGAACGGCCACGCCAGCGGCAGTGCGCTGGGCCATCGCGTGACGGTGGACGCCGATTTTTACCTCGAGGCCGACGCCGCCAGCATCCCCACCGGGCGCAAGCTGCCGGTCAAGGGCACCCCGATGGACTTTACCGAAGAAAAGACGCTGGGGCTGGACATCGGCGCGGATTTCACCCCGCTGACCGATTGCTGCGGCTACGATCAGTGCTATGTCATCCGTGACAGTGGTCTGCGCCACGCCGCCTGGGCTGTCGGCCCCGAGACCGGCATCCGCATGGAGGTACTGACGACCCTGCCGGGCGTCCACCTGTACACAGCCAACTTCCTGGCCCCGGTCACGGCGGGCAAGGACGGCGCACACTACGCTGCCCGGGATGCCGTCTGCTTTGAGACGGAGGACTTTCCCGACGCGCCGAACCACCCGAACTTCCCCGACACGACGCTGCTGCCGGGCAAGCCGTACAGCTCGACGACGATCTACCGGTTTGATTTGGCGGAGATGTGAAAACGGGCGAACGATGTTCGCCCCTACAGCACCCCTTTTTCACTTGCCTTGTAGGGAGGGGTCTTGACCCCTCCGCGGGCGGATATGGAATCCGCCCCTACGGACCGGCAAGCAGCGTCGTAGGGGCCGCACATGTGCGGCCCGCGGCCTTCCCACAGACGCTCGCCCGCCTTATCCTGCCGGGCCGGGCATACCCGGCCCCTACCGCGTAACCGTAAAAAGAACCGCCCTGCACGTTTTTTCGTGCGGGGCGGTTCTTTTTTACTTCTCTTTGCTCAGCAAGATCCGGTCATTGTCCAGCGCGTGGCCGACGTTCTCTGCGAAGCGGTCCAGCAGGCCGTCCACGGTGGTGTGGGCGCGCTCCCCGCCGCTGATGTCCAGCACAATATGACCGTGGTCCATCATCAGCGTGCGGTTGCCCAGGGTCAGCGCATCGTGCATGTTGTGGGTGATCATCAGGCAGGTCAGGTGGTTTTCGGCCACGATTTTTTTTGTCAGCTCCAGCACCTTGTCCGCCGTGCCGGGGTCCAGCGCCGCCGTGTGCTCGTCAAGCAGCAGCAGCTTCGGCGTGACGAGGGTCGCCATCAGCAGGGTCAGCGCCTGGCGCTGGCCGCCGGACAGCAGACCCACGGGCTGCTTCATGCGGTCCTCAAGCCCCAGACCCAGCGCGGAGAGCTTTTCGGCAAACAGCTCCCGGTCCTTTTTGTTGATGCGGGAGAACGCCGAGGTGTGCCCCGACGCGCGCAGGAAGGCCAGCGCCAGATTTTCCTCAATCGTCATGTGCGGGGCCGTGCCGCGCAGCGGGTCCTGGAACATGCGGCCAATCGCCTTGGAGCGCTTGAAGTCCGGCAGGAAGGTGATGTCCCTGCCGTCCAGCGTGATCATGCCGGTGTCGGCGATGAACTCGCCCGCAATGGCGTTGAACAGCGTGGACTTGCCCGCGCCGTTGGAGCCGACAATCGTCGCAAAGTCGCCGTCGTCCAGATGCAGGTTCACGTTTTCGAGGGCGACCTTCTCATTGACAGTGCCCGGATTGAACGTTTTGCCGATGTTTTTCAGATCAAGCATGGCGGGCACCTCCCTTCTGGGCGTTGGCGCGGCGGCGGCGGAAATCTGCCTTGGCCTTGAGGGCCGGGGCTGCAATGGCCAGCGCGACGATGACGGCGGAGATCAGCTTCAGGCACTCCGACGGGACGTTGGCACGCAGAGCCAGCGCAATAATGAAGCGGTAGATGACGCTGCCCGCGACGGCGGCCACAGCCTTGACCCACATACCGCCGCGGCCAAAGAGCGTCTCGCCGATGATGAGCGAGGCCAGGCCGATGACGACCATGCCGGTGCCGAGGTTGATGTCCGCCGAGCGCTGGTACTGGGCCAGCACCGCGCCGGACAGCGCGGTCATGGCGTTGGCGATGCAGAGGCCCACCGTGATGGTGAAGGCTGTGTTGATGGACGACGCACGGACCATGTCCGGGTTATCGCCGGTAGCGCGGATGGACAGGCCCATCCGGGTGCCGAGGAACGCGATGAGCAGCGCGCAGACCACAACGGTGACAAGCGCCGCCACGATGAGCTTATAGGGTGCGCTCTCGCCAAAAACGCTCTGTGCAGCGGTAAAGACTGTTTTGGTTTTCAGCATGGGCACGTTGGAGGAGAAGCCCATGACCGCAAGGTTGACCGTGTACAGCCCCGTGTTGGTGATGATGCCCGCCAGAATCGACGGCACAGCGAGCTTTGTCTGCAAAAACGCGGTGATAAAGCCCGCCGCCGCACCGGCCAGCATGGCCAGCGGCAGCCCCAGGAACGGGTGGCCCGCCACGGCGGCGGTGGCCGACACGGCGCAGCCCAGCGTGAACGCACCGTCGGTGGTCATATCGGCGATGTTCAGCACGCGGAAGCTCAAAAACAGCGCCATAGCGACCAGCGCGTAGATAAAGCCCAGCTCCAGTGCATTCAGCACGGTGGCAACGGTAAACATAGGGTGACTTCCTCTCTGATTAAACTTGTCCCCCTCTGCGAGGGGGATGTCCGCAGGACAGGGGGAGAGAACCTTGCCACTGCCCGAAATATTTCGGGTGATGGCCAGGCTCTCTCCCCCACCGCCTGCGGGCGGAGCCCCCTCCCAGAGGGGGCCGGGATTTTTTTATTCCGCCGTGGTGACCTCGACGACCTGGCCGGCCAGATCGTTGAAGGCGCTGTAGTCGATGCCCAAGGCGGCGGCAGTCTCGGTGTTGACGGTGATGATGCCGCCGTCCATGACGTGGTACGCGGGGACAACGCCGGTCTCGAGGATGTCGAGCGCCATGTCTGCGGTGTAGGTGCCCAGCTCGGTGTAGTTGACGCCGCAGGTTGCAAACGCACCTGCCGTGACGAAGCTGTCCGCGCCGGTGTAGAACGGGATGCCGCCCTTGGTCAGCGTCTCGGAGACAGCGGCGGCAGCGGCCATGACCACGTTGTCCGTCGGGGTAAAGACGGCATCGACCTGGCCGACCATGCTGGACGCGGCGGTCATGATCTCGTCGTTGGTGTTGCCGGTCTTTTCGACGTAGGCAATGCCCTTGGCATCCAGATACGCCTTGGCCTCGGCAATCGGGGTCGTGGAGTTGGCCTCGGAGTTGGAGTAGAGCAGGCCGACGGTCTGGATGTCGGGCTGAGCGGCGAACATCATATCCATGATGGACTGGGTGTTCAGCGCGTCGGACGTGCCGGTGACATAGTCAATGTCGGTCAGGTCTGCGGCGGCGGGGTCGGAGATGGCCGCGTAGATGACCGGGGTCTTGGTGGACTCGGCGGCGGTGGTCATGCACTGGGCGGCCAGCGTCGCGATGGGAATGATGGCGTCATAGCCGTCGGCGACGACCTGTGTGCCGATCTGGTTCAGCGTTGTGGCGTCGTTCTGGCCGTTGAAGTCCTTGTACTCGATCGTGATGCCCTTCTCGGCGGCCTTGGCATCCAGCTCTTTTTCAATAGCCACGCGGATCTCGTCGAGGCTGGCGTGGTCGAGCTGCTGGACAATGGCGACCTTGTAGCTGTCAGCGGCGGCGGTGTCCGCGGTGCTCTCAGCAGCGGACGCGGTGGTCTCGGCGGAAGATGCGGCAGTGTTGGCGGTATCGGCGGTGTAACCACAGGCGGCCAAGCTGGTCATCATAGCGGCGGCGGACAGAACAGCAACAAACTTTTTCATGGTAAATTCTCCTTACTTTGTAAATTGTAGTGAATGTCAGGTTTGTAGGGGCGGTCATTGCCCCTATAGTGCCCGGTGCGTTTCCGGGCCATCCAGTTTTACAAATTCAGGCTTGCCATCGCTCTTTCATCAGGTTCATGTTCCCTCTCCCCCATTGTTAAAAACAAAACTGCCCTTGCACAGAACTTCTCCTGTGCAAGGGCAGATAAAACAAATCTGTGGTGCCACCTTGCTTGCCGTGCTTACTATACTATCACGGCCACTCTGTAGGGAACCAACATTCCCCTGCTCTGTAACGGGAGCTGCCCGTCAACGGATACTGCGGGCCATGCCCGTTTCCCCGTGCCCTCCGCGAACCATTATGCAGACCCGCTCTGTATCCCCTTCCCAGCATCGGGGACTCTCTGTAACTGCGCTGTGTGCTTTACTTTCGCTTCATTGGTTTAAAGCATTTATACCACACACGGGCGTGTTTGTCAACACCCAATTTCAAATTTTATTCAGATTCTGCGGATTCCGGCGACGCCATGTTGTTTTTATCCAACACAAACAGTTTTTGCACCTGTTCGGCCACGGGGGTGTCGGTGTCCTTCAGCAGGCAGTTCTCCGTCAGGTAGGGGCTGTCCTCGCCGTCCAGCACCAGCAGCATATCTTTTCCGCGCAGGGCGTCGCTGCCTAAGGCTTCGGTCAGGCTGTCGGCGTCCCAGGCGGTCTCGGTATCGTCGGGCGTGAAGCTGCCGGCGTTGCTCCAGGTGCCGTAGACTGCGCCAATGGCGCAGACGCGCTGCGGGTCCTCGTCCTCGCCGTATTTCTGCTTATCCAGCTGCGCCTGCAGCTCGGACGCCATGCTGCCCTCGGTCATCAGGGCGCCGGCCTCGTCGGTAAAGATCAGGATGCCGTCCTTCTTATAGGTTTTCAGCAGCTGCTTCGCGTCGTAGGTCGGCAGCTCACTGTCGTCCGCGACGTTCAGCGTGCCCTGCATGGCGTAGTACAGGCGGGACACGGCGGCGTAACTGCTGCCGAAGAACCGCTCCATCTGGCGCGGATATTTGGCCATCGCCGTCTTGAACCAGTAGACGGCATTGCTGGTCGTGCCGCTGCGCATGACCTGCACAGCCTCGGTGATCTCTGTCTCGGGCGTGTTGTGGCTCGCATTGGCCAGCACGGTCAGCGCTTTGCCCACTGTCGCACTGCGGGCATCTGCCCCCAGACCCGCGGCGTGGAAAGCACCGGGGTAGCGCGTGCGGACGTGCTCCCACAGGGTGCGGGCGCTGTCGCGCCGGTCGGCGGGCAGCACGGACAGGTAGCTGTCCAGGCTCCCGGTATTGCCGGTCTGCAGATAGTTGTCCAGCAGCACGCCCGCGGCGGCGCCGTCCGGCACGGCCACGACCCGCACGCCCGCGCTGTACAGCTTGTCGATCAGCGCACCGCGCAGCTCATTGCCGCGCAGGTTGTCGGTGTCGGCCACAAAGACGCGGTACTCGTCGCTGCCGAAGTCCGACGCATCGAGCGCATAAGTCATATCAATGCGGTGCAGATACTTACTATTGTACTCCTCCACGGGGTTGGTCACGTCGGCGCTCTCGCGGGTCGCAATGACCAGCTCGCCCGCGGCCTCGGCGGCGGCGGTCTCCGGCGTGGCGGCAATGACCTCCTCGGCGGTCTTATCATTGTACAAAAAGTCCTGCAATGCCTTAATATTCACGACCCAGTCGGGGTCGTACATCAGGCGGTCATCCATGCCCGTGCGGATGCCGTAGGTGCCCTGCAGCGGCAAGGACATCTGCTGTACATCGCAGCCCAAAAAGCCCGGCAGCTGCACGAGCAGCGCGGCGATCTCGGACTTGGTAAAGTTCGTCTGGATCAGCGGCAGAATGGTGTTGAGCAGGTTGTCCAGCTCCATGACGCTGGCGTTCTGCACCTGATCCAGCACGGCCTTAATGACGGTGCGCTGGCGCTCGACGCGCTTCCAGTCGTTGTCGATCTTGCGCAGACGGGCGTATTGCAGCGCCGTGTAGCCGTCAAAGTGGTTGGGGCCCGGGTCAACGTGGTTGACGATCAGCATCGAGTTGGAGGGGACCTCCCAGTTCAGGGCCTTGGCCTCCATCTCGGTAATATCAAGGTCTACGCCGCCGACGGCGTCCACGATCTGGACGAAGGAGTTGAAGTTGACGCGGACGTAGTGGTCTACCTGCACGTTGAAGCAGTCCTCGATGGTTTTCATTGTCAGCTTTGCGCCGCCGTAGCGGAAAGTGTGGGTGATCCAGTCGTACTGGCCCTCATAGCCGTCCAGCAGGATCGGCACACCGGTGCCGCGCTCGATGGAGACCAGCCGGATGACGTGATCCTTGATGTCGAGCGAGACCAGGATCATGCTGTCGGAGCGCGCGTCGTCGCTGAACTCGGTGGTGTCCTCCGTGCCGTCGAGCTGGTTCAGGTGGGTGAAGGCATCGGCGTCGTTGACGGCCTCGGTGCGCTCGTCGGTGCCGATGAGCAGGATGTTCAGCACGCTGTCGTCAGAGAACGGGCTGCCCTCGGGCATTGTCATCTCGCTTTCGGTGTGGGTCAGGCCGGTTCCGTCCAGGTCCTGGTCCTCGTCCGCGCCGATCTCACCCATCTCGCTGACGCTGCCGTCATCATAGCGCAGCAGGTCGAGCTTGCCGTTGACGTAAAGGGCCGCCAGCACAGCCAGCACGGCCAGAATGCCGACAACAATGACTGCGATTTTGCCGCCCTTGGGCAGGCGCCGCCACGGGTTCCTTTTTGGCGTTCCATCGGTTGTTTTTTCAGTTTTCGTTTCCAGTTCGTTCATATTTTTACTTTCCCCTGTTGTTGCCTTACCTATAATCCTATTGTGTAGGGGCGAGCATTGCTCGCCCGTGCCCGCTTGCCATGTACACAGCTTTCCCGGAAAGAACTGCCGCGGCAAGGTCGGCGGGCGGCCAATGGCTGCTCCTACACGTATTACGTGCGTTTTAAACGTTTGGCGATTTGCCGCACATCACAGCAATAATACAAAAACGCCAGCCCTGCAAAGACGGTCAGTCCCAGTGCACGCCAGGTGAACCAGCCGTGCTGGATGCTGTGGGTGCGCAGCACGATGAACCACGCCGGGGTCATCAGCGCGCAGAGCCCCAGCGGCAGTGCGCGTGCGAGCTGCTGCCTGTCCCGGATGCTGGCCGCAAACAGCGCCAGAAGCAGAACGACAGCCAGCACCAGCGGCCAGAACAGGTGTTTGCCCGCCAGTGTTATGTATACAAAATGTAAAATATTACCCCAGGTCAATTCCATACCGTGCCAGCTGTCAGCGGCAGTGCGCACGCCCACCTGATGCAGCGCGTCGGCAATGACGTTCTGCCCGGTGACAAGCCCGGCCAGCACCCACTTGGATGCCCAGCAGAGCAGGTAGCCGACGCCCCACGTCAGGCTGCCGCCCACAACGATGCCGCACTGCCTTGTGCCGGCCCGCAGGCGCTGCTGCGGCTCAAGCAGCCAGCAGACAAGCGGCAGGCCAAGGGTCAGCACCGGCGTGACGAGCAGGTCACAGAACGACGTCACAACACCAAGAACCAGCAGTGCCAGGCAGACATCATCGCTGCGGCGGGGCTTGGCCAGCACCCAGACGCAGCCCGCGTAGGCAACGGCAAAGCAGGTGAAAAACTGTACCTGATGCGGTGCCCAGAACGCCGTGACCAGCAGCTGACTGACCGCGAACCACACCGCGGCCCGCAGCCCGCAGCGGCGGCGCAGCAGTACCGCCACCGCGGCAAACAGCGCCGCCAGCACCAGATACTGCACCACGCGCACGCCGGTGATGTCGGTGACCAGCAGCAGCGGGCGCAGCCAGATCAGGTAGCCGTGCCAGTACCGCGCGTAGGAGAACGGCACAAGCGCGGGCGCGTCGGTGCGCTGTGCGCCCGCGGCCCAGTCCCTTTCTATGTACCATTGCAGGTCGTCGGCCAGCGTCTCAAAGTTATCGACGTTGTAGGCCGTATTCGTCATCATGGCGGTCAGCGGCGGGGCCTCGTCGGCGGACGCGGCCTCGGTCAGCATGATCGTGTCGGTGTAGTTGTCCATCTGGAACAGCTTGAAGTTCAGATATTCCGGGTACAGCCCCTCACCGGCGATTTTCACCGCTGAGTCGTAGACATGGTCCCGCACCGGCTCCCCGGGCAGGGCGTAGGCCGCCAGCAGCAGCACGAAAAGCGCCGCCAGCGTCACGGCGAACGCCGCCAGCGCCCGCAGGGCAAAGGGTGGTTTTTGGTTTTTTGGTTTTGCCATGCGGCACCCCTTTCACACAAAAATACAGTTTAATTATAAAACAAAACTCCCGCCGTTGCAACGGTGGGAGTGTGAAAAAAGGTTGAACAAATATTGGGACGTCCTTGCCTCCCTCTGCGAGGGGCCAAGGGAATGTTCCCTACACCATATCCGTCTGCCTGGACACCGACAGCACGATGCCCATCTCCCCCAGCAGCATCAATAAGCTGGTGCCGCCCGACGAGAAAAACGGCAGGCTGATGCCGGTGTTCGGGATCGTGTTCGTCACAACGGCCATGTTCAGAATTGCCTGCAGCGTGACCTGCACGACGAACCCGACGACGAGCAGTGCGCCGAACTTATCCCGCGCACGCACCGCAATCGACATGCCGCGCAAGAGCAGCAGCAAAAACAGCGCCACGACCAGCGCCGCCCCGATAAAACCAAGCTCCTCACACAAAATCGAAAAAATAAAGTCGTTCTGCGGCTCCGGCACGTACAGATATTTCTGTCGGCTGTTGCCCAGCCCCAGCCCGGCCAGCCCGCCCGACGCGATGGCGTAGAGGCTCTGGATCGTCTGGTGACCTTCGCCCAGCGGGTCGGCAAAGGGGTCGCGCCACGACGCGAGCCGGTCCGTGGCGTAGGGCACCAGCTCCGGCAGCGCAATGACCGCCGCCGCAATGGCCGCCGCGCCCAGCCCCCCGGCCAGCCCGAACCAGTGCAGCCCCGTGCCGCCCACAAACATCAGCACCGCGCCGATGGACAGGATCAGCAGCGTGCCGGACAGGTGCGGCTCCAGCAGCATGAGCACCGTGACGACCCCCAGAATCAACGCGAACGGCACAACGCCTGTGGAAAACGACTTCATCTTGTCATGATTCAGTGAGATGATATGCGAGAACACCAGCACAATCGAGAATTTTGCGATTTCACTGGGTTGCAGCGTGCCCAGCCCCGGCAGCACGATCCACCGCTTGCAGCCGTTGTACTCCGGCATGAAAAGCACGATGGCAAGCAAAAGCAGCGAGATCCCCAGCATCGGCCAGGCCAGCCTGTGCCAGACGTGGTAGTCCACCAGGCTGGCCGCGTACATAGCCAGCACGCCCAGCGCCGCAAACAGCAGCTGCGGGCGGATGTAGGTGTAGGCGTCGCCGCGGCGGTAGAGCGCCACCGCGTACCCCGCGGAGAACAGCATGATGAGCCCGTAGCTCAACAACAGCAGCAAGATCAGCAGAAACGGTATGTCGAATGTCGGCAGCGATGCCGCCCGCGCCCGAATCCTTTGTACAAGTGCAGCCATAACAAAGCCCCCTGCGCAGAGTGTACGCAGGGGGCGGCGGGTTTATGCTTTTGTCAGCGGTTCAAATCAAGGCTCAGCATCGTGTAGCCGTTGGCGCCGTTCTGGATGCTCTGGGCGCTGGCCTCATAGCAGGCCTGCAGGACCTCCATGTTGGGCTGGGGCGCGTCCGGGTCGGTGATGGTCCCGGTGGCAAGGGCCTCGTTATAATTCTCAATAACCTGGGCACAGATGCGGCGGCGATCCCGCAGCGGTGTCAGCAGGTTGGCCATCCACTGCTGGTACATGCCGTGGTAGTCGCTGCCGTGGTCAGCAAACAGAAAGTAATATTCCTGCTCGACCTCCATGGGCGACGCCTGGCGGCAGTAGAAATCCCCCAGTGCCGCGCGCTTTTTATCGGTGGAGTATTGCAGGATGTCCGACAGAC
The DNA here is from genome assembly GCF_900167555.1 of Gemmiger formicilis. Taxonomy (GTDB): domain Bacteria; phylum Bacillota; class Clostridia; order Oscillospirales; family Ruminococcaceae; genus Gemmiger; species Gemmiger formicilis. The sequence goes on along the minus strand of NZ_FUYF01000002.1, from coordinate 215,244 downwards.
CATTGGGGAAAAGCTCTGGGTGCCGAATCCATTTGGAGTACGGCTCCACCTGCACTTTTAGCGCATCAAAGACGGCCAGAAAATCCTCAAGCGCGATTTTCATCTCGCCCTTTTCCCATTTCTGGATCGTGCGCTTATCCCGGCCCAGGCGGTCTGCCAGTTCCCGCTGTGAAACACCCGCTGCCTCCCTCGCAGCGGTCATTGCTTCTGCCACACGGCATCGATATGCGGACATAACATCTTCTCTCCCCTCAAAACGCGATTCACCGCCGGAAAAACAGCAAAGCGGCGGTGCAAAATGCGCCGCCAAAATTTCCGGCACTGGTTGTGTACTTTGCACACCGGGATATGCTATATTGTGAAGGGCGGCATCTATAAGTACACTAACACTACCACAATTTTACTCTAGTTACCATTTTTTGTCAATATATTTTGTTATGTAGCATAGCAGGAGTGGGTGAAAATCGTGTATACCTATCGCGTTGTCTGTCAAAAGCTCTCCGCGCCCGAGCTCGGGCCCTACACTACCTACGGCATTCTGGCCGCGCGGGACCTCCGCGGCTGCCAGCAGGTCGTACAGTTTATCTCCGACGTATCGTTGGATCGCGCCTTCGTCGAGGCCCTCGCACGCCGCTGCACCGCCGCCCAGCTCGACCCCTGCCACCTGCTGGACGTGGTCGAGGATGCTATCAGCGGGTAAAGCCTTCCGCCCCCAAAGGCTCCGACCAGGGGCGAGGTGCGCCCTTTTGCCGGGTGTCCTATAGCGCAAGGGACACCTCTCACATGCTGTTCCCGGCAAGCGCAGTCCTTGCCCGGGTGTGTTTGCCGTGCGCCTTTTTATGCGGCCACCGTAACTTGCTTGTCAGCTCCTGCTCATACTCCGGCGTGTCAAAAAATCACATTCGTGGCCTATTGAATATGTAGGGGCGACCATTGGTTGCCCGCCAACTTGGCGCAGCAACGCCTTTTCCGGGTAAGTTTTTTCACAGGCAAACGGGCACACACACGACCAAATTCACGGACATTCCCGTTGAATTTGTGTTGTGTTTACGCTTTTTTGTGGCGATTTTTGCGCAACAGTTGCGCAAAAGCATCAGCAAAATTTCAACAAATGCTTGGCGGTGTGTATAATAGTTGCCGAAAGCGCTTGTCATTGTGACGAATTCGACAAGTCAAAATTTTGCAATCTGCCAAAAAATCACTTGCTTGAATGTAGCCGTATTGAAATTTTCATTCCAAAGTATTATACTGTTCCTTATAAATAAAAAGGCACACACAAACATACCGTGTCTTACTTTTCCCGACGTAAGCGCAATGTTTGCACATCGGATTATATTCTCAAAAAAGACTGTAAATACAGCTCCGCTTGTGGAAAAAGTCCGTTTCCGGGCCAGATGTGCGCAGCGCATAAAATCGCGCCGAATGGCGCACGTTCCCCCGATATATCGTGAGAACACACATGAGAACACACATATAGAAAAGGAGTCGAAGCAAATGACGAAAGCATTTTCTATCCTGCACCGTGCGGCGGCACTGCTTGTCGCCCTGTGCCTGCTGATCGGTATGGCTCTGCCGGTTTATGCAGCTGAGGATGAGGCTTTATTTTTTGACGCAGGTTCGGAAACGATTCCGACCATTCCTGCCGCAAACACGTCAAGCGAGGGTGTAGAGCCTGCGCAAGAACCTATTGTATCCGACTTGGAAACGATTCCGGATGAAGGAGATACCCCGCCCACTGCGAACGAGCCGGGAACAGAAGCGGGAAACACGGTAAACAATACAGCAGCGGTTCCGAACAATGACGGCAAAACCCAGGAAGCGGCAGAAAATCAGACTCCCGCCGCCGACACGGACACCGCCCCTGCCACCGACAACGCCCCTGCCGCCGACAAGGACGCCACGGCCGACAAGGCCACCGCCGTCAACGCGCAGGAAACCACGGCGGCAAAAACCAACACAGAGCAAGATGTTCTTTTTGCTGACGGGGACAACCCCAACGAAGAAGATACTATGCCTGCGGATGATTTGCCTGACAACGATGACGCGAACACACCTGATACGATAGCGGACACGGGCGCATCGCAGGGCTTTATCCCGGCAACGGCAACCATTTATTTTGAGGATGACGGCCGATACGATTCCAAACTTGGCGGAAAATGCACCATTCATTTCCATGCGTGCACCGATAGCAAAACGAACGCCTACATAGACAAGGTCATGGCGGATACCGGAGAGACAGTAACCGACCAAGATGGGAAACAACACAAAATCTTCAGCGTTACGCTGAATTCGGCGGACTATCCAGCGGGCGGGTTTTATCGAATCATCTTCCAGTATATGGAAGGCAATAGTTGGAAAGAAGAAATCAACGCCTTTGGCAATGACAATGTTAGCAATACTGACAAGCTGACAGCGATTGATTTGCTTGCCGGCAAAAAGCTTGTCAGTGTAGGCATTACTAACAATGATCAGCTGAGCACACATTTCAACCAAAATCAACCCTACAACCCCTCCCAATGGACGCGCGTGGAGTACTATTACAAGGACACGCCGCTTTACTTCCAAAATGCAAGCAGCACCGACCTTAACAACGTAACCGCAGTATTTTATAAACAAGATGGAACCAATGGCACGGTAAAAACCACCAGCCTGCCAATCGGCACGGTGGAAGCGGGCAAGTTTTACGCGCAGAAAATCCTGATCCCGGACAATCAGTCGCAGTTTGTACAGTTCACTTGGGACGGCAACGGCGAAAGCGACCTGTATAATTTCAGCACAGACCCCTACGACAACGTACCAACGTTCGACTTAACAAAAGCCAATTGCTTTGTCTACAATGATTCCGCATCCTCTTGGCAAAGTGCGGGCAACGATTTGCTTGCCAAGGGCAAAACCATTTACTTTGATGCCACGCTGTCCTCTTACGGTTACGAGGGCGAGGGTTTACAGCAACAGCCTATGCCGGGCAGTAACAAGAAAATGTACTGCTTCCTGACGGATTCAGCGAGCATTGTTACCTCGCAGGAGATGACGTTGGTAAAAGCCGACCCCGCCACTCCCGACCCCGCCACCGACCGCCAGCTGTGGTCTTACACAATTCCTGACGGAAAAACTTACACCGCAGTGCAATTCTCCGCAACGGATAACCAAGACGCCACTGCACAAGACAACAAAACCAAGGTGTACACCACGGCGGAGCTTCCCCCGACACTAACGGAACCCTGCTTCTTTGCCGACGATGGCGACCCTTCGGCTTACTCGCAAGGCACCGTTGTCCGCGACGGCTACTGGGGCGAGAAAGACTCCCTCCACGATGCCGAAAGCGGCAAAAACTCGACCGTTGTGGACATTGATAACAGCGGCATTTTTACCCAACAGAAGGGTACAAAGTATATCACCAGCACCCTGTACGATTACTACACCGACTACGAGCTGAACGGCTTGAACCGTGACAGCGCCCCGAACATTGACGGAAGTTCCCAACGCAGGTTTGTCACTTTTGAGCAGTTTGACCGCGCCCTCAGCAGTGCTTACACGAAAAGCGACAATGTAAAATACCCGCTTTACACCGGGCATTTCGAACCGACTGGAGGGGCGTCTTTCGCGGGTGTTGCCGGTGGTATGAAGCTGTATGGCTGGGGCAAACCAGACGGCGATCCAGACCAAAAGGCATTATACAACACCTTTATGGCGGTAAACAACTCCACCTATGACGATAAGGGGGGGCAACAGAGTGGTGATTACTCCCGCACCTTCCAAGGTCTTGTAGAAAGCAAGACTTCTGACGGTTCGGCAAACGGTCTGCCGCTGTTAAGAGCCAAGGATTCCATCACAACAAATGCGCTGGTTGACCCGCACTTTGATGAAGCATTCTTGCAAGGCAAAAACAGCTTTAACACCGTGCTGGGCAAGGTGTATAAGGATGTTTCCTTCCCGTTCACAAAGGACGCCGTTTTTAAGAGCAGTACCAACCCAAACGACCCAGAACAATACGCCGAATATTGGTACTACGACAGCAGCAAAGCCTCGCTGTATCTGAAGCAGGATAAGGGCGACGGCAAGTATTATCTGGAATCCCCCATAGATGATGAGGGCAAACCCACCACGCACGCCAACTCAAAAAACATTAATGCATCACACGGCTTTTTCCCGTTTAACCAAACAGTTTCCACAGTCGGGGCGTCCCAATACAACTACGGCTTTGGCGCCAAGCTGCAATTTGACTTTACGCTTACAGACGACGGTCAGGTCGTTGCAGGTAATGATTCCAACACCAAAGTCCCCATCAAGTTCTTCTTCTCCGGTGACGATGACGTGTGGGTCTACATTGACGGCAAGTTGGTTCTGGATGTCGGCGGTGCGCACGGCAAAGCGTCCGGTTTGCTGGAATTTGGCAAGGACAACACCGTAACCCCCTACGTCAGTTCCAACAAGAACACCGACACAAAAGACCCCATGGTCTACACGACTGATGCCAAAAACAAAACCGTCTACTTCAACCAGACCCCTATCACGTTCACCAAGACGACAAGCAAAGCCATCCCATTAGACAAAGACCTCACCACCCACACCCTGACCATGTTTTATATGGAGCGCGGTATGTGGGACTCCAACATGGCGGTGGCGTTCAACTTCCCCGACAGCAACGAATTGCAGGTTGAAAAGGAGGTCAATGTCGACAAGGTAAACGACGCGTTCAAAGATTTATTTAAAGATCAAAAGCTCTTTACCTTTACCCTGCAAAACTTGGCTACGCATTACGGCGCAAAACCAATTGCTGACAACGGCACCCCCAAACCCGTGGAAGTCGGCAGCAATTTCACCGCCAGCAGCAGCAATACTGACAAAACAACCATGGAAAAGGACGATAATCCGCCCGACAAAAGCGGAACATACCATGGTCAAACCGTAAAATGGTACGCCCAAGGGTATGATAAAGGCAGCCAACACCGCGACCTGCGCTACGGCACTATGACGCTGGAAAAATCGCTCAACATCGAAAAACGCGACTATCTGTCCTTTGACGTTTACGCCGTGGGCAACACGGGTGACGGCGTTCTGTCCACCAACTACCTGTATCTGACCTTGGAGGACGACAAGGACAACCAGATGGGCTGCGATTTGACTAACGGCCAAAAGTCCTATCTGAACACCATGCTCAGCGGCAGCGTTGTGATGCAAAACAACCAATGGGTCACGGTCAAGTTGCAGCTGAGCAAAATGCCACAGGACGATGGCTTTGACCTGAAAAACATCAAAAAAATCCGCATTGGCGATGACTACGAGCGCACGGTTTACTTCCGCAATTTTGTTTTTACCGCCAAGCCCGTGGTAAAACACATGGTGGGCTTCTCGGTAGAGCAAGAGGATATCCCGGACTATGGCTCGGTGGAAAACAATACCTTGAAGCCCGCCAGCGGCGCGATATTTACGTCCAGCGTAGCGAGCAGCGGCACGCAGGCGGTGGACACCGATGGCACGTTTGATTTGCAAGACGGCGAAACCGTGACCTTTACGGACCAGTTCCGCCGTGGCAGTTATATCTCGCTGCAAGAGACGGAAAACACCGCCTTGTACGACACCCGCTGGGAAGTGTACGAGAACGGGACGTTGGTCAACACAGCGGGGGAAAGTTCGTCTGTAAACGCCGCATCCCCCCTCCCGCTGCAAGGCAACAGCACAAAGCCGGAGGATAACCGAACCGAAAAGGCGGATAACCCACCAACAGACAACAGCTACGACGGCAACAAGCCCAAAGACGCAAAGACGCTGGTGTTCCGCAGTTACGCCGCGCCGGAAGAAGAATTCCCCAAATTGAAGGTCAAGTTCATTAACACCGTCAAGGTCGGTACGCTGGTAATTAAAAAGGAACAGGCGAACGATGGAAGCGATTTGACAGGCAAAAGCTACAAATTTACCGTCACCTTCAGCAACGTTGGCGGTATCGGCTTGGGCGGCGTAGAACCAATGACCAATACCATTCCAGTTGACGAAAGCTGGGAAATTACCGGCATCCCCATTGGCACACGCTTCCAGGTAGTTGAAACGCCCGCCGATGGCAGCAGCCTGAAAAGCGTAATCTGCGACGCCACTGACGCAAAGTACGATGTGGACAACGGTGTGCGCGGCACGGTTACCAGCGAAGCAGAACAAGTCACCGCCACCTTTACCAACACGGCACACCAATTGATGGATATTGAGGTGGAAAAGCAGTGGCAGGATGCAGACGACAAGCCGCTGACCGATAACCTGCCGGATGCGATTTGGGTCAAGCTGGAGCGCCGCCATGTGAATGACACAACCGGCGCGTGGCAAGACGTGCCGTCTATGGACGCTGTCGAGCTAAAATACGACTATATGTCCAAAACGTGGACGCACACGTTTGAACGTCTGGACAAGACGGATGTCAACGACGGCAACACCCCCTATGTGTACCGCGTAGCGGAGTGCGCAAGCAAAGACGGCAAGTATAAGGCAGACGGTACGGTTACGATTGGCGCATACACCTACACCGCATCGCAGACCGACCTTACCGATGGCAAAATCACCCTGACCAACAAGCGCACCGACCCGGAATTTGCCCTGAACCTTACCAAAATGGGCATAGACGGTACAACCACTCCCCTGCTGGGCGGTGTGGAATTCAAGCTGGAAAAGCTGAAGGCTGACGGCACGGCTGAAGCACCCAAAACGTGCATGACGGGCAGCGATGGCGAAAGCCAAGGCAAATGCAGCTTTACGTCCCTGTCCCCCGGCAACTACCGCCTGACCGAGACCAAGACCGCCGATGGCTACACCCTGCTGAGCGAAGCCATCGAGTTTACGCTGAAAGCGGACGGGCAATGCCTACGCGATGGCGCGGCGTTTGGCGCGAAAACCACAGATGCCGACGGCGTGTGCAACATTGCCCTGACCATTTACAACCGCAAGGGCTTTACCCTGCCGCACACGGGCGCGGACGCACCCAGCCTGTGGCTGCTGATAGGTTTGCCCGCACTGGTGGCTGTGCTGCTGGTGCTGGTGTTCCGATACAATAAGAAAGGGGGCAAACATTCCTGAACCCCCTAAAAAAGCCCTCTACACAAAACAACATAGAAAGAAAGAGGTATGCAACAAGATGAAACTGAAACGTTTATTTACCGCAATCCTCAGCGCCGCCCTGGCCCTGAGCCTTTGCGCCATGCCCGCAATGGCGGTTGAGGGCACGACGACGACGGGGACGACGCCTAAGACAAGCACAAGCACGATTGACATAGGCCAGAAAGGCTCTATCACCATCTATAAGCGCGCACTGGATGGTACCGTATCAGGCACCGCCGGTGATGGCGAAACGATGACGGCACCGGGTACTGCATTGAAGGATACAGGCTTTACCCTCTATCAGGTCATGAATACACAGCAGTTGCTTGACTACTATAATGATAACCCAACTGACAAGCAGGTAGAAGTTGAGGACTACTTTACTGACTATACTAAAGATAAGACGGCAGCAGGGCTAAAAGAGAAGTATAAGACTCCTTATAGGGAACAAGTGTTTACAAATGCGCAAGGCGTGGCCCAATTCACCGAACTCGATGTCGGTATGTACCTTGTGATTGAAACCCAAGCCCCGCAGGCTGTTACCGTACCCGCGGAGCCGTTCCTGGTTTCGATTCCTATGACCCGCATTGGCGACACGGCAGAGGGTGAGGCCAGTCAAAACCAAAAGCAATGGCTGTATGATGTGACTGTCTACCCCAAAAACAGCATTGCCAAGGGCACGGTAAAACTTGTCAAGCTAGGCAAACAGGGAGATAAAACAACAAAGCTGGCAGACGTCCAATTTACCCTGTACAGGAAGAGTGACACAAAAGATGAATATACTCCGGTACAAACTGCCGATCCCTTGGTAACTGATGCTAACGGCGAAATCGCTTTGAAAGACCTTACCAAAGGCCGCTACTATCTGCAAGAAACAGGTTATACCGCAAATAATGACAAGGGCTATATCCTGAACACCACAGGCAAATTCTACTTTGACATTGACAAAAATGGCAAGGCTGTGGCGGCAACTGACCCTGCCATTACCGATACGAATAAAGTGAGTGACGCAAGCTTTACCATTGACACTACCGGCACTACTTTGACCGTCACGAACTACAAGCCCGATATTAAAAAGACCGTCACCAAGCGCGACGGCACCGCAGATACACATGAAGCCGATTACGGTGTTGGCGATGACGTGCAGTATACCCTGACTATCAAAGTCCCTGAAAACGTCGCCAGCCTGAAAACCTTCAAGGTTACCGATACCACGGTTGCAAGCCAGTTACTTCAGAAACAGGAAAGCGTAAAAATCAGCGGCAAGAATAGCGCGGGTACAGCAGTGAATGAAATCGCTGCATCCTCCGTTACCGTTACTCCAGATAAAAATAACTCCGTTATGACGGTTGACTTTACGCCGAGTACTTTGGCTGCCGTTGCCGGCGGTGAAATTACTATTACTTATACCGCTACCGTTCAGAGTGGTGCAGTTGTTGCCGGTGATGGCAACGTGAACACTGCCCAAATCGTCTATTCCCGCACAACCAACACCGAAATCGATGAAGGAACTGACGGCAACAAGCCCTACGAAATCACGGATAAGGGCGTTGTTTACACCTTTGCCCTAAACATCCACAAGACCGGCAAGGGCGGTACCGAGGGCGAAAAGGATCTTAAAGGCGTCACCTTTGACCTGTACAAGAAGGTGGATACGGAAAAGACGAATGACAAGAATGAATATCTCTTCTGCGGCAATCCATACACCGCTATCAATGACACCGATGCCCAAAAACTGGGCTTGAACGATTCTGGCGCAACTGAAAAATGGATCAAGGTCAAGACCCTTACAACGGGCGATGACGGCAAGGACGGCTACGCCTCCGCAAAGGGTCTGCCCTCCGGCACCTATAAACTGGTCGAGACCAAGACCGTGAACGGCTACAACCTGCTGTCTAAGCCTGTGGATGCCAAACTGAACCTTACCTATTCTGAAGCATGGGAAACCAAGACAACGTGTGATAAAAATGGCAACCTGACCAAGCGTACAATAAAGACCCCGACCTACAAGAGAGACGGCGAGACTGTGACCCCCGGCGAAGAGATTAAAATCATCAACCGTGCGGGCTTTACGCTGCCTGTCACCGGCGGTTTCGGTACGCTGCTGTTCAGCGGTATCGGTGTGCTGCTGGTTCTGGCGGGCGTCGGCGTTCTGTTCAGCCTGAAAAAGAAATCCAACCGTGCGTAATGCGCACCATCCAAACACCCACAGCAAAATAAACGGGTAATCCATAGGGGAAGGGCCGGAAACAGTTCTTCCCCTATGGGCGGTTGTGGCAGTGCGTCACCCATTTACAGAAAGGCTCTTTGCAATGGAAACCACCGTCAAATTAAAACTTGGCTTTGCTGCGCTGATGATCGTCTCCGGCATCGGCGTGGCCATGTACCCCGTTGTCAGCAACGCGGTGGCACAGCGCCACGCAAGCTCGGTCATTGAAAGCTACAACGACAACGTGCAGTCGATGGACGCCGAGAAAATCGACGCCGCCAAGGAGGCTGCGCGCCGCTACAACCAACAGCTGAACAATGCCATCGACCGCGACGCGGCGGGCGAGGGTGCCGACATCGGCACAAGCTATGTGGACATGCTGGACGTGGGCGAGAGCCTTGGCTACATTACCATACCCAAAATTGACGTAAACCTGCCCATTTATGAGGGCACAAGCGACGATGTGCTGGTAAAGGGCGTCGGACATCTGGAAGGCTCCAGCTATCCGCTGGGCGGCGCGGGCACCCACAGTGTGCTGACGGGGCACCGCGGTCTGGCCGAGGCCGTGCTGTTTACCGACCTGGACAAGCTGGGCGAGGGCGACCGTTTTTACCTCCACATCATGGACGAGGTGCTGGCGTATCAGGTAGACCAGGTCAAGGTCGTGGAGCCGGAAAACACCGAGGATCTGGAAATTATCCCCGGCGGGGACTACTGCACGCTGGTCACCTGCACACCCTATGCCATCAACACCCACCGTATGCTTGTGCGCGGCGCCCGTGTGCCGTATAACGGAGAGGACGAGCAGCCCGACACGCCGCAGACCGTGCAGTACCAACAGCTGAATACCGGCAACGTGGTAAAGCGCATTGTGGACGCCTGGCCGTGGATCAGCGTGACGGGCAGTGTGGTTATCGGCGGTGAGGCGCTGCTGTTGCTGCTGCTGTTGCACCGCTGCAAAAAGCGCGAGGAGGAAGACTGATGAAACGCCTGTTTCTGCAAATTTTTGCATGGCTGGCAATTTTGCTGGGCGTAGGGCTGATGCTGCAGCCCACGGTCAGCCGATATCTGACGGAGCAGAAAAGCACAAAAACCGTGCAAAAATTTGTGCAGGCCGCCGAAGCTGCCGCCCCCGCCGCGCCCGAAACCTCCGCCGCCGAACCCGCGCGCGCCTACCCCGAACTGTACGACGCGTTTCTGGCCTACAACCAACAGCTTTTTGCCCAAGGCCAAAGCGGCCTGAAAGACCCCTTTGCCTACGAGACCCCCGCCTTTGACCTGACGGGCTACGGCTTGCCCGACGACGTTATCGCCGCGCTGTGGATACCGCGTCTGGACTTGGAACTGCCTGTTTATCTGGGGGCCAACGCGGCCAACATGGCCCGCGGCGGCGCGCTGCTGGGGCAGACCTCCATGCCGCTGGGCGGCGAAAACACCAACACCGTCATTGCCGCCCACCGCGGCTATTACGGCGCGGAAATGCTGCGCAACGTGCAGCAGATACAAATCGGCGACAAAATTACCCTGACAACGCCGTGGGACACGCTGGTTTACCGCGTGTGCGAGCTGAAAATTATACAGCCGGACGACATAAACGCCGTGCTGATACAGCCCGGCCGCGACCTGCTTACCCTGACGACCTGCCACCCCTACACCCAAAACACCCAGCGCTACCTGGTGATAGCCGAGCGCGACCCCGACGCAGAGGCCGCCACCCATGCGGCAGACCTGGCCGAGTGTGACGAAACCTGGGACGCCGCACCGCGCCAAGTGACGGTGGAGGCCGACGGAACCTCCGCGCTGGAGGAAGTCACCCCCGAAAGTATCACTCCCCTGCCCCACGAGGGCGGCGGCGAAAACGCGGGCGGCGCGTACTCCAACTGGATGATTTGGCTGGAAAACAACGCCCTGTGGGCGGGATGCCTGCTGATTGCCGCCGTGATCGGCTGTATGCTGATTTGGCGCAGGCATAGAAAGGATTGACCCATGCAGAATATCAACGAAAAGGCGCTGGCCGTTACAGCCGAGGTAAGCAAGGCGGTGCTGGGCAAGCCGGAAGTCGTGCTGAAAATCATGATGGCGATACTGGCCCGCGGCCATGTGCTGATTGAGGATATCCCCGGCGTGGGCAAAACTACGCTGGCACAGGCGTTTGCCCGCGCTATGGACCTGACCCAAAACCGCGTGCAGTTTACCCCCGACGTTCTGCCGTCCGACATTGTGGGGTTCTCACTGTACCAAAAGGAAACCGGCAAATTTGTGTACCACCCCGGCGCGGTGATGTGCAACCTGTTTTTGGCCGATGAAATCAACCGTACCAGCGCCCGCACCCAGTCCGCCTTGCTGGAAGTCATGGAGGAAAGCGCCGTCACGGTGGACGGCGTGACGCGCGTTCTGCCGCAGCCGTTTACCGTTTTTGCAACGGAAAACCCCGTCGGCTCGGTGGGTACGCAGATGCTGCCGGAATCCCAGCTGGACCGCTTTATGGTCTGCGTGGTCATGGGTTACCCCGATGCGGAGGCGGAAATGGAGATTTTGTCCCGCCAGCCACGCCGCGCCCTGCTGGACCGTGTGCAGCCGGTGATGGACAAAAACGACCTGCTGGCTATGCAGCAGCAGGTAGACGCAGTATATATGAGCGATGAAATCAGACGGTATATCGTGGAACTCTCCCGTGCGACGCGGCAGGACAGCCGCCTGATGCTGGGGCTTTCGCCCCGTGCGTCGCTGGCAGTGGCCGGTATGGCGCGCGCGGCGGCTTTTCTGAGCGGGCGCAATTATGTGGCCCCGCAGGATATTACCGCGATTTTTGCCGATGCGGCCCGCCACCGTCTGTGCCTGACCGAACAGGCCCGCACCGGCGGCGATACAGTGCAGAATATCCTTGACGATGTTCTGCACACCGTGCCGCGCCCCCGCCCGGAGAAACCGTTCCATGGCAGGTAAGGTGGGCTGCGCGCTGCTGCTGGCCGTGCTGTTTGCCGCGGCAGCGGTCAGCCGCACGTCGTTTGCGGTCTTTTTGGTGTCACTGGCGGTGCTGCTGGTCGGCTTTTTGGCGTGGTATGTCCGCACACTGCGCAGGGATGTGACGGTAACGCTGCAGCTGCCTGCCCGCCCCGTGCACCCCGACGAGGATTTTGCCGTACTGGTGAAACTGCACAACAACGGGCGGCGGCCCGTGCCGGAGCTGCGTGTCGTTTTGCAGGCTGTGGACGCCGAAAGCGGAACGGCCATTGAACTGCCCTGCGGTGCGATGCTGGCCCCGCATCAGTGTGCCGATTTGCGCGTGACCCTGCGCGCAGCAAAAAGCAGTCTGTGGCGGTTCCGTGTGCGGGAAGCCACCGTGCGCGACCCGTTGGGGCTGTTTGCCGCGCACTGCGCCGTGCCGCCCCAAAGCAGAGAACTGTGTGTGCTGCCCCCCGCCGAGGGCGAGGACGACGGCGCAGGCACAAAACCGCAGAACTGCGCCGAAAAAGTGACTGCGGCGGGCTGCGATTTGACCGACGGCGTTTATGATCTGCGCCCCTACCGTGCAGGCGATTCACCGAAGCTGATCCACTGGAAACTGACCGCCCGCGTGGGCGAGTTGACCGTGCGCGAGCCGTTGGGCGCAACCTACCGCGCTGACCCTGCGGGCAGCGTTTTGGCTGAGGGGGCCGACGCGCCGCAGCAGTTGTTGCACTTTGGGCAGGCCGCCGTAAAGCGGCTGCGCAGATTGACCCGCCGCAAGGACACCGACCCCGCTACGGGGCTGGTATTTGTGGACCGTGTGCTGCTGCCCCGCACCAAGGCCGCTGCCCACCCCATGGCGGAAACGGCGGCGGATCTGCTGATTTCGGAACTGCTGGCCTTGGGCTTGCTGACGGCACTGAACGGTGCGTTTGCACTGGCATTGCCGATTTGGGTGTGGCTTGGCGTGGCGGCACTGTGTGCGGCGTGGCCGGCACTGCACCGCGTCCCGCTTTCCAAGGCGGGCCGTTACGGCGTGGCGCTGGCGCTGGCCGTGGGGTATCTGGTGCTGCTGTTTGCCGTGCAGCAGCCGTTTTTGGCCGGTGCGGCACAGTGCGCGGATGCCGTCAGGCTGTGCCTGGATACACGCTTCAACGCAAATTTTGTGTTGTCCGCCTCGCCGGTTTCGGCGCAGATGGGCCTGTTTGCGCTGCTGACGGCAGTGCCGTTTACAATGTTTTTGGCCGCGCTGACAGCCCGCCACACCGACGCGCTGTTGCTGGGGGCGGTGCTTCTGCCGATCGTGGTGTTCACGCTGTTGGCGGGGACGGGCCGTGCCGTTTTGGGCTGGCTGCTGCTTTTGCCGGGCTGGTTGGGAAGCTGTGCGGCGGCGCGGTCGCTGGTGCGCAAACGGCTGTGGCGCGGCAAGGGTTCCGCTGTCTATGCCGCCAACCTGCAGACCCACCGCATAAACCAAAGGCTGGCCGGTGTCGGCATGGCTGCCATTTGCGCGGTGCTGTTTTTGCCTGCCCTGGCACTGCGCCCCGTGCTGATGCTGCCCTTGAACGCGCTGCAGCCTGTGACCGACAAAATCTGCGCGGCCGGGCTGAGCGCGGCGATCGAGTGGCTGCCGAAAATCAGCGGCGGGGCACTGAATTTCCATGTCAGCGCTGCTGCGGGCGGCGTGGAGGACGGCAGCCTGACACGGGGCGACGGCCTGGCGCTGACGGGGCTGGAGGATATAATGGTCACGACCGACGCCAAGCCGGAGGAGACCGTCTACCTGCGCGGGTTTATCGGCGTGGACTATGACGGCACAAGCTGGCAGGCAGGGAATGCCGCTGCCTTCGACAGTGCCGCAGCAAACTGGAAAACCGACGGCGACGGGCGGCTTGCCATTGCGAACCTGCCGTTTTTGCGCGCGGCATACAGCGGCGCACAGCCGCGGCAAATGACCGTACAGCGTCTGCATGCAAACGATGCCTACACGTTTGCGCCGTACAACGCATATTTTAACGACTACTACACGCCGGACGGCGACGGAGCCATAGCGGGGCAGACCGTGCAGGACGATATGTTCTACTATTTTCCGCGCAAACAGGCAAAGGAACTGCTGGCGGCCCGTGACGATGATGACGCGGGGGTGCTGGACCGTCTGGAAAGCGCCTACGCCGCGTATGTTCGTGCGCGCTGCCTGGATGTGCCCGACGGTGCCGGGTACGATGCCATAGACAAGGAACTGGCTGCGCTGGTGAAGGAGCGCAAACTCAGGGATGATGACATCGATGGCCGACGCGCACTGGTGCGCAGCTGGCTGAACGAGCACTGCCGTTACAGCGCGGACGCCGAGACACCCGACGACACCGACCCGCTGCTGTATTTCCTGAGCGAGAGCCACACGGGCAGCAGCACACAGTTTGCCTCGGCAGCGGTGCTGCTGTGCCGCATGGTGGGGCTGCCCGCCCGATATGTGGTAGGCTACGCCGCACCGCAAAGTCTGTTTACCGCTGCGGGCGACGGCAGCTGCCGTGCTGTTTTGCAGGACGACAACGCCCACGCCTGGGCAGAGATTTACCTTTCCGGGCAGGGCTGGACGCCGCTGGAGGTCACCCCCGGTATGACAGCCGAACTGACCGAGGGCGAGCTTGCCGCCGATGCCGCACAGGCAGGGCAAAATGCCGCAGACAGTGATACACCTCTGCCCGCGCGGCAGGAGGCCGACTCCCCTACCGAAACGCCGCAAAGCGTCCCGCTTTTGTGGGTGCTGCCTACGGTTTTGCTGCTGCTCGTCTTGGCCTTGGCACTTCTGCGCCGTGCAAGGCGCACACCTTTGCAGACCGTACAGGCAGAATTTTGTGCGCTCCATCGCAAGATGCGGCGCTGCGGGCTGGCGGCGGAGGTGTCCTCTGACGAAGCGGCATTTGCGGAATTTCTGCAAACGCATTGCCCGCAGACGGACCGCGAAACCGTGCAGCACCTGCTGGATGCCGTACAGGCGGCACAGTTTGCGCCCGATCCATGCACCGCCGAAACCGCGCAGGAGGTACGCGCCCTGTGCCGTAAATTACGCAAAAAACTGTGCAGACGAACGGTGTGAGGGCTGTGCAAGGGGAAGCTTTACGCAAGAAATAATTGACGATTCGGCAAAAAACGATTATGATAATGATAAATACATATCGGAGATGAGAAACCATGTCACCTTTGCCGAAGAACGACAAGCCGATCGATATCACGCAAATCGCGCAGGCGCTTGGCGTATCCAAGACAACCGTGTCCCGTGCCATATCCGGCAACGGGCGCATCAGCGCAACAACCCGCCAACGCGTGCTGGACTATGTAAAAGAGCATAACTATACCCCCAGTATGATGGCGCGCGGGCTGGTGAAGCGCTGCTCCTACAATATTTCGCTGGTGATTTCCACGCAATTTTCCGACTTTGAGCTGCCCTTTTTGCGCAAGGTGATGCGCTCTGTCTATCAGGTTGCCGGGGATTCCGACTACGATGTCCTGCTGACGCTGGTGGGCGAAAACGAAACCCGCCCTGTGGAACGACTGCTGGATAACCGCAAAATCGATGGTCTGATCTTGACCCGCACACTGGAGCGTGACCCCTTGATCCCGCTGCTGAAGGCGCGCAAGGTGCCGTTTGTCGCCATCGGTCAGCCGGAGGACGATCAGGTACTTTCCGTTGACCATGACCAGGTGGGCGGCTGCCGTGAGATGACCAGTCTGCTGCTGATGAAGGGCATGAAGCATATCGCGCTGCTGGGCGGCAGTATGCTGTACACCGTCAACCAATCCCGATTGGAGGGCTTCCGGCAGGCTTATGTCAAGATGGGGCAAAAAATTGACGAAAGCCTGCTGTTTTTGGAGCTGGAAAGCGACGATTTGCGCATGGAGGCTGTGCAGCAGGCTGTAGAGCGCGGGGCGGATTGCATCCTGTGCATGGACGAACGGCTGGCACAGCTGACGCTGAATATGCTCAAGCAGCTGAACCTGCGCGTGCCGCAGGATATCCGGCTGGCGTCGCTGTATGATAATGAGAATCTGGTCAATACCGTGCCGCCCATCACCGCCGTGCAGTTTAATGCGGATATCCTTGGCTTAAAAGCAACGCAGCAGCTGCTGTGCGCCTTGCAGGGGCAGCCTGTTGAAGCCCGCATGGAGTTGGGTTACCAGGTAAGCCTGCGGGAATCGACGCAGACGTGAAATCCGAGCGCACACCGAAGGGAGTGCGCTTTTTTGTCTGACCCATCAAACCGTGTACATTTTCAGGAAAATGTACAAAACAGGGCAAAATAAAACAAAAAGTCCCGAATTGCAGATACAAGCAATTCGGGACTTGATAGGATTTATAGAAGAACCTTAACTGTCAGGTCTTTCCAATTCCCCGGCCAAAGTACGTAACCACGCGAATTTCGATAGGCGCGAGCCTGTTCGTAATTCAACTTAATGGTTTATACTCGCTGGCAAATCAGCCGCGAGGCGACTTGATGGCTGCCTGTGCGGCGGCCAGGCGGGCGATGGGAACACGGTAGGGAGAGCAGCTGACGTAGTCCAAGCCAACGTTGTGGCAGAACTCGACACTGCTGGGATCGCCGCCGTGCTCACCGCAGATGCCCAGACCCAGGTTCGGGTTGGTCGCGCGGCCATCGTGGGCAGCCATCTTGACCAGCTTGCCAACGCCGATCTGATCCAGATGCTGGAACGGATCGCTCTCGTAGATCTTGTTGTCGTAGTAAGCAGTCAGGAACTTGGCAGCGTCGTCACGGCTGAAGCCGAAAGTCATCTGGGTCAGGTCGTTAGTGCCGAAGCTAAAGAAGTCAGCTTCCTTGGCGATCTCGCCGGCAGTCAGGGCTGCACGGGGGATCTCGATCATGGTGCCGACCTCGTACTTCATGTCAACACCGGCAGCGGCGATCAGGGCATCGGCAGTCTTGACGACAACGTCCTTGACAAACTTCAGCTCCTTGACCTCGCCAACCAGAGGAATCATGATGTGGGGGGTGATCATCTTGCCGGTTTCGGCAGAAACCTTGAGGGCAGCCTTGATGACAGCGTTGGTCTGCATCTCGGCGATCTCGGGATAGGTAACAGCCAGACGGCAGCCACGGTGACCCATCATGGGGTTGAACTCGTGCAGGCTGACAACAACGTTGTTCAGCTCCTCGGTGGTCATACCCATGTCCTTAGCCAGAGCCTCGATGTCCTCGGCCTTGGTGGGCAGGAACTCATGCAGCGGCGGATCCAGATAACGGATGGTCATCGGACGCTCGCCCATGATGCGGTACATAGCGGTGAAGTCGGCCTCCTGGAACGGCTCGACCTTAGCCAGGGCAGCCTTGCGCTCCTCAACGGTACGGGCGCAGATCATCTCACGGACAGCCTTGATGCGGTCCTCGGCGAAGAACATGTGCTCGGTACGGCACAGACCGATGCCCTCGGCACCCATGTCAACGGCGTTCTGCGCGTCGCGCGGGTTGTCGGCGTTGGTCATGACCTTCATCTGGCGGTTTGCGTCAGCCCAGCCCATGAAGCGCTTGAAGTTGGCGTTCTCGGTGGAAGCGACGGTAGCGATCTGGCCCTCGTAGACGTTGCCGGTGGAGCCGTCGATGCTCATCCAGTCACCCTCGTGGAAGGTGTGGCCGTTGATGGTGATGACCTTGGCGTCATAGTCGATGGCGACGTCGTTATCGTTGCCGCAGCCGGAGACGCAGCAGGTGCCCATGCCGCGGGCGACAACAGCAGCGTGGCTGGTCATACCGCCGCGGACGGTCAGGATGCCCTGAGAGACCTGCATGCCGACGATGTCCTCGGGAGAGGTCTCGAGACGAACCAGAACGACCTTCTTCCAAGCGTCGTCCTTGACCTTCTCCTCGGCGTCCTCAGCAGAGAATACGACGCGGCCGCAGGCAGATCCCGGAGAAGCGGCCAGGCCCTTGCCGATTGCCTCGGCGGCCTTCAGAGCGGCAGCATCAAACTGCGGGTGCAGCAGGGTGTCCAGCTGCTTGGGCTCGACGCGCAGAACAGCGGTCTTTTCGTCGATAACGCCCTCGTCGACCAGGTCGCAGGCGATCTGCAGAGCAGCCTGGGCGGTGCGCTTGCCGTTACGGGTCTGCAGCATGAAGAGCTTGCCATCCTCGATGGTGAACTCCATGTCCTGCATATCCTTGTAGTAGTTCTCGAGGCGGGTAGCGATCTCAACGAACTGATCGTAGACCTCGGGCATCTCCTCATGCAGCTTGCTGATGGGAGAAGGAGTACGGATACCGGCGACGACGTCCTCGCCCTGAGCGTTGATCAGGTACTCGCCCATCAGCTTCTTCTCGCCGGTGGCGGGGTTACGGGTGAAGGCAACGCCGGTGCCGGAACGCATACCGGAGTTACCGAAGGCCATCTGCTGCACGTTGACGGCAGTGCCCCACTCGTAGGGGATCTCGTTCATCTTACGATACACGTTGGCGCGGGGGTTATCCCAGGAACGGAAAACGGCCTTGACGGCACCGATCAGCTGCTCCTTGGGATCCTGCGGGAACTCCTCGCCCTGCTTCTCAAGGTAGATCTGCTTGAACTCCTTGACGAGCTCCTTCAGGTCGTTGGCGTCCAGCTCAACGTCCTGCTTGACGCCCTTGCGCTCCTTCATAGCGTCGATGCGCTCCTCGAAGAAGCTCTTGCCCAGCTCCATGACGACGTCAGAGTACATCTGGATGAAGCGGCGGTAGCAGTCGTAGGCAAAACGGGGGTTGTTGGTCTTTTTGGCCAGACCCTCAACAGCCTGATCGTTCAGGCCGAGGTTCAGGATGGTGTCCATCATGCCGGGCATGGACTGACGTGCGCCGGAACGGACGGAAACCAGCAGGGGGTTTTCGATGGAGCCGAAGGTCTTACCGGTCTGCTCCTCGAGGATGCCCATGTATTTGAAGATGTCTGCCTTGATCTCATCGTTGATCTCACGGTTGTCAGCATAGTACTGGGTGCAGGCCTCGGTGGTGATGGTGAAGCCCTGCGGAACCGGCATGCCGGCGTGGGTCATCTCGGCCAGGCCGGCACCCTTACCACCCAGAGTGTTCTTCATGGTGGTCTGGTCGCCGCCGAAGGCGTCATGGCCCTCTTTGAACAGATACAAGAATTTCTTGCTCATAGTTACCTCCCAAATTGGTGACGTGTTTGCATCACATAAATCATGTTTGCATAGTCCATTATAACAGACCGAAAGACAGATTTCCAGTAGATTGTTAAAAAAATGCTCAATAGTTTCGCTGAAAAGTAGCCAAACTTTTTTGGTTCAGGTATTGCAATTTGCACAAAAATCGTGTATTTTATAATGGGTGGGAAGTTCGAAATATTTTTGAGCTGTCACTTTTTTCTTTTTGAGTGCCGCGGTAAATTTTTGCGGCGAACGGCGTTTTTCGGCTTGCTAAAATGCGCCGCATGTTATACAATATATAGGGCAGCACCGCATAATTCCCGCCTTACGGCGTAAGCACCGCTTCGGCGTATCGGCACTTGGAATTATGCGGTATTGCCATAGGTATAAGGTCCGTCGGCAGCCCCCGTGCGCCGCGGGCACGAAATGAGTGTATAAAGGAAGAACCGCTATATGTCTACCGCAAGAGAGAATTTCGAGCTGGCACAGCAGCGCTATGCCGCCACGTTTGAGCGCCATCTGGATAACGGCGTGAATTTTATCAGTGATAACGTCTGCATTGAGCCGGAGGTCATCATTGCCCCCGGTGCGACCATCCTGCCGGGCTGCATCCTGCGCGGCCAGACGGTCGTCGGCCCGGACTGCGTCATCGGCCCCAACACCCTGCTGGAGGATACCGTCGTTGACGCCGGGTCCACGATCAATGCCAGCCAGTGCTATGGGAGCCACATCGGCCCCAACAACAAGATCGGTCCCTTCACCCATGTGCGCGTCGGCACCAAAACCGCCGAGGGCTGCCATCTGGGCGCTTATGTCGAAACGAAGAACGCCGACTTTGCCGAGGGCAACACGGTCAGCCACCTGACCTACATCGGCGATGCCACGGTGGGCAAGTACTGCAACTTCGGCTGCGGTACCGTCACCTGCAACTACGACGGCGAGGGCAAGTTCCACACGACCATCGGCGACTATGCGTTCATCGGCTGCAACACGAACCTGGTCGCACCCGTCACCATCGGCGACCATGCGTTCACGGCTGCCGGCTCCACCATCGGCCATGATGTGCCCGCCGGTGCGCTGGGCATCGAGCGCGCTAAGCAGGCCGAGATCGACGGCTGGGGCGAGCGCAAGCTGGAGAAGTATATCGCCAAGAAGCAGAAGCTGGAAGCGGAGAAGAAAGGGAAGTAAAGCGTTGTAAGGGGCGGCGTCCTCGACGCCCCGCGGCCTTCCCATAAGCAGCCGCTTATCTTACGCTGCCGGGCCGGGCATGCCCGGCCCCTACGGTACTTCACGATTTTTCAAAGGATATATCTATGTTCGAAATGACCTCCGGGGCGGACTGGCTGATTGCCGGACTGGGCAACCCCGAACCGAAATATGACGGCACCCGCCACAACGCCGGTTTTGAGGCGCTGGACTATCTGGCCGCGCAGTGGCAGTGCGACATTGCCAAGGCCAAATGGCAGGGCCTGTACGGCACGGCACAGGTGAACGGCCACAAGGTCGTGCTGCTCAAGCCGCTGACCTACATGAACCTGAGCGGCCAGAGCATTGCCCCCGCCGCCAACTTTTACAAGATCCCGGCAGACCACATCATTGTGCTGTGCGATGACATCACCCAGGAGCCGGGACATCTGCGCATCCGGCCCCACGGCTCTGCCGGCGGGCACAACGGGCTGAAAAGCATCATTGCCAGCCTGGGCACCGACCATTTCAGCCGTATCCGCATCGGCATCGGTGCCAAACCGAACCCGCAGTACGACCTGGCCGCCTGGGTGCTGGGCAAGCTGCCTGCCGCAGACCGCAAGGCCATGACGGACCGCTACCCGGACATTGAGGAAGCCTGCAAGCTGCTGATGGACGACAATCTGCAGTACGCCCAGAACAAGTTCAACCACTAAGGGGACGTGAATCATGAGTGAAATCCGTAAAAAAGCAATGACCCGTCTGGTGCTCTGCGCTGTAGCGCTCGTCGCCTCCATCATTTTCAGTGTCCTGCTGCTGAACGGCACCTTTGACGGCCAAACCGGCGGCAGCCAGCCTGCCTCCGGCGATACCATCAGCAGCAGTGCCCCCGCGGAGGGCGTTGACGATCCCACCGCCGACAGCTTTACCGCAGAGAGCGCCTCTGCCGAGGAGGTGCCCGCCGAGCCCGAGGCCACCCCCGAGCCGACGCCGGAGCCCACGCCCGTGCCCGAGTACGAGGGCCTGAGCGTGCAGCCCACCACCTATTATAATGAGGGTGAGCAGCCGACCTACACCGTGACCGACGGCAACAACCTGAACATGCGCGGCGGCCCCGGCACCGACTATGACAAGATCGGTCAGGTGCCCGCCTCCACCGGCGTGACCGCGCTGGGCACCAATGAGGACGGCAGTTGGGTCGTTGTGAACTACAACGGCACCTACGGCTGGCTCAAGACGGAGTTCTTGAACGGCTGATAAGCAAGAAACCAATTTTCGGTCAGACGTAGGGCGGCCTGACCTCAGGCCGCCGCGGCGGGGTGAGGTCACCCCGCCCTACGTTTGCTTTATACAATGGGTTCTTTTATGTTCAACGCACTTTTCACCAAAACAGACGAATACGCAAGACTGGCGCAGGCGCTCGGGGGTCCGGGGGCTTGCGCCTTATTTGGCATACCGGGGTCGGGCCGGGCGATGGTCTATGCCGCGCTGGCGAAGGCCCTCGACAAGCCGCTCTGTATCGTGACGCCCGGCGAGGCCGAGGCGACCCGGTTTGCGGGCGACCTGAACGCGCTGGGCGTGGCGGCGGCAGTGTTCCCTGCCCGCGACTATGTGCTGCGCCCCATCGAGGGCACGGGCCGCGAGTACGAATACCGCCGTCTGGCCGTGCTGGGCGACCTCGTCGGCGGACGGCTGCAGGCCGTCTGCGTGCCCGACGAGGGCCTGACCCAATACACGACGCCGCGAGCGGATTTCTGCGCGAACACCCGCAGCCTGCGCCCCGGCGACACACTGCCCCGCGCCGAGCTGACCGCGCTTTTGTACGGCGCAGGCTATACGCGGCGCGACCAGGTGGACGGCCCGGGTCAGTTTTCGATCCGCGGCGACATTGCGGACATCTACGCGCCCGACATGAAACAGCCCGCCCGCATGGAGTTCTGGGGCGACGAGATCGACACGATGCACACCTTCGATCTGGCGACCCAGCGCCGCGACGAGCCGATTGAAAAAATCTACGTCTCCCCCGCGCGGGAGATACTGTTCGGTCAGCCCGCCGACGCAGCGGAGAAGATCCGCTCCTATATCAAAAAGGCCCGCGGCAGGCGGCGCACCGCCTTAGAGACCTGCACCGCTGCGGACCTGGCACAGCTGGACGGCGGCGCGATGCCCGTCAACATGGACAAATATCTCACGCTGCGCTATCCCGAGCCCGCGACGATTTTAGACTACTTTGACGATCCGCTGCTGATCCTGGAGGAGCCGGCCTCCCTGCGGGAGGCCGAGCGCGCCACCGCGTTCCGCCGGGGCGAGGAGCTTTCCGCCCTGCTGGAGGACGGCGTGCTGGCGGCGGGGCTGGATAAGCTCTACGCCGAGAGCGGCTGGCTCTGGGCGCAGTGCGCCGCGCACCGCACGCTCTGCGCCGAGAACTTTGCCCGCAGCATGCCCGATGTGCCGCTGAAAACCATCGTCAACGCACCCGCCCACACGCTGCCCGCCTGGGGCGGCGAGGTCGCGGCGCTGCTGGAGGACATCCAGCCGCTTTGCAGCGGCGGCACGGCGGTCACGGTCATGGCCGGCACGCCCCGTGCGGCGGCGGGTCTGGCCGCCGACCTGCGCACCAAAGGGCTGAACGTCACGACGGACGCGGCGGCGGAGCCGAGCGCCGGGTTGGTGCAGATCCTGCCGGGGCAGCTTTCCGCCGGGTGCAGCCTGCCGTTTGCGAAATACGCCGTGTTTACGGCCCGCGCCTTCGGCGTGAGCGGCGCACAGAAGAAGAAAAAGCGCAATAAGGACGCGCTGAACAGCCTGAGCGAGATCTCGGTGGGTGATCTGGTCGTCCACCAGAACCACGGCATCGGGCGGTACGCGGGCATCCAGCGGATGGCCGTGCAGGGCGTCACAAAGGACTATCTGCGCATCGAGTACGACAAAAAGGACGTGCTGTACGTGCCCGTCACCCAGCTGGACCTTTTGTCCCGCTACACTGCGCCGGGCGACAGCGACAACGTGAAGCTGAGCCGCCTGGGCGGCAGCGATTGGGCCAAGACCCGCAAGAAGGTCAAGGCTGCGACGGAGCAGATGGCGAAGGAGCTGATCGAGCTGTACGCCCGCCGCAAGCAGGCGCACGGCTACGCCTTCCCCGCCGACGACACCTGGCAGGGTGATTTTGAACAGCGCTTTGCCTATGAGGAAACGCCCGACCAGCTGACCTGCGCGGCGGACATCAAGCACGATATGGAGGAGCCGTGGCCGATGGACCGGCTGCTCTGCGGTGACGTCGGCGTCGGCAAAACCGAGGTCGCACTGCGCGCCGCGTTCAAATGCGTGATGGGCGGCAAGCAGTGCGCGATCCTGGCCCCCACGACGATTCTGGCGTGGCAGCACTTCAACACCGCGCTGACCCGCATGGAGTCCTTCCCCATCCGCATCGGGCTTTTGTCACGCTACCGCACCGCCAAGGAGCAGAAGGAGACGCTGCGCGGGCTGAAGGACGGCACCGTGGACATTGTAGTCGGCACGCACCGGCTGCTGTCCGGCGATGTGAAATTCAAGGACCTGGGCCTTGTCATCATCGACGAGGAGCAGCGGTTCGGCGTCAAGCACAAGGAAAAGCTCAAAGAGAGCTTCATCGGCGTCGATATGCTGACGCTGTCGGCCACGCCGATCCCCCGCACGCTGAACATGGCGCTGTCGGGCATCCGCGATATGAGCACAATTGAGCAGCCGCCGTTTGAGCGCCAGCCGATTGAAACCTATGTGCTCGAGTACAACGAGGGCATTGTGTCCGAGGCCATCCGCAAGGAGCTGGCCCGCGGCGGGCAGGTATACTACCTGCACAACCGCGTGGACAACATTGAGGAATGCGCCGCGCGTGTGGGCAAGCTCGTGCCCGGGGCGCGTATCGGCATTGCCCACGGCAAGATGACCGAGGAACAGATTTCGTCGGTGTGGCAGCAATTGCTGGACAACGAGATCGACATCCTTGTCTGCACCACCTTAATTGAGACCGGCGTGGACGTGCGCAACTGCAACACGCTGATCATTGAAAATGCGGACCGCATGGGATTGAGCCAGCTGTATCAGATCCGCGGGCGCGTGGGACGCAGCTCCCGCAAGGCGTATGCGTATTTCACCTTCACACGCGATAAGGTGCTGACCGAGATCGCAGCCAAGCGGCTTTCGGCCATCCGGGAGTTCACGTCGTTCGGGTCGGGCTTCCGCATTGCGATGCGCGACTTGCAGATCCGCGGTGCAGGCAGTCTTTTGGGCCACAGCCAGCACGGCCACATGGAGGCCGTCGGCTACGATTTGTACGTGAAGATGCTGGGTCAGGCCATTGCCGCGGCCCGCGGCGAGGCCCCCGCCCCCGACAAGAGCGACTGCCTGGTGGACATCACCGTGGACGCATTCCTGCCGGAGGAATATATCCCGGACGCTGCCGGGCGCATCGAGGCATACAAGCGCATTGCGGCCATCGAGACGACGAGCGACGCCGAGGACGTGCTCGACGAGCTGATCGACCGCTACGGCAGCCCGCCCAAGAGCGTGCAGGGGCTGGTGGACGTCTCCCTCGTGCGCGTGACCGCAGCCCGCGTCGGCATTGCGGAGATCGTCCAGCGCGGCGACCAGCTGATTTTGTATAGTGACATCGTCGGGCCAAAGCAGCTGGGCGAGGTCATGGAAAAGTTCCCGCATCGGGTGCTGTACAATGCACTGGGCCGACCCTATTTCAGCCTGCGCGTGCAGAAGGGCGAAAGCCCGCTGGTACTGCTGCGGGATGTGGTGACCCTGCTGCCGGGCGCACAGAATCAGCCACAGACAAAGCCATAAAAAATAAGCACCTGTTTGCTGCGGTAAAAAGCAGTAAACAGGTGCTTTGCTTTTGGGGTAAGACGCTGAAATTTCTTTGGTCCTTTCTTTATAAAGAAAGGACAGAGGGGGCCAAGTGCCGGGCAGCCGTAAACGGGCAGAGTCCCTCAGGCGGCTTCGCCCGCGTCTAAAGCCTCCCCTCACAGGGGAGGTGGCCAAGCGCCAGCGATGGCCGGAGGGGCTTTGCCGGGCGTAAATCAAACCGCCCGTCCCCCTTTTACTCACTCAAACACGTTCTCCTCATCCTCCACCACTTCACCAACGTGGTTTCCCTCGCTGTCCAGCCCGCGCTTGTCCAGCATATAGTGCACAAATTCCCGCGCCAGGCCGTAGAAGGTCGCAAAGAGCGGCACGCCGACGACCATGCCCACAAGACCGAACAGGTCGCCGCCGACCACGATGGAAAACAGGATCCACAAGGCAGAGATGCCGATGGACGAGCCCAGGATCTTCGGGCCGATGAAGTTGCCGTCCACCTGCTGGATGACCAGGATCAGCACGCCGAAGATGACCGCCTGGATCGGGTCAACCAACAGCAGAATGAAGATGCTGGGGATCGCGCCGATGAAGGGGCCAAATACCGGGATAATATTCGTGATGCCGATAAACACACTGATGAGCAGTGCAAAATCGAGCCGCAGGATCGCCATTGCCACAAACGTGATAACGCCGATGATGGCCGAGTCAATGATCTTGCCCACAAAGAAGCCCGTGAAATTCACGTTGGCGTAATGGCAGATGCGCAGCGTGTTTTCCGCAGCCTTTTCCGGCAGGAAGGCATGCGCCAGCGTGCGCAGCTGATGGAGCAGATGCTCCTTGTCCGCCAGCATATAGATGCTGGCCGCAATCGAGGTGAAGATTGCAACAAAGTTCGATGCCACGCTGCCGATGCTGGCCACGATCTGCGGCATGGCGGCGCTGGCCATGCTGTAGATTTCCTTGACCATCGCCTCGGAATCGTCCAGCACTTTTGTGGCCGACGACAGGTCAACGCCGAAACGATCCTGAACCATGCCCAGCATATCCTGTACGCTCTGTATGTAGCTTGGGAAGTTCGTAAACAGCATGGCGATGCTGTCCACGATCTGCGGGATGACCAGCCATGCCAGCAGCACAAGCAGCAGGATTGCCACCAGATACGCCAGAAGGATCGCGAATCCGCGCGTCTTTTTCTTCTCTCTAAACAGCTTTGTGTAGAAGAACTTGACCATCGGGTCAAGCACATAGGCAATGACTATGCCGCCCGCAAACGGCGACACGATGCCGATAAACGCACCGATTTTCCCCAGAAAGTACCCCAGATTGTTCAAAGTCAGATACAGCGCAATACAGGCCCCGACCACGCAGAACCAGTCCAGCATCGTCTCCGGCTTTTTGGTCCAGATATGTTCCTCTTTCAAATGCTCCGCTCCTTTTACATCATTTTACAAGAGTATTGTACGCTATGCACGCCTGTATTGCAAGGAATAACTTGTTAATTTTCTTGCGGCCCGCCTGGTAAATTCCGGCGCGGCTCACCGTTTTCATCCAGGCCGCGGGCCGTCAGCCCTGCCCCGACAGCCTGTTTGAGCAGCGCCGCCAGCACGGCCAGCGTCGGCACGCCCAGCACCATGCCCGGGATGCCGAACCACGCCCCGCCCACCACGATGGCCAACAGCACGCCCAGCCCCGGCAGGCCGGTGGCCCCGCCCAGAATGCGCGGCGCAATAAAGTTGCCGTCCACCTGCTGGACCACAAAAATAATGATGGCAAATTCTGCCGCCTTCCAGGGCAATTCCAGCAGCAGGATGATGAGCCCCGGCACCGCACCGAGGAACGGCCCCAGCACCGGGACAATGTTTGTCACGCCGACCAGCACGGCCAGCAGCGGCGCGTATTCCAGCCCGAAGATCGACATCAGCACAAATGTTTCCCCGCCCACGAGCAGGGCGTCCACCAGCTGCCCGCCGATGTAGCCGCTGAAAATTTTGTTGGCAAGACGGCAGATTTCCAACACACTGCCCGCGGCACGCGGCGGCAGCGCCGCGTGCAGACACGCCCGGGCCGCGCGGAGCAGCGCCTCCTTGCCGGAGAGCAGGTAGATGCTGGCGGCCAGTGCCACCACGGCGTTGCCCGCAGCCCCCGCCGCGCCGGAGACGAAATCCGCCGCCGCACGCGCCGCACTGTGAGACAAACCGCCGAACCAATTTTGCAGTGCCGTGCCCACCATCTGCACAAGCTGTTCCGCCGTGGCCGTATCGATGCCGAACGTATTTTGCACCCAGACCAGCAGGCCGCGGATGGTCTCCTCATACGCGCCGAGCCGCCCGGCAAAGGTCGTCACGCTCTGCACGAGCTGCGGGACGACGAGCGCCGCCAGCAGCGCCAGCGCACCGAAAAACAGCGCATAGCTGACGGCCATCGCCCCGCCGCGCCTGCCGCCAAAGAGCTTTTTCGCAAAAAAGCGCGTGGGTATGTCCAGTACATAGGCCAGCAGCAGCCCCCAGCCAAACGGTGCCAGCAGCCCGAGAAACGCCCCGGCCCCGCGCAGCACGCCCGGCAGCCAGTCTGCCGCGGCAAACACCGCCGCGACGCCCGCCGCCAGCAACAGCCAGTCCTTCATCGTGTGGGGTGTGCGGTCAAAACAGTTTTTCATTGTCGCTCCTCCTGTTTTGTGGTACACTGTTTACAGCGCATACTTTGTTCACTTTACCTGCTTCTGTTATACCACTTTTTTCCAAAAGGTAAAGAGCCGTATGATTGGAAATTACAATAATTTACGGAAAACCGATGTTTTTCGTAAAAATCTTCGTCAGCTCCCGCCTGCCGGGCGCGTCGGTGCTGTAGGGGGCGGCGTCCCCGACGCCCCGGGCACTTTGCTGCAGCCGCACACATCCCGGCGGCATGAGGGCATGCCGCCCTACATCCCCCCTTACAAGCAAACTGTAGGGCGGGGTGCCCTCACCCCGCCGCGAAGGGGGCAAGACCCCTCCCTGCAAAGCCGCTCGAAAGGGGGCTGCAGTCCTTTGCACTTTTCCTGCAGTTTTGTAAAATTTCTTCGGCAATCTTGACAGAATACCGTCATAATGTTAAAGTGGTCACAAAGCCGCTTTCTATCCCTGAAAGGAGATTTCCATGTGGTTTGATACGATTTTATGGCTGGTTGCCGTCGTGGCGTTCATCATGGTCGAGGCCGCCACAACGGCGCTTGTCTCGGTTTGGTTTGCGGTGGGCGCTGCCGCGGCCATGCTGGTCAGCTTTTTTAATGTCGGCTTTGGCTGGCAGATGCTTGTTTTTGCCGTTGTATCGGCCATTACGCTCGGTCTGATGCTGCCCCGGCTCATCAGTCGGCGCGGTGCGCACCGTGCCCCTGTCACGAACGGCTCGCCGCTGACCATCGGCAAGCAGGGCGTTGTGCTTGTGGACATTGAGCCCGGCCTTCCGGGCCGGGTCCGCGTGGACGGCCTGGACTGGCAGGCCCGCGCCGAGGTCACACTCCCGCAGGGCACCCGCTGCAAGGTCGTGGCCGTGGACGGTGCGATCCTTATTGTCGCTCCCGTGACCGCTGACGCGGCTGCGGTTTAAATCACAAAGGAAAAAGGAGGACCCCCAAATGCTGTTAGTCTTTGCCATCCTGCTCATCATTATTCTGGTGGTTTTGGTGCGCTGCATCGTTATTGTGCCGCAGTCCAACGCCTATGTCACCGAGTGGCTCGGCGTCTACAAGGATACCTGGGGCGCGGGCCTGCACATCCGCACACCGTTTGTCGAGCGCATCTCCCGCAAGGTCTCGCTGAAGGAGGAGGCCGCCGACTTCCCGCCGCAGCCCGTCATCACCCGCGACAACGTCACGATGATGATCGACACCGTCGTTTTCTTTCAGGTGTTTGACGCCAAGATGTACGCCTACGGCGTGAACCGCCCGATCCAGGCCATCGAGAACCTGTCCGCCACGACGCTGCGTGACATCATCGGCTCGATGACGCTGGACGAGACGCTGACGAGCCGCGACCTCATCAACACAAAGATCACCGCCAGCCTTGACGAGGCCACGGACCGCTGGGGCATCAAGGTCAACCGCGTCGAGCTGAAAAACATCGAGCCGCCGGTAGAAATTCGTCAGGCCATGGAGAAGCAGATGAAGGCGGACCGCGAGAAGCGCGCCTCCATCCTGCTGGCCGAGGGCGAAAAGCAGGCCGCCATCACCCGCGCCGAGGGCGAAAAGGAGTCCGCCATCCTGCGCGCCGAGGCCGTGAAGCAGCAACGCATCCGCGAGGCCGAGGGCGAAGCCGAAGCCCTGCTGACCGTCCAGAAGGCACAGGCCGATGCCATCCGCATGATCAACGAGGCGAACCCCAACCACAACTACCTGGCCCTGCGCAGCATGGAGGCCATGGAGAAGGTCGCTGACGGCAAGGCCACCAAGCTGATCGTGCCCAGCGACATGCAGAATCTCGCCGCAACCGTGTCCGCGATCAAGGAGATTTCCGGCGAAGTGACCGAATAAAATTTTACATCCTGTTTTCCCTGCCCGCGGTGTTCTGCCGCGGGCAGTTTTTGTGGGGACGAACGCTGGCGGCAAGGCGCAACCCCCCTCCGACTTCGCTTCGCTCGGCACCTCCCCACTGCGTGAGGAGGCTTTCTCGCGGGCAAAGCCCGCGCAAAAAGGCTCCTCGCTTTGCGGGGAGCTGGCCGAGCCTGCGAGGCCTGAGGGGCTTTTCCCCTCCCGCACTGCTCCTTTCCCGCAATTTTTTCTTGCGTTTTCCACAAAATCAGGTTATACTATAAGCAGAATAGTATGCCTTTTTGCGCATACTACATAAAATATTGCGAGGTGTATCAGTATGAAGGAACCTATGGTCATCACTATGGCGCGTGAGTACGCATCCGGCGGCAGCGAGATCGCACAGGCTGTTGCCGACAAGCTGGGTATTCCCCTATATAATAAGGAGCTGATCACCCTTGCCGCCAAAAAGAGCGGTCTGACCGAGGAGGCCATTGCCGCCAGCGAGAACCAGCGCAGCGGCAGCCTGATCTACAGCCTGTACATGATGGGCAACACGATGCCCCTGGCCGACCAGGTCTACATTTTGCAGAGCAACGTCATCAAGGAGCTGGCCGCCGAGGGTCCCTGCGTCATTCTGGGCCGCTGCGGTGACTACGTCCTGCGTGAGCGCCCCAACGTGCTGCGCACCTTCGTCTACGCGCCGCTGGAGACCCGCATCCAGTTTGCCAAGAGCCGCCCCGACGCCAAGGACATGCCGGACCGCCTGTGGGAGACCCAGCTGGCCAAGCATGACCGCGCCCGTGCAAGCTACTACAACTATTACACCGAGAACCGCTGGGGCGAGGCCAAGAACTACGATCTGTGCCTGAATGCGACCCTGGGCCGCGAGGCCTGCGCCGACCTGATCGTGGCCGCCGCCAGGGCTATGCAGGAAGCCGACAAGTAAAAAGGAGCCTTTCACTATGCTGCGCTATGTCAAAAACGGAATGCTGCTGTTGAGCGTCGCGTATATCGTCATCGGTATGCTGCTGCTCATCATGCCCGAGACCAGTCTGCTCTGGATCTGCAACATTTTTGGTGTTGTGGTGCTTATCACCGGCATTGTCTGCCTGATCCAGTATGCCCGCATCCGCGGCACCGGCTTTACCGCGCCGTTCATGCTGGTGGGCGGCGTCATCACGGCGGGGCTGGGCATCTTCACGCTGGCAAAGCCGCAGGTAGTGACCAGCTTTCTGCCCATTGTGTTCGGCATCTTCATCGTCGTTGACGGCCTGAGCCGCATCGGTACCGCCATTGACCTTGCCAAGCGCAAGGGGCAGAAATGGTGGTTGCTGCTGCTGTTCAGCATCGTATCCGTTGCCCTGGGCGTACTGCTGGTGCTGCACCCGTTTGATGCGGCGGTCAGCGTCGTCATGCTCTGCGGCATCCTGCTGATCATCGAAGGTGCGCTGAATTTAGGCTGCATTCTCTATGCCGCCATGGAGCTGCGCACACTGGACCGCATGGCCTCTGCCGCCGCCAATGCGGCCTTGGGTGCCATCGGCGACGCCCTGGACGAGGCCGAAGCCGCCGAGCGCGATGTCGGCAGCGACGGCCCTGTGGTGTACGACGCCGAGAGCAAGGATGTATCGGAGGACGGTGAATAACCGTTCCGTGACACCGTAGGGGCGCATTCTATATGCGCCCGCAGCGCCGTGCCATCAGCAAACGGACACGGGCGGATATAGAATCCGCCCCTACAAGCTCCGTTTGTCCTTATTTTGTTTCCCGCGCGAAGGATCGCGAGTTATTTTAAAGGAGAGAACCCCTATCCATGTATGACCTTATCATCGTAGGCGCCGGCCCTGCCGGCATTTTCACCGCGCTGGAGCTGCTGCGCAAGAGCAGCACCCCCCACAAAATTTTGCTCGTCGAAAAGGGCAAGCCTGTGGAAAAGCGCCACTGCCCCAAGGATAAAACCGGCGTCTGCGTAAACTGCAAGCCGACCTGTGCCATCACCACCGGCTTTTCCGGCGCGGGCGCATTCTCGGACGGCAAGCTGTCCCTGTCCTATCAGGTCGGCGGCGAGCTTCCCGACCTGATCGGCGAGGATTTCGCGCAGGAGCTTATTGACTACACCGACAAAATTTACCTCGAGTTTGGCGCCGACCCGAAGGTCGAGGGCATCTACGAGGGTCCCGACATCAAGGACATCCGCAAGCGCGCCATTCAGGCGGGTCTGCAGCTCGTTGACTGCCCCATCCGCCATCTGGGCACCGAGAAGGCCCAGCAGCTCTACCTGAACATCCAGAACTATCTGGCCGACGCCGGTGTTGAGATGCTGTTCAGTACCGAGTGCGAGAACATCATCCTCGAGGGTTCCGTCTGCAAGGGCGTCCGCCTGCGCGAGAAGGACGGCGTCCGCGACGTCTACGCCAAGCAGGTCGTTATTGCCACGGGCCGCCGCGGTGCGGACTGGCTGGAAAAGATCTGCGCCGAGCACAACATTGCCCACAAGCCCGGCACCGTTGACATCGGCGTCCGTGTTGAGTGCCGCAACGAGATCATGGAGAAGATCAACAAGGTCCTGTATGAGGGCAAGCTGATCGGCTACCCGGCCCCGTGGCGCAACAAGGTGCGCACCTTCTGCCAGAACCCCGGCGGCTTCGTTGCGCAGGAGAACTACGACAACGATCTGGCCGTCGTCAACGGCCACAGCTTCAAGGAGAAAAAGAGCAACAACACGAACCTGGCCATTCTGGTCAGCCACAACTTCACCGAGCCGTTCAACCAGCCCATCGCCTACGCACAGAAGGTCGGCGAACTGACGAACATGCTGGGCGCGGGCCACATTCTGGTGCAGCGCTACGGCGATATTCTGGACGGCAAGCGCACCTGGGCCAACGAGCTGGCCCGCACGAACGTCCGCCCGACGCTGAAGGACGCCGTGGCCGGTGACATCACCGCCGCCATGCCTTACCGCGCCATGGTCAACATCATCGAGTTCATCAAGATGATGGACGAGGTCGTGCCCGGCTTTGCCAGCCCCGAAACGCTGCTGTACAGCCCTGAGCTGAAGTTCTACTCCAACAAGGTCAAGATGGACACCGATCTGGAGACGAACATCGCGGGTCTGCACTGCCTGGGCGATTCCTCCGGCTGGACCCGTGGCCTGATGATGGCCTCCGTCATGGGCGTCCTGATGGGCCGCAAGCTGATGGAGAAGCACGAGTTTTAAGGGTACGAGGAGTACGGGTGTTCTTTTCTTATAAGAAAAGAACCAAAAGAATTTTAAACATAAGCAAGGGGAGAGCGCCGGGTATGGTGCTCTCCCCTTTTTTTGCAGGCGGCGAGTGGCGGCGGCATGAGGGCATGCCGCCCTACGCACTCACTTTATGTCATTCGTAGGGCGGGATGCCCCCATCCCGCCGCGGGCAGGCATCCACTTTACTGCCAGCCTGTAGGGGGCGGCGTCCCCGACGACCCGCACCCACTTCCCGCAAAAAAATTGCAAAAATCTCCAAAACACCCGCTCCGTGTGACAACTTTGCAACATCCGGGGTGTAGGATAGTGGCAAACCAGGCACAGAAAGGAGCTTTGAGGATGAAAAAAGTAGCTTTATTATTGGCGGCAGCCATGCTGGCGCTGGCCGGATGCGCGTCTGCGGGCGATACCGCGGCGGCTTCGGAGGCCGCACCGGCTGAGAGTACGGCGGAGAGCGCCGCGGCGGAGGACAGCACAGAAGCGGCGCTGCCGGGTGAGCCGCACCCCCTCTCGGCCTATAGCGCCTGCGCAGTCAGCGGCAGCAGCGTCTATACGGCGGTCTCCCACTTTTCAAGCAGCGAGGACAGTCTCGGCAGCTTTGATCACAGCACCGTCTACAAAACCGACCTTACCACCGGGCAGACCTATGAGATGTACCGCACCGGCTCCCAGCTTGCGTCCGCGCCGCTGATCATAGACGACACGCTGTATTTCATCTGCTACGACGGCGGTATGCTGGCCCTGCCGACGACGGGCGGTGAGGCGCGCGTGCTGCCGTTCTCCTACGACGACTGGATGCCTGTTTTTTACGCAGGTCACTACCTCTACTGCCGGAGCGTCAGTGCCGCGCCGTTCTGCCGTACCGGCGGTATGCGGTTTAACTTGGAAAACGGGGAGACCGCGCCGTGGAATATCCCGGTGGAGACAATGTACATTCCCGATGTCGTCGGGGACGCGCTGCTGCTTTGCCGCGTTGTCTCGGATTATCCGGTGCCCTACCCGGACGACGACGAGATGTCCCAGGCGCTTTTGCAGAACACCACGCTGGAATACACCCTGGCCGACCCCGCGACGGGCGCGGTGCGGCAGACCTGCTTTACCCTCCCCTATGACATACCGCAGCCGGGGAACCTTACGGTCTACACCTACCTTGGCAAGTGCGGCAGTGACTTCTATTTCCGCGCAGACCAGTGCGACGATGAGTACGCTTTGGTTTCCCAGTCCGTGCTGCGCATCGGCACGGACTGCACCCGGACCGACCTTGGCATTACCAAAACGCCGGATTACCTGGATTACTGTGCGGTTTTGCAGGGCGACGAGGTGCGCTGGCTCCTGACCCGCGGCACCGACGGCATCTATCTGATTTACGACACGCAAGGCCATGAGATTGGCCGCAACAAACGGCCCGCCGGGCTGGAGACCTTCTTCCCGCTTTGTATGCTGGACGACGGGCGCCTGCTGATGGTCGTCGGCTACGACTGGGAGCACGACAGCGCGGCCCGCTACGCCGTGATGGACGCCGACGAATTTCTGAACGGCGGGTCGGCATACCGCGAGATGATGTTTGTGGAGTGAGTGTCATTGCCCGGGCGGTTTTTACTGGCCGGGAGCGGGCACGGGTCGTCGGGGACGCCGACCCCTACGGGTGGCCCGTGGGGCTGGCGGCTGCCTGACGGCGGGGTGAGGGCACCCCGCCCTACGGGTAGCCCGTGAAGTAGGTACCTGCCTGACGGCGGCCTGAGGTCAGGCCGCCCTACTGGGAACGGCATGGTAACCGTAGGGGCCGATGCTCGCATCGGCTCGCACCGTTCCCGCCGCCGCAAAGCGCACAGGACGTAGGGCGTGGTGACCCCACCCCGCCGCGGCCGTGCCCGCTGCCGCAGGTTTTTTCAATCACCGGAAAGGACGTGTACCCATGAAAACGAATAAGCGCATTCCCCTCATCCTCACCGCGGCGCTGGCGCTGTCCGCCTGTGCGTCGGCGGCGAATTCCGCAACCACAGCCGCGCCCGCGGAGACTGCCGCCGCCACACCAGAACCGACGGCGGCACCTGAACCGGTGGGGGAGCTGCGCAGCACCGTTCACCTCTCCATTTTCTCCAACGCGCTGTACCAGACCGTTTTTGACGGTTCCACCGCGCAAGAAACCACGGGTACAAATGTGTATAAAACGGATTTTTCCACGGGAAAGACCACCTTGTTTTATCACGCCGATTCGCTATTTTCTGCGTTTCCGTTTGCAACAGAGGATACACTGTATATTGTTGCAGACAAGCTGCTGGCTTTTCCGCTGGCAGGCGGCGCACCGCGTGAAATCCCCTATGACAGCGGCGAATGGGTCGATGTGCTTTACGACGAGCAGTATCTTTACTCCATCAGCTCCGTCACCGCACCTTATGCCTACACACAGGGGCAGCGGCTTGATTTGCAGACCGGGGAGACTTTGCCGTGGAACATTCCCGGCGAAACCACGAATGTGCTGGACGTGGTAAACGGTCAGCTTGTGACCTGCCGCATTCTGTCGGATTCTCCTGTTCCCTTTCCCGAGGATTCCGAAATGTCCGATGCCTTTCTGCAAAATTCCCTGTGTGAATTTGACCTGACGGACGCTGTCACCGGCAAGCCCGTCCAAAAGCTGTTGTCCTACCCCTGGTATGGGGAGGATGACGGCACCATGAGGACCCTCTATTATTATTTGGGCCATAACGGCAGCGACCTTTATTTTTCGGGCTACCACACGCCGTATGCAACCGACCAGCACAGCGTTTCCGTGCTTTGCATCCGCAGCGACGGCACACAGGATGCGCTGGATGTTGCAGAGGATTGGAACTGCTCTGCACTCGACCTTGATGGTGAACTGCGTTGGCTTATGACGTACAACAGCGACATGACTGCGTTTACGTTCTATGATTTGCAGGGCAACAGGCTTGGAGCCAACGCCCGCCCTGCCGGGCTGGCTGTATACACGCCGTTGACCCTGCTGGATGATGGCCGCGTTGTACTTCTCATCGGCAAAACTTCCGCCTCAACGCAGCTTGCCACCATCCCCGCCGACGCATTTTTGAACGGGAGTACGGAGTATACGGAGATGGAGTTTGTGGGGTGAGTGTCATTGCCCGGGCGGTTTTTACTGGCCGGAAGCGGGCACGGGTCGTCGGGGACGCCGACCCCTACGGGCTGGCCGTGGGGCTGTCGGCTGCCTGTCGGCGGCCAGAGGACTGCCCGCCGTGGCCGTTTCCGTTAGCATAAACAAAACCCAGCCCCCGCACTGTTTTCCACATTGCGGGGGCTGGGCTGTTTAAAACTTTAAGACATGAACCGATCCTTCAGGTTCTTGAAGAAGCTCTTACGCTTCTCGTAGTTCTCGTCCTTCAGGCTGTCCTCAAAGGCCTTCAGGGCTTCGCGCTGGGTGCGATTCAGCTTCTTGGGGATCTCCACGTCCACAATGACGTACTGGTCACCGCGTCCGCGCCCGTTCAGGTACTGGATGCCCTGGCCGCGCAGGCGGAACTTCGTGCCGCTCTGGGTGCCCTCGGGAATCTTCTGGGCGACCTTGCCGTCCACGGTGGGGACCTCAATTTCAGCGCCCAGCACAGCCTGGGAGTAGGTAATGGGCACGCGGACGTACACATCGTAGCCGTCGCGCTCAAACACGGCGTCGGGCTTGACCGTCACATGGACGATCACGTCGCCCGCGGGGCCGCCGTTCGTACCGGCGTCGCCCTGGCCGCGCAGCGCAATGTTCTGGTCGTCGTCGATACCCGCGGGGATCTTGACCTCCAGCGTCTTGCGGGCACTGGTCTTGCCGGTGCCGCGGCAGGTCTTGCAGGGGTTCTTGATGATGGTGCCGCGTCCGCCGCAGTGCGGGCAGGGCTGCTGGCTCTGCATCACACCAAACGGCGTGCGCTGCTGGGTCACGACATAGCCGCGGCCACCGCACTCGGTACAGGTCTCTGGGCTGGAGCCGGGCGCACAGCCGTTGCCGCCGCAGTCCGGGCAGGTCTGCTGACGGTTCAGCGTGACCTTTTTGGCGCAGCCGTGGGCGGCCTCCTCAAAGGTCAGGATCACATTGGCCTGAATGTCATGGCCCTTGCGCGGCGCGTTGGGGTTGGAGCGGGTCGAGCCGCCGAAGCCGCCAAAGCCGCCGCCGAAAATATCGCCGAAGATGTCGCCCAGATCGACGCCGCCGGTGCCGCCGAAGCCGCCAAAGCCGCCACCGTAGCCGCCGCCGGGCTGGCCGGCCCCATAGTTGGGATCGACCCCAGCGAATCCGAACTGGTCATAGCGCTTGCGCTTGTTCGGGTCGGAAAGAACATCGTTGGCCTCATTGACCTCCTTGAACTTTTCCTCGGCGTCCTTGTCGCCGGGGTTCAGGTCGGGGTGGTACTTTTTGGCCAGCTTGCGGTAGGCGCTTTTGATCTCGGCATCGGTGGCGTTTTTGCCGATCCCCAGCACCTCGTAGTAATCACGTTTTTCTGCCATAGAATCTATCCCCTCTATTTATGGGTTGTGAAAAGGCTTCCCCTTGAGGGGGAAGCTGCCCGCGGAGCGGACTGATGAGGTGAGACCTGCCGGATATTGCCCGCAAACAGGCAATCCCGGCAGCTTGGCCCTCATCCGGCCTTGCTGCGCACGGCCACCTTCCCCCGCGGGGGGAAGGCTTTATTTTAACTTTCTCTATAACCCCCAAGGGCCGCCGCCGGGTTTGCCCAGCGGCGGCCTTATTATGGGTTTGTTACAGCTTAGACCTCGTGGAAGTCGGCGTCAACGGCGCCGTCATCCTTCGGCTGCGCACCGGCATCGGGGCCGGGCTGTGCACCGGGCTGCTGGCCCTGTGCCTGGGCGGCCTGCTGGTAGACCTTCTCGCTGATGGCGTAGAAGGCCTTCTGCAGGTCATCCTGCTTTGCCTTGATGTCATCAACGCTGCCGGACTTCAGGGCTTCCTTCAGGGCAGACAGCTTGGTCTCGACCTCGCTCTTTTCCTCGGCGGAAACCTTGTCGCCGAACTCGCCCAGTGCCTTCTCGGTCTGGAACACCATCTGGTCGGCGTTGTTGCGCACATCGACTTCCTCGCGGCGCTTCTTATCCTCGGCGGCATACTGCTCGGCGTCCTTGACAGCCTTGTCGATGTCGTCCTTGCTCATGTTGGTGGAAGCAGTGATCGTGATGCTCTGCTCCTTGCCGGTGCCCAGGTCCTTCGCGCTGACGTGAACGATACCGTTGGCATCAATATCGAAGGTAACCTCGATCTGCGGCACGCCGCGGGGAGCCGGAGCGATGCCGTCCAGATGGAAGGTTCCGAGGCTCTTGTTGTCGCGGGCAAACTCACGCTCGCCCTGCAGGACGTTGACCTCAACGCTGGGCTGGTTATCAGCCGCAGTGGAGAAGATCTGGCTCTTCTTGGTGGGGATGGTGGTGTTGCGGTCAATGATCTTGGTGCAGACGCCGCCCAGAGTCTCAATGCCCAGGCTCAGCGGGGTAACGTCGAGCAGCAGCAGACCCTTGACGTCGCCCTGCAGAACGCCGCCCTGGATGGCAGCGCCGACAGCAACGCACTCATCGGGGTTGATGCCCTTGAACGGCTCGCAGCCCAGTTCCTTCTTGACAGCGTCGTAAACGGCGGGGATACGGGTGGAGCCGCCGACCATCAGGACCTTGGCCAAGTCGGAAGCCTTCAAGCCGGCATCGGCCAGAGCCTTGCGGACGGGGGTCATGGTGCGCTCGACCAGATCAGCGGTCAGCTCATTGAACTTAGCGCGGGTCAGCGTCATATCCAGATGCTTGGGGCCGTTGGCGTCCGCGGTGATGAAGGGCAGGTTGATGTTGGTCGTGGTCGCGCTGGACAGCTCGATCTTGGCCTTCTCGGCAGCCTCCTTCAGGCGCTGGGCAGCCATCTTGTCCTTGCGCAGGTCGATGTTGTTCTCGCGCTGGAAGTCCTCGGCCATCCAGTCGATGATGCGCTGGTCGAAGTCATCGCCGCCCAGGTGGGTATCACCGTTGGTAGCCAGAACTTCGGTAACGCCGTCGCCCATCTCGATGATGGAGACATCGAACGTACCGCCGCCGAGGTCGTAGACCATGATCTTCTGGTCGGCTTCCTTATCGATGCCGTAAGCCAGAGAAGCAGCCGTAG
This sequence comes from Gemmiger formicilis, assembly GCF_900167555.1. Lineage (GTDB taxonomy): Bacteria > Bacillota > Clostridia > Oscillospirales > Ruminococcaceae > Gemmiger > Gemmiger formicilis. Next base: position 175,942 of record NZ_FUYF01000002.1, on the reverse strand, counting down.
GCTCGTTGATGATACGCTTGACGTTCAGACCGGCGATGGTACCGGCGTTCTTGGTGGCCTGACGCTGGCTGTCGTTGAAGTAGGCGGGGACGGTGATGACGGCCTCGGTGACAGGCTCGCCCAGATAAGCCTCGGCGTCAGCCTTCAGCTTGGAGAGGACCATAGCGCTGATCTCCTCGGGGGTGTAGTCCTTGCCGCCGGCATGGACCTTTTCAGCCGTGCCCATCTTACGCTTGATGGAAGAAATCGTGTTCTCGGGGTTGGTGATGGCCTGGCGCTTTGCGACCTGGCCGACCAGACGCTCGCCGGTCTTGGTGAAGCCGACGACAGACGGGGTGGTGCGGGCGCCTTCGGCGTTCGCGATGACGACGGGCTCGCCGCCTTCCATAACGGCGACGCAGCTATTGGTAGTACCTAAGTCAATACCGATGATCTTGCTCATAAATAAAACTCCCTTCAAATTTGCTTTGAATGCAGTGAATGTCAATTTATATGGAAACGAATCGTTTGATTCGGTTCGACGTGTTTTCTTGGCTCCCTCGGCGAGGGAGCTGTCGCCGCAGCGACTGAGGGAGCGAACCTTCCGGAAGGCTCTACCCCTCCGCCCTGCGGGCACCATCCCCTTCTGGCACTTCGTGCCACCTCCCCCGTATCGGGGGAGTCTGTCCTGCAAGGGGAGGCAAGTAAGCGGTGCGTTATTCTGCGACGACGACCATCGCGTGGCGGATGATCTTGTCACCGATCTTATAGCCCTTCTGGAAAACCTGCACGACGCTGCCGCTCTCCTGCCCTTCGGCGGCGGGGACCTGCTGGACGGCGTTCATGAAGTTGGGGTCAAACGGCTGGTTCAACGCCTCGATCTCGGTGATGTGCAGCGTTTCCAGAGCCTTGGCGGCCTTGTCCAGCGTCATCGTGACGCCCTTCTTGTAGTTCTCGTCCGCGCAGGCGGCGTTGGCGGCCATATCCAGCGTGTCCAGGATGCCCAGGATCTGGGTCACGGCGTGGGACACACCGTCGTTGAACTTCTGGTCAGCCTCGCGCTGGGAGCGCTTGCGGTAGTTGTCATACTCGGCAGCGGTGCGGAGCAGCTGGTTCTTGAGGTCGGCGTTTTTCTTTTCCTCCGCTTCCAGCTTGGCCTGCAGGGCCGCGGTCTCGTGGTGGTGATGCTTGCAGTCGTGCTTGCCCTCGTTCTTTTCCTCGGTCTGAGGGGCCTCTTTTTCAGGGGCCTCCTGTGCGGGGGTCTCAGGCTTTTCAGCAGCCGCTTCCGTCTCCGGGGCGGTCTGTTTCTTCTCTTCTTGGCTCATTGCGGGTCTCTCCTTCTTCGTTTATTGGCCCTGCCCGGCCATGCTCTGCCCCATTCTGGCGGCAAAGTAGTCCAGGATCGGCAGCAGCCGCTCGTACTCCATGCGGGTGGAGCCGATCAGTGCGACGGAGCCTGTCAGCCCGCCGCCGGCTAAGTACCGCTTGCTGACGATACAGGCACCCGGCATCGCAGGGTCAAGGTCGCAGCCCAGCGTTGCGGTGATCTTGTTGCCTTCGGGGCGGATTAGCTCCGTCGCGGCCTCATTGTCGGAGAAGATCTCCAACAGCGTGCCGAGGTTCTGGCGGACGTCCGCCATCTTTGCCAGATACTGCGCACCCTCCAGACAGGCCTGCGGGCCGGTGGTGACGAGCGCCTGTGCTGCCATGATGACGGGGGCCAGCCGCTGCCCTGCTGCCAGCACCATGCTGGCCATGAGCATCGGGCTTAAATCCTGCGGGGCGACGAAAGTCAGCCCGCGGTTGAGCAGCTGTGCCAGGTTGGCGGCATCGTCCCGGGTCAGACCGGTGTCAACGCGGGCCACGCGGGTCCGCACGCCGCCTGCGCTGGTCACGGCCAGCACTGCGGCGCTGTAGCGGCCCACCTGCACGACCTCAAAATGGGCAATGCAGAGATCCGGCGCCTGCGGTGTGGTAGCGGCAGCCGCGCAGCCTGTCATATCGGCCAGGCAGCGGGTCGCGGCGGGCACGAGCTTTTCCGGCTCGGCATCCATGGCGGCGAACAAATCGTCAATGCGGCGGCGGTCCTTCTCCGGCAGGGTGCCGGACTTTGGCGCGTCGATCAGATGATCGAGGTAGTAGCGGTAGCCCTGGGCGCTGGGCACGCGGCCCGCGCTGGTGTGGGGCTGTTCCAGCAGACCCAGCTTGGTCAGGGCAGCCATCTCATTGCGCAGCGTCGCGCTGGACAGTGCCATGTCAAAGTAGTTTGCCAAAAGACCCGAGCCGACAGGCTCACCGTCGTTGGCATACAGGGCAACAATAGCTTCCAGTATACGCTGTTTGCGCGCATCCATGGCCATGCTGCTCATCTCCTTTGGTTTGCTTTTGTTGGTTTGTTTAGCACTCTTTATCTCCGAGTGCTAAGTTTATTATATCCCCGTTTTGCAAACTGTCAAGGGTTTTTCCGAATTTTTTGTAAGTTTAACAGTTTCGTCACAATCGGATTGGGCAGTTTCCCTATTATTATATATGTAGAGGCCGGGCATGCCCGGCCCGCAGCCTTGCACAAGCAGCCCATTCACGGGCAGTCACGTCAACCCCCGGGCCGGGCATGCCCGGCCCCTACGCTGCCGCTGCTTTTCACTCCTCCATCCACCGCGCCAGAAACTCTGCGGCGGTGGCGGCGGCGCGGACGGTCTCGGCGTTGGGCGCGGCCTCGCGCAGGGTGCCGTGCAGCAGCACGCCGCCTTCGATGTCACCGTGTACCAGGATCGGCGCGGCGCACAGCAGGTACCGGCTGCCCAGCGGCTCCCGCTCCGCGGCGGACGCCGGGGCCGTGTAGAGCTTGCGCCGGGTCAGCAGCGGCTCGATCTCGGGCGGGAGCGGTGCGCCGAGCAGCTCACCCTTGCCCGCTCCGGCGGCGGCGACGATATGCTCCCGGTCACAGACGGCCACGGCGCAGCGCAGCCGCCGGGCCAGCACGTCCGCATAGACGGCGGCAGGCTCGCCAAGCTCGGCCAGCGGCGAATACTTTTTAAATATGACCTCGCCGTTGCCGTCCGTGTAAATTTCGAGTGAATCTCCGGTGCGGATGCGCTGCGTTTTCCGAATTTCCTTCGGGATGACCACCCGACCCAATTCGTCGATACGGCGCACGATTCCGGTTTCTCTCATACAAAATCCCCCCTGGTTTTTTCTGGTAGTATCTGCGGGGGTGCTTAAAAATATGTAAGGAGTTTGGTTATGGAACTATTGCAGACAACGCTTTGCTATCTCGAAAAGGACGGTGCGTACCTGATGCTGCACCGCGTCAAAAAGAAAAACGACGTCAACCACGACAAGTGGGTCGGCGTCGGCGGCAAGTTTGAACCGGGTGAGGACGCGCCGGCCTGCGCCCTGCGCGAGGTGCGCGAGGAGACCGGCCTGACGATGCACGCGCCGGTTTACCGCGGCATCGTGGATTTTTTCTGTGACCCATGGCCCGCCGAACGGATGCACCTGTACACCTGCACGGATTTTTCCGGCGTGATGACCGACTGCGACGAGGGGTGCTTAGAGTGGGTGGACAAGGCCGCCGTGCAGGATCTTCCGATCTGGCAGGGGGACAAGATATTTTTCAAGCTGCTGGCGGAGGACGCACCGTTTTTTCATTTAGAGCTGACCTATGACGGGGATGTGCTGGTAAAGGCGGTGCTGAATGGGGTAAGCTTGGCGCTGTGATAAACGGGCAGCGGCGGCATGAGGGCATGCCGCCCTACAGGCAGATGGTATACCTGCTACTATGGCAAACGGCCCCGCGGGTCGTCGGGGACGCCGGCCCCTACCGTGCGGCAAAAAAAGAGCGTGTGCTTTTCTGTGCACACGCTCTTTTCTTATGTCTCAATACGTCGTGATCGTCGTCCCAACGAAATAATGCGTCAGAATATCCTGATAGCCCCAGCCGTTGCGGGCGTAGCCGATGGCACCCCACTGGCTCATGCCGCAGCCGTGGCCGTAGCCGTAGACATCAAAGATAAAGCAGTCCAGATCGGCGTTGTAGCTGACTGTGAAGCACTGGCTGCGCAGGCTGCGCCCGTCAACGCTCTGGCGGGCCAGCAGATTCTCGCGGAACCAGCGCCCGCTGACGGTGCCGACGCCCGCGTCCGGGCCGACCTGGATCTTGGCGACCCAGCCGTACTGGTTGGCGGACTGGATCGTGAACCAGCTGTTGGGGTCCACGCCGGACAGGTCAATGTCCATCACATCGCGGATGCGGTCCTGCAGCGTCTGGCGGGAGAAGCGGGCCGTGCCGCTGGAATTGCCGTTCGTGTTCCAGTGGCTGGACACGCTCTGGTCATACGGGCTGTCCACGGCCTGCAGCCAGGCGCGGTCATTGCCCCAGACCTCGGCAGCGGAGGCCGTGCCGGTGCTGGCCGACGCAAAGTACGGCGTGAAGCAAACCTGCCCGTTGTAGGTAACCAGCACATGGGCGACCTCCTGCGCGGCGGCCAGCGCGGCAGCGCCCGGCTCGGCACCCAGCACCGACGGGTAGCCCGACTGGCTGATGATCCAGCAGTGGGTCGCCACGCACTGAGCCTTGTAGGCTTCGGCGGGTGCGTTGGGGCCCAGCTCGTTCTGGGCCACCATGGCCAGGCACTGCACCAGATCCATCGTCTGGGCCGTGCCGTTCATCGTCACGTTGATGGTCTCCCCTGTGCCGCTGTTGTCGGGCTGAGGAGCCTCGGTGGGGGCGGCTGTCGGCTCGGTCGTCGTCTCACCGGCGGCGGAATCCGCCGGGGGCTCGGTGGGCGCAGACGTGGCCGTCGGTTCCGGCGTGGCGCTGGTCTTGATCTGATCCACCGTCACGGTCTGCTCGGGCAGACTGCCCTCGGCGCCCTTGTTCAGGTCGGCCTCCGCGGCGGAGGTCGAGCCGGCCACGTCGGTCAGGCCCGCCAGCAGCTTGTCGGTGCTGGCCAGCAGGCTGTCCGTGATGGCCTGCAGGTCATCCGCGCGCTGTGCCAGGTCCGCCGTGTCCGCGGCGGTGTCGCTGCCCGTGCCGCCGTTCTTGCGGGCGGCCTGGGCAGCGGTGCTCTGCTGGGCGTAGCGGTCCACACTGGCCTGCACCAGCGTGCTGACCGTCGGCATCGGCTGGCCCTTGCGCTCATACTGGGCCGCCGTCAGCAGCGGCTCCTCCGCTGCCGCGATGGCCGAGGTGTTTAAAAGTTCTGCCTCTCCCTCGCGGATCAGCCGCCCCGTGATGCAGAGCAGCACACCGCTCTCGTCACTGTGGGTCGTCACGGTCAGGAAGCGGGAGTCGTCACCCACGTCAACGCCGGTGTCAAACAGGCTGCGGGCCTGAATGCCCGCGACGAAGGTCAGGTAGTCGTAATAGCTCGACAGGTCGGTGCTGCCGTACAGGTCAAATGCGCCCGCGCCCTGCTCGGACGGGTCAAAATAGTAGACCGCGATGGCCTTGAAGCGGTAGACACCGCCCGCCGTGTACAGCGTGAAGCCGCTGTTCTGCTTGAGCGTATCCTCGTCGGCCAGCGCCTTGTAGTCGCTGCCCGTGCATTCCACCACGGTGTTGCCGGGGGTGGCGGCGTCCAGTGCGCTGGGCGTGGCAAAGCGGACGATAGACGGTGCCTCGCCGCTCTCGGGCGTTTCCGGGTCGGGCGTGTCGGCGGCGTAAACCAGTGCGCCGTTCAGCCCGGGCCAGCCCAGATAGCCGACGACGCCGGGGCGGCGCTCCAGCGCCTTGCCCAGATAGTTCTCGGCGGTCGTATCGTAGAGCGCCGTGCCGTAGCTTTTGGCCGCGGGGCGTGCGCCCAGATCACAGCGCAGGAACAGCCACAGCGCCCCGCCGCCCAGCACAAGCACCAGCGCCAGCACGACAAGCCCCAGAATAACGGTGCGTCTGCGGCGGCGCTCGCTCTTTTCAATGATCTCAAGGCTGCGGTTCTTGATGCTGGGCTGCACCGGCCCGCTCTCGGGCTTTTCGGCCTTGCGGCGGCGCTTTTTGTCGGTTTTCTGCGCGGCCTTTTCTGCGGCGGCCTCCTCAACGGCGCTGGCGTCAAACAGCTGGGTCGCAGCGCGGGTAAAGTCCTCGACGCTGGCGCTCTTGCCCGCGGCCTCGGCGGCGTCATCGGCAGCCTGCGCGGCGGCGATGGCGGCGGGGTCAAGATCCGCGGAGAAGTCGGGGATGTCATCGTCCAGCACCGACGGTGCGGGGGCACGGCCCTGCGGGACGTCGGGCAGAGGTGCTTCGTCCGCCGGGGCGGGCGGCTCCACGGGCCGGGCACGGCGGATGCGGGCGTGCCGCGGCGCTTCCGGTCCGGACGTCTGGGCCGGCTCCGGGGCCGCCGTCTGCGCGTCCGCGTCCGTTTCAAAGCGGATGACGCCTGTCGGCTCGGAGACCTCGGGCGGCGTCGCGGCGGCGTCGCGGCGGTGCAGCGTGCGGTGCGTGGCCGCGGGGTCGGGCGCGGCAGACTGCTCCGGCTGCGGGAAGCTCGGCGGGCTGACCGGCGCGGGCCGGTCAAAATCGAGCATCGGCTCAAAATCGGCGGTATGGTCGGCGTCCCGCGTGGGCGGCGTGCGGCGGCGCAGCGAGAACCGCACCGTGTTGCCGCGGCTCCGGGCGGCCTCCGACACAACGAGCAGCGGCCGGTCATGGCCGGGGCGGAACGTGATGCAGGAATCTGTCAGCTGCAGGCCGAACAAACGGCGGCGCAGCAGGTCCAGGATCTGGTTGCCGATGAAGGTATCGTTCATATCGGGCGGCAGGGCGCAGGCCACCGCGCCGCGGCGGTCACACACCAGCACAAAGGGGCACTGCCCGACGCTGGCGGGCATGTAGGCGGCAGCGTAATCCGCGCCCGTGACCTGCAGCGCGGCCAGCGCACGGCCCGCTGCGGCCTGCACAATGTCGCCGGGGAAGCGCCGGAGCAGCTGCTCCGGCACGGTGATGCGGCGGGATTTCTGCGGATCGGCGTAGCTCTCGGTGCCAAAGTCAAAGACGGCCTCGCTGTGGGGCAGCGGCTGCAAAAGGCTGCCCAGCAGGCGGCCCGTCGGCTCGTCCACGGCAACCAGCAGCTTGCGTTTTTCCAGCAGAGCGTCCAGCGTGGCCTGGGCCAGGCTGGTCTCCCCCTCGGCAAAGACATCGTCGCCGAACTTGGCGCGCAGCCGCGCGGCCCATTTATCGCAGTATTGCTCCGCCATGGCGCGGTTGGGGGCGCTGACCTGCACACAGATGGCAAACTCGCCGTCCCGTTCCAGCAGACGCAGGCCGGGGCAGCCATCATCCCGGATGCCCCGCAGCACGGAGGATACCTCCGCGCCCGTGGGCCCGAAAACACGCAGGATTTTCAGTTGAGTGTTGACCATGGTGGAACCTTTCTTTGTTTGGAAATGTTGCCGAGCTTGTCCGTAGGGGCGGATTCCATATCCGCCCGGGGAAGCTTTCTACAGCCGCAAACGGGCCGGGCGCATATAGAATGCGCCCCTACGGTTTTGCGTTTTAAATATCTAAATCTCTGTCCGCCGTCTCCGGCGTGAAGCGCATGCTGTCCGGCACATCGAGGCCCAGCGCCATGCGGCGGAGCATATCCAGCGCGTACAGGGCGGCGCGGGTGCGGATGATCTGGCGGTCCTGATAGCCGCCCAGGGTCAGGCGCATTAAATACCCCGTGTCCGTGCGGGTGTCGGCACCGGCCAGATAGACCGTACCCACCGGCTTGCCGGGCAGTGCGCCGCCGGGTCCGGCCAGTCCCGTGATGCCCACGGCCAGCTCTGCACCGGATTCCCGGGCAGCGCCAAAGGCCATGGCTGCGGCCACGGGGCCGGACACGACGTTGTACTTTTCAATGACAGCCGCATCCACACCCAGCAGCTTTTGCTTGGCGGCCTCGGCGTAGGTGACAAAGCCGTAGCCGAACACCTCGCTGGAGCCGGGCACGTTCGTCAGCCGCTCGGCGATCATGCCGCCGGTGCAGCTCTCCGCCGCGGCGGCGTGCAAGCCGTGCTCCCGCAAAGCGCGTACCACCGTGTATTCCAGCGCGGGCACGTCCACATCGTAGGCGGCTGCGCCGAGAATCTCTTTAAACTCCGCAATGCGGGCATTGCAGGCGGCCTCGGCGGCCTGCTCGGTGGTCTCGCGGGCCGTCACGCGGATCTCGCACTCGCCGGTCTTGCAGTAGATGGCGGCGGTGGGATTCGCGGCCTCAAACAGCGGCGCGACCTTGCTGGCAATGGCGCTCTCGCCGCCCAGCACCCGCAGCGTGCGGCTGTGGATCGTGCAGTTTTGCCGTTTCAGCAGAATCGGGCGGACCTGCTCGGCCCACATAGCCTTCATCTCCCGCGGGACGCCGGGCATCAGCGCGGCGCAGTGGCCGTCGGCGTCCTCAAACCACGCGCCGGGGGCCGTGCCGTGGTCGTTGATGAGCTTGTGGCCCACCGTCGGGCACATGGCCTGCTTGCGGTTGTTCGGTGTGGGGCGTCTGTTTGTCCGGGCGAAAAAGTCGATGATCTTCTGCCACTCGCCCTCGTCAAAGGCCAGCGTATCGCCAAACGCCTCGGCCACGGTCTCCTTCGTCAGATCGTCCTCGGTGGGGCCGAGACCGCCCGAAAAGACGAGCAGGTCGCTGCGGCTTTTCGCCTGCAAAACCAGCTCCTTCAGGCGGGCGGGGTTATCGCCGATGACATGCTGGTGCATCACGCTAATACCGAGCTCGGCCAGCTCGCGGCTTAAAAACTGCGCGTTGGTGTTCAGGATGTCGCCCAGCAGAAGCTCCGTACCTACGCAGATAATTTCAGCAGTCACAGCAGCTCGTCATCTCCCATGCGGATATAGATTTTCTCGACGTTCTCGGCGGCCTCGGCTTCCAGCGCGGCCAGGCCGGGCATAGCGGCTTCGGCGGCCAAGATCTCGTCCAGCGTCGGGTTCGTCTTGGGGTGCGGCGGGGTAAAGATCGTGCAGCAGTCCTCATACGGCTCGATGGACGTCTCAAATGTACCAATCTTACGCGAAATATTGATGATCTCGATCTTGTCCATGCCGATGCAGGGGCGCAGCACGGGCAGGTCCTGCGCCTGGTCTGTGCAGGCCAGCGCGGCCATGGTCTGGCTGGCGACCTGAGCCAGACTCTCGCCGGTGATGAGGGCCTGCAGCTCGAGCTTTTTCGCCACCTGATTGGCAATGCGCAGCATGCTGCGGCGCATCAGAACCGTGAACAGCACGTCGGGCGCGTTGTCACGGATATACTCCTGCGGCTTCGTGTAGGGCACGACGAACAGCGTGCAGTTGCCGGTGTACTCGACCAGCTCGCGGGCCAGATCGCGCACTTTCAGCTTGGCGCGCAGGCTCGTGTACGGCGGGCTGGCAAAGTGGATGTGGTGCAGCGCCAGACCGCGGCGGGCCATGCACCATGCGGCGACGGGGCTGTCGATGCCGCCGGACAGCAGGTTCAGCGCGCGCCCGCTCGTGCCGACGGGCAGACCGCCCGCGGCCTCGACCTTGGGGCCGTGGACATAGGCGGCGTAGTCGCGAATTTCCACCATGATCTCCAGCTGCGGGTTATGCACGTCGACGCGCAGATGATGGTGCTTGTCCAGCAGGTAGGCACCCAGCTCGCGGCAGATCTCGGGGCTCTTCATCGGGTAGGTCTTGTCGGCGCGCTTGGCCTCGACCTTGAAGGTGCGGATGCCGCGCAGCGTCTCGCCGAGATACGCCTCGGCGGTCTCGCATATTGCGGCAAAGTCCTTCGGGCACTCGACGGCGCGGCTCAGCTTCACGATGCCGAACACATGGGACACGCGGCGGAACGCCTCGTCCATGTCGAGGCCGTCCTCCTTCGGCTCGATGAAAACGGTGCTCTGGGCCTGATAGACCTTGAACTTGCCCAGCGGCTCCAGCCGCCAGCGGATGGTCTTGGCCAGCCGCGCCTCAAACTTGCCGCGGTTCAGGCCCTTCAGCGTCATTTCGCCCTGATAGGCGAGGATGAGTTCTTTCATAAAATGGTTCCTTTCAAAATGGATGTGCCGCAGTAGGGGCCGGGCATGCCCGGCCCGCAGCTTTACGGCAAACACGCTGTAACGGGAAGGCTGCGGGCGGGACATGTCCCGTCCCTACTGCCTGCGGCGGGGTGAGGGCACCCCGCCCTACGATTTGCTCGAAAAGGGGTACGTAGGGCGGCCTGCCCTCAGGCCGCCGTCGGCAGCCGTTCAAATATGCTGCAATTCCTGTAATCCGTCCCGCAGCCCCGCTAACAGCGCGTCCACGTCCTCGGCGGTGTTATCGGCGCAGAAGCTCACGCGCAGGGCGGTGCGGACGGTCAGGTCGGCGCAGCCCATGGCCAGCAGGGTGTGGCTCGGCTCGCCCTTGTCGCAGGCAGAGCCGCCCGAAACATAGACCGCGCGGGTGTTCAGGTAGTTGATGAAGGTCTGGCTGTTGATGCAGCCGGTGGAGAAATTCACGATCTCCCCCACCGCGTCGTCGGGCGAATTGAGCGTGATGCCGTCCAATTCTTCAAGTCCCGCGCGCAGCTGCCGATTCAGCGCGGCAATGTGTGCAATGCGGGGGCGCAGCTTCTGCTGGCCCTGCGCGGCGGCCACGCCGAGACCCACAATGTAGGGCGTGTTCTCGGTGCCGGGGCGCAGGCCGCGCTCCTGATGGCCGCCGAGATAGGGCGGTTTGAGCGTCTGGCGCTGGCTGTCCCGGATGAACAGTGCGCCGACGCCCTTGGGTGCGTGGACCTTGTGGCCGGAGACGGAGAGCGTATCGACCTCGCGCCATTTCTGCAGGTCGATGGGCATGCGCAGCCACGCCTGCACGGCGTCCACATGGAAGTGGGTGCGGCTGTTGCGCGCCTTGATGCCCTTGCCCAGCGCCGCGATGTCCTGCACAGCGCCGGTCTCGTTGTTGACGGCCATGCAGGCGGCCAGCACCGTGTTTTTGTCGATCTCGGCCAGGAATTTCTGCGTGTCAATGCGTCCGTCCGCCCCGGGCATGACCTCAACGACGTTGAAGCCCTCGTCCTTCAACGCGCGGATGGGGCGCTGCACGCTGGGGTGTTCAAAGCCCGTGACGACGATTTTATTGCCCCAGTGCTTACGCGGGCGGGCCGCGCCGGTCACGGCCATGTTGTTGCCCTCACTGCCGCAGGCCGTGAAGTAGATTTCATCGCTGCGGCAGTGCAGCGTTTTGGCCACGCGGGCGCGGGCCGCGGCAATGGCATCCTGCGCGGCAACGGCGGGGTCATACAGGCTGCTGGGGTTGGCCCAAAGCTCAGTCAGCGCCTCGCTGACGGCCTGCGCCACCGCCGGGTCCACCCGGGACGTGGCGGCGTTATCAAGATAATGCAGCTGGGGGTCGGAAAGCATAGCACTCATTCCTCACATTATTGCACAAAATTATACAGATTAAATTATACACGTTCGCCTAGCAAAAAACAATATTCAGAAACAAAAAAAGGCTTCCCCCGTGGGGGAAGCCGGCCGCGAAGCGGACTGATGCGGGCAGAGTTCATCCTGATTGCCCATTTACGGGCTGTAACTCGGTAGGGGCCGGGCATGCCCGGCCCGCGGCTTACCGGCAAATGTGCGATTGTGGGAAGGCCGCTTTATTCTGTTGACCCTGTAGGGGCGCATTCTATATGCGCCCGGGCAGCTTGCGGCTGCGAAAGCCCCCACGGGCGGATATGGAATCCGCCCCTACGCCTTGTTTTATCTACCCTTACTCCCCAAAATCCTCCGCGGCCTTCTGCATCATCTGCCGGATCGGCAGGTTGTACGGGCAGCGCGGCTCACAGGCGCCGCACCGGATGCAGGCACCGGCCTTGGTCTGCAGCGTCGCATAGCGCTCGCGGCCCCACTGCTGCAGGCCGTAGCGGTTCAGATACCCCTGGAACAGGAACACACTGGGGATGGAAATCCCCACCGTGCAGGGCGCACAGTAGTTGCAGCGGCGGCAGAACTGGGTGCCCAGCGCGTCGCGCACCTTCTGGCAGGCGGCCTCCTCCTCGGGCGTGAGCGGGGCGGTGTTGGCCGCGCCCGCCACGTTGGCGTTCAGCTCCTCCACCGTCGCCATGCCGGGGATGGACACCGTGACTGCCGGGTTGGACAGCACGTACCGCAGTGCCAGGCGGCCATCCTCAATGGCACCGCCCGCCAGCGGCTTCATGTCTATAAAGCCCTTGCCCGCCGCGGCGCAGCGGTCGATCAGCTCCCTGCCCTGCTGCTCCACGATGTTGTACGGGAACATGATCGTCTCGATCTCGGGGATGTCCAGCGCTGCCTCAAACACAGCGGCCAGGTGTGCCGTGATGCCGATGTGCCCGACGATGCCCCTGGCCTTTGCCTCGAGCAGCGCCTCCATTGCGCCGCCGGGCGCCAGAATGGTTTTCAGTCCGTCGAGGCTCGGGTTGTGGAACTGGAACAGCTCGATGTGGTCGGTGCGCAGGTTTTTCAGGCTCGTGGCGATCTCGGCCTCCATGTCGGCTTTGGTCAGTGCGCGGCATTTGGTCGCCAGAATGAAGTCATCCCGCAGCCCGGCCTCCTCCAGCGACTGGCCGATCCATGCCTCGCTGACCGTGTAGGCGCGGGCAGTGTCGATGTAATTGATGCCCGCCTTATGCGCGGCGATCAGCAGCTCCCGCGTGCCGGGCTGGTCGATGCGCTGAATGGGAATGCCGCCAAACCCAAGGCGGGAGATTTGTAAGCCTGTGGTGCCGAAATTGACGTATTGCATGGTGTTTACCTCTTATTAAACATTCCTGTTGTATTGCCCTCCGTTTGCTGCAGGGGTCGATGCCTGCATCCGCCCCTGCATCCTTTACGCTTATTATAGCAAATCCAACGTAAAAATCCAGTCCCCCTAAGCCCTCCCCCGCGTGGGAAGGCAACCGGCTTGCAAGCATGGTGCTATTCTTCTATAATAAACAGTACAAAAACGAAATTTTTGCGGGGTACAGCCACCTCTACGACCCGCTGACCGGGCGCTGGCCGTTTCTTGCGGGGCCGGAGCGCAGCTACGGTGCGTGTGTCGATTTATTGGTGGAGGAATTTTTGCCCAACACAACTGCTGGCGCCTGACGGCAGCCGCGACCACTAGATGCCCGGAAAGTTGTGTCCGCGGTGTCACAATTATCCACAAACAGACCCTATGGATGTTGAAAATTTCGGCGTTTTTCTGTGCACTTTTCCACCCCTGCCCACTTGCGGCGGGGGCTTTTTTCGTGGTATGATTCATTTTGTAGTAGTTTATCGCTTTTTAACTGTGAGGAACAGGAATGTTTAATAAGAAGAACCCCATGCGGTATTTCTCCGGCAGCACCTTTGCGCGGCTGCCGCTGTATAAGCTGGCCGCGGGCGGCACGGCGGTGGTGCTGACCGCCAGCATCGGCCTGGGCGCGTTTGCGGCCAGCGTCGGTCCGCTCTCCGCGCCCGAGCCCAGCCCCACGCCCATCGTGACGGCCACCCCCGAGACGGCGGCCACGCCGACCCCTTCCCCGACGCCGAGCCCCACGCCGGAGCCGGACAAGCCGCTGACGATGGAGGCCAGCGTCATCCAGCAGGACGTCGGTGTGACGCTCTACGTCGAGAACGCCCCCGAGCCCAGCCCCACGCCCGATGCGTCTGCCTCGCCGTCCCCGACGCCGTCCAAAAGCGCGAAGGAGGATGACGCCGAGAACGAAAAGACCCCGTTGCTGGGCGTGGCGGCCACCATCACACTGACCGACGCCAAGGGCAATGCCACGGATTACGAGCTGGATACCGAGACCGGCACCGCGCTGGCCGAGGACGTTACCCCCGGCGACTACACGCTGGCGGTCCAGCCCATCGAGGGCTACACGCAGCCCGAGGCCCAGACCGTGACGGTCAAAGAAAAGGTCGTCTACAAGGCGGACGTCAAGGCCGTTAAAGAGAAGATCGTCCAGGCAAGCCAGGTCAACGAGAGTGCCGAGGACTCCGGCGTCAGCAACGCGGGCTCGGCCCCCATCGTCAACGAGGTCACCGACACCGTGACCTACGCCGACAGCGCCAGGACCGAGACCGGCAGCAAGACGAGCTACACAGCCAAGCTGAGCAGCAGCGGTCATCTGCTGCTGGCCAACGGCACCGAGACGCCCTACCTGCCCGTTTATCAGGACGGCACGAAGGACCTGATCGGCGCAATGCGCGATACGAGCTACGCCGCCAACACGGCCGCGGCGGCCTGGCTGCCCGGCGCGGCGGATTCCGTCACGCTGCTGGGTGCGGCCAACACCCGCATGGCGTGGGTACACCGCGCGGACGAGCCGGTGACCGTACAGGAGGACACCGGCGGGGCCGCCCCGGCTGCCGAGGAGACCCCTGTCCCGGCGGACCCCACGCCGGAACCGACCCCCGAGATCACGCCCGAGCCGACCCCGGAGGCGACGCCCGCCCCCACCGAGGCCCCGACGGAGACACCCGCCGAAACGCAAACGCCTGCCCCGACAGCAGCCCCTACGGAAGCCCCGACAGCGGCTCCGACGCAAGCACCTACCCAGGTGCCCGACCCGACGGCGGGCTGGCCGGATAACATTGCGGTGCAGGAGCTGGCCAACTACGGCTTTGCCGTGACCAGCGCGACCACCACGATATACGAGTATACCGGCTGGCAGGATATTGACGGCGCAACGTATTATTACGACCCGTCCACCCACCAGCCCGTCACGGGCCAGCAGGTCATTCAGGGCAATGTCTACACCTTTGCGGCGGACGGCGCACTGAACCGCACGGCCCGCGGCATTGATGTCTCGAAGTTCCAGGGCAGCATTGACTGGAACGCCGTCAAGGCGGACGGCATCACGTTTGCCATCATCCGCTGCGGCTACCGCGGCTACGGCAGCGGTGCGCTGGTCGAGGATTCTACATATCGCCGGAACATTCAGGGCGCGATCAACGCGGGCCTGCGCGTCGGCGTTTACTTCTACAGCCAGGCCATCAACGAGGCCGAGGCCGTCGAGGAGGCCAGCATGGTGCTGAGCCTGGTCAGCGGCTACAGCCTGCCGCTGGGCGTCTACTACGACACCGAGAGTGTCGGCGGCGGGCGCGCCAATGCCCTGAGCGCCGCCGAGCGCACGGCCTGCGCCGTCGCCTTCTGCGAGACGATCCGCAGCGCGGGGTACAGCGCGGGCGTTTACTCCTATGCCAGCTGGTTCTATAACGCGCTGAACTTTGCGAACATCAGCAAGTACAACATCTGGATCGCCCAGTACCGCGATACGCTGAGCTTCAGCTACAAGCACAATATATGGCAGTACACAGGCTCCGGCAGCGTCAAGGGGATCTCGAAGCCGGTGGATATGAATATTGGATAAAAGCAGGTAAATGAAAAGCACTCGCGTTGCGGAAACGCGGGTGCTTTTTTAAATAATAAAGAATAAATAAAAAATAATAAAGATGGTGGAGTTTTTGCCCCCAAGGGCAAAAACAAAATCCGTAGGGGCGGATTCCATATCCGCCCGCGGACGTCACCGCTGCCGCAAACGGGCACGGGTCGTCGGGGACGCCGTCCCCTACGTCTTTTTTTGAGCGGTGCGCCAGTACCGCGGTCCACAATCTTTATTATTTATTATTTTTTATTTCTTATTTGTTTGTGTAGCAGCTCATCTTCGCGCTGCTTCCGCCCCTGACCTGCCCATTGCCGTGCACAATATATTTATACGTACACAGCTCGGCCAGCCCCATGGGGCCGCGGGCGTGGAGCTTCTGGGTGCTGATGCCCATCTCGCAGCCAAGGCCGAACTCGCCGCCGTCGGTAAAGCGGGTGCTGGCGTTCACGTAGACCGCCGCGCTGTCCACGCAGGTCGTGAACCGCTGTGCCGCCGCGGCGTCCGCCGTGACGATGGCCTCGCTGTGGTGGGTCGAATGCTTCGCAATGTGGGCGATAGCCGCATCGACGTCATCCACAACGGCCACGCTCAGCTTATAATCCAGATACTCGGTGTCAAAGTCCTGCGGCGCGGCGGGCACACCGTCGATGATGGCCGCGGCGCGCGCGTCCAGATGCAGCTCCACCGGGGTGATGCCGGCAGCGGCGCGGGCATCGACAAGGCGGGCCTTCAGCAGCGGCAAAAACTGCGCTGCCACGTCCCTGTGGACCAGCAGCGCCTCCTCGGCGTTGCAGACGCTGGGGCGGCTCGTCTTGGCGTTTTCCACAATATCCACGGCCATCTCCAGATCGGCGGCCTTGTCCACGTAGACATGGCAGATGCCGGTGCCGGTCTGGATGCAGGGCACGGTTGCGTTCTCGACGCAGGCGCGGATCAGCCCGGCCCCGCCGCGGGGGATCAGCAGATCGACCAGCCCGTCCGCGGTCATCAGCTCGTTGGCGCTGGCGTGGGAGGTGTCCTCGATGAGGCTCACCGCGCACTCCGGCAGGCGCACCCTGCGCAGACCGGCGCGCAGGGCCTCCACGATGGCGTGGCAGCTGGCCCAGGCGTCACGCCCGCAGCGCAGGATGCACGCACTGCCCGCCTTGATGGCCAGCGCGGCGGCGTCGCTCGTGACGTTGGGGCGGCTCTCATAGATGATGGCGATGACACCCATCGGCACGGCGGTTTTTTCGATCAAAAGGCCGTTCGGGCGCACAATTTTGCGCAGCACTGCGCCCACCGGGTCGGGCAGGGCCGCGACCTCCCGCATACCCTTGGCCATGTCGGTCAGGCGGCCCGGCGTCAGCGCCAGACGGTCCAGCATCACGTCGCTGACCCGCCCGCGGGCGTTCTCGACGTCCTGCTTATTGGCGTCCAGAATTTTATCCTGCGCGGCGATGAGCGCAACGGCCATCGCCTCCAGCGCGGCGTTCTTCGTGTCGGCGTCGGCCAGCGCCAGCGGCAGCTTTGCGCCCTGCGCGGCCTGCAAAATTTCCTGCGTAGTCATGGGGTCAGACCTCCCTTATGCCTTGCGGCCCACGAACCGGGTGCCGACGGGCTTACCCTCGACAATGTCGTACAGCACCTCGGCGTGGGCACCGTTGGTAATGATCATGTCTACACCAGCCTCGGTGGCACGCTTAGCGGCGGTGACCTTCGTCAGCATGCCGCCGGTGCCCAGGGCCGAGCCCGCGCCGCCCGCCAGCAGCTCAATTTCCGGCGTGATCTCCTCGACCACCGGGATGAGCTTTGCGTCCGGGTGGGTGTGCGGGTCGGCGGTGTACAGGCCGTCGATGTCGGACATCAGCACGACCAGATCGGCGTGGATGCACTTGGCCACCAGCGCGGCCAGCGTGTCGTTGTCGCCCAAAGAGTATTCCTCGCAGGCGACGGGGTCATTCTCGTTGATGATGGGGATGGCGTGCAGCTGCAAAAGACGCTCCAGCGTATTTTGCAGGTTGTGCAGACGGTTTTCGTGGTCAAAATCCTCCCACGTCAGCAGCATCTGGGCCACGGTATGGTTGTATTGGCCGAACAGCCGGTCATAGGTATACATCAGCTCGCACTGGCCCACCGCGGCGGCAGCCTGCTTGGTGACAAGGTCGCTTGGCTTTTCAATTTGCAGCTTGCCTGCGCCGAGGCCCGTGGCCGCCGACGATACGACGATGAGCTGATGTCCGGCATTCTGAATATCGCTCCACACCTTGACCAGATCCTCGGTGTGGCGGATGTTGAGCAGCCCGCCGGGATGTGCCAGCGTGCTGGTGCCTACTTTAACGACGATACGCATAAAATTTCTCTTTCTATTCCTGTTTGGCAACCGCTTTGTAGGGGCGAGCATTGCTCGCCCGTCAGGCGTCTGCCGCGCGGGGTATTTTCCCGGAAAAGCACTTCTTTCCGTCAGGTCTGCGGGCGAGCAATGCTCGCCCCTACATTCTCGGAAGGCCTTACTTCTTCCCCAAATCCTTTGTCTTTTCAAACGCGGCCAGCACGGCGTCGGTCACGGCACCGCGGAAAGCGCGCTCCTCCAGCAGGCGCACGCCCTGAATGGTCGAGCCGCCGGGGCTGCAGACGGCGTCCTTCAATTCGCCCGGGTGCTTGCCGGTCTCCAGCACCATCCGCGCGCTGCCCAAAAGCATCTGGGCGGCGTACTCCTGCGCCTTGGCGCGGGGCAGACCTGCGGCGACACCGCCGTCGGCCAGTGCCTCGATGAACTGGTACGCCCAGGCCGGTCCGCAGCCGGACACCGCGCTTGCGGCGTCGATCAAGCTCTCCGGCACGGCGTCCAGACGGCCTGCAGGGGCCATGGCGGTGAGCCACTCGGCCATTTTTTCCGGCTCCACATCGTCAGAGCAGTACTGGATCATGCCGTCGCCCAGCGCCACGGGGGTGTTGGGCATCATACGGATGATGGGATAGCCGCTGCCCGCCATCTGGCGGATCTGCTGCATCGACAGGCCCGCCGCCATCGTGACCAGCACAAAGGGGCGGCTCTCGGCGCGGGCCTCCAGCGTTGGGGTCAGCTCGTCGAGCATATCGGCCATCATCTGGGGCTTTACGCCCAGAAAGATGAAGTCGCAGATGCCGGCGACCTCCTCATTCGTGCCGCAGGCGCAGCCGAGCTCGTCCGCCAGTGCCTGTGCCTTGGCAGGCGTGCGGTTGGCCAGCAGCACATCGCCGGACCCGGCGCCCTTGCAGACCGCGCGCGCCACAGCCCCGCCCATGTTGCCGCAGCCGATAAAACCGTATTTCATGGTAACCCCCCTATTTTATACTTTATATTCAGTATTTATAGTAGTGCAAGGGAGAAGGTTTGTCAACGGGAAAAACGGGCTTTCCCCGGGGGAAAGATACAGAAAGTCCATCGCATCTTTTTCTTGCCCTTATCCTGCAAACGCGGTATAATAAAATAGAATATTTGTAAAATTCCGTCCGCCGCTGCACGGCGGGCACCAGGATAGAGTTTGGAGGCAGTACCATGTCTGAATTTATTCCTCTTTCGGTTCCGAATTTCGGCGCGCGCGAGGCCGAGCTGGCCGGGCAGGCCATCACGTCGGGGTGGGTTTCCACCAGCGGCGGCAAGGTCACGGAGTTCGAGGAAGCGCTGGCCGCTTACGTGGGCATGCCCCGCGCCGTGGCCTGCAACGCCGGTACCAGCGCGCTGCATCTGGCCGCTATGGCCGCCGGCATCACCCGCGGGGATGAGGTCATTGTCCCGACGCTGA
This sequence comes from Gemmiger formicilis, assembly GCF_900167555.1. Taxonomy (GTDB): domain Bacteria; phylum Bacillota; class Clostridia; order Oscillospirales; family Ruminococcaceae; genus Gemmiger; species Gemmiger formicilis. Next base: position 156,867 of record NZ_FUYF01000002.1, on the reverse strand, counting down.
CCTTCATCGCCGCCGTCAACCCGCTGACCCGCTATGTCGGCGCGGAGCCGGTCTTCATCGGCTGCGACGACTCCCTGTGCATTGACCCCGACGCCGTCGAGGATTTCTGTGCGAACCGCTGCGAGCTGCGGGACGGCAGGCTGTACAACAAAGCCACCGGCGCACACATCAAGGCACTGGAGGTCGTGCATGTGTTCGGCAACATGGCCGATATGCCCCGCCTGATGGCGATAGCCAAGCGCTACGGCCTCATCGTCATTGAGGATGCCACCGAGGCACTCGGCACCCGCTGCACCGACGGCCCGTTTGCCGGTAAGTTTGCGGGCACCATCGGCGACATCGGCTGCTACAGCTTTAACGGCAACAAGATCATCACCACCGGCGCAGGCGGCATGGTCGTGTCCAACCACGCTGACTGGGCCGAGCACGCCAAGCATCTGTCCACCCAGGCCAAGGCCGATCTGCTGCAATTTTTGCACGATGAGGTCGGCTACAACTACCGCATGACGAATGTGCAGGCATCCTTAGGGCTTGCCCAGCTCGAGCGGCTCGAGGGCTTCATCGCCCACAAAAAGGCGCTGTATGACCGCTATGTGGCCGCGCTGGACGGCGTGAAGGGGCTGCGCATCCTGCCCTTCCGCGAGGGGGAGTGCCGCTCCAACCACTGGTTCTTCAGCCTGTATCTGAAGGATTCCGGGCTGGACCGCGACACTGTGATCGAGAAGCTGCAGGCGCAGCACATCCAGACCCGCCCGGTGTGGGCGCTCATCCATGAGCAGGCCGACTACCCCCGCAACGAGGCTTACGGTCTGGACAAGGCGCTGGACTACCGCAAGTATATTGTCAACCTGCCCTGCTCCACGAACCTGTCCTTTGAGGACTGTGACCGCGTGATCGAAGCAGTGCTGGGGCTGTAAGTGCCCTTGCCTCCCTCTGCGAGGGAGGTGGCCCCGCAGGGCCGGAGGGAGAGAACCTTGCCATTGCCCGAAATATTTCGGATAGCCGTAAGGCTCTCTCCCCCACCCGCTGCGGCGGGAGCCCCCTCGCAGAGGGGGCCAAGTAATTGCAAAGGGGGACCACCCTTGATAAAAGTAGAAGAACTTTTTATTGAGCCCACCGCCACGGTGCTGGAAACGCTGCGCAAGCTGGACGAGACCGGCCAGCGCATCCTGTTCATTGCACCGGAGGGACATCTGAAGGCCGTCATCACCGACGGTGACATCCGCAAGTTTTTCCTGCGCGGCGGCACACCGGACCAGACCGTGGACCACGCGGCCAACTATCATCCGCTGAGCGTCTCGGTGTCCGAGCGCGGCAAGGCCCGCAGCATTTTGCAGGAGCATTGCATCGACGCGCTGCCGGTCCTGAACAAGCGCGGCATCATCACCGACATCATCTTTGCCCACGGCCTGGATTTGGACAACCGCAAGCAGGTCGATATTCCCGTTGTGATGATGGCGGGCGGGCTGGGCACGCGGCTGTACCCGTACACAAAAATTCTGCCCAAGCCGCTGATCCCCGTGGGCGAGCAGCCCATTGCCGAGCTGATCATGGACCGGTTCCGGGACTTCGGCTGCCACAATTTCACGATGATCGTGAACTACAAAAAGGGCATGATCAAGTCCTATTTCAATGAGCTGGAAAAGAACTATAACGTGGACTTTGCCGACGAGGAAGTGTTCATGGGCACCGGCGGCGGGCTCTGCCTGCTGAAAGGAAAAATCAAAGCACCGTTCTTTTTTACGAACTGTGACACGCTTTTGGATGTAGACTTCGGCGATATTTATGAGTACCATAAATCCCACGGCAACCTGGTCACGATGATCTGCGCGTTCAAGCACTACACCGTGCCCTACGGCGTGGTGGAGCTGGGCGAGAACGGCAGCATTGCCGCCATGCGCGAAAAGCCCGAGCTGGACTTTTTGACGAACACCGGCGTCTACGTGGTGGAGCCGCGCGTCGTGGAGGAAATGCGCGACGGCGAGAAGATCGGTTTCCCCGATGTGATCGAGCGCTACCGCCGGGCCGGGGAGAAGGTCGGCGTCTATCCCATCAGCGAGAGCAGCTGGATGGACATGGGCCAGCTGGAGGAGCTGGAGAAGATGAGAAGAAAGCTGGAGAATCAGCAGTAAACCAGTGAGGAGTTAGGAGTGAGGAATGAGGAGTGGCACATAAAACGGAGCTTTCAGCTGAAACCAAAAACTCCTCACTCCTAACTTCTCACTCCTCACTATAAAAACCGGAGGTTTTTACCTATGCCTGTAACGATCATAGCTGAGGCCGGGGTCAACCACAACGGCAGTCTGGAAATGGCCAAGGAGATGGCCCGCGTTGCCAAAGAATGCGGCGCGGACATTGTAAAATATCAGACCGCCGTGCCCGAGCTGGTGGTCAGCAAATTTGCCGAGAAGGCCGAGTACCAGAAGCAGACCACCGATGCCGCCGAGAGCCAGCTGGAGATGATCCGCAAGCTGCATTTCTCGTTTGAGGCGCATAAAGAATTAAAGGAATACTGCGATTCCATCGGCATCCAGTATTTAAGCGCGCCGTTTGACGTGCCGAGCGTGAAGTTCCTGGGCACGCTGGGTCTGCCGCTTTTAAAAATCCCCTCCGGCGAGATCACGAACCTGCCGTATCTCGAGGCCATGGCCGCGCAGAAAACGCCGGTGCTGCTCTCCACGGGCATGAGCACACTGGACGAGATCACCGACGCGCTGGGCGTGCTGGATGACGGCGGCTGCCCCGAGGTGACGATTTTGCACTGCAACACGCAGTACCCGACGCCCTACGAGGATGCGAACCTGACCGCCATGATCGAGCTGTACGACCAGTTTGGTCTGCCGGTGGGGCTGTCCGACCATACGCCCGGCTGGGAATGCGACGTAGCCGCGACGGTTTTGGGCGCGCAGGTCATTGAAAAGCACTTTACGCTGGACAAATCCCTGCCCGGCCCCGACCAGAAGGCCAGCCTGGACCCCGCCGAGTTTGCGGCGATGGTGCTGGCCGTGCGCCACGCAGAAGCCGCCCTCGGCGACGGCCACAAGCACCTGACCGCCAGCGAAGCCCCCAACAAAGCCATTGCCCGCAAGAGCATTGTGGCCGCCCGGGAAATCAAAGCGGGTGAGGTTTTCACCGAGGAAAATCTCACCACCAAGCGCCCGGGGGATGGGATTTCGCCCATGCGCTGGCATGAGATTTTAGGCCAGACCGCGAAACGCGATTTTGCCGAGGATGAGAAGATCGAGGTGTGAGGAACGCCTTGCCGGGAGGGATAAATCCCCCCTACAACAGGCAAAAGGGTAGTGGCAAAGGCGCTGTAGGGGGCGGCGTCCCCGACGCCCCGCGGAGGGGTCACCCCTCTCCCTGCAAACCAATTTAAAAGGGGTACGTAGGGCGGCCTGCCCCCAGGCCGCCGCGGGAGTTAGTGGGTGAATGCCCGTTGATGGGCGGCCACGCAAGGCCCGTCGGAATCCCCCAGTCCGCTAACGCGGCCAGCCCCCTTTGACAAGGGGGCCTCTACCTCACCCCTGCGGGGGTTCGGGGGAACTCCCGAATTTTAAAACGGAGCAGAGGGCGCGGGCGTTAAGCGCGAACAGTAATACTGCGTTCGCGTAGCCCGCGCACTCTGCGACCTCCGCTTTGGGAATCCAAGGGGCGTGCAGCCCCTTGGTCGCGGGTCCGCTGCGTCGAAACAGCGGCAGTTTTCTTTGCGAGCTTTCTTTTGCTGCCAAAAGAAAGCGACCTTCCGGGAGACTGCCGTTAAAAAAGAAAGCGAGAAGCATAACCATGCGTACCATCACCGTCGTTACCGCCACGCGGGCGGAATATGGCCTGCTGCGCCCGGTGGTGCAGAAAATCGCGGCGTCCGATGTGCTGGACTTGCAGCTCGTCGTGACCGGGGCGCATCTCTGCCCGCGTCTGGGCGAGACCGTGCATGAAATCGAAGCCGACGGCCTGCCCATCGCGGCAAGACTGCCGATCTTCACCGACAACGCCGATGAGCCTGTCGCCAAAACCATCGCACGCACGATGGAAATTTTCGACAACCACTTTGCCGCCCACCGCCCGGACGCCGTGCTGCTGCTGGGGGACCGGTTTGAGATCTTCGCCGTGGCCGCTGCGGCAGCGGCGCGGCATATCCCGATTGCCCATATCTCGGGCGGTGACGTGACCTTGGGCGCGGCGGACGAATACTACCGCCACTGCATCAGCAAAATGGCGGCGGTACACTTTCCGTCCTGCGCCGACAGCGCCGCGCGGCTTGTGCGGATGGGCGAAGCGCCCGACACCGTGTTCTGCGTCGGCGGGCTGGGGGATGAAAACATCCGCACTCTGCCCAAAATGAGCCGTGAGGAATTGTGCAAATCGACTGGGTTTGACCTCATGCAGCCCTTCGCGCTCGTGACCTACCACCCCGAGACCGCCCCCGACGCAGGCTCCCCCGCTGTGCAGGTGCAGGCGCTGTGTGACGCTATGGCCGCCGTGGACGGCGTGTTCTGGCTCATCACCGGGTCGAACGCCGACGCGGGCGGGCAGGTCTGCACCGCCATGATGCAGACGTTCGCCGCCGCCCACCCGGACCGCGCCGGATTTGTGCAGAGCCTCGGTCTGCGGCGCTACCTCTCCGCCATGGACTGCGCGGCGCTCGTGGCGGGCAACTCGTCGTCCGGTGTCGTCGAGACGCCCACCTTTAAGGTGCCGACGGTCAACATCGGCAGACGGCAGGCCGGGCGCACCATCTGCGCGAACGTGCTCTGCTGCGACGCCGACGAGCCGGCCATCGAGGCCGCGCTGCGCAGGGCGCTGTCCCCGGCGTTTGCCCCCGTGGCGGCCGGCGCCGTCAGCCCGTATAACGGCGGCGAGACCAGCGAAAAAATCTGCGCTGTGCTGGCAAAATTTGATTTTGCAAGACCTAAAATCTTTTATGACGGCCCTGTGCCGGAATTTGACCCGCAAAGGAGCGTTTTGGTATGAAACTTCTCATCGTCGGTTTAGGCAGCATGGGCAAACGCCGCGCCCGGCTGACCAAAGGCATTGACGCGGCTATTCAGATCGTCGGCGTGGACACCGCCGAGAGCCGCCGCGACGAGGCCCTCCGGCTGGGTCTGGCGGACGCAGCCTATGCCGCCATCGGCGAGGCCGTCGCCGCCGAGCACCCCGACGCCGCGCTGGTCTGCACCGCGCCGCTGGCCCACGCGGCGGTCATCGGCGAGCTGCTGGACAACGACCTGCCCGTCTTTACCGAGCTGAATCTGGTCAGTGACGGCTACCGGGAGAATATGGCCAAGGCTGCGGCCAAAAAACTACCGCTGTTTTTGTCCTCCACGATGCTGTACCGCCGCGAGACACAGTATATTAAACAGCAGGTCGCGGAATTTGGCAAGCCCGTACACTACATCTACCACATCGGGCAGTATCTGCCCGACTGGCACCCGTGGGAGAATTATAAAAATTTCTTCGTCGGCAACGCCCGCACCGGCGGCGTGCGCGAGATCTTCGGCATCGACCTGCCGTGGCTGCTGGACGCCTTCGGCGACGTGGAGAGCGTGACCGTGCAGAAGGACACGATCAGCGACTTAGGGCTCCCCTACCCCGACTGCGTGACGCTGCTGCTGCGCCACAAGGGCGGCGTGCAGGGTGTGCTGGCTGCCGACGTCGTCAGCCGCAAGGCCGTGCGCAGCTTTGAGTGCTTCGGGGACGGCATCCACCTGTTCTGGGAGGGCAACCCCAAGGCGCTGTACGAGTTCAAGGACGGCGACAAGCGGTTTGTCAACACCTACGCCAGCTTTGAGCACGACAGCCGCTACAGCGACAACGTTGTAGAAAACGCCTATGTGGACGAGCTGACGAACTTTTTTGGCGTGCTGAAGGGCGACGAGCAGCCGAAGTGGAGCTTTGAAAAGGACCTGAAGGCAATTGAGCTGATGGACTTTATTGAAAGTCACTAAAGCCTCCTCCGCTTGCGGGGGAGGTGGCCCGCAGGGCCGGAGGGAGAGAACCTTGCCATAGCCCGTAAAATTTCGGATAGCCGCAGGGTTCTCTCCCCCACCGCCTGCGGGCGGAGCCCCCTCGCAGAGGGGGCCAGGAAAAGCTACGTGCGGCAGCCTCTGGGGTTCCGAGTCGATGCAGGCATCGACCCCTACAGCGTAGGGGCGGATTCCATATCCGCCCGGGCACCTTGCGGTTGCCGCAAGCCCCGCGGGAGGCATAAATGCCTCCCCACAAACCTGCCGTAAACTTGTTATAAAAAGGGGACCTCCTATGCGTACCATCACCGCGCTGTTCGTGGGGCTGGGCTCCATCGGGACGCGCCATTTAAAAAATCTGACCAACCTCTGTGCGGACCGGGGCTGGACTTTACAGGCCGACGCACTGCGCAGCGACCTGTCCCGCCCGCTGCGGGACGGCGTGGCCGCGCTGCTGCACGCCCAGTACACCGATTTGGCCGACGCGCCCGCACACTATGACATGGTGTTCATCACGAACCCCACAAGCCTGCACGCCGACGCTCTGACCCGGGTCAGGGGCCGCGGTGGGGCACTTTTCATCGAAAAACCGATTTTTTCCGCCGACCAGACCGGACTGGATCTGGCCGACTGCCTGCCCGCGGGGCAAAAGGCCTATGTGGCCGCGCCCATGCGGTGGTGCGGCGTCATGCTGGCGCTCAAGGATCGGCTGCCCGGTCTGCACCCCTACTGCGCGCGGGTCATCTGTTCAAGCTATCTGCCCGACTGGCGGCCCGGCGTGGACTACCGCACTGTCTACAGTGCCCACAAGGCGATGGGCGGCGGCGTGACGATTGACCTCATCCACGAATGGGACTACCTCGTCGAGCTGTTCGGCGTGCCTGAAAAGCTGTACAATTTCAAGGGCACCTACTCCGACCTCGAAATCGACTCCGACGATTTGTCGGTGTATATCGCCAGATACCCCACATTGCTGGCCGAGGTGCATCTCGATTACTTTGGCCGCGGATACCGGCGCAGCATCGAGCTTTTCTGCCATGACGGCAGCTATCTGGCCGACTTTGGCGCGGGCACGCTGACCCTGCCGGACGGCACCGTGCAGCACTATGAGGAGGACGTCAACCGCCGCTATGAGCGGGAGATGGAATATTTTGTGGACTACGCGCTGACGGGCAGCGGCGAGAGCTGCAACCCGCCCGCGCTGGCACTGAACGTGCTGAAACTTACCTTGGGGGAGAACGTACAATGAAAAGACTGCTCATTACAATTTGCGGCCGTGCCGGCAGCAAGGGCTTTAAAAACAAGAACCTGAAAAATTTCTGCGGCAAGCCGTTGGTTTACTATTCGCTGAGCGCCGCGGAGCTGTTCATTAAAAAGCACCCGGAGCTGGAAATCGACGTTGCGCTGAACACCGACAGCGAGGACCTGGCCAGACTGGTGGCCGCCGAGTACCCGGAGGTCATCTACCTGCCCCGCGGGGCCGAGCTGGGCGGGGACCGCGTGCCGAAGGTCGAGGTCTACAAGGACAGCTTTGCCCGCATGGAGGCGCGCACCGGCAAACAGTACGATGCTATGATCGATCTGGACATCACCAGCCCCCTGCGCACCGAGCAGGACATCGAGAACGCCTTTGCCAAAGCGCAGGAGCGCGAGGACCTGCAAATCATTTTCAGCGTCTGCGAGGCCCGCCGCAATCCGTGGTTCAATATGTTCAAGATCGTGGGCGACCACGCCGAGATGGTCATCGAGAGCCAGTTCACGGGCCGTCAGCAGGCACCCGAGGTATACGACGTCAATGCGTCGATTTACGTCATCCGCCGCGCGTTCCTTGTGGACAACCCCGACCCGATTTTGTGGCACTCCAAGTTCGGCGTCAGCGTTATGATGGACACCGGCATCATCGACATCGACTCCGAGCATGACTACCTGCTCATGGAGGCCATCGCGCAGCATCTGTACGCCCATTACCCGGAATTCAGCGCTGTGCGGGAGAATATCCGTGGCTGATGCACTGTTTGACCGTGCGCTGGAGCTGGTCATGGACGCGGGCCAGACGCTGCTGGAAAACGGCGGCGAGGTGTTCCGCGCGCAGCAGACCATGGAGATCATGGCCGCCAGCCTCGGTGTGCGGGACTTCCATGTCTATGTTCTGACCAACGGCATCTTTGCGTCGGCGCACCTGCCGGGGCGGGATGCCGTCTCGCTGGTGCGGCACGTGCCCACCGTGTCGGTCCATCTGGGCCGCGTCGAGGCCGTGAACGAGCTTTCCCGTGAGCTGGCCGCCGGCAGGCTGGGCGTCGTCGAGGCCGAAGCACGGCTGAACACGGCCCGCACGCTGCCGCGCAGCACACCGCAGCTGGAAATTCTGGCCTGCGTTGTCGGGGCAGCGGGGTTCGCGTACCTGTTCGGCGGCACGCTGGCAGACATGCCGGTGGCCGCGGTGGCGGGCCTGCTGGAGGCGCTCGTCTGCCAGCAGTTTGCGAGGCACGGCATCAACCGGATATTCACCGACATTGTGGCGGCGTTTTGCGGCACGATCTGGGCCATTGCGGTGCAGACCGTCGTGCCCGCCGTCAACGCCAACGCGGCGATCATCGGCGCGCTGATGGTGCTGACCCCCGGCGTTGCCCTGACGATGGGTGTGCGGGATATTCTGAACGGCGATTACCTGTCCGGCTCCATCCGCCTGCTGGATGCCCTGCTGATTGCGGGCAGCATTGCGGGCGGCGTGGTGCTGGGCTGGATCATGGCCCGTGGATTGGGGGTGGCGTGATGCCGATCTGGACGCATTATTTTGCCCATTTTATGGTGGCCGTCATTGCAACGATCAGCTTTGGCATCACATTCCAGATGCCGCGGCGGCACTACCTGGCCTGCGGCCTGACCGGCGCGGTGGGCTGGATGGTCTACATCTTCTGCGTGGAGCTGTTCGCGTTAAGCCCGGCGATTGCGACGCTGGTCGCCACGCTGCCGCTGACCGGCTGCGCGCGGTTCTTTGCCATCCGCCACAAGGCCCCGGTGACGATTTTTCTGCTGCCGGGCATCTTTCCGCTTGTGCCGGGCGCGGGCATCTACTACACGGCCTACTACTTTTTGCAGGGCGAGCAGGAGCTTTTCGCCAGCAAAGGCGGCGAGACCTTCAAGGTCGCGCTGGCCCTGGCGCTGGGCATTGCGCTGGTGTGCAGTCTGCCGCTGCCGTTGCCTGGCCGGGTCGATGACGAGCATCGCCCCCCTCCATCGTAGGGGCGGATTCCATATCCGCCCGCGGGCGTTACTCATTGCCGCACACAGCCACGGGCGCATATAGAATGCGCCCCTACGGGTTGAAGCTGACAACATACAAAAGCCGCAGATGCGTTTTTGCACCTGCGGCTTATTTTTTTACCACAAATTATACGTCAGGATCGGCACGTTATAGCTTACGCCCTGCAAAAGCATGGCTAAGAAGCAGACGCCGCTGACGATGTGCCACGCCAGCGCGGCGGCGCAGACGGCCAGCCGCCAGCGGGGCACGGCCCCGGTGCGCGTCTGCTGCAAAAAGACGCTGACGGACTCGAGCCAGAACACCCAGAAGCAGATGAACGGCCCCCACCAGAGGTTGGCGTGATAGAGCCGCTCACCGCTTTCGACCAGCAGCAGCGCCTCGGCCAGCGAGAAGGTGAAGGTGAAAAGGCTGAACCGGTAGCGGAAGCGCTGCCACGCCGCGCGGCCCAGCAGCAGCCCCACTGCCGCCACAAAGACGAAGGACCGCGCCAGCCCCAGCACGCCGGCCTCGTTGAACGGCCCCCACAGCATACGGTGGTGGTCAAACGGGACGGTGAAAATCAGGCGTATGCCGGAGCCTTCCTCGGCAAACAGGACGTTGGCCTGGATAAAGCAGAGCGCTACACCGGGGAAAACGCTGCACCCCATGATGATCTCATTTTTCAGGTTTTTGGCGTGGGTGCGCACAAAATCGGCAATCAGCAGCACGAGCAGCGCCGGGGCGAATGCAAAGATCAGGCTGGCCTTGAAGCTGGTCGCCACGGTCAGCAGCACCGTGTAGACCGCGTAGGCGCGCAGATCCAGGTCATCGCGCATCGTCGGCCAGACACGGTAAAAGGCCAGCATCGCCAGCAGTGCAAAGGGCGCGAGCATAATATACGTTGTGTTGTGATAAATCGTGCCGCCGACAGTGCCCTGGTACCAGTAGCCGCCGCGGGGCATCCAGACCGCCGTGGCAAGGTTGACCACCAGACTGACCAGCAGCCGCGCCGGGCGCGGGGCATCGGGCAGGGCAGTGCGCAGGCCGCAGGCGAACACGGCGACGGCGGCCAGATGGAACGCCGCCAGCAGCACGGCAATGCCGATGCGCCCGGCCAGTGCATACGCCGGGCCGATGAGCAGCGACACGGTGGAGTAGACCATGCCGCGCTGCGCGAAGGCCAGGTGCATACCAAGGTCGGAGGTATAGGGGTCGCTGCCGCCGCCGGGGGAGCAAAGCTGCTGGTAGTGCAGCCAGACCATGGCCGCAGCAAATGCCGCCAGCGCCGCAAGGCAGACCGCCCACAGCAGGCGGCGGGATTTATTTTGTGCCAAGGGCGGCACCTCCTTGAATTGATAGAGTACGCAGGGGCCGCATAGCTGCGGCCCGCGGCGGGAAGATGGACGGGCTTTTGCGGGAGGGCAGCGGGCCGGGCATGCCCGGCCCCTACGGGGTGGCAGTCCAACAGGCTTTGCACTTCCGCAAGCGGGCACGGCGGCCTGTGGGCAGGCCGCCCTACAGGCCCCGATTTGCGTTATGCGTAGGGCGGGGTGCCCCCTAATGAGCGGCCAGCTGGATGCTGTCCGCGAGAATTTCGCCGTCCAGCGTGATCATGGTGCCGTTCTTGTCGGGGTAGACCTCTCTGCGCACTTCCTCGCCGTCGGCGGTTGTGTAATAGAGCACATCATAGAGGAAGGTGCCCGCGGGCAGCCAGACCTCGACATCTGTCAGCACATCCGGGTCTGCCCCGTGGCCAAGGCCGCACCAGGCAATGTCGTAGTGCCTGCCCTGCCCCAGCGTGAACCCGACGCGGTACACTGCCTCGTCGTCGGCGTGGTCCTCGGTGCGCCAGACCTGCAGGGCGTGGGCATCGGCGTCCAGATCGCCGTAGCGCAGGAAGAAGGCGTTCTCCGCGACCTCATGGCCGCCCCAGATCATGTAATCGGTCACCACCGGCGTGTCGCCGCAGTCGGCGGCCAGGCCCGCGGCGACGCCGTCGCCAAAGACCGTGTAGGCGCGCCCGCCCTGGTCGTAGGCTGAGCGGGTCGCGGCGCGCTGCCAGACCACCGACCCGGCCATGCAGACGGCCAGCAGACCGTAGAGCACCGCGCGGCCCCCGGGCCGCCAGCTCTTGCCGCGCGCCCGGCGCAGCAGCATCACCAGCACGGCCAGCGCCATTAAACCGACGCCGAAGCTCTCCACAGTCTGGGGAATGTAGCCGTGCCGCCAGTCCACCTGACCGGGCTGCTGGTACTTGGGCGAAAGCCCGATCAGCAGTGCCGGGGCGGACAGCATGGCAAGGCCGCTTAAAAACAGCAGCAGATTTTGCTTTTTGTTCGGCAGCTTATCCAGCGCCGCCAGCGCGGCCACTGCCGCACCGGCCACCATGACGCCGCACAGCACGTCCACGGGATATATTTTCCCGGGGCGCATCTTGCCGAACAGCATCGCGTTCAGCGGGAAGCCCGCCGACATCTGCATGGCCCAGGTGCGCAGGATGGCGGGCAGGTCAAAGTTCGGGGAGATGCCCTCGATCTGGGAGACGCTGCCCTCGAGAATGCCCGCGGCCCGCAGCGTGTTCACGAGCCGTGCGCCCATATTGAAGGCCAGCGTCACGCACTCGCCCAGCAGCGCCGGGATGCTTAACCGCAGCGCGTCGCGGGCCTTGTCGGTGTAGAGCCACGCCAGACCAAAAATCGGGACGATATAGGTAAAGCCGATCTCAAACGTGGCGCAGCACTGGAACATACAGTAGCCCGCCAGCACGGCCCACCGCTTGTGGCCGGTGTCCTGCCAGCGCAGCACGGCCAGCCCGGCGACGAGCGCGGGCAGCAGCGTGCTTTGCACCAGTGCGCCGTAGGAGTAGAGGCTGTTGCCCGTGGAGTCCTGCCAGACGCTGAACATCATCGGCAGCAGGCAGAGGCAGGCAATGCCCAGCTTTTTGTTGCGGGACGCCTTGCCGACGAGCCACGCCGTCAGCACAATGTCCGCGTAGGTCCACGCCAGAATGTAGAGCCGGTAGCCGACCAGATCCCCCAGGAACCAGCTCGTCAGGCCGCGCACCGGCGGCGACGAGAAGGGCCGGAACCGCCCGTTCTGCAGGCTGAACTGCGCCCACAAATCGCCAAGGTAGTCCAGCACGCTCTGGCCAAACGTGGTGTGCGTAATATAATAGTAGTTCTGCAGGTTGATAAGCTCATCGTCGCCGCCCAGCGGTGCGCAGGTCACAATGCTTAAATACCACCAGCCGAACACGACGGACACCGCGCAGACCAGCGGCCAGAACCATCGCTTTTTCGTTATTTTTTGCAGTTTCATGCGTTACTCCTGCCCCAGCGGGATGTAGCAGAGCAGCCCGCTTCCGCTGTGGATGACATCCTCCGGGCCGCAGCCGGCGGCCTCGGTCAGGGCGGCCAGCGTCGATTGCTGCTCGTCCTCGGGGTAGCCGTCCAGATCCAGATAGATGCCGGTCATACCCTGTGTGCGCAGCTCGGCCACCATGGCGTCCGGCTCCAGCTCGCTCGTCTCGCGGTACCAGAGGTCATTCTTCGTGCCGTAGCCCGCGCCGTAGGTGAATTTCAGCGTCTTGCTGTGCAGCGGGCCGCGCAGCAGCGTGTAATCCCACATATTGTTCAGCGAGCCGTTCTCAAAGTTCTTCATGTACGGCAGCGTGAAAAGCATCGCGCCGTCCCCTGCCGCGGCCTCGACCTCGTTCATGAAGGCCGCGTCCTGATACCACTTGTCCTGAATCTCCTCGTACTCAGGCCGAAAGAAGCCCTGCTGCTCCCAGTAGCCGCAGCCCAGCAGCAGGATGGCCACAGCCGCCAGCGCCTTGCGGCTGCGCCCGGTGTACCGGGTCAGCTGTTTTTCAAGAGCCAGGCCGACAGCCAGCAGCGCGAAGAACGCAATGTACGGGCTGATGCGGTTGTACCCGCGGATGAACCGCACAAAGATGCCGATGATGCCGCCGAAGCCGGCAATCGTCGCCAGCAGCAGCGCCATGACGTTGAGGCGGCTCAGCAGCCAGAGACGGTCCCCCAACTCGGGGCGTTCGGTGCGGCCCGCCTTCCAGTCCCGGCTGTGCAGCAGCATGAGCAGCAGCGCGAGGAAGCCGAAAATGCCCACAATGCCGAGGTAGCCGTAGGCGTTCTCGTTGTACATCGGGCCTTCGTCGGTGGCCAGAACGTGGAAGTAGCGGCCCATCCAGTTGGCGAGCTTCTGCAGGCCGAAGCCGTTGGGCGACAGCAGCAGGCTGCTGATGCGCAGGCTGTAGATGTCCGCGCCGACGGGGCTGCGGTAGACGCCGTTGGTCAGCGTGCTGCCCTGTCCGTTCAGGATGCCCAGCACCATCGGGAAGAAGTCGGGGATCATCCAGGCGACGATCTCGGCAATCGTGACAACGCAGGACGTGCCCGCGCGCCACCTGCGGTCCCGCAAAATCAGGCAGAGCGCCGTGACGCAGAGGAAGAAGCAGGTGAAATACGGGTAGTAAGCCGCGCCGTTGTTGGCGATCCCCCACGCCATGGCCAGCGCCAGCCAGTTGCGCTTGTTTTTGAAGAAGGCCCTGCCCGGGCGGTTGAACTGTTCATCCTCGGCGCACCAGAGACAGAGCAGCACCGAGAACGGCACAAACTCGCAGGCAGCCAGCATCATGTGCCCGGCCATGCGCTGCTGGACGTAGGGCGTCAGGCCAAACGTCAGACCGAACGCAAAGCTCAGCCAGCGGCGCAGCCCGACCGTGCGGAACACCGCGTACCCCGCCAGCGCGTTGGCAAACGGGATGACGAGGACATACAGGTTGAACACCGTGCCGGTGTCCTTGGTGAACAGACCGACGAGCCAGACAAAGATGTCGTAGATCAGATCATAGTTCGGGTCGTATCTGCCCGCGACCTCATAGAACGGCCAGCCGAGGGAGCCGGACAGCTCGCCGTAGCTGCGCTGCACCTGACCGACCCAGTAGATGCCGTCGCCGCCGTAGAACATCGGCACATGCCAGTCCAGCCGCCACAGCTGGAAGAACCAGTATTCCGTGGCCGCCACCGCCGCCAGCAGCAGGATAACGGTCAGGATTTCCCGTGTAAGGTTTTGTTTTTTGGTCAGCATGGGGTCTCCTTTGTGTTGCTTACTTGGGCTGGGATGCCTTCCCCCTTGGGGGAAGGTCAGCGTGTCGAAAGACCTCCCTCTGCGAGACAGACTCCCCCGATACGGGGGAGGTGGCGCTTGCGCCAGAGGGGGAGCGGTGCCCCGAAGGGGCGGAGGGAGAGAACCTTGCCATAGCCAGAAATATTTCGGGCAACCGCACAGTTCTCTCCCCCACCGCCTGAGGGCGGAGCCCCCTCGCAGAGGGGGCCAAGGGGTGAGCACACCTTTTTCGACAGTCTGAGCCTTCCCCCTCGGGGGAAGCCTTTACTCGCCCCGCTCCATCGCGGCTACATAGGCGTTGCAGACCTCCTCCGCGGGGCCGTCGCCGCGCAGGTGGCCGTGGTCGATCCAGATGGCGCGCTTGCACAGCTGCTTGACCTGATTGATGTCGTGGCTGACGAACAGCAGCGTTGTGCCGCCGGAGAGCATCTGCTCCATCCGCTGGTGGCACTTCTGCTGGAACATAAAGTCACCGACGGACAAAATCTCGTCGCAGGCCAGAATGTCGGCCCGGACCTCTGTCGCAATCGAAAAGCCCAGCCGCGCGATCATGCCGCTTGAATAGTTTTTCACCGGCACATCGACAAAATCCCACAATTCGGCAAAGTCGATGATGTTCTGGAAATGCTCCTGCATGTAGGCGCGGTCATGGCCGAGCACCGCACCGTTCAGAAAGACGTTCTCCCGCGCGGTCAGGTCCAGGTCAAAGCCCGCGCCCAGCTCGATCAGGGGCGCGATCTCGCCGTTGACGGTCACGCTGCCCGTCGTGGGGTACATAACGCCGGCAATCAGCTTCAGCATCGTGCTCTTGCCGCTGCCATTGCGGCCAATCAGCGCCACCGACTCGCCGGGCTCAATTTTGAACGAAATGTCCCGCAGTGCGTAAAATTCGTTGAAAAACAGCTGATGCTTCAGCAGCTTGACGGTGTATTCCTTGAGGGTCTCGGTTTTCTCCTGCGCGAGGTTGAAACGCATCGAGACATCCTCCACCTGAATGATGGACATGAAAAGCTCCTTACAGATACAGAATGAAGTTGCGCTGCAGCTTGCGGAACGCAGCGAGGCCGACGCCCATCATGACCACGGCACTGCCGACGCAGGCGATCCAGGTGTTGGGGCCGGGCAACGTGCCGTACATGACAAGGCACCGCATACAGTTGATGTAATGGTACAGCGGGTTCAGCTTGATGACGGGCACCATGAAGGGCGGCAGCGCCGAGATGGGATAAAACAGCGGTGTAGCGTACATCCAAGCCATCGTCAGGATACCGTACAGGTATTGCAGGTCGCGGAAGTAGACCGCCAGCGCCGAAAGCAGCACGGCCATGCCGCAGCAGAACGCCAGCAGCAGCAAAAGCGGTGCCCAGACGAGCAGAATCGTCCAGTAGAACGGCGAGCGGGTGATAAGCATGACCAGCAGGATGGCCGCCAGGCTGAACAGCAGGTTCACAAAGCTGGACACCACGCGGCTGATGGGAAAGATGAACTTGGGCACGTATACTTTTTTGATAAGCGACGCATTGCCCAGCACACTGCCCATGCCCATGTTCGTGCTCTCGTTGAAGAAGTTGAACAAGGTGTTGCCGCAGATGAGATACAGCGGGAAGTTCGGGATGTCGAACCGGAACATGTAGGAGAAAACGAGCGTTTGCAGCAGCATCATGAGCAGCGGGTTTAAAATGCTCCACATATAGCCCAGCACACTGCGGCGGTATTTGACCTTGAGGTCGCGGGTGACCAGCTCGCGGATGAGCGGGCGGTACTTGGAAAAATTGTGCCAGCTGTTATGCAGCTGACCTGTGGATTTTTGCATGGGGTGTTGGCTCCTTTGGAATGATTGAGCCTCCCTTGTCAAAGGGAGGTGCCGAGCGTAAGCGAGGCGGAGGGATTCCTGCCCGGCTGCGGGTGTAACAGCGTATACGGCAAGGCCCGTCGGAATCCCTCCGGCCGCCTGCGGCGTCCACCTCCCTTTGACAAGGGAGGCTTTTCTTTCTCACAGCTTAAACGGTGCATCGTCAGTCAGGCCGTCGGCGCGCAGCATGTTCTGCATAACGTCGATGTCGGTGCTGACGTCGAGGGCGTCGCTGGCAAACAGGCGGTCCAGCTGGTTTTCAAACGCTTTGACCAGCGTGTCCATCGTCTGCTCAATGCGGTGCTTGGACTCCGAGATATTCTCGCCCTCGATGCCCTGCTTGTCAAGCTCGGCGTAGGTATTGAGCAGCTTTAACGACGTAGGCAGGTAATAATCCATAAATTTGCGCATCTGGGGCAGCTTGTCGGGGTCGGTGCGGGCCTGCTCAAAAATCTTGGCGGACACGGCCTCCAGACGGCTGATCTTGTCGGTCATCTCCTCGTCGGGGATGGCGTCATTGACGCGGCGCAGCTCGTCGAGGATCTTCTGGTACTGGTCGGCCTCGGGCATCGGGTCAGCCTTCTGCGGCTTCGGCGCGGGGGCCGGGGCGGGCGTCGGCTCGGGCGGGCGCTCCTTGACGACAAGGCATTTGCGGTGCATATCCAGATAGGCACCCGGGCCGAACAGTCCCTCGTCGATGCAGTTTTCCAGATGCTTGCAGCATTTTTCATAGCTGCACGGGATGGCGTCGGCGATGTCCTGAATGTACATATATTTCGCATCACCGACAATATTGTCGATTTTCTTGCGCATACGGCGGGTGGTGCGGATGTGATTGGCGCCGAACAGGCAGCCGATACCGCCGGTGAGCGACATCAGCATCGGCATCGAATCCTCGACCAGCCAGGTCCAATAGCTGCCGCCCTCCGTCAGGGCCTCGGGCAGCCAGTAGATGGCGTCGGGCAGCGCCGCCAGCGCGCAGATAAGCAGCAGCACGCCCGCCACCGTCAGGCCGGTGGCCAGCGCCGCGCCCTTGAGCTTTTTGCCTGCCGCCCGTACCTGCGCCTGCTGCGGAGCCGCATGGGGGGCTGCCGCCTTCGGCTGCGGTTGGGCGGGGGTATCGTAGATGGGGTGGAACTCGGCATTGTACACCGGCCTTGCACCGGATGCCGTGCGGTCCCGGGTCGCCTCGCGGGCCTTTTGCTCAAAGCCGCCGAGCCTGCCGTTTTTCATGGCGGCGTTCAGGCCGATAAACACCAGACCCAGCGGCCACCACACCACAAACGCAATGACAATGGCCCACCACGGGAACTGGAACGGCCCGTCCCCGGCGTGGTATTCGTTTTTGTTGGTATATTTCGGATTTTCATGATCGTTGGGCATGGGTGAGGCTCCTTTGGTGAGGCGGCGAAAATGGCCCGGAGGGTTGGCTGTAACGGAAGTGGCGTGGGAGGGATGAATCCCTCCCCTACACATGGCGGAAGGTTTGCGGTGAATGTTGTAGGGGGCGGCGTCCTCGACGCCCCGCGGAGGGGTCAAGACCCCTCCCTACGATGCAAAAGACACATGGGCAGTAATGGCAAGGTGGCGGGCCGGGCATGCCCGGCCCCTACGGACTGCTGTTTCCGGCAGCGGGGGTTCGGGGGAACACCCGAATTCCAAATCGGAGCAGAGGGCGCGGGCGTTAAGCGCGAACAGTAATACTGCGTTCGCGTAGCCCGCGCCCTCTGCGACCTCCTCTTTGGGGTTCCTAGGGGCGTGCAGCCCCTAGGTCGCGGGTCCGCTGCGTCGAAACAGCGGCAATTTTCTTTGGTTCTTTCTTTTGTTGGCAAAAGAAAGAACAACCTTCCGGGAGGCTGCCGTTCATCTTAAGGCAGATCACTCAGCAGCCCCTTCATATCCTCGCTTAAATAGTAGGTGCTCCCGGCCTGATAGGGGTTGTCCTTGCTGTAGGGCACATGGGTGCAGAGATAGCTGACCCACCTGCTGTAGCCGGAGACCGTCAGATGCACGCCGTCGGGCTGGGAGAACTCCGTCGAGAGATACCCGGCGTCGTCAGCAAACTCGGCGCTGAGGTCAAGATAATAGCACCCGCGCTCGGCACAAAGCTGCTGAATGGCCGCGTTGATGACCGCCAGACGGTCCGGGGCCAGACCCGGCAGACTGTCGGCGACCTTCTCCTGCGTGGCGGGCAGGACCGACTGCACATAGAACACCGTGTTCGGCAGGGCGGTGCGCAGGTCGTCCAGCATTTTGCCGTAGTACGCCAAAAAGCTGTCATCGTTGCCGGGCTGGACCAGGGCGTTCGTGCCAATCAGGATGTACAGCTTCGCGGGCTGGGCCGCAGCCAGAACGTCCAGCGGCACCTCCTCGCCGCGGTCCGGGCTGGTGACGGTGGCGCGGTTGACGACGGTGTTCGGGCTGATGCCCTCATAGCCGCAGACCAGCGCACCCCCCACATCAATGTTGTATTCGTTCACGCAGAAACCCGCGGTCAGCGAATCGCCGAGGAAGGCGGCATCCGCAAACCAGCTGGTGTCCACGCGGCCAAACGCCGGCAGCGCGGCGGGGGCGGCGGGCAGCGCCGTGTAGGTATAGCCCGTGTCGGCGCTCTGGCGCTGCGGGCCGACGGTGCCCCAGTTCAGGGGCTGTGCCGTGCCTGTGCTGCCGTTGCTGCCCGCGTAGGGCACGGGGGCCACAAGGCGCGTGTTGGCGGGGGCATCGGAGGTGAGCGGCGCGTCCGCACCCTTAGCGGGCAGCAGCGCCGTGATGACGCCCGACACGACCAGAATGCCGCACGCCGTACCGATCAGCGCCAGCTGACGGAGTCTGCGGCGCTTTGCCCGCGCGCGGCGGGCGGCGGCGCGGCGCTGCTCCTGCGTGGAGGTACGGCGCGGCTGCGGCTGCGGCTGGTCGGGCACCGCCCAGCCATTCTCCACATGGTACTGTATATTTGTGCGCGGGCGGTGGGGCCCGCGGTCATTCGGGGTCGGCATGGCACAGCCCCCTTTCGTTAGGATTTGTTAGGATTTGTAAGAACGGCAAATCTTAGGCATTGTAAATCAGTATTGATTATAGCACAAACCTTTTATAAATAACAGTAGGTGCAGGCAAGTTTTTACCTCTTGCTAAATGATATAAACCTATGTATAATAGTAAGATAATCAAAGCTAGCGTACCTATAGCCTTGCAGCGGGTCGATGCAGGCATCGGCCCCTGCAACAACGTGACGCTTACTAATTTTGGGGTGTAATCATGGCAGACGAAAAATTTTCCAACTTTCTGACGGATATTATCGATGCCGACCTCGCCGAGGGCAAGGTCGATGTCGTGCATACCCGTTTCCCGCCGGAGCCGAACGGCTACCTGCATATCGGCTCCGCCAAGGCGATCTTCATCAACTACACGATCGCCAAACACTACGGCGGCCTGTTCAACCTGCGCTTTGACGACACGAACCCCGCCCGCGAGGGTGACGAGTACGTGCAGAGCATCCTGCAGGACCTGAAATGGCTGGGTGCCGAGCCGAACGGCGGCATTTTCTACGGCAGCGACTATTTTGAGCGCTGCTATGAGTACGCCGAGCAGCTCATCAAGGAGGGCAAGGCCTACGTGGATGACCTGACCCGCGAGGAAATGCAGGAGTACCGCGGCAACGACGCCGGCAAGCCCAGCCGCCCGAGCCCCTACCGTGACCGCACGCCGGAGGAGAACCTCGACCTGTTCCGCCGTATGCGCGCGGGTGAGTTTGCCGACGGCGAAAAAACGCTGCGCGCCAAGATCGACCTGGCCAGCCCGAACATGAACATGCGCGACCCGACCATCTACCGCATCAAGCATGTCGAGCATCACCGCCAGGGCGACAAGTGGTGCATCTACCCGATGTACGACTTTGCGCACCCCATTCAGGACGCCATTGAGGGCATCACCTTCAGCCTGTGCAGCCTTGAGTTTGAGAACCACCGCCCGCTGTATGAGTGGGTCATCACGAACCTGTTCGGCAAAGAATTCCCGAAGCAGCGCGAGTTTGCCCGCCTGAACGTGACGAACACCGTCATGAGCAAGCGTTACCTGCGCGAGCTGGTCGAGAAGAACATCGTGGACGGCTGGGACGACCCCCGTATGCCGACCCTGTCCGGCCTGCGCCGCCGCGGCTACACGCCGACGAGCATCTTCACCTTCGTGAAAGAGGCCGGCATCTCCAAGGCTGACAACCTCGTGGATATGCGCCAGCTGGAGGCCGTGCTGCGCGCCGAGCTGGAGCTGAACGCCCAGCGCCGCGTGGCCGTGCTGGAGCCTGTCAAGCTGATCATCGACAACTATCCCGCCGACCAGTGCGAGTATTTTGACCTGCCCAACAACCCGAACCGCGACGCCAACGACACGACGACCCGCAAGGTCGCCTTCACGAAGGAGCTGTGGATCGAGAACAGCGACTTCTTTGAGGTGCCGCCGCCGAAATTCAAGCGCCTGACGCTTGGCAGCGAGGTTCGCCTGATGGGTGCGTATCTGGTGCGCTGCACCGGCGTGGACAAGGACGAGAACGGCAAGGTCGTGGCCATCCACGCCGAGGCCGACCTCGAGACCCGCAACGGCAACCCCGCCGATGGCCGCAAGGTACGCGGCACGATCCACTGGGTCAGCTGCGCCCACTGCCTGGACGCCGAGGTCGAGCTGTATGATAAGCTGTTCACCGAGGCCAACATGAACAGCATCCCCGACGATGCGGATTTCAAGGATTACCTGAACCCCGACAGCGTCAAGGTGCTGCAGGGCGCCAAGCTCGAGGAGAGCCTGAAGGATGCCAAGCCCGGTGACCGCTTCCAGTTCGTGCGCAACGGGTATTTTACCCCGGACAGCAAGCATGAGGGCGTGTACAATCGAATCGTCACGCTGAAGGACAGCTTTAAGCTGTAATTTGCAAAAAATGACCCCCATCGGATGTTGCTCCGATGGGGGTTTTGCTGTAGGGGGCGGCGTCCCCGACGCCCCGCGGCAGGGTGAGGTCATCCCGCCCTACGTATTGTTTGTAAGGGGGATGTAGGGCGGCCTGCCCTCAGGCCGCCGCGGAGGGGTCAAGACCCCTCCCTACAAAGCCATCCTTAAAGGGGCGGCAACGCAAGCCTGCGGGCCGGGCATGCCCGGCCCCTACAGGGGCGGCGGCAATTTACGCGGCATCACCCTGCCTGCTTCTTCTCCCACTTCTCCGCGCACCGCTGCATCCAGCCGCCCTTGACGTAGTACAGAATAAACAGCGCGGACGCGAGGGACCAGGTGATGGGATAGCTCATCTCCACCGTGGCGACCTCGTGGCGGATGGGCACGGCGATGAACAGCCAGAGCATCCGCAGACCGCAGACAAAGAACACGGTGATCAGCGTCGGCACGCGGACATCGCCGCAGCCGCGCAGCGCACCGGCCAGTACCTCAATACATACGTAGGTGATGTAGACCGGCGTCAGAACGTGCATCATGCCGACACCGACGGCGACCACCGCGTCGTCCTGGCTGAACAGGCGGAACAGCACCTCCGCCAGATTGTAAAATGTAAAGCTGATGACCAGCGTCGTACACGCGGCCATTGCCAGACAGACCCGCACGCCGCGGCGCACGCGGTCATACTGCCGTGCGCCGAAGTTCTGCCCCGCAAACGTCGTGATGGCGATGCCCAGCGAGTTGATCGTCATCCAGAACAAAAAATCGATCTTGCCGTAGACGCCCCACGCCGCAATCGTGCTGGTGCCGAAGCTGTTCATGCTGCTCTGGATGAACATATTGCTGATGTTGTACATGGCGCTTTGGGCGGCGGCGGGCACGCCGATGGTGCAGATGGCCGCGAAAACGTCTCCGTGCAGCCGCAGCTTTTCGGTGCGGATGTGCCACGGCATCCCCTGAGAGCCGACGATGCAGCGCAGCGTCAGCACCGCGCTGGCCACCTGACTGAGCACCGTCGCCAGCGCCGCGCCCATGACGCCCCAGCCGAACACCGCAATGAACACGACGTCCAGCACAATGTTGACGAGCGACGCCGCGATCAGAAAGTACAGCGGACGCTTGGAATCGCCGATGGCACGCAGGATATTGGTGCCCATGTTGTAGAGCATCTGCGGGATCATGCCCAGAAAGTAGATGCGCAGATACAGCGCTGCGTCGGGCAAAATCTCGTCCGGCGTGCCCAGCAGACGCATTATCGGCGCGGCGGTCACAAGGCCCAGCACGGTCAGCAGTGCGCCAACGGCAATGCTCAGCACCAGCGCCGTGTGCACCTGCCTGTCCACGGCATCGGGGTCATGTGCGCCCCAGCTCTGGGCAATGACGACGCCCGCGCCGCTGCAAAGCCCGACGAACAGGCCCACCAGCAGGTTGACGAAGGGCCCTGTTGCGCCCACCGCGGCCAGCGCGTTTGTGCCCACAAAGTTACCGACGATCAGGGTGTCCGCCGTGTTGTACAGCTGCTGGAACAGCGTGCCGAACCAGATGGGCAGAAAGAACAGGAGCAGCTGTTTGGGGATGCTGCCCGTCAGAATATCCGTTTGTTTGACGCTTTTCATAGAATTTCTCTCACTTTTCTGTTTCTCGCAACCACATTTTATGCTATAATGGCCCTAATGTAAAGAGGTGATTTTTGTGGGTCTTTATTGGGAGCCCTGTCCCGGCGGTGCGCGGCTGCTGCGGCTGCTGGGCGATACCCCCTGCCCCGCCGTGCCGGGCACAATTGAGGGGCTGCCCGTTGCGGAGCTGGGGCCGTACTGCTTTGCGGACAAGCCGGTCAGGCCCGGGGCCCGGCGCACCGGGGACGACGTGCATGAGATCACCGGCAATTTTGTGGAGGAGGTCACCCTGCCCGACACCGTGCGGGTGCTGGACAGCGCGGCGTTTTACAACTGCCGCAGGCTGCGCCGGGTCACGCTGGGACCCGGGGTCGAGGGGTTTGGCAGCGATTTATTTACGAACTGCCGCCAATTGCAGACCTTCCGTCTGCGGGCTGCCGCCGATGCCCCGACGGGCTTAAAAAAGCTGCTGGGGGCCGTCAGCGCGGACATTACGGTGAAATTGGACGGTGCGCAGCTGTTTTACCCCGAGTATTCGGAGTTTCTGGACGAGAACACGCCCGCGCATATCTTCAACCACAGCATTGAGGGCGAGGGCTACCGGATGCGGCAGTGCTTCACGCCCGGCGGCGCGGTGGATTACGCCGCGTTTGATGCGTCGTTTGCACAGGCCTGCGTCGGCGAGAGTGAGGACAAGCTCTGCCGATTAGCACTCGGGCGGCTTGTGCAGCCGTTTGGACTGGGTGACGACGCCCGCGCGGACTACGAGCTTTACCTGACCGCCCACCCGGAGGCAGCGTTCCGGCGTGCTATTGATGACCGGGACGAGGCCGCTCTGCGGCTGCTGGTGGGGCTGAGTCTGCCGACAGCAGACGCCGCGGTCTATTGCGCCCGCGTCGGGTGGAGTGCCGGGGCGGCGGTGCTGTTAGGCAGGGCCAAGCGAGCGAAAAAAACGTATGATTTTGACGATTTGTAGACCATAAGCGGGTGGCAGCGCAAGGCCCGTCAAAGCCCCTCAGGCCGGGCAGGCGCGGGCAAAGCCCGCGAGGAAAGCCTCCCCATCAGGGGAGGTGGCCGCAAAGCAGGCCGGAGGGGTTCAGCCCGTTGCCGGGCAGCCACGTAAGCCCGCGGGCCGGGCATGCCCGGCCCCTACATACAGTCATGGAAGAAGGTGTCCACTATAGCCAAACACATCCAAACCCAATCGGAATGGGAACAGACGATGGCCCGCCGGGTCATGGAGCAGCTGCGGGGGGAACTGTACCTTGACCAGCGCTACTTAACGGCGGCGCTCGGTGCGCTGCCCGCGGCCCCGCAGGAAAGCGGCGGCAGCTTTGCCACCGACGGCGGGGCACTCTACTACCCCACCGCATGGCTGCTGGACACCTACCGCAGGAACCGGCGGTACCTGCCCCGGGCCTACCTGCACAGCCTGTTCCACTGCATCTTCCGGCATCTCTGGCTGCGGGACAGGCGCGACCCCGACCTGTGGGGGCTGGCCTGTGACATCGCCGTGGAGGCCACGCTGGACACCCTGAACACTCCCGCCACGAAGCGCCCCGTCGGCTGGGTGCGGCAGCAATGTTACACACAGCTGCGCGAAAAGTGCAAATTTTTAGCGGCAGGCCCCATCTACCGCGTCTTAGCACAGACCGACGCGGAGACCTTAAACAAGTGGCAGCGGGAATTTTACACCGACAGCCACCGCCTCTGGCCCGCTGACCCGGACAGCCCCGCCGCCCAGATGCGCGGCAAACAGTGGGAGAACCTGGGCCGCCAGACGGAGCTGAGCATGGAGGAAAGCGGCCGGCGCGCCGGGCAGGACACTGCCGCGCAAGCCCTGCAGGCGCAGGTGCAGGCCGGGCGCAGCCGCCGCACCTACCGGGATTTTCTGCGCCGGTTCGCCGTCTGGCATGAGGAGCCGCACCTCGACCCCGAGGAATTCGACCTTGGCTTTTACAGCTACGGCCTGCGCACCTACGGCAACCTGCCGCTGATAGAGCCGCTGGAAAGCCGCGAGGTGAAGAAAATACGCGACTTCGTCATTGTGGTGGACACCAGCGAATCCACGGCGGGCGAGCTGGTCAAGGCGTTCTTAAAAGAGACGTTCACCTTATTAAAAAGTCAGGACAGCTTTTTCCGGCAGTGCCGCATTTTGGTCATGCAGGCGGACAACGCTGTGCGGGATGAGGTCTGGCTGAACGATCTGGACGCACTGGACCGCTATACGGCGCAGTTCACGCTGGTGGGCGGCGGCGGAACGGACTTCCGCCCCGCGTTTGCCCGCATTGCGCAGCTGCGGCAGGACGGTGCGCTGCGGGACCTGCAGGGCGTGCTGTATTTTACCGACGGCAAGGGCATCTACCCCGCCAAACGCCCGCCGTTTGAGACGGCGTTCCTGTTTTTAGAGGACGGCACCCCGCCGCCCGACGTGCCGCCCTGGGCCATGCGCCTGGTCTTGCAGCCCGAAGAATTTGACCCGAAAGGACGATGAACCATGGATATTCAACGTGCCAAAGAGGAAATCAAGCGCGCCGTGCAGGCGTACCTTGCCACGGACGACATTGGCCGTCCGCTGATTCCCGCCGTGCGGCAGCGCCCCATTCTGCTGATGGGCCCGCCGGGCGTCGGCAAGACCCAGATCATGGAGCAGATCGCGCAGGAGTGCGACATTGCGCTGGTGGCCTACACCATCACCCACCACACCCGCCAGAGCGCCGTCGGACTGCCGTTCATCCGGGAGCGGAACTACGGCGGACGCACCCGCAGCGTGACCGAGTACACGATGAGCGAGATCATCGCCAGCGTTTACGCCGCCATGGAGCGCACCGGCAAGAAAAACGGCATCCTGTTCATCGACGAGATCAACTGCGTCAGCGAGACGCTGGCCCCCACGATGCTGCAATTTTTGCAGTGCAAGACCTTCGGCAACCAGGCTGTGCCGGGCGGCTGGGTCATTGTGGCCGCGGGCAATCCGCCGGAGTACAACAAGAGCGTGCGGGAGTTTGACCTTGTCACGCTGGACCGCGTGCGGCGTATCGACATTGAGCCGAAGCTGAGCGTCTGGCAGGACTACGCCCGCGCCCACCGGCTGCACCCCGCCGTGACGGCCTACTTGGAGCTGCGCCCGCAGCATTTTTACAAAATCGAAAACGATGTGGACGGCGTGCAGTTCGTGACCGCCCGCGGGTGGGAGGATCTGTCTGCCTATTTACAGGCTGCGGACAGGCTGGCGCTGCCCGTGGACGAGGGGGTCATCGGGCAGTACCTGCGCCACCCCGAGGTCGCGCGGGATTTTGCGGCCTACTGGGTGCTCTACCGCAAGTACCACGAGGATTACGGCGTCGAGGATATTTTGCAGGGCAAGCCCTATGACGCCGTCATTGCACGGGCGATGGACGCGAGCTTTGACGAGCGCATCAGTCTGGTCAGTCTTCTGCTGGCGGGCCTGAACACCCGCTTTGCCGACGCCCGCGCCACGGGTGCGGTGACGGATGCCTGCTACCAGCAGCTGCGCAGCTTCAAGCGGACGCTGTCCCAGCAGCCCGACGCCGACCCTGCCGACCTGTTTGCCGAGCGGTGCGACGCCTACCGCGCCAAGCTGGAGGCCGACAAGACCGCCGGGGCGCTGCTGCCCGACGAGGCCGCGGCCCGCACCCGCACGCTGGCGCTGCTGACCGCGTGGAGCCGCAGCCTTGACAACGGTCTGGACGCCGACGAGGCGTTTGACACGGTGCGCGGCGCGTTCAACACCCAGGTGCAGCGCCGCGAGGAAGCGGTCTCCGCCGCCAGCAACGCGCTGGAATTTGCCTTTGACTTTATGGAGCAGGCGTTCGAGGACGGGCAGGAGATGGTCGTCTTCGTCAACGAGCTGGCACTCGGCCCCGACTCCGCGCCGTTTCTGGCCGAAAACGACTGCGAGCGGTTTGAGCAGTACAGCGAGAAGCTGCTTCTCCACGGCGGCGAGGATGAGCTGCTGGCGGAATTGCAGCGGGATGATGTGCGGGCGGAGGAGCATTCGGCGGAGTTTTGATGTTCACGATGCCCTGTAGGGGCCGGGCATGCCCGGCCCGCGCGTGAAAGGCAAGCGTTCGTCCGCCGTACAGTTGCGGGCCGCACATGTGCGGCCCCTACAAAGCGGCAGCTTGTTGGCTGTTCGCCTAAAAGCCGCGGACGTGACCGCCGCCGTCAGGTTCCGCGGGCGGATATGGAATCCGCCCCTACGGAACTACGGTAGGGGGCGGCGTCCCCGACGCCTCGCAGGCAGCTGCCCGCTCAAAAAGTATTACTTCTCATTATATTCTTTACTCTTTTGCGGAATTTTGTTATAATGGCAGTATTCCGTTTATCATCGGACATTTTGAGGGGGTCATTTTATGAAAGCAGTCATCACGGTCATCGGGCAGGACACGGTGGGTGTCGTTGCCAAGGTCAGCGCGGTGTGCGCCGAGCTGAACATCAACATTGAGGACGTTTCCCAGTCCATCATGCAGGATATGTTCTGCATGATCATGCTGGTCGATCTGAGCAAGGCGAACGCCGGGGCCGCTGAGGTCCGGGACCGCTTTGCGGCATTGGGCAAAGAGATGAAGATGCAGGTCACCGTGACCCGGCAGGAAGTCTTTGATGCCATGCACACCATTTAAGGGGGCTGCCACATGAGAATCATCAACAGCCGCGACATTATGGAGACCATTGAGATGCTGACCGCCGAGAACCTCGACGTGCGCACCGTCACAATGGGCATCAGCCTGCTGGACTGCATCGACCCGGATGCGGACAAGGCGTGCGAGAAAATCTACAACAAGATCACCCGTCTGGCGGGCAATTTGGTCTCCGTCGTGGACGGCATCAGCGCCGAATACGGCATTCCCATCGTCAACAAGCGCATCAGCGTCACGCCCATTGCGATGCTGCTGGGCGCCGCGCCCGACGCCGACCCCGTGCAGTACGCCAAAACGCTGGACCGCGCGGCCAAGGCCGTGGGGGTCAACTTCATCGGCGGCTTCGGTGCGCTGGTACACAAGGGCTTTTCCGCGGGCGACAAGCGGCTGATCGCCGCCATCCCCCGCGCACTGGCCGAGACCGATATTGTCTGCTCCAGCGTCAATATCGGCTCGACGAAATCGGGCATCAACATGGACGCCGTCAAGCTGATGGGCGAGGTCGTGCGCGAGACCGCCGAGCTGACAAAGGACAATATGTGCATGGGCGATGCAAAGCTCGTCGTGTTCTGCAACGCGCCCGAGGACAACCCGTTCATGGCGGGCGCGTTCCACGGCGCGGGCGAGCCGGACTGTGAGATCCACGTCGGCGTCTCCGGCCCCGGTGCGGTGCGCGCCGCGCTGGCCAAGCTGCCGAAGGACGCCCCGATGGACGAGGTGGCCGAGCTGGTCAAGCGCACGGCATTCAAGATCACCCGCCTGGGCCAGCTGGTAGCGAACCTCGCCAGTGAGCGCCTCGGCGTGCCCGCGGGCATCATTGACCTGTCGCTGGCCCCTACGCCCGCGATTGGCGACAGCGTTGCGAACATTCTGGAGGAGATGGGCCTTGAGAGCTGCGGCTGCTGCGGCACGACGGCCTGCCTGGCCCTGCTGAACGACGCGGTCAAGAAGGGCGGCGTCATGGCGTCCAACCACGTCGGCGGCCTGTCCGGCGCGTTCATCCCCGTGTCGGAGGATGACGGCATGATCAACGCCGCCAACTGCGGCAGCCTGACGCTGGAAAAGCTCGAGGCCATGACCGCAGTCTGCTCCGTCGGCATCGACATGGTCGTCATCCCGGGCGACACGAGCGCCGAGGTCATCAGCGGCCTGATCGCGGACGAGGCCGCCATCGGCATGGTGAACAGCAAGACCACCGCCGTGCGCGTCATCCCCGCCATCGGCCACAAGGCCGGCGACGTGCTGGACTTCGGCGGCCTGCTGGGCCATGCGCCCATCATGCCCATCAGCCAGTACAGCCCCGCGGTCATGATCCACCGCGGCGGCCGCATCCCCGCCCCGATGCAGGCATTGAAGAACTGATTGCAATACACACCGCCCCTGCCGGATTTGGCACGGGCGGCTTTTTGTGGTATAATCAGGATGATAAATCGGAAGTTGTGAAGGTAAATGAATCGGATACTACGATACAAGTACCATGGAGGAATATGAGAATGTCGAAAGATGAGTATTTGATAACCGATGCGCCCCTCAAAGCGTTGACGTTTTTTGCAATGCCGATGATTCTTGGGAGCTTTTTTCAGCAAATATACAATATGGCCGACTCCATTATTGTCGGCCAGTTTGTTGGTTCTTCTGCACTTGCAGCTGTCGGTGCCTGTGCAGCATTGACCAATGTGTTCATTTGTGTGGCACTGGGAGCCGGCGTAGGTGCCGGTGTGCTGGTGAGCCGCTATTTCGGTGCCAAAGAATATGGCAAAATGAAAACCATTGTGTCAACGTCCTTGCTCAGCTTTTTGATTCTGAGCATTGTCCTTGGCGTTTTTGGCTTATGCTTTTCCCGCCCGATGATGCAGGGCTTGCAAACCCCTCCCGACATTCTGGATGAGGCAGTGCTGTATCTGCAGGTCTATTTTGCGGGCTTTCCGTTCTTGTTTATGTATAACATTCTCTCCAACATGTTCACCTCCATCGGTGAATCAAGAATTCCCTTGGCACTCCTGATTTTTTCTTCTGTCCTGAATATTTTTATGGACCTTTGGATGGTTTCCGGGCTTGGTCTGGGCGTGTTCGGTGCCGCTCTTGCAACTTTGATTGCCCAAGGCATTTCCGCCGTATTTTCCCTTCTGATTTTTCTTCATCGAATGCGGCGATACGAGAGCCCATTTCAACGATTTGAGTGGCGGGGGCTGCAATCCATACTGCAAATTG
This sequence comes from Gemmiger formicilis, assembly GCF_900167555.1. Taxonomy (GTDB): domain Bacteria; phylum Bacillota; class Clostridia; order Oscillospirales; family Ruminococcaceae; genus Gemmiger; species Gemmiger formicilis. Next base: position 127,234 of record NZ_FUYF01000002.1, on the reverse strand, counting down.
CCGTGCCGTCGATTCTTCAGCAGTCTACGGTGTCCATCGGTATGCTGATTGTGCAGGCAGTTGTAAATCCATTCGGCACACAGGCGCTGGCAGGCTATTCGGCGACAATGCGAGTAGAGAATTTGTTCGCTTTGATTTTTGTCTCCATCGGCAATGCGGTTTCGCCGTTTGTTTCCCAAAACCTTGGCGCAGGCAAGCCCCAGCGCATCAAAAAAGGCTACCATGCGGCGCTGGTGCTGGACGTGTGCTTTGCGGCCATTGCGTTTGTGACCATTGAAGCGCTGCATACGCAGATCTCCTCACTGTTCTTAGGAAAAGACGGAACGGCGTTGGCCTATCAGGTGTCTGGTGATTATATGAGGTGGCTTGGTTACTTTTTCATCTTCATGGGTATCAAGATGGCAACCGATGGCGTTCTTCGCGGTCTCGGAATTATGCGTCCGTTCCTCGTTGCAAACATAGTGAATCTTGCGATTCGTCTGTCCGTTGCCCTAATCTGTGCACCACGTTTCGGCATTGCCTTTGTCTGGCTTGCGGTACCAGTTGGCTGGCTTGCAAACTTTTTAATCTCCTATGCGGCTCTTAGGAGATCATGGTCGACTGATAAAATGGCATCCATTCGTTGACTTCCGGTTTGCCGTACTCGGTTCCAGCAGGGTTTGGGGCAGACGCTCTCCAACAAGAGTACTATCGAAGTCCAACAAATGTCCGAACGCTGACCCCGAACAGTAACGACCAAAGGCAGGGTATCATCATGGCGATGGTATCCTGCCTTTTGTGCTATATCTGCCTGTTCTTTCATGGGAAAGTGTGGTATACTAGGCTTAGTTCAACAAATCGAAAGTTGATGGAGGAAACAGTATGAAAAAGATTATTGCAATAGTTCTTTGTCTTGTGCTGGTACTTTCATTGGTTGGTTGTGGAAATAATAATCAAAGTTCAGATACACATGATACGAACTACGAAGAAGGTTATACCGCTGGCTACGAGGATGGGTATAATGATGGAAAGCAACAAATGACCGAAAACAAAAAGTGCTTTGCACAGTTTTCGGGGGCTTTTACAGCTACCGTTGAGCAACTCTTGACGGATTACTATGTGGCTCCGGGCAAAACGATTGCCGTAGTTCACCTCTTTCAGGACAGACCATTTTTACTTTGGTTTCAGGAAGATTTGACGGGAGAACTTGTTGAAGGAACACCTTATGTGTTTGAGTTCAAGACATTTGAAGTTGAACTTCCGGCTGATGAGGAAAATCCAGATATTTCGGATTATATGTACTCAATAGAGGTTACTAATTATAGAGTTGCGGAAGAGAATGAAATCGGATTGGCGAGCAAGCTGCCGACTGTTGAAATAGTATCGAAGTAAGTAACCGCATTATTTAATGAGAAATCGCAGTGACAACTTCCAGTTTGTAAGGATAAGCGTGTACTTATTGGAAAGCTGCGGGCCGGGCATGCCCGGCCCCTACGATGCGGCTGCGCATAAACGCCATCCACTCCGCACATACTCTCCTACAAAGGAGGGTCCATCCATGTCTTGTTTCAAAAAGGTTTTGCTTCTACTTTCCATTGTCGGCGGCATCAACTGGGGCATTTACGGCATCTGGGGGTTCAACGCTGTGGGGTGGCTGCTGGGCGGCAGCATGAGCTGGCTGTCCCGCACCGTGTTCATCATCGTGGGGCTGTCGTCGCTCTGCCTGATCCCCGGGCTGTTTATGGCCGAGACGAAAACTGCGGAGTAAAGGTTAAGCTTCGGGTAGAGATGAAGTTCTCTCCCCCACCGCCTGCGGGCGGAGCCCTTCGGGCCCGGACCCCTCTGTCGCTGGCGCGACATCTCCCCACACTGTGGGGAGTCACCCTCGCAGAGGGGGCCAAGAAACAGCGGGTGCCGCACGGACACCCGCTGTTTTTCATAAAATCTGCTGCATTTCCAGCTTGCTGCGGCGGGTGTTCATGCCGACGCTGAGCACAATGCCGACGCAGAGATACATCATGACGACGCTTGACCCGCCTGCCGAGAAGAACGGCAGCGTCACGCCGATGACCGGCAGCACCTGCAAATTCATGCCTATGTTTATCACACACTGCAAAAACAGCGCCGCAAAGATGCCGACGCAGATATTGCAGCCCAGAGCGTCGGGGCATTGCAGACCGGTGCGCAGTGTGCGCAGGCAGAGCGCAAACAACAGCAACAGCACCGCCGCCGCGCCCAGAAAGCCCAAAACGTTTGCCAGATACGCAAAAATAAAATCGTTCCAGGCGTTGGGCACAAAGATGTGCTCCCCGGAGAGCAGCCCCTGCCCCGTCAGCCCGCCGGTGCCAATGGCCATGGCCCCCTTGTTCTGCTGGTAGGTAATGTCCGCCAGCGCGGGGTCATCGGGGGTGAGCACGGCCAGGATGCGCTTGAACTGGTAGCCCTTCAAAATGCCGGGCCGCAGTGCCAGCAGCGCCGCGCCGCCGACCACACCTGCCGTCAGGCCGCCCGCCACCAGCCAGTGGGACAGCCCGCCCGCGTAGAGCATGACCAGCCCGATGCCCAGAAACACCAGCGCCGTGCCGTCGTCACCCTGCACATGAATGGCCGCCGCAGGCAGCACAATGTGCACAAAAAGCAGCAGCAGATTTTTGGGGCGGTTCACCTGCCCGCGCACCTGGCTCAAATGCAGCGCCAGCGTCAAAATAAAGCTGATTTTTGCCAGCTCGGCGGGCTGGAAGGTCATGCCGCCCACCCGGTACCAGCTGTAGTTGGACGTGCCGCCCGCGTCATAGCCAATCGTGACCAGGCCGGTGTTGACGTTGTGCAGAAACAGCGTCGGCAGCACCAGCCCCCACGCCACAACACCGTGCAGCGGCCACGCCCGGGCCAGCGCATGGTAATCCGCCGTGGAAAAGACGACGGCCAGCATCAGCCCCAGCAGACTGGCGATGAGCTGTACCGATGCCTTGTTGTTGCTGCCAAGCTGCGTCTGCCCGATGGACAGCAGCACCACGACGCTGATTGCCGAGCACGCCGCACAGAGCAGCAGATAGACCACATCGACCCGGCGCAGATACCGGCGGATGAGCGGATACATGGGCAGGCTCCTTTCCTGATAGATGCCTTTATTATAGCGCATTTCGACGAATTTTGCCAAGTTACAGATTAAATTTTACAAATGCGGATTTCTGTACTATAATATATATGTGTGTGGCCGCGCCTTATGCGGCCCAAAACAAGGAGCTTGCTTATGCAGGAATTTGTGACCCATTCGCGGGAGGAAACCGTCGCCGTTGGCCGTGAGCTTGCCAAAACGCTGCCCGCCGGGGCGCTGATCGCGTTTACGGGCGGTCTGGGCGCGGGCAAGACCGCGTTCTGTCAGGGGCTGGCCGAGGGGCTGGGCTGCACCGACCCAGTGTCCAGCCCGACGTTTGCCATCGTGAACTATTACCGCGGCCCGCGGCCCTTTGCGCATTTTGATTTATACCGCATCCACACCGAGGGCGACCTGGCCGCCGCCGGATTCTACGACTACCTCGACATGGGGGCCGTTGTCGCCTGCGAGTGGAGCGAGAACTGCGCGGAACTGCTGGATTTGGAAAATCCCCTTCGCATCCACATTGAACGGGTGGACGAGACGACGCGGAAGATCACGATTGGGTAAAGCCTCTGCGGCTGTAGGGGTCGGCGTCCTCGACGACCCGGGAGCTGTGCGGCTGCCGCACGGTTGCGGCGGCATGAGGGCATGCCGCCCTACGCACTACTTTTCAACAGGATGTAGGGCGGGGTGCCCTCACCCCGCCGGGACCGTACCATCGCAACCCATTTACGGGCAATCGCAGTACACTCGCCCCTCATCCGCCCTCGGGCGGGGCCTCGGGCACCTTCAGTCTCCGCGCTAAAAGCCGCCTCTCCGGCGGTTGCGCTCCGACACGCGCCTGCGGGCGCAGCCCCAAGGGGGAAGACTCTATACTCTATTACATTTTTAAACAGGTGATCCAATGAATATCCTAGCTGTAGATACCGCGGGCAAGACGGCGGCGGTGGCGGTGCTGCGGGACGATGTCCTGCTGTACGAGGCCCAGTGCAACAACGGCCTGACCCACAGCGAAACGCTGCTGCCGATGATCGACACCGCACTGAAGGCCGCCGGGCTGACCGTTGACGACCTCGACGTGCTGGGCGTGACGAACGGCCCCGGCAGCTTTACCGGGCTGCGCATCGGGCTGGCCGTCGTCAAGGGGCTGGCCCTGCCCTGCCAGATCCCCTGCGCGGGCGTCTCCACGATGGCCGCGCTGGCCTACGGCCTGGCGGGCGAGGGCACCGTCATCGGTGCGCAGGACGCCCGCCGCGGGCAGGTCTACTGGGGCGCATTTGACCTGGCGGCCCATGACCGCCTGACCCCGGACACCGCCGCACCGGTCACGACGCTGGAAAATTTTGTCCAAACCTGCAAAAAACCTCTGTTTTTTGTTGGCGACGGCGCAACTTTGTGCTACAATACATATAAGAATGTTCCGGGCGTGGTCTGCGTGCCGCAGCCGATGCAGGTTTTGCGCGGTGCGGGCGTGGCACTGGCCGCCAGGGCCATGTGGGAGCGCGGCGAGTGTGTGCCGCCTGCCGCCCTGCTGCCTGACTACCACCGTTTGAGTCAGGCCGAGCGGGAGCGCGCGGAACGTGAAAAAACAGAGGGGAAACAAAATGAAGTTTGACAAACCGATTGCACTTGCTGCCGACCACGGCGGCTATGAGCTGAAGGAGGCCATCAAGGCCCATCTGGACGAGCTGGGCGTAGCCTACACCGACTTTGGCACCGATTCCACCGCCAGCGTGGACTACCCGGACTTTGCCGCCAAGGGCTGCAAGGCCGTGCAGGACGGCAGCTGCGCACTGGTCATCCTGTGCTGCGGCACCGGCGTAGGCATGTCGATGTGCGCCAACAAGATGAAGGGCATCCGCGCCTGCTGCTGCAGCGATACCTTCAGCGCCGAGTTTACCCGCCGCCACAACAACGCCAACGCCCTCTGCCTGGGCGGGCGCGTCGTGGGCGCGGGTCTGGGCTGCCAGATCGTGGACGCCTTCCTGAACGCCGAGTTCGAGGGCGGACGCCACCAGATGCGCATCGACAAGATGATGGCGCTGGAAAACCACTAAGTTTCACATTGCCTGCACGGCAGGCTGAATATCTTTAAAATGCAAGGAGATCGTACCATGAGCGTTGTTGAAATTGTTGACCATCCCCTGATCCAGCACAAAATCAGCCTGCTGCGTGACCGCAACACCGGCACCAAGGAGTTCCGTGACCTCGTGAGCGAGATCGCGATGCTGCTCTGCTATGAGGCTACCCGCGACCTGCCCACCGAGGAAGTCGAGGTCGAGACCCCCGTGGCTCTGGCCCGCACCAAGGTCCTGGCCGGCCGTAAGCTGGCTCTGGTCCCCATCCTGCGCGCCGGCCTCGGCATGGTGGACGGCATGCTGAACCTGATCCCCGCCGCCAAGGTCGGCCACATCGGCATGTACCGCAACGAGGAGACGCTGGTGCCGGTCGAGTACTACTGCAAGCTGCCCAACGACATCAACGAGCGCGAGGTTTTTGTCCTCGACCCGATGCTGGCTACCGGCGGCAGCGCCTGCGACGCCATCGGCCAGATCAAGAAGCGCGGTGCCAAGCACATCAAGTTCATCGGTCTGGTTGCTGCCCCTCAGGGTCTGAAGGCTCTGCATGAGGCCCACCCCGATGTGGACATCTATGTCGGCGCACTGGACGAGAAGCTGAACGATAACGGCTACATCGTCCCCGGTCTGGGCGATGCCGGTGACCGTATCTTCGGCACGAAGTAAGACTTTAAAATAAAAGCAGGGGCGTGAACCGTTATGGATTCACGCCCCTGTTTTTTCAGTTTTGTAGGGGCCGGGCATGCCCGGCCCGCGCGTATAAGGCAAACAGTCATTTGCGGGAAAATTGAGGGCGGCAGCGCTTTTATCTTCCTACAACCGTATCCGCCTCTAAAATTGCGTCGTTCTGCTCTTTATACCGGGCGGCAGTCTCGTCATCCAGCACGTAGACCGTGACAGGGATAACCGCGTTCTCCACCGACTCCTCGTACGTCTCATAGTACAGATCAATGAAAGCCTTTCCCTGCACCAGAGCCGTGCCGGTGTCGGCGGCGTAGGCGTAGCCATAGACGAACTTTCCATCGTCGCTGGTAATGTACAGCAGAGAGCCGTAAGGTATGACGCCCGGATTGATGGCCACTGTGCCGTAGGTCAGTCGGCGTCCGCTGGCACCCTTGGCCGTGGCGGAGGCGGAATAACCCGTGGCACGCTGCCCCGTATAGGTTGCGGCGACGCCCTCGACGGGTACGCCGTCGACCACATCCGGCCCGACAAAGCCGGAAACGGGAGCCTGCTCGCCGTAAATTTTCTGCACGGTGGGCACCATCTCGGCCTCATTCACACGCTCGATCTCATTCGTCTCGGCCCACTCGCCGTCGATCCACTTCTCGCGGTAGACAACGGTGTCCTGCCCATCGTGTCCCTCCTCCAGGGTCATGACCTTGCTCTGCTTGCGGTAGAACAGGCTCGTCGGGATCTCCTCGATCTCGGTGGGGACGACCTCATCGACAGTGTACTCGTTGTAGGTAACGCGCTGCACCGTGATGCCGCTGCCCTCGGGGACGATTTCATCCGCTGCGGGGGTCAGCAGGTCGTCCGCCGTGTAGGTCAGCCCGGCGCGCTCAAGCAGCTCCGCCGTTGTGTGCGTGCCGGTGACGGTCAGCTCCTGCATTGCGCCGTCCGCCGTGACCGGCACCGTGTAGGCGCGCAGGACGTCCAGCCGCTCCCCGTCCTCGGTCTGGGACCAGACGGCTTCGTCGTGCTCGCCCAGCGGCGGCGTGTCGGACTGCTGCAGAACGGCAGCCAGATCGGTGGCTGCCGTCAAAATGCGCACGGTATCGCCGTGGGTATCGGCGACGGTGGTAAAGTGCAGCGCCGCCCCGGTAAACGCGATGGCCGCTGCCAGCGCTGCCGCCCCGCCCAGCAGTGCCCCCCACTTGGGGCCCGCCAGCGCCGCCCAGCGGCGGATATGCTCCCTTGTTTTTACGGATAAGGCCATGAGAAAGCCTCCTTTTTTGCCATAGAAAAGGCGCCGGCCCACAAGGACCGACGCCATAAATGCTGTGGGATAAAGCTTTTGCTGCGCAGCAGAAATCAGCGCTTGCCGAACTTATGCGGCGCAGAGGATGTGTTATTGATATTTCAGTCTTTGCGGTTTCGAATTGAAATAATAACACAAAATCGTAGGTTTCGCAAGTCTTTTGACAAAATAGCCGCATTTGTAACAAAAATCGACTATATGCCTTGCTTCTTTTGTGCTTCTTTCCCGGAAAAGGCAGCGGACATTCCCGTTTCCTCTCCGTAGTCATAATAGCCGAAAGTATGACCGATACCGTAAATTTCTTCCTCTGTTATCGACTTGACAGGCATCGTGCGCTTCTCCTATTTATTTTTCTTCTTTTTGTACCCGCAATCGCAGTAGGCTCCGCCGGAGGCAAGGGTATACTGCCGCACAAAATTTGTCACGCCGCCCGCTTCGCTCATGGTGTAGTCCAGATGGCACAAAGCAGGGGTCAGGTCGTACAGTCCCAGCTCCTTCATCAGCACACAGATGCCGCATTTGGTAAAGCGTCCCTCGTAGCCGCTGCCATCCGGGTATTCGTAAAACTCCATGTTCCACGAATAGGGGTTGCGGTCGGCGGCTTTCAGGGCGGCAGTGGCTTTCATAGCGGCAATATCCTTTGGGGTAAATTTGCTTTTTCCGCTTTTGCGGCAGAACCACTGCACGGGCGCTGTCATCATGGCTTTTGCGTAGTAATCCGTCAGCCTGTCCACCTCCGGGCGCTGCGGCATGGAGAGGATGAACGCGCCGAGCATTGCGCAGTTGACAAGATTCATCTTGAAGCGGTCGGCCTTTTCAAACTCCGGCAAACCAGCAATGATCTGCCGGTATTGTGGCTTTGCCTTTTTCGTGATGGCTTTTGCAGTGTCTGCATCATAGCCCAGCACCGCGGTCAGCTGCTTTTGAAAGGAACCGGCAAACAGCGCCCACATCCCAAAGGGCATTCCGGCGTATTTCATTGCAGATACCTCCCGGCTTCCGCTTCCAGTGCCTGCCACACCGGGTAGGCTGCGCCGTTCGCATCGAAAAATTTCTTGAGATCCCGGTTCAGCGCACTCATTTCATCGATGGCGTTCATGGCGTGGTCGGAGGCGCAGAGCTTGCCCAGCGAGGTGGCACACATCAGCTTGAAAAAGCGCAGGCAGGTCTTGCGGTATTTCTCTCCTTCAAAGTCTGCATCCTCCTTGGGCAGAATGGTGTGCCCGGCATCTCGGATGGCGCGGTATCCCTCGATGTTGGCATCCAGCACACGGTTCAGGTACGCGGTATCTCCCCTGAGCTTTTTCAAGTCGCCGTCTGTCTTATAGCAGGCGAAGGCCGCAGGCATCACAAACGCGGCATGGCAGAGCAGATAGTCCTCCATGTTCGGCTCGTAAACAACCTTATATTTTGTGCCGTGGAAGATGCGCCCGATCAGCTGTTTATTGGAGGTTGCATCCGGCAGCTGTCCGATGGTGATCTTTTTCAGGTCGATGGAGACCACCCGGTCAGCCTCCCGATGCCCGGCAGAAAGCGCAAAGGCAAACAGGATGTTCTTCCCCGGCAGCGCCGCCGCCAGCGCCCTCGCCTGCACATTGTTCCCCACAAAAACGATGTTCTTCGTCCGGTTCGCCCGCAGCGTGTCCAGAACGGAATCCAGCTGTGTATAGCGCAGGACCACAAAGATCACATCGTACATTGCATCCGGTGCAAGTTCCGTCACCACCGGAATGCGGCTGACCGAGGTGCGGAGCGAAAACTTATCCTTGATCCGCAGGCCGTTCTGCTTGATCTCCGCAGCCCAGTTACCCCGCGCAAGCAGAGTGACATCCTTTCCGGCGCGCAGCAGATTTCTTGCCAGATTGCACCCCAGAACGCCTGCACCATATACCAGAATTTTCATAGCTTGTCTCCAAATCCGATCTTCACGATCTGCATTTTCATCCCGTTGTCCCCGACCTTAGCGAGGAATCGGAAAAAGCCGCTGACGGAAGGGTCTTTCAAATCGTTGTACCCCAGCATATAGCCCCTGCTGGATACTTGCAAACGGCTGTCCCATGGAGAAAGCTCCCCTTCCGCATCGGAAACCGCGAAATACGCGCCCACATCCTTGATTTTCGCCGTCCTGAGCCACGTTTTTGCAATCATCTTCACCGCCGTGCGGTTGGCGGCATCAAAGACCAGCACCCCGCCGGGGAAAGCATTCGCCATCCCCTGCACCAGCGCCCTGACCTGCTCCGTCAGGAAGTAATAGAATACCCCGGAGGCAAAGAACACCGCCCCGCCGGAGGCATCGATCTTGTCAAACCATGCGGGATCTTTCAGGTCGCAGGGGATGTTTTGCTCCCGTTCCCCGGCGGGCAGAAGCTGCTGCCGCAAGGCGATAACATCGGGGAAGTCCAGATTGTAGATCTTGCATCTGCCATTGTCGCAGGCTTTGCCGGTGTTATCCAGCCCGCAGCCGAGGTTGACCACCGCTGCGCTAGGATGGGTTTTCAGGTATGCCTGCACTTCAAAGGCAAGGTCATTCTGCCGCATGGCGACCTCCAGCGCACCGAAACGCTGCATCAGGCTGCGGGCGTTTTTCTCTGCCTCTGAAAAGTCGTAGTCGATCTGGTCGATCAGACGCACCGCCGTTTCGTCCCGGTAAAGGTTCGGATACAGCTCTGTGCACAGCTTCCGGGAATACAGCGGAAGAATTAACGTTTCCTGCACGGTGTTTTTCTCAATCCTGTATTTCATATCGGGTCCTCACACTTTCTGATAAACGGCAGCTTCGGCATACCGTCATGCGCAGCGATATATGTCAGCATTTCAGCAAAGCCTTGCGGGTCACGAATCTGATATTGCATGTGATCGTATCCCTCAAACACGGGGTAATTGCCGCAGGGGTAGGCTTCCATCACTGCCTGACGGTATTTGAAATGCTCTTCTATGCTGCCAAACTCGAAATAAATATGCCTTTGCAGTTCTTTGGAAAGTGACTGAAAGGGTTTATCCTCCAAGCTGTCCAAAATCTGCCGCCGCAGATTTGTATAGGTCAGATTTTCGCCTGCGGCTATAAAATACGGCTTTATGGAATCATCGTCACACCACAAAATCTTTTTCAGTGTGCCGCCCTTTGACCAATACAGGCTCTTGATAGCGAAATACAAAAACGGCGTCATAACGCGGCGCGTACCTTTTGCGATTTGCGCAAACTGCCCGCCGTCAAAGAAAACGTGTCCGATGGGCAATTCTGTACTTGTCAAAAACGCCATGGCAAGGTCGGCACCGATTGAGGAAGCCACAACCAGTTCAAGGCGTTCCACTCCCTGTGATTTCAGATATGCTTCCACCTGACAAACCTCGTCTGCCTTGCTGACATATTTCTGCCCTTTGCAGTACACCGTGGAAGTAGGCAGAATACAGAAATACCGATTCTGTAAATAGTTTGCAACCGGTTCGCTGCTCTCCCCCGTCACGCCCATTGCGTGAAAAAACAAAACAGCGGGAGCATTTCGATTCCCCAATGTCTTAAACTTCATTGTCTCTCCTTTCCTCAGTGAATAAAAGCCGTCATAAGGACCGCCAGCACCGCCGCTATGACTGCCATACCTACCGTACCGAAAAGCCATTTTTTCTGCTTGTCTTTTGCGGTGATGTACGGCTTTAGATCTTCTGTTCCGGGAATCGTCCATGCGTTCGTGTGCCCCACCCAGTAGCCATCGATCAAAAAGCGGTCAATGAGATTCATAACGGACAAGATGACAAGCAGCTGCCAGAAGCCCGCCGCAAAGCTGCGCGCACCGTTTATCCCATAGACGCAAACCAGCACATAGCCAATATAGCCGGGAACGCAGACGGCTTTGAAAAGTAGAGAATTGCGCTTGATTTTCTCGTGTGTTGTAAGTCCCAGCTTCACGCACCGCTGCTGCACCGCCGGGCTGTAAAGATGCACCATACCCACCGCGCCCTTGCGGATACCGATGGCGCAAACCAAAATGAGCAGAACGCCCAGCCCGATGCCTTCCAAAATCACCTGTAAAAGCATTACCGATTCCTCCTGAAGCCCGCCTCATCCCGGTATTCGGGATGTCCCTTCAAATACGGGTCTTTATCGCCGCAGATGGTGTAGTCGCATCGGCAGCCGTCCACGCAGGTGGTCGTCCGCACCAGCTTGGCATGGAGCAGTTCCATGGACGCATAGTCCACATTGCACAGGGCGGGCATGATGTCCGTAAGACCGTGCCGGATAGCAAACTCCGCTGCAGGGCACGCCGTAAATTCATAATAAATAGGCTTGTCGATTTCATAAGGCGCAACCGACATCTCGTAATCGTGCCATTTGTCGCAGCCGCTTTTCGCACGAACAAACGCCTTATACATCAGCTTCCTCCAGAACGGCTTGTTGCAGTCCACAATTTTCAGCTTGCGGAAAGTCGGAAGAATCAGATTTTCCTCCATCTCTTCGATTTCACGGAACGAAGTAACTGCTTTGCAGACCACATAATAGCTCATGAAGGCGATGCAGTCGTAGGTGCCGCCTACGCCGTTGTGGAAGTTCTTTTTGCCGCCCAAGTCGGTGCGCCAGTCGGAGAGAAAGACCGCGTACTGCCGCTGCACCTTTTCCCATACTGTCTCCCGCTCTGCTTCCGGATAGTGCAGGGCGATTTTCGCCAGTATTTCCTTTTTGCAGGGCTTGGAATACAGCACATGGCAGCTGCGGTCAATTTGTAATTCGCTGTCCTTCATCTTCCCACGCCTTTCAGAAAACCGCTCTTTGCATTTTCTTCGGTGTCGTCCGATTCGTCGTAGGCATCATAGGGTGCCGACGGGTCGTGTACCCGTTTCTTGAATGGCGAACAGAGCTTGTCCTTATGGGCAAAAGCAAATTCCAAATTGTCCGTCCATCCCGTGTGACCGGTGATGAAATACGGATGCAGACCACGGGCGCGCAGTTTCCGTTCCAGCTCCGCCAGTGACTGCACAGCCAGCTTATTATCCTCTGCCAGAGAGGAAATAAAGCTGTATCCGCCGTCCGCACCGAACCACAGCGTGTCGCCGGTGAACAGATACTTATCGTCAATGAGATATACCATGTGCCCCCAGGTATGACCGGGGACAAGGAAGCATTCGATTTTGATGCCGCCAATATCGAAAACCTCGCCGTCATGCAACAGTACCTTTTCGTTGTGGATCGTGACCTGCGGCAGCTTGTACAGGCGATAGATCACCTTGCGGCGCACTTCGCCGGTCAGATAGCGGTTCTCAACCTCGCCGATGTAGAGCTTTGCGTCCCGGAATAGTCCCGGACTGTCGGCCTCCACTGCACCCACATGGTCAGTGTCCTGATGCGTGATGAGGATGTGCCGGACGGATGCCGGATCGATGCTGAGCCAGCTCATTTTTTCAGCAAGGCGGTCGTAGTTATAGCCCGCATCGATCATAATGGCCGTATCGCCCTTGCGGTAGAAGAAGATGTTCGCCACCCATTCACGCACACAGGCGACACTCCCGTCGATCCAGCCGGTATTCAGCGGCTTGAAGATCTCCTTGCCTCGGTACATCTTGCTCATTTCTTTTTTCTGAAACTCGGTTGCTTTCTTTGACATATCATCGCCTCCTATTTTGCCTTTCGGCAGACAAACCACGCCATGCTTTTCAGGTTTCCCCTATCCACATCCGTATACATTCCATCCAGCCGTGCTTTCAGACCGGAAACCGTCTCGTAGGGCGGCGTGAAGAACCCTGTCCTTTCATAGACGCGCCGGACGAACCAGTCCGTCCGCTTGCACTCTCCCGCCACATAAAAGCAGCCGCAGAAGGTACCGCCGGGCTTCAGCACCCGAAAGACCTCCCGATAAGAGGCCTCTTTATCCGGGAACGCATGAAAGCCATTCAGCGACAACACAATATCAAACGCACCGTCCGCAAAGGGCAATGCGCCCACATCCCCCCGCCGGAAGGTCACATTTTTCAGGTGCAGACGGTCCGCCTTTTCCTGCGCCTGCCCCATCATGTCCGGCGAGTAATCAAGGCAGGTAATATCCGCTTGGGGCAGCGTTTGGTAAAGCGGCATGGTCAGAATGCCGGTTCCCACCGGTACCTCCAGCAGCTTACCCGAGAAGTTTTCAGGAAGACCTGCCATTGCCTTTTCCAGATAGGCGTCGTTTTCCGCCTTGTTCATATCCCACACCAAGCGGCATACCGCTTTCCCGCTCAAGGTTGAGCAGGTGATCATACCGTCGTAAAAATTGCTGCCGCCTGTCAGCCGATAGGCGCCGCGGATCGCTTCTTTTCGCTCCATAGGGGTTTCTCCTCATTTTTCCGCATTACAATCGCCCTTCTGATGCCGGGTGGTTCACCGCTGCATCCTATTTCTGTGCCGTGACGCAAAGCCAGTTTTTTCTTTTGTGTATCTGAATATTTTGAAAACCCGCCTGCTCCAGATACGCCTTTAATTCAATATCTTTGTAGATGGTCATGCCGCCGATGATCTCCGTCCACTTTTCGTCCTTGTCCGTGTCACCGTTGCTTTCGTTGCAGATGAGAAAGGTCCCACCGGGCTTCAACACCCGCCGGACTTCCCGAAGGCACTGCGGCAAATCCGACCAGAAGTAGACCGTTTCAAACGCGGTGACCGCATCAAACCAATCCTTGGCAAAGATGATACGTTCCACGCTGCCCTGCCACACCGCGCAGCGCCCTTTCTGAATGGCAGTCCGGTTTAAATTCCGGGCTTTCTCTACGCTGACAGCAGAATAATCCACACCTCTGACGATGCCTTGCGGGCATTTTTTCAGCAGCCTTTTGATATTGGCGCCTCCTCCGCAGCCGCAATCCAGCACTCTGGCATCCGGCGCAAGCTCTAAAAAGCGAAGCCCCCACCGCGCCACGGGACTGTGTCCCAGATTCATCATAGCAACCATAATTTTCCCGCCAAAGCCCACAGGCTTGCGGGTGTTTTCAAAGAACGACATATCACACCTCCGCTTTCACGCATTCAACATAAGTCAGCGGAAAAGACGCCTTTAGTACATCGCTTTTCCGCACAGTCCAACCATTTTGCTGCAGGAAACACAGGTATTCCTCACTCGTCCACCTGCTGTGTAGGGGAAAGCCCGCCAGCTTCAGAAAAAAAGCCTTCCTGTTTCCGAAAAAGGAGTTTTCTGCGTGGGTGAAGGTAGGCGCGATCAACACGCCGTCATCCCTCAGTACCCGATGAATCTCGGCAAGGGCTTTCTCCGGCTGCGGTACGATGTGCAGGGCGTTGGACACGATCACCACCTCGAAGGACTCGTCCGCATAGGGCAGACAGAACATATCCTGCACCGAAAAGTACAGCTTGGCAGAGTGATTCCTGCGTTTTGCCTCCCGGATCATTTCGGCAGAGGTATCGCTTGCCTCGATATGCGCCGCCGCGTTTACGATGTTTTTAGCAATCAGACCCGTGCCGGTGGCAAGCTCCAGCACTGTTTTGCCTTTCACGACCGGACGGATCAGTCCATACATTGTTTCGTATGCCGCCCTGTCTTTTCGCATAAAGCGGTCATACCAACCTGCATTTCTGTCCCAAAAGTTCTTATGTTCTCGCATTGTAATCCTTCCTCCTCGATGTAAGATTCAGCAAACCGATACGCATACGCTTTTGGGTTAGAATTGACTAACGCATCCATTTAAGAAAAGCCGCATTTCTGCGGCCTTTTTGCTTATTCAAATAACTTACTGCAGGCAGTGCCTATCAGCGTCTTTTATTCACCGAGGATAAGTTCCACTCGATTTTCCCCTTTCGGGAAACGTCCAAGGTCTTTTTTGCACCGTTGCAGCGGCATTTATCTTTATTTCCACATTATACCGCGCTTACTTCTTTTTTGCAATAGTCTTTGCGCAATATTCTGATGAGGATTTTTTCTCAAACAAAAAAACAGGAGATGCTCTCCTTGCGGAAAACATCTCCTGCGATAAGGCTTATGTCGCTGTGGAAGGTTAGTACATATTCGCTTATTGTATGCTGCTTTTTCAGCAAGCTCCCAAGCGATTTGCTGCATTCCACGGCTTCAGACACTTCCGATTTTCTGCACACAGTCGTGCAAAAAAGCTGTGAAGCGTTCTGAAAGGTTCGCAAATACTGCTGATAATCAGCGCTTGCTGAACTGAGGTGCGCGGCGGGCAGCCTTCAAGCCGTACTTCTTACGTTCCTTCATACGAGGATCGCGGGTCAGGAAGCCAGCCTTCTTCAGGGTGGAGCGCAGCTCGGGGTTGAACTGCAGCAAGGCGCGGGACAGGCCGTGGCGGATAGCGCCAGCCTGGCCGGCACAGCCACCGCCGACGACGTTGACGACAACGTCGAACTTGCCCTCGTTCTCAGTCAGAACGAGCGGGCTGTTGGCGAGCAGCTTCAGGGTCTCCAGACCAAAGTAATCGTTGATGTCGCGGCCATTGATGGTCATCTTGCCGGTGCCGTTGTAAACGCGAACGCGGGCAACGGAATGCTTACGACGGCCAGTGCCGTAGAAATAAGGTTTGGTTTCGTACATCTTCTATTGCCTCCTCACTCAAATCTCAACAGCTTCGGGCTTCTGAGCAGCATGAGCATGGTCAGCAGCCTTGTAGCAGTGCAGGCGGGTCATAGCCTTGGCGCCGATGGTGTTAGAGGGGATCATGCCCTTGACAGCGTAGGTCATGGCCTTGTCGCTGTTCTCAGCCATCAGGGTCTTGTACTGGGTCTCCTTCAGGCCGCCGATCCAGCCGGAATGAGTGCGATGGAACTTCTTCTCCAGCTTCTTGCCGGTCAGGACAGCCTCATCGCAGTTGATGATGATGACGTGGTCACCGCAGTCAACGTTGGGGGTGAAAGTGGTCTTGTTCTTGCCGCGCAGGATGACAGCAGCCTTGGCAGCAACGCGGCCGAGGGGCTTGCCGGCGGCGTCGATCACATACCACTTGCGGTCAGCCATTTCAGCGGGCTTAGCGAGAGTCGTGCTCATAGTAGGAACCTCCATTGAGAAATTAACACGTCCGTCTAATAACGGTATTTAACAGCGCCCCGCAGGACGCTTTTTCGCGCAAGTGTGATTATAGCAGAAAAGGGCAGCAGAGTCAACGGGTTTTGGCAAGAATTTTAATTTATACTGTGCTTGCTCTCGAATTCTCTCAAATGCTCTTGTTTTCTCGTGTTTTCAAACTTTCTATTTTCAGAAAATTTTACGCAGCGGCGTGATGCGCTCCTTGCCTTCCCCCGCGGGGGGGAGGTGGCCCCGCAGGGCCGGATGAGGGGTGGGTGGCCGGGTGTTGCCCACAAGCGGGAAATCACGAAAGCCTTGCCCTCATCAGTCCGCTTCGCGGACAGCTTCCCCCGATGGGGAAGCCTTTTTGCGGCAGCAAAAACCGCCCCGCGGCTTTTACACCGTGGGGCGGTCCTTCCTAATTTTACTGCTTGATCGCGTTGACAACGCTGTTCAGGTCGCGCTCATCCTCACAGACGATCTTGACGGGATGGCTGTAATCCAGGCTCATCATGCCCAGGATGCTCTTGGCATCGGCAATGCTGCCCTTCATGTCATGCACGCCGACATCGTTATAACACTTGGCGGCAGCAGACACGATTCCCTTGACCTCGGTAAAATTGGAAACCTTGACTTGTTTCACCATAATAAATGACCTCCAAAATAGTCTCACGCAATCTGCCGCATCTTCAGCACCGGTGTCCAGGGTGGAACCGGGCGCACGGCTTGCGGTAAGGAGGTGAGCCACCATGCTCTATCTGCTCCTTACATTGGGCATTATAGCATAATTATGTGCCGTTTCTTTGTTCATAATGCACAAATCCGATTTTTTCCATTTCCTGCACAAAAGAGAAAATCCTTCATTTTTGGCTTTTGGTCAGAATGCCCGAGTTTTGCCCGCCGCGGCCTTTTGTTTTCACATATATTATGTATTTGCCAACAAATATTTTCGTTTCCTGAATGTTTTTGTCGTGTTTTGGTGTAAATGCACGACTTATCTCGTTAAAGTCTTAACACCGTCTTCTTTTATATGCAACATTTATATATGTTCGTGCCGGTTTTGTATTAGTTTTGTTGGGGCACGCCCTTCATCGTCAGGGCGATGCGTTTCTTGGCGGTGTCCACATTCAGCACCTTGACCCGCACAATGTCGCCGACCTTGAGTACCTCGCGCGGGTGCTTGATAAATTTATCGCTGATCTGTGAAACGTGGACCAGGCCGTCCTGATGCACACCCAGATCGACGAACGCGCCGAAGTCGATGACGTTGCGCACAGTGCCGGTCAGCTCCATGCCGGGCTTCAGATCGTCCAGACCCATGACGTCACTGCGCAGCAGCGGCTTGGGCAGGCTGTCGCGGACGTCGCGTCCCGGCTTGCACAGCTCGGCCACAATATCGTTCAGCGTCGGCTCGCCCACGCCCAGCGCCTCACAGAGGGTCCCGGCCCCCTTGGCCCTGACGACGCCGGGCAGATCTGCCAGCTTGTCTGTACCGATCTCGGCAGCCGTGTAGCCGCAGGCGTCCAGCAGGGCCTTGGCGGCGGCGTAGCTTTCGGGATGGACGGCGGTGGCGTCCAGGCGGTTCTTCGCCTCGGGCAGCCGCAGGAAGCCCGCGCACTGCTCATACGCCTTGGGGCCGAGGCCCTTGACCTTTTTCAGCTGCGCACGGGAGGTGAACGCGCCCTCCTCCTCACGCCAGGCGACGATATTTTTGGCAGTGGCTGCGCTGACGCCCGCCACACGGCGCAGCAGCGGCGCGGAGGCAGTGTTCAGATCGACGCCGACGCTGTTCACGCAGTCCTCGACCACGCCGTCCAGCGTCTCATTCAGGCGCTTCTGGGGCATGTCGTGCTGGTACTGGCCGACGCCGACGGCCTTGGGGTCGATCTTGACCAGCTCGGCCAGCGGGTCCTGCAAGCGGCGTGCGATGGACACGGCGCTGCGCAGGTTGACGTCAAACTGGGGGAACTCCTCGGCGGCCAGCTTGCTGGCGGAGTAGACCGACGCGCCGGCCTCGCTGACGACCATATACTGCAAATGCAGGTTCTTTTCGTCGGCCAGCTCGCGGATGACCTCGGCGGCAAATTCCTCCGTCTCGTGGCCCGCCGTGCCGTTGCCGATGGCCATGACCTCGACGCCGTTCTTCAAAACCATCGCCTTGATGGTCTTTTTTGCCTGGTCCACGCGCTTGAACTCCGGCACGGGATAGACGACGTTCGTGTCCAGCACCTTGCCGGTGGGGTCAACGACAGCGACCTTGCAGCCCATGCGGTAGCCGGGGTCCAGACCCATGACCGTTTTGCCGCGGATGGGCGGCTGCAAAAGCAGCTGGCGCAGATTATCGCCAAAGACCTTAATTGCGCCCTCGGCGGCGGCATCGGACAGCTCGCCGCGCAGCTCGTTTTCAAGGCTGGGATGAATGAGGCGGCTGTAGGCATCGCGGGCGGCGGCATCCACAAGCTCGGCGCTTTTGCCGCCGGTCTTTTTGCGGGCGAACATCCAGCTGACGATGCCCGCGGCACGCTCGGCGTCGACCTGAATCGTGACCTTCAAAAAGCCCTCGCGCTCGCCGCGGTCCAGTGCCAGCACGCGGTGGCCGGGGATCTTGTTCAGCGGCTCGGCGTAGTCGTAGTACTGGGCGTAGACGCTGTCCTCGTCCTTGGCCTTGGCGCTGGCGACACGGCCAAACGCGCGGTAGTAGCGGCGCAGCTCGGCGCGGCAGGCGGCATCATCGGAGACCGCCTCGGCAATAATATCCTGTGCCCCGGCCAGCGCCGCGGCGGCATCGGGGACCTCGTCGTTGAGGTAGTCCGCGGCGGCCCGCTCGGGGTCAAATGCGGCGTCCTGGCGGAAGATAGCCGTGGCCAGCGGCTGCAAACCGCGCGCCTTGGCGATGCTGGCGCGGGTCTTGCGCTTGGGCTTATACGGGCGGTAGATGTCCTCGACCTCGGCGAGGGTTTTCGCCTTGGACAGTGCGGCGGTCAGCTCGGGCGTCATCGCGCCCTGCTCGGTGATGGAGGACGTGACCTCATCCTTGCGCTTATCGAGGCCGCGGAGGTATTCCAGACGATCTCCAAGGTCACGCAGGACCTGGTCATCCATCGAGCCCGTGGCTTCCTTACGGTAGCGGGCGATAAACGGGATCGTATTGCCCTGGTCGATCAGTTCAATCGCGCCCTGCACGTTTTTTACGTTTAAGTTCAGCTCCTGTGCGAGCTGTTCAGCATGGTTTGGCATGGTTTTTCCTTTCTCGGTTCGGCTAAAGTATGAACGGCATCCTCCCGGAAACTCGCTTTCTTTTGGCAGCAAAAGAAAGCTTGCAAAGAAAACTGCCGCTGTTTCGACGCAGCGGACCCGCGACTTGGGGGCTGCACGCCCCCAAGACCCCCAAAGCGGAGGTCGGAAGTCTCGGCGGCTAAACGGACGCAGTATTACTGTCCGTTCTTAACGCCGCCGAGCCTTCCTCCACCTTAAACTCGGGTGTTCCCCCGAACCCCCGCAGGGGTGAGGTAGAGGCCCCCTTGTCAAAGGGTGACTCCCCGCTGCGCGGGGAGATGTCGCGGAGCGACAGAGGGGCCCGGGCCCGAAGGGCTGTCACCGTTAGGTGACTGGGGGATTCCGACGGGCCTTGCGTGGCTGCCCATTCCCGGTCAACCACCCGCCAACTTGGAAGGGGATGGGCTGCCGCCCTCCCTTGCCCCTCTCGTGCACAACGATTCACGGCAGTCCGTAGGGGCCGGGCATGTCCGGCCCGCGGCTTTGCTATGCTGCCCGTCAACGGGCTGAACCCCTCCGCCCTGCTTCGCGGCCACCTCCCCTGATGGGGAGGCTCTCCCCGCGGGCTTCGCCCGCGCAAATGGCGTCCTTTTCCAACAGGTTCGCAGGGAGGGGTCTTGACCCCTCCCTACAAATGTTACCGCTTACTTCCCGGCTGGCTTTTTCGTTTCCTTATAATCACCAGCAAATACACCCCATACACTGCAATCGCCGCTGCGCTCACGCAGGCGGACACCTTCAATCCGGGCGTATGGTAGGTAAATTCTATCTCGTTCTCCCCCGCGGGCACGTACACGGCCATCAGGCCGTCGTCCACCTTCTCGATTGCGGCGGGCTCACCGTTGACCGTGGCACTGAACCCGTCGTCATAAGGCACGCTGAAAAACACCAGCTCGTCCGCGTCATAGGCGGTCTTTGCGGTAAAGCCGGTGTCCGTCGCGGTAAACGCTGCCACACCGGCGGCACGGCGGGCGGCACAGTCGGCGGCGTAGGCGTCCTCGCCGCGGTCGGTCAGCTCCTCGTCGGGCAAGGGTTCCAGCAGGCTGCCAAAGGCGGAGATCTGGTCGTCGTCCAGCAAAATCGCGCGGCACAAAATCTGGGCGCGTTCTTCCTCGCTTACCCGCTCCAGCTGGTCCGCTGTCACGTAGCAGTCGTAGGTAAAGCCCATCGGCACCCAGTTTTCGTTCTCGTAGAGGGCGTAGGCGTCGGTCTCGCCGGTGCGCTGCCAGCCGGGCAGATCCTTGTCGGTCCACTCGGTCTCCTTGTCCTTGGCGACCAGCGTGTACCGCACGCTCAACAGGCCGCGCAGGGCGTAGTTCTCGGCGTCGGGCTTGGAGTTCACGTCCCGCTTGACGCCGACCTCGGGGTAAAACGCCATAATACTCGGCGCAACCGTCGAGTTGAAGAATTGCAGGCAGCTCCTGTTGAACCACAGCCCCAGATTGTTGTGCGCACCGTAGGCGTCAATGCGGTAAAACGCATCGTCCGGCAGCGCGGCGGCGACGTCCTCGACGGAATCATAGGTTTCGGCAATCAGATTGCTGTCCACATCCCACTGGGCGTACTTCGTCAGAGACAGATGCAAACTGCCGTACAGCAGGCTGAATCCCAGCACGGCGGCGGTCAGAATCGCGCCCCACCGCCGCTTATGGCGGCAAAAATGCCACAGCAGCGCAAAAATCACGATACCCAGCATCGTCATGCCGAAGATAGCCCAGAACCGCGCGGGCTCGTCCAGCACGCCAAAGACCGTGTTGCCGTCGTCGTCCTTGCCCGGCACAACGGCAAACACCACCGCCGTCAGCGTCAGGAAGGTCGTCAGCCGCAGCGCCCGCGGCAGACGCTGCTCGGCCAGCGCCGGGCGGGAGAGCAGATAGCACGTTGCACCGCACAAAACCAGAATCGGCATATAGTACCACCGCGCGTAGTAGCTCGAGTTGAGCGCATAGAACGCGCTGTTCAGCACCGGCACAAACGCACAGGCGACGCAGACCTTTAAAACGTAGGTGAACGGGTGGCGCTCCCTTGCGCGGCAGAACGCCAGCCCGCCCGCGACACCGACCAGCGGCAGATAGGCCGTCAGGCTCGTGTGCTTGAGGATGCCCTCCTGAAACAGGTCCTTGAAATAGGGCGCGTCGGGCATGAGCAGGGTGCTGTAAAAAATCGCGCCGTACTGCTGGGATTTACCGTAGAACAGATACCCGTACCCGCTGAACGGGTCGATGGTACGCGGATTTTGCAGCAGCGACAGCCCCGCCGGGAGCAGCAGCACGCACCCGCAGGCACAGCCCAGAGCTGTCTCCCACGCCAGGCGCACGAACTTGCGCAGACCCAGCTCATACCGCCGCCCGGCGGCCATGCAGAAGAAATAGATGATGAGAAAGACCGCCTGCCCGGCGAAGAAGAAGTAGTTATCGACAAGGTTCAGCGCGACCCAGAACGGGAACGCGCCCTTTTTATCGTCGATGACCGCGTCGTCCAGCGCGGCCAGCATGTACGGAAACAGCGCCACAACGTCCAGAAAGTGGTTGAAAAAGATGTTGTAGATGCTGAACCCGGAAAACGCATACAGGCAGCCCGCCAGCATGCTCCAGGTCTCGTCCCGCACCCAGCGGCGCGCCCAGAGATACCCGCCGCCGCCCGCAACGGCCATTTTCAGGCAGAGCAGCGGCACCATGGCCCACGGCATGAGCCGCGCGGGCACGACCATGGACAGCCAGAAGAACGGACTGCCCAGCAGGTAGAACGAGTAGGAATTGACAAACCCGCTGCCCAGGTCGGTGGCCCAGCTGAACGACCCGCCGTTTTTGACAAAGGCGTTGGCGTACTGGTAAAAGTTGATCTGCTGGTCGTTGAAGTCCCCCGCGTAGTGGAAGTACCCGCCGCCCGCGACGGCATCCACGATGCAGTGAGGCGCAAACAGCAGCACTGCCGTGAAAAAGCAGAGTGCAAAGACGCGCCAATAGTTCGATTTTTGTTTAAAAATTGTGGTTTGCATATTGATAGTCCCCTTTATGGGGCCTCACTTTGAGGAAAGTTGTGGTATACTTACCGTAGAGCTGTAGGGGGCGGCGTGCCTGACGCCCCCCGGGCCGATGGCGAGCATCGGCCCCTGCATACGCCCCATTATACCACAAACCGGAGGTCGCGTGAAGATGAAAACCTATCCGTTCAGCGCGCTGTTCAGCCGCATGAAGTACATCACCCGCTGGTGCCTGATGCGCAGCACCCGCCCCGAGTCCCTGAGCGAGCACACCGCCGACACAGCCATGCTGGCGCACACGCTCTGCCTGATCGGCAGGCACTGCACGGGCACCGGCGCGGCCCTGCGGCCCGAGGTCGTAGCCACAGCGGCTATTTACCACGATGCACCGGAGATTCTGACCGGTGATATGCCGACGCCCGTCAAGTACAAGAACGACGCCCTGCGCACAGCGTACAAGGCCGTGGAGCACGAGAGCGCCCGCGTGATGGCGAGCCTGCAGCCCGAAGAATTACAGGCCGAGACCCAGGTCTGGCTGACCGGCAGCGTACTGAACGACGCCGAGCGCAAAATTTTAAAGGCCGCGGACCGGCTTTCCGCCGTTATCAAGTGCATTGAGGAGGACCGCGGCGGCAACCGCGAGTTTGAGGCCGCCTACGCCCAGCAGATGGCCGCCCTGCACGCCATGCACAGCCCCGAGGCGGAGTATTTCATCGAGCACATGCTGCCCTGCTACGAGCAGAATCTGGACGAATTGACGAGGGGACGGTTTTGAAGCGCCACGGTAGGGGCCGGACATGTCCGGCCCGCGGCATACCGGTTATTGCGCTTTTACGGGAAGGTTGCGGGCCGGGCATGCCCGGCCCCTACGTTATTGCAACCTATACACCGCCTCGATCAGCGTATCCACATCGCTGAAGTGCTCGAGCATCGAGCAGTAGCGGCGCAGGGCGGCAGCGCCGTGCAGGCCCTTCATATAGTGCATGGCCTGGCTGCGTGCCTGGGGCATGGCGGCCCACTCGCCCTTTTCCTCGCACATTTCGTAGATTTGGTCGCGCAAAGCGGTCATCCGCTGGTTCAGCGTCGGCTCGGGCGGGCGTTCCTCGCCCAACAGCGCTGCGCGCACCTGCGCAAACAGCCACGGGTCGCCCAGCGCACCGCGCCCGATCATAACGCCGTCGCAGCCGGTTGCTTCTAATAAGGTAAGGGCTTCGTCGGCGGTGGTCACGTCGCCGTTGGCCAGCACCGGGACGGACACGGCCTGCTTGATGGCCGCGATGGCCGCCGTGTCGATGGGCGGGATGTACATCTGCTCCCGCGTGCGGCCATGGACGGCGATCAAGTCTGCGCCGTTGGCCTCAAGCTGTTTGGCGACCTCGACGCCGGTCAGGTGGTCGGCGTCCCAGCCGATGCGCATCTTGACGGTCAGCGGCGTATCATCGCCCAGCGCTTTGCGCGCGGCGGCGACCATCTGCCCGCAGAGCGGCGGGTCCAGCAGCAGCCTGCTGCCCGCGCCGCTGCCGGTGATCTTGGGCGCGGGGCAGCCCATGTTGATGTCGAGAATGTCAAATTGGATGCCCTGCTCCCTTACAAACAGAATTGCCTTGGCCATCGACTCCGGCTCCGCGCCGAACAGCTGGATGGCGTACAGGCCGTGGGGGTGCTTGTCCCGCAGCAGAGCCAGGGATTTTTCATCGTGGAAGTTCAGCGCCTTGGCGCTGGCCATCTCGCTGACGGTCCAGGCCGCGCCGTGGTCGGCCATCAGATGGCGGCACGCCGCGTCGGTCAGGCCGGCCATCGGCGCAAACACCGCGCCGGTGGGGATGGATAGGTTGCGTAGCTGCATAAGTTTCCTTTCCAAAAGGCTTCCCCCTCGGGGGAAGCTGCCGCCCGCAGGCGGCTGATGAGGGGCAAAGTCCGCGCAGCCGCCCGTGACCGGGTCCCGGCCGTAAGCCCGCCCCCTCATCCGGTGCTGCGCGCCACCTTCCCCCGCCCGCGGGGGAAGGCTTTAGACTTTTCGATTTTTACATTCTATTCTACCATATTTTCCGCAAATGTGGTATACTGAAATGTAGATTGTTTATAAGGAGTATTGCGCATGAAACTCATGGTCCTGGACGGCAACAGCCTGGTCAACCGCGCGTTTTTCGGCATCAAGCTGCTGACGACGAAGGATGGCCGCTACACCAACGCCATCTACGGCTTCCAAAATATACTGCTCAACCTGCTGACGGCGCACAAGCCCGACGCCGTCGCCATCGCGTGGGATGAGCGTGCGCCGACGTTCCGCCACACCGCCTACGACGGCTACAAGGCCACCCGCCACGGCATGCCCGAGGAGCTGGCCCAGCAGATGCCGGTTTTGAAGGAGCTGCTGACCGACCTTGGCTTTGTGCAGGTCAGCAAGGCCGGCTGGGAGGCCGACGATATTCTCGGCACGCTGGCCGCAGCGTGCGAGGCCGCGGGCGGCACGACGCTGCTGGCTACCGGTGACCGCGACAGCTTGCAGCTTGTGGACGATGCAACCACCGTGTTGCTGGCAACCAACAAAGAGACCATCCCCATGGACCCCGCCGCCATCCGCGAGAAGTACGGCATCGAGCCGCCGCAGCTCATCGACGTCAAAAGCCTGATGGGCGATGCGTCGGACAACATCCCCGGCGTGCCCGGCATCGGTGAAAAAACCGCGCTGGCGCTGATTTCGAAGTTCGGCAGCCTGCAAGGCGTCTATGACAACATCGACGACAAGGCCGTCAAGCCGGGGCAGCGCGCCAAGCTGACCGCCAACCGCGACAAGGCCGACCTGTCCTATATGCTGGGCACGATCCGCAAGGACGCGCCCATCGAGACCGACCCTGCCGCCTACCTGCGCCAGCCCGGTGACCCCGCTGCCGCCGCGCAGCTGCTGGCCGCGCTGGAAATGCACAAGCTGGTGGACCGCTGGGGCCTGAACGGCGGCACCGCGCCCGCCCCATCCGAGAATGCCGCACCGCTCGAGACAGTCGAGCCGTCCCCCCTGCCGCTGCTGCTGGAGGGCCGCTTCTACGCCGCCCGGAACGCCGACGGCGATTGGTACCTTGTGCAGGGGCAGGACGTCTACCTGCCCGACACGGACCGGCTGGCCGCGATTCTGGACAGCGGCGCCGAGCTTTGGGCGTTCGACGCAAAGCCGCTTTACCGCCTGGCGCTGGAGCACGGCGGCATCGGCAGTGCGCTGCGCTTTGACGGCAAGCTGGCCGCGTATCTTTTAAACCCGTCGGCCAGCGGCTATGAGGTACACTCCCTGGCCGCCGAGTACGGCGTACACGCCGCCTTTGCCTGTGAGGCCGCGCCCGATGCGGGCGTGCTGGCGGGCCTGTGCGACACGCTGGCCGCCGCGCTGGACGAGAGCGGCCAGCGCAAGCTGCTGGACGTGATGGAGCTGCCGCTGGCCCGGGTGCTGGCCGACATGGAGCGCATCGGCTTTGCGATTGACGCCGACGGCATCCGCGCGTTCGGCGACAGCCTGCGCAGCGAGCTGGACGGGATCTTAAACAATATTTATACAACTGTCGGTTATTCGTTCAACGTAAACAGTCCGAAGCAGCTGGGCGAGGCGCTGTTTGACAAGCTGGGCCTGCCGCCGCGCAAGAAAAACGCCCGCGGCTACTCCACCGACGCCGAGACACTGGAAAGCCTGCGCCCCTACAGCCCGGTCATTGACGAGATCCTGAAATACCGCACCTACGCCAAGCTGCTGTCCACCTACGTGGACGGCCTGCTGAACGCCGAGGCTGCGGACGGGCGGGTCCACTCGACCTTCATCCAGACCGAGGCGCGCACCGGGCGCATCTCCTCCACCGAGCCGAACCTGCAGAACATTCCCATCCGCACCGAGCTGGGCAGCCGCCTGCGCAGCTACTTTGTGGCGGGCGCGGGCGAGACGCTCGTGGACGCCGACTACTCGCAGATCGAGCTGCGCATTCTGGCGCACATCACAGGCGACGAGCACATGCAGCAGGCGTTTTTGAACGGCGCGGACATCCACCGCTCCACCGCTGCCAAAATCTACCACATTCCCGAGAGCGAGGTCACGCCGCAGCTGCGTTCAGCCAGCAAGGCCATCAACTTCGGCATCATGTACGGCAAGGGCGCGTACTCCCTGAGCAAGGATCTGGGCATCCCGGTCAAGGAGGCGGACACTTTCTTAAAGACCTACCTCGACACCTTCCCGAAGGTGGACGGTTATATGAAGGACTGCATCGCCCACGCGAAGGACAAGGGCTACGTCGAGACGCTGTTTGGCCGCCGCCGTGCCCTGCCGGAGCTGGCCAGCTCGAACTTTCAGGTGCGCGCCAGCGGCGAGCGGATGGCCCGCAACACGCCGATCCAGGGCACTGCGGCGGACATCATTAAACTGGCCATGGTCCACGTCTGGCAGCGCCTGCGGGACGAGAAATTGCAGGCGCGTCTGCTTTTGCAGGTACACGATGAGCTGATCGTCGAAGCGCCCGAGGAAGAAATCGACGAAGTCAAGCGCATTTTGAAGGAAGAAATGGAAAACGTCGTGCATTACAGCGTTCCCCTGACGACGGAGGTCGGCGTGGGAAAGACATGGCTGGAGGCACATTAAATATTTCGCGCGAACGCGCGCTACTTGCCTCCCTCGGCGAGGGAGGTGCCCCGTAGGGGCGGAGGGAGCGAACTGTGCCATTACCCGAAATTTTTCGTATTACCGCAAAGTTCTCTCCTCCACCGCCTGCGGGCGGAGCCCCCTCCCAGAGGGGGCCAAGAGATTTTACTCTACTCCTTTAAAAAGGGTGATAATATGTATGTTTTAGGTATCGAGTCCACCTGCGACGAAACCGCGGCGGCGATTGTGGAGGATGGACGGAAGGTCATCTCCAACGTCATCTCCACCAGCGTCAAAGAGCAGGCGCTCTACGGCGGCGTTGTGCCGGAGATCGCCAGCCGCCGCCATGCGGAGTATATCAGCGCCACCGTTGACAAGGCGCTGGCCGACGCCGGCATGACGATGGCCGACGTGGACGCCGTAGCCGTGACGTTTGCGCCGGGGCTCATCGGCGCGGTGCTGGTGGGCGTCAACTTTGCCAAGGGGCTGGCCTACGCGGCGGGCAAACCGCTTGTGCCGGTGCACCACCTGCGCGGGCACATTGCGGCCAACTATTTAACGCATCAGGATCTGAAGCCGCCGTTTCTGTGCCTCGTCGCCAGCGGCGGGCACAGCCACATTGTACTGGTCGAGGACTGGTGCCGCTATAAAATCTTAGGCCGCACCGTGGACGACGCCGCGGGCGAGGCCTACGACAAGGTCGCCCGCACGCTGGGTCTGCCCTACCCCGGCGGCCCCAGCGTGGCCGCGGCGGCGCGGGACGGCAACCCCAAGGCGTACAAGCTGCCCGTGCCCCATGTGGACGGCAAGTACAACGTGAGCTTCAGCGGCCTGAAAACCGCCGTCATCAACGAGGTCCACAACGCCGAGCAGAAGGGCCAGACCGTGAACGTGGCCGACATGGCCGCGAGCTTCCAGGAGCGCATCGACCAGATCCTGGCCAAAAAGCTGCTGGCCGCGGCGGCGGACACAAACGCCAGGCAGGTCGTACTGGCCGGCGGCGTCGCCGCCAATGGCCGTCTGCGCCAGCTGGTCAACGACGGCGCGCAGAAGCTCGGCGCAAAGGTCTTTTTGCCCGAGCTGAAATACTGCGGCGACAACGGCGCGATGATCGCCGCGCAGGGGTATTACGAGTTTCAGGACGGCAATTTAGCCGATTGGAGCCTGAACGGCCTGCCGACGCTGCCGATTGATTACCGGTAAAAAATAAAAGGATATGCAGCAGAGCTTTTCTGTTGCATATCCTTTTTTCGTTAGCATGCAAAGGCTTCCCCCTCGGGGAAGCTGTCACCGCAGGTGACTGATGAGGACAGACCCCGCCATTACAACCCATAATCGGGTCATCTCGGCAAAGCTGCCCCTCACCCGGCCTGCGGCCACTCTCCCCCAAGGGGGAGGCTTTTCATCGGCTTTTTATCGCTGCATCGGCCCGAACCAGATTTTTTTGCCGGTCTTATTCTGCAAATCGGCCTTGCGCTGCAAATAGTGGAAATAATCCTCATCGACGGCGCAGTGGTTCCGCTTGGAATACAGATTGCACCGGCGGCAGAATACAAAATACGGCAGCAGGTACGCCGTCCCCAGACAGGCGCGCACGCGGGCATAGCGCTCGGCGCGGTCCGCGCTTTTGTTCAGGCTGGCGGGGCGGTTCTCGAGGTCTATGAAGCCGCGCTTTGAGAAATCGACCTCGATGCCCTCCTTCTCAAACAGCGGCACAACGTCAGATTCCACCCACTGGCCGTGGCAGATGCCCATCCACTGGCCGCCGTGGTAGCCGTAGTCGAGGAACCGCGCATCCTCTCGCGTAACACAGTAGAACTTATCCCGCGGGTGGGCGGCGGTCAGCACGTTGCAGCGCTCCTCCCAGTCCCATGGGCTGACCTTGTGCTGCCAGTAGGCAGCAAATTTGGCCGTGCGCCAGACGGCAGCCTGCAAATTCAGCGTATAGCGGTTGCCGGCGGGCAGGCGGCGGTAGCCGGGGTAGCGGTCCACCTCCAAATCACACACCGCGGCGGTCACGTCGCTGTTGAAATAAACGATGTCCCGATCCGCGTCCATCCAGCGGACGATGTCCGCCAGCCGCGCAATATCCACGGGCCGCCGCAGGAAAAAGTCATCCAGCAGCAGCAGCGTGTACTCGGTTTTCACCTCGCGCAGGGCGTCTGTCATCCGCTCGCCGTAGGTCGGCGCGGTGCTGTGCACACAGCGTAGATTCAGCCCGTCAAAGGCGAAGTCCTTTGTCTCGGTGTTCAGCAGGATTTCCGCAGGCAGCGGCACAAAATAGCGCTTGAGCAGCGTAAAGAACGGCTGCCACAAATCGGCGTAGGCGTCGCAGCTGTTGACCAGCAGGGTCACACGGTTTTGCCAGCTTGTATCGGTCATCGGTCAGCTTCCTTTTTTGAAAATATGGTTCTGCGTCCACCGCGCGGCGCGCATGGCAAAGTGGTTCCACCGCGCCACCGCCGGGGAGAGCTTCGTCTCCGGCGCGTCCTTGCGCAGCGCCGGAATGTCGATATACCGCGCCTTACTGCGGATGCGGATGATGCAGGGGAACGGCAGATGGTCCCAGCCCTCGGGGTAGCAGAACGCCGGGGTCAGCACGCGGAAGTCTTTGCGGAACAGGATATACCGGTTGATTTGGGATTCATCGTGCCAGAGCGCAATGACGTTGCGCTGCAGGTCGCGGCGGATGCGTGCATCCAGCGTGTGGCAAAGCTGCAAAAATGCCGCCGCCTCGCCGCCGTTGACGCCGCCGCAGACGTAGTATTTGCCCAGCCCGTAGGGGATACAGGCCGTGCTGCGGGGGTTGCGGTCATAGGTGAACTCATAGTTCGGTTTGGCGTAGAACGACGGGTGCTGCACGACCAGCAGGTGCTCGCCCTTTTCAGCGCGGGGCAAAAGCATCTCCCGCGTGACGGGCTGCATGAACTCGGCGTTGGCATTGAAGAAGAAGATGTAGTCAAACGCTTTCAGCGCCTGCTCCTGCTTCAAAAAAATCTCAAACCGGCGCAGCGTGGCAAACGGCCAGGAGTAGGCTTCCTGCGCACAGATATGCACGCGGGGGTTGTCGTCCCCGGGCAGGGTCGCGGTGTCGGTAAAGACAAAGTAGTGGACCTCGCAGTCCTTGAGCAGGTATTTCTCGGCGCTCTCGTAAAATTCCGGCCAGAACACCGTGTACCTGCCGGTGGCGATGTAGAGCGCCGCGACCTTAGTCATGCTGCACCTCCACCACGGCGGCGGTGGGCAGCTCGATGGGGCCCCATGCGGTGGTGTTCCACTCGGTCTCGCCCTCGGTCAGGGTGTCCACCATGCGGAACATCATGCCGGGGACCCAGTCCTCCACCGTATGCGCGCCGCCCTCGCCCTGGGTGATGACGGTGAAATAGCTGCCGTACTTGCCGGGGGCCAGCACGCTCAAATCATACCGCGCCGTGAACGTCGTATACCCGGGCTGCAGATCCAGCCCATAGACGCAGGTCGCGCCCAGCGGGTTGCCGACCTCGTCGCGCATTTCCAGCCGCAGACCCACGTCCGCGACAGCCTCGTTGACATGGACGCGGTAGCGCACCGTGACCGGCTTGCGGCGCTCGAGCACCTCATTGTCGGCGTCGAGCAGCTCAACGGACTGCAGACGGATGTTGTCGCGCTTGAACCAGTTGTCGCGCTTGACGCCCGAGTAGTCGATGAAGGATGCCTCCTGCGACTTGGTGGAGAGGTACAGCGCGATGCCCTCGTCCACGTCGCCGTCGAAGATGACCTTGCCCTTGTCCAGCACGATGCAGCGGTCACACAGGTCGCGGATCGTCGCCATGTTGTGGCTGACGTAGAGGACGGTCTTGCCGTCGCGCCGGGCGGCCTGGCGCATCTTGGTCAGGCACTTTTTCTGGAACTTCATGTCACCGACGGCGAGGACCTCGTCCATGATCATAATTTCGCTGTCCAGATGGGCGGCAACGGAGAATGCCAATTTCACGAACATGCCGCTGGAATAGCGTTTGACCGGCGTGTCGATAAAGTCGCCGACCTCGGAGAACTCAATAATTTCCGCCATCTTGGCGTCAATTTCGGCGCGGGTCATACCTAAAATCGCGCCGTTCAGGTAGACGTTTTCTCGGCCCGTCATCTCGGGGTGGAAGCCGGTGCCGACCTCGAGCATCGAGGCGACGCGGCCATACAGGTCAATATCGCCGGAGGTGGGGGCTGTGACGTGGGTCAGCAGCTTTAACAGCGTGGACTTGCCCGCGCCGTTCGAGCCGATGATGCCGACGGCCTCGCCCTTGTTGACCGTGAAGCTGACGCCGTTCAGCGCCATAAACGTCGTACCGATCAGGCGCTGGTCGGTGCCAATGAGGGTGTTCGGGTCCTCCTTGCCGCGCTTGCGGGCCCACCAGCTTTGCAGGTCGCCGCGCAGCGTGCCGCCGCCGATCTGCCCCAAGCGGTACTGCTTTTTCACGTTCTCGACGCGAATCATCAACGAATTTTCACGCATACTCGCGCCCCCTTACACCGTATCGACGAAGGTCTTTTCGACCTTGCTGAAAAGCGACAGTCCCAGCGCCAGCAGCGCAACGGTCCAGATCAGCGACGACGCCCACATGACGCCCGTGACCTGCCCGGTGCCGAAGAAGATATAACGGAAGCTCTCCATCGGTGCGGTCATGGGGTTGATGACCATGACCGCGCGCAGGACGGGGTGGGTGATCATCGACAGCGGGTAGACGACGGGCGAGCCGTACATCCACAGCTGGACGCCGAAGGTAACAACGACCATCAGATCGCGGTAGCGGGTCGTCAGGCTGGACACGATGATGCCGCAGCCAAGGCCCAGCAGGCCGACCTGCAGCACCAGCGGCACGCACAGCAGCAGCATACCCCAGTGCGGGCTGACCTCGCCTTTGGCAAGGTAGACAAGCAGCAGGATGAAAAACAGTGCAAACTGCACAAGAAAGTTGATAAGGCCGGAGATCACCGTCGAAATCGGCATGGCCAGCCGCGGGAAATACACCTTGCTGAAGATGTTGGAGTTCGTCGTGAACGTGCCCGACACCTTGTTGATGCAGGACGAGAAGAAGCCCCACAGCGCCGTGCCGGCCAGATAGAACAGAATCTGCGGCACGCCGTCGGTGGACAGCTGGGCAATCGTGCCGAACATGACGCAGTACATGGCCGTGGACATGAGCGGGTTAATTAAGATCCACGCCGGGCCCAGCACCGTCTGCTTGTACATGACGTTGAAATCGCGCTTGACAAAGAGCCAGATCAGGTCCTTGTAGCGCCACAGCTCGCGCAGGTCGACACGGCTCCAGCCCTGGGCCGGGCCGTAGTGGACATGGTAGTTTTGCAGTTGCGTTTTTTCCATGCGTGGAACTCCTTAGGTTTTGTGTTTCAAAAAGGCTTGGTAGGCGGGCAGACCGATGCGCAGCAGCGCGGCGCGCAGACGCATCGAGCGCTGCCCCGTAGCCGCGGCCAGCGCGGTGTAGCTGTCGGCACAGGCGCGGCAGGCGGCGCGGTAGCGGGCCCGTTGGGCGGGTGTGGACAGGTCAAAGCACTGCTTTTCGGCAAGGTTCTGTATGGCGTCGTTCAGCAGCCCCTCGGCCCGCAGGGCATCGCCCTTTTTGGTAAAGTAGGCGCACCAGTCCAGCAGGTACTCGGGCCGGTCCAGATAGGTGCGGCTCGACCCCTGCGCCATGATGCTGCCGCTGCGCTGCACGTAGCGGTAACCGGGCGCGGCCAGGCAGGCAATGGTTTTGCACTGTGCCAGCAGGTGGGGCAGCAGGAACTGATCCTCATACCGTTTGCCCGGGGCATAGCGCAGGTGTTGGAACAGGCTGCGGCGGTAGAGCTTATTCCACGCCACAACGTAGTAAATCCTTGTTTCCGCCAGTGCAAAGCAGCGCTGCCAGACGCCGTCCTCGTCGAGGATCTCATCCGTAAAGCCGCTGAAATCCGGCTGCGGCAGCGGGCGGTTCTCTTCATCGACGTAGGTCAGGTTGAAGATGACCAGATCAGCGTCCTGCTGCCGTTGGGCGTCCACCGCGCGGCGGACGGCGTCGGGTTCTAATAAGTCGTCGCTGTCAACGAACAGCAAAAACTCGCCCATGGCGGCGTCGATGCCGGAGTTGCGCGCGGCGGACAGACCGCCGTTCTCCCGGTGGATGACCTTGATGCGCGGGTCCTTTTCTGCCCAGGCATCGCAGAGCGCCGGGCAGCGGTCCGGGCTGCCGTCGTCGACGAGGAGTATCTCCAAGTCCGCATAGCTCTGCCGCACAACGCTCTCCACACAGGCGTCGAGATAGCGCTCGACCTTATAGACCGGGATAATAACGGTGACGGTGGGCATGAGGGGGCTCCTTTTGTTGGCGGTTTTGTTGGGGGGGCGGCCGCGCGCAGCGATGGCCGGAGGGGCTCTGCCCGTCACCCCCGCGCTCTCACATACATGGCAAACACGCCCAGCCCCGCCCTCAGTGCGGCGGCCCGCAGTTTCATCGACGCGCTCCCTTTTTGGGCGGCCAGCGCATTGTACACGCGGCAAAGCTCACGTTTTGTCTCGGCAAATTCCGCGCGGTGACCTGGCTTGGTCAAATCGTAGGCGCGCTTGTTGTCGTGTAAAAACAGCGCAGCATCGGTCAGCGCACCCTCGGCGCGGTCATACCAGCCGTTGTGCAAAAAGTATTCGGCGCGGTGGATGTCGCCTTTCGTCATGGCCAGGCGCACCTCATGGCGCGCACCGTCGGTGATGCTGCCCGCGTGGCGCAGCACATAATAACCCGTAAAGGCCATGCAGTAAACAGCGCTGCAATGTGCAATTAAATCCGGCAGCACGTAGTAATCCTCGTGGAGCAGGCCCACGGGGTAGCGCACGCCGTCAAAAAGCCTTGCGGCGTAGAGGCGGTGGGCCGTGCCGGTGAACTGGTTGATCCACGGCGTATGGAAGGCGTCCCAGAACGCATCTACGTCCAGCAGCGTGTCCTTCGTGAACTGCTCGTCGGCGGGCAGCGGGTGCTGTGCGCCATCCTCGGTCACGGGGCAGCCGTTGCAGATCACCAGCTCTGCGCCGGTGGTCTCCGCGCCCGCCAACAGCTTTTCCACAAGGTCGGGCGCTATCGTGTCGTCGCTGTCCACCATCGTCAGCCAGGGGGCCGCGGCGGCCTGCACCCCGGCGTTGCGCGCGCCGGACGGGCCGGGCCCGGCCTTAGCCGGGTGCAAAACGCGGATGCGCAGGTCTTTTTTTGCCCAGGCATCGCACATTTCCGGGCAGCGGTCCGGGCTTTCATCGTCGATGAGCAGCAGCTCAAAGTCCGGGAACGTCTGCGCAAGGATACTCTCGACGCAGGCGTCGAGGGTCGCCTCGGCCTTGTAGACCGGGACGATGACGCTGACGGCGGGCGTCACGCGTTGCCCTCCGCCGGGGCGTCGTCGACACCGGGCAGGTGGATCAGGCTGCCCATGAAGTCGTTCGCGCTCTCGGGGTGCCAGCGGGAGATGCCACTCTCGGTGGTGAAGGTCATCTCGCCGAACTTGATGCTGCCGTCATTGAGCGAGTACAGGTCGACGCGCACGGCAGTGTAGCCTTGGCTCAGCGTGCGGGCAATGTCCAGCATTTTTTCAAGGTTCGCCGGGCGGGGCAGATCGGCGTCCAGTTCCAGCGGCACATTGATGTTGAAGGGCAGCTGGTTCCAGTCGGTATCCAGAAAGAACATCCGTTCCTCCTTGTCGGTATAGCGCTCCTCAATATGCAAAATAATTTTCGGCTCGCCGTTGAAGCAGAAAATTTTGTAATCGTAGAGGTCGCCGCCGTCGTTTTCGATGAACTTTTCAGCGATGATGCGCGGCTTTATGTGGATGTACTGCACATCCAACCCGCCCATCAGGTAGCAGTAGTTCAGCTTAAGCCAGCCCTCGATCTTCCGCTTGGCATCCGCCTTATCGAACTTGGATTTATCCTGCACGGCGATGTTCCAGCCCGCGCCGTGGTTGACCTTCAGCATGAACTTGTCCGGCAGCTTGTCGAAGTCGATGTCGTCAAAGCGATCCCAGACGCCCAGCAGCGGGATAAGGTATTCCTCGCCGATCTTCTCCTTGACCCACTCGCGCACGGCATACTTGTCAACGAGGGGATAGACATCCTCGAACCCGCCGTACAGCTTGAGCCACTGGGTCTTCTCGCTGAAGGTCTTGGGGTGTTCGAGGTCGAGCGGTGTGTGAGTGTAGTTTGTCTCCTGAAACCATTTTTTCAGCGCCTCGGGGTAGTCCTTTTTTTGCAGGCAAGCCCAGTAGGCGTATTCCTTGTTGGCGA
The DNA here is from genome assembly GCF_900167555.1 of Gemmiger formicilis. GTDB lineage: Bacteria > Bacillota > Clostridia > Oscillospirales > Ruminococcaceae > Gemmiger > Gemmiger formicilis. The sequence goes on along the minus strand of NZ_FUYF01000002.1, from coordinate 91,942 downwards.
CCTTGTGATATTTCGCGTAGGTATACAGATATTTGGCGCTGATGGTCGGGCCGTTGTGGGCAAGGTACGCCAGCGCCTTTTTCGCATGGCGGGGCAGCCAGGTCACGGCGCGGCCAATCTTGTACGACGACGAACCGTAGACGGCCTCCAGCTCATGCTGTAAAATGCGGGCCCGTTCTTCGGCGGTCAGTTCGTTCATTTCTTCCATGATTCAGCACTCCCCTTTTTCGGTTTTGATACGTGCCTCTTCCAGCAGGGCCCGCACCTTGGGCTTCCAGATAAAATGGCGGCAGACCTTCGTGATAAAGAACCATACGGGGTTTTCCACCTCGCACCACAGGCGGGACAGCGCACTTTCGTTATTGTAGTTGACGATGCGGCGCAGACGGTCGGCGTGGTAGGTGTGCAGGTTTTCCATGTAGGTCTGGGCGTCCTGCGTCAGACGCGGGTCCTTGCGCGCTTTATACAGGTCTTCGTACTCGCGCAGAAAGCGCACCAGCCCCGCCGCGTCGAATTTGCGGGTGATGCAGCGCTGCTCGTACAAAATCAGCGCCGTGAGGATGTCGTTCTGGTAAGGGCTGCGGCGGTGGTAGGTGCTGCCCTCGATCTGGCGGTAGTTGAACATGCAGTCTGGCAGATAGTAGATGTCGCCGTAGGGCAAAAACTGGAAGGTCAGCGGGTTATCGATGATGGGGATGCCGCTCTTGTACGGGTCGATGCCCTGCAGGCCGATGTTGCGCAGCAGCAGCGCGTTCGTGTGGATGTACAAAAAGCTCCAATATTCCTCGGCGGTCAGGCTGCACTCCCGGATTGGCCGCTCGATGGGGACGGTCTTGCCGGTGCTCTCCCAATAATAGCAGCCGTTGTGACCACAGCCAATGTATTTGTGCTCGACGTCGGCGTCCAGCACGTCGACCTGCTTTTGCAGCTTGTGGTCGTCGGTGTAGAAGTCGTCGCCGTCCAGATAACTGACGTACTCGCCCTTGGCCTCGTAGAACAGCCGCCCACGGATGGCGTTCATCCGCTTGATGCGCTCGTTGGCCTCATATTTTGCGCCGGGGATGCGATCCATCACAAAAACACGCACGGTATCGGGATATTTTTCTTCCCAGACGCGCAGCTTTTCGATCGTCCCATCGTCGGAGCCGTCGTCCGCGCAGAGGACTTCGACCGGGAAATTCGTCTTCTGTGCAAGTACAGTCTCCATCGTCTTGTCGACATAGGGTGCCAGATTGTAAAACGAGATCAGCACGCTGACCTTGGGCTGGTTCATGGTGGGTACCTCTTTTTTATCGTGTTATGGCAAATTTTGTAACCGCCGGGCGGCTTCGTGTAGATCGTGCGCCGGCTGCACGCCGTGCGCCTGCCAGTAGACGGCACTGCGGAAGCCTCGATCCAGCACGATCCACGGCAGCCCCAGCAGCTCGGCGCAGCTCTTGTCCACCTCGGTATCGCCCAGCATAACGTCGCCGGGGGCGATGCGGGGGCGCAGCAGCTCCGCCTTGCGGCGGTCAGCGTGCACCGGCGGCACGACCAAAAGCTCCACCGCTAACGGCAGAATGCCGCAGCGCGCCAGCGTCTGCCGCAGCGCGTCGGCGTTCTGCCGTGCCGAGATCAGCACGACGTCCCGCCCTGCTGCCCGCATGGCCTGCAAAAACGGCAGCGTGTCGGGGTAGACCGTGTCCAGCGCCAGATATTCGGGCTGCTCGATGCCAGTGCGCCAAGCATCGGCCAGCTCGGCGCAGGTTTCCGGCGCAAACCCGGCCAGCATCAGCCACGCCTTTGTGCTGTGGCCGTCGGCTTTGTAGCGCAGGTAATCCGGCGCGGCGGCAGGCCAGAGCAGTCCCCGCGCCGCCAGCAGGTCGCGCAGCAGTTTTTCGTGGCGGGCACTGCTGTCCAGCAGCGTGCCATCCACATCGCAGTACAGCGTCACCGGATCACCACTTCCTGATAGACCCGCAGCACGGCTTTGACCGTGGGGTCGGGCTGCAGCCATGCGTCGGGCACGGGCTGGTCGCAGAGGTTCGCCCAGAATGCCCGCACCAGCTGGAAGCCGGCGGCGGAAGCCATCGCCGTGCCCGCACCGATGCGCAGGTTGCAGTCGATGAGGTTCCACCGCCCGCGGTGCTGCATGAACTGCGCGCAGAACGCCGCCGGGCAAGGCAGCAGACCGGTCAGGGTTCGGATGTAGTCCTCGATTTCCGGCACGTCCAGCGGGCGCATCTTCGTGCAGACGCCGGACTTCGTCGCGACGCGCTCCCGGCAGAAGACCCGCAGCTTTCCCTGCGCGTTGAAGATTTCGGCGGTGATCTCGGTGTCGCCGCCGTCGCACTTTTCCTGCAGAATGCTGCCGGGGTGCGGCGTGTAGCCCTCGCCCCCGACCACGGTACGCAGCCCGATGGAGCCGCAGCCGACCTCCCGTTTTTCCACGTAGGCGCGCCCCTGTTCCATTGCCTCCGGCGCAACCAGCGGCGGGGTGGGCAGACCGTGCGCCTGCAAAAATTCTGCCATGGCCTTTTTGTCGCTGAGCAGTTCCGCCGTGTGGCGCAGCGGCGCGGTGGAGCGCACCCCCAGTGCCTGCAGCGCCGGGGCGTCCGCCGCCCAAGTGAATAGATCCTGATCGATGAGCGGAATCAGCACATCAATATGATTTTCCTGCAACAGATCGAGAATTTGTTGTTCATACGCCGGGTCGGCCAGCGGCAGTACCCGGTGGAACGCCCCGCCCAGCGCCGCCGCAGGGACAAGCTCGCGCGGGTTCGTATCGCAGAGGTGCAGGCAGATCTCGTCGCCGAACGCCCGCTGCGCCACCTGCGCCAGATGCCAGCCGGTCGTGACCCCGGCGGACAGAAGCATAACATTCAGCACGGTTTACCCCTTCGCCTGTACGGTCTTCAGAAATTCGTCGTAGTCACGGATATAATCTGCCGCCTCGTAGTAGGAATCCGCCGCAACGCAAAGCACGGAGTTCTCCTGCTGCCAGATCATCTCGCGCCAGATGTTGTGCTCCACAATCAGTCCCTTGGCGGGGTCGTCCAGCAGCACCTCGCTCTTTTCGTGGCCGTCGTCCAGCCGGATGAGGATGCTGCCGTAGGGGCACCACAGCACCTGCCGCAGCGCCTTGTGGGCGTGGCCGCCGCGCTGGGTACCCTGCGGCGCGCCATAAATATAGTAGATGCGCTTGATGTCAAAGGGGACGTCGTGGCCGCCCTCAAAGACCGAGAGCGTACCCAGCCCCTCGGCCGTAATGCTCTTCATGCTGATGGTCTGGATGATCATAGTTTTGCCTTTCTTTCAGTCAGACAGTTTGATAACGGCGGTGCCGTCCACCATGGCGCAGTACCCGTTTGCCGGGTAAAGCGGCATAGCCTGCACAGCCGGGGTCTCGCCCAGCGCGATCAATGTGCCGCTGTCCGCAATCACGGCGGCGCTGCTGCCCATGACATGCTGGAACCACCACTTGATCGTGCCGTCATAGGTCACGGCGGAGTTCACCTGATGCAGGTCGCCCTCCTCATAGCGGCTGAACGCCGGGTCATGGTAGGCTAGCTGAGAATCGGTAAAGCTGCCCACGAAGGCCACCGGCGTTGTGCCCGGCTCGTAGCCGTCCAGCTTGCCCACGTCGGCCATGATCTGCGTCATCTGGCGGGCGGTGTTGTCATAGACAAGCTTCGTGTAGACATACGCGCCGTTGGCGCAGAGAATATTGCGCAGGATCAGAAAACCGCAGAGTAGTTTGACGAGTACCCCACCCACTTTCCAATCAGCGGGGGTAAGCGCTGCCCCGTCAAAAAGCAGCATCGGTACAAGATAAACAAGGAACAGCGCGTGCTGCATCAGGATATACACATTGCCGGATGCCAGCAGATGACTGACATTCAGCCCCAGCGGCAGCAGCGCCACCGCCCACAGCACTTGGGCAGCCATGCGCCCGCCGCGCCCACGCAGCCGCAGCGCAAGCCCCGCCGCCGTCAACACAAAAAGCAGTGCGGTGGCCGCCCGCATGCCCCGGTCATTCCAGCCGGAATAGCCGAACAGCGTCTTGAAAAAGTTGCCATAGGTCGCCGGGATGCCCGCCAGCACCGACGCAGGCCCCAGACGAAGCAGTTGCGTCAGGCCGTTGCCAGTGTCGGCCAATCGGTAGCCCGTGACCGCCAGCGAAACTTTGAGCGACACGAGATACAGTGCCGTGCCCAACGCCAATGCCGCTAAAGCGCACACCCCCTGACGCAGCCAGTGCCGCCACTCTGCGCCTTGCAGTGCACGTTGCAAAAGCAGCAGCAGGTACAGCCCCACCGCGAACTGGATGTAGGATTGATACAGCGCCAAGCAGCCGCACAGGCAGACCGCCGCACCCAGATAGCCCCACAGCCGGGGCAGCCGCTCGGTACACCAGACGGCGGCGCAGGCCAGCAGCATTGCCAGCAGGTAGGCGTCCGTCTCGTAGGTGTAGGTCGCCAGCTGTGCCGTGACCGAGGCGCAAGTTCCCAGCAGGCCGGTAAGCAGTGCCGCCGACCACTTTTTCAGGTGCAGCAGCGATGTGATACAGTAGCTCGTCAGCGCCAGATACACGATGCTAAACGCGCCGATCAGCCACGGCGCAGCGATTTTTCCGCGCACGAGCGGGAAATACAGGTTCTGCGCCCAGCGCCCCAGCACATACATCGTCCACTGGGCATCGAACACCAGCACAGTGCTGTCATGGTTGGGGAACAGATTCGTGAAGGCGAACCCGTGCGCCAGCAGCATGCACAGCGCTGCAGCCGCCGCTACCGTGCGCAGCAGCGCGGTATCGATACCCTGCAGCCAGTCGCGTGCGGCAGTCTTTGATTTTTGTAAAAGCGGCATCATTCGGCGGCGTTCTCCTTTTCCGCAAATTCGTACACAGTGCGCAGTTTTGCCGCGTCGCCGTTGGTGGGCGGCTTCCAGGCGCGCTGGGCTTTTTTGAAGGGGGCGTTCTGCGGCACGATGAGCCGCCCCACCAGCCCGCGCACAAGGCGGGACTTGCGGCGGTCGTTGAAGTAATATTCATAGGCCAGGCGCACCGTGCGGTCGCGGGGGTATTCCGCCCGCAGCACCTCCAGCATGGCGCGCCAGTCGCCCAGCATCCGGGCACGGGCAGCTGCATCGGTCGAGACGCCGCCGCCGTACTCGTACCAGACGGTCAGCCGGTCATATCGGGTGATGCGCACCCCCTGCACAGCGAAAAGTCGCAGGGAGAAATCCTCGGCCAGCCGCACATGGTCGGCCATCTTGTCCAGCGCCGAGAGGAAAAGCGCCCGCTCGTACACAAGCCCCGCGCCGCTGATCCCGTCGTCGTACAATAGCAGGTTTCGGCGGATGGCCTTGGCGTCGTAGTGGGCGGGGTCATAGGGTGTGCGGTCAAAGGGTGTCTCGCCTGCCGTGGGCTGCGGCGGATCGGGGGTGAAGTAGGCCTGCCTGCCGAAGGCCACGTGCGGCTCGTCGGCCTGCAAGCGCCCCAGCCACCAGCGCAGCGTTTCGCTGTCGTAGAGGAAATCCCCCGGTGAGAGCATGAGCACCCATCGGGTCGCGGCGGCGCGCACAGCATTCCGGGCGTTTTTCACGGTGCCGCCGTTCGGCTGCAGCTTCGTGGTCTGCACGTCGGTGATGCCGTGCGCCGCTAAATACGCACGGCTCTCGGCAAAATAGTCCTGCGCCGAGCCGTCGTCGCCCAGCACCACGGCGAAATCGCGCGTGTCCTGCATCGCCAGCGAAGCCAGCGTGCGCCGCAGCGCCGCAGCGTCAGGCCGGTATTGCAGGATGACAATGGTGATTTGCGGCACGTTCAGTTTGCTCCTTTCATCCGCCCCATTTTCCCGTTCCAGAAATCCACGGCGCCTCGGAACGCGCCGTAGCTGCGGCCTTTTTTGCGGCCCAGCAGCTTTGTCAGGGCGTAGCGTGCCGCGCCGGTGAGGAGGGGGAGAATCGTTTTCAGCTTCGCATAGGCCGCGCTTTTGCCCTTGCAGGTCAGGTACAGCGTGTTGCGGGTGATGTAGTAGACCGACAACATCCCGCCCGCGCTGCCGCCCGCCTTGTGGTGGATGACAGCATCGGGCAAAAACCACATCGGCACGCCGGCCTGCGCCAGACGAATGCAGTAGTCAACGTCCTCGCAGTACATAAACAGCGTCTCATCGAGATAACCGACCTTCTCAATCACGGCCCGCGGCAGCAGCACACAGCAGAACGTGATAAAGCTGACCTGCTTTTTTTCGGCAAATTCGGGGCCGTCCTTTTTGTGGCCGCCCAGGTGCTTTACCTTGCCGGTCTTGGGGTCCAGCTCACCGCCCGCAAACCAGATCTCGTCGGGCGGGTCCATAAACAGCATTTTCGGGCAGCTGGCCGCCCCCGCGGGGGTCTCGGCCAGCAGCTTTTCAAGGAAATCCGGACGGACCGACGTGTCGTTGTTCAGCAGCAGCGCAAAGTCGCATCCGTCGTCCAGCGCACGGCGCATACCGATGTTGTTGGCCGCGGCAAAGCCGACGTTGCGCTCTTGCGGCAGGAACACCGTGTTCGGCGGCAGCTTATTTTGCAGCTGTGCAACGGAATCATTCGGCGACGCATCGTCGATTAAAATCACTTCAAAGTCCGTGAACGTCTGCTTTTGCAGGCTGTCCAGACAGATGAGCGTGTCCTGCCAGCCGTTATAATTGGAAATTACGATACCGACCTTCGGCATGGTTCACCCCTCAAACTCGTTCACGGCGTCGATGACGGCCTGCACCTGCGCGTCGGTCATGCCGTAGAACATCGGCAGGCTCAGCTCGGTGGCGGAAATTTCCTCCGCCAGCGGCAGTGCCCCCCTGCCAAGGCCAAGCTCGGCGTAAGCGCCCTGCAGGTGGATGGGCGTCGGGTAGTGCTTGTTCGTGCCGATGCCGCGGGTGTTCAAATGCTTTTCCAGCGCGTCGCGGTCGGCGCAGCGCACGGCGAAGATATGCCAGACGTGGGTGCAGTCGGGCAGCTCGGCGGGCAGCGTGACCGCCGGGTTGTGCATTTCGGCCAGATACCGCGCGGCAATGCGGCGGCGCTCGGCGTTCATAGCGTCGAGGTGCGGCAGCTTGGCGGCCAGGAACGCGGCCTGCAGCTCGTCCAGGCGGGAGTTCTGACCCTTGTAGACATGGTGGTATTTGTAGTCGCTGCCGTAGTTGCCCAGCGCGCGGATGCGCTCGGCCAGCGCGTCGTCGTTCGTCGTCACGCAGCCCGCGTCGCCCAGCGCTCCCAGGTTCTTGCCCGGGTAGAAGCTGAACCCGGCGGCATCCCCCAGACTGCCCGCGCGGCGGCCCTTGTAGGTCGCGCCGTGGGCCTGGGCGGCGTCTTCGATGACCTTAAGGCCGTGGGCGTGGGCAATGGCGTTGATCTCGTCCATCGGGGCGCACTGGCCGTAGAGGTGCACGGCCATGATGGCCTTCGTGCGCGGGGTCACGGCGGCCTCGATGCGGGCGGGGTCGATGTTGTAGCTTTCGAGCGTCGGCTCGACCAGCACGGGTGCTGCGCCCACGTAGCTGATGGCCAGCACCGTGGCGATAAAGGTGTTGGACGGGGCAATGACCTCGTCCCCGGGGCCGATGCCCATGGCCTTTAAAATGAGCACCAGTGCGTCCAGCCCGTTGCCGCAGCCGACGCAGTGCCTGACGCCGCAGTAATCGGCAAAAGCCTTTTCAAAGGCGGCGTCCTCTCTGCCGCCGATGTACCAGCTGTTGTCCAGCACGCGGGCAAACGCGCCGCGCAGGTCGGCATCCAGCTCCCGCTCCATCGGGCGGAAGGAGACAAACGGCACGGTAACAGGAGTTTCGGACATGGAGTGACACCTCGTTTAAATAATAAATAAAAAATAATAAATAATAAATGCGGTGGACCGCGGCGCTGCGCACCGCTCAAAAATTTGCGGCGTTGTAGGGGTCGGCGTCCCCGACGACCCGCATGTGCACCACGTTTTCCCGCAAAAGGGCGGACAAGACCTACTATATCGTCTTATTATACAACAAAGCGGATGATTTAGCAATAAAAAAGGGATGCCGCTTTGTGAAAACGGCATCCGTTCCGGGATAAAATTATTCGGCGGTCTCCCGCGGGGCGCGGGTGGCGCATTCGGGGCCGCAGCTGCACTCGTCAATGCTGACGTGGTCGGCGCAGCAGCAGCGCCCCTCAAGATGGCGGCAGCCCCTGTCGTCACAGTGGATCTCGGTCTCGGGCGAGGCCGGCTGGTTGTCGGTAGCGACGTTGCCGCAGCCCCCGCTGTTGCGGTAGCTGCCGCAGACAGCGTCCCCGGGGCCGGTATGGCGGACGTTGATGCCGTCCAGGCAGCAACAGCCCGCCTTGTTATGGCAGCAGTCATACTGGGCACAATCAAGATAGCTCATAAAAACACCTCCGTGCGCACAGTATGTGCAGGCGCGGAGGGGGTTATACGCGGGTCGTGTTTGCGGGTATGGCAAGCGGGCACGGGCGGATATGGAATCCGCCCCTACGGCGTAGGGGTCGATGCTCGCCATCGACCCGGACCCTCTGCCCCTGCCGCGCTTATTCCGCAGTCAGCCACCCCTTGACCTCGTCGAGGCTTTTCAACATGGCCGCCGTCATTTGTTGATAACTTTCCGCGGGCATTTTCATATCGGGCACGCAGAGGACGTCGATGCCCGCGGCGTGGGCGGCCTGGATGCCGGCCTCGCTGTCCTCCAGAACCAGACAGTCCGTCGGGGCGGCGTGGGCTTTTTCGGCAGCCTTCAGGAAAATATCCGGCCAGGGCTTGCCGCGCTCGATCTCGGTGCCAAAGACCATGTCGTCAAAATACTGCACGACGCCCAGCCGGGTCAGCACCTCGACGGCGCGCTCCCGCACGCTGGAGGTTGCCAGCACCACGGCCACGCCCTCGGTTTTCAGCCAGGACAGCAGGGCCGCCGCGCCGGGCTTGAGCTGCACATCCTGCAGCAGCTCCTTTTCCCGGGCAGCCTCCCAGGTCAGGCCCTCCTCCACCGTGATGGGCAGATTGTACCGGGCAATGACGTTCGTCATGTTGGCCACGCCCGTTTTGCCGCTGTAATCCCGGGCGTACTCGGCCACGGTCACGCTCTTACCGTACCGGTGCAGCAGTTCGTCATACAGTCGATGGGAGATGACCTCACTGTCGATCAGCAGACCATCCAAATCAAAAATCACAGCTTTTTTCATGTTAGCAGTCTCCTTATTGTGCCTTGACCTCATGGCATGGTCCCCGGCAGATTTATACAAACCGCGCAATCGTGCGCAGCATGACATCCTTGAACAGCGGCTTGCTGATGTGGGCGTTCATGCCGGAATCCAGGCATTTCTTCACGTCCTCGGCGTAGGCGTTGGCGCTCATGGCGATGATGGGCACAGTCCCGGCACGGGGCTGCCCGCTGGCGCGGATGGCCCTGGCCGCGGCGTAGCCGTCCATGACCGGCATCATCAGGTCCATCAAAATCGCATCGCAGCCCGCCGGGTCGGCGGCAAAGGCGCGCACGGCGCTCTCGCCGTCAAACGCCTTGACGACCTCGGCCCCGGCGCTTTTCAGCATGAACTCGGCGATCTCCATGTTCAGCTCGTTATCCTCGACAACCAGCAGGCGCTTGCCGTGCAGGTCGGTGGAGGCTTCCTTCTCCGGCCCGGCGGCGGGCGGGTCGTGGTCTATGGCAAACGGCAGCGTGACGGTAAAGCTGCTGCCCTCCCCCACCGTGCTCTCGACGGTGATCGTACCGTTCATCTTCTGCACCAGCTGGCTCACGATGGACATACCCAGCCCGGTGCCGCCGTACTGGGAGCGCGCGGCGTTGTCCTCCTGGCTGAACGCCTCAAACAGGTGGTTGTCAATAAAGTCCTGCGTCATGCCGATGCCGGTATCCCGGATCGTGAACGCATAGACCGCGGTGTCGGCGGTGCGGCTCACCTCACACAGGCGGGTGGTGATGCTCCCGCCGGGCTTGTTGTACTTGATGGCGTTGCTGTACAGGTTCACAAGGATCTTTTTCAGGTAGAGCGCACTGCCCAGCAGGTCGGCGTCGTGCACATCGTCGTGGTCCGTGTACAGCCGCAGCCCGCTCTGCTCCGCCTGAATGCGGACGATGTCATCGACCTCAGCAAGGGTCCGGGCGAGGTTGAAGGGCTTTGCGTCCACCACAAAGCTGTTGCTCTCGATCTTGCTCATGTCCAGCACGTCGTTGACAAGGGAGAGCAGGTGCTTAGCCGAAATATCGATCTTGCCCAGGCAGTCATCGACCCGCGCCTCGTCGCTGCGGCAGTCGCGGATGACCTCCAGCATGCCCAGAATGCCGTTGATGGGCGTGCGGATGTCGTGGGACATGTTGGCCAAAAAGCGCGTCTTGGTGCGGTTGGCGCCGGCCTCGCTCTCCAGCGCATTGTGCAGCCGCTGGCCGATGCGCAGGTAGCGGCCCACATCCCGGACATGGACCTCCTCCTTGCGGGCCAGCACCAGCGCGTAGTAGGTCTCCTTCTTTTCCAGCGCGGCCAGCATCAGGGCGGTGTTGCCGTTGGCTTTGGCGTATTCATAGCGGCAGGTCTCGGCCCGCAGACCGACCTGGGCCTCCTTGGGGTCGCGGCGCAGGTAGGCGTCCATGGCGTCCAGCACCCACTCGACCTGCGCATTGTCCCCGGCATCCATGCCACAGTCGAACAGCACCTTGCAGGAGGCCAGGAACTCCTCCGCGTGCAGCTGGGGCAGGTGCTCCCGAAGCTCGGCGCAGCAGCGTTTGTACCCGGCGGTGTCGCCCGACTTATAGGTCAGCAGCGTGTTCACGATCCGCACTTCCTCGGGCAGGATCTCCCGGCCCCGGTAGGCCACGCATTTGGCAAGGGCATCCTTTGCCTCGTCCAGCCGGTCCAGATGGCAGCAGATCTCCGCCAGATTGCGGTAGATGTAGGCGTGCATCACCTCATCGGAGACGGGCATGTTTTTCTCTGCCTCGCGGATGACCTCAAGCGCCTTCTCGTAGTCCTGCTGGGCCAGATAGGTCACGGCAAGGTTGTTGTACTCGTATGCGTAACGGCTGACCTCGCTGTGTTCCCGCGCAATTTTAAGGCCCTCACGAATGTAGAAGCGGGACAGTGCGTACTCCTGCACATAGTAGGCCACCACACCGACGAGGTTGAAGCAGGCGATGATCTCCGGGCGGTACCGGTAGCTTTTGTAATCAATAATGAACGGCTCCAGGATTTCCCGCGCGGCGAGGAAGTTGCCCGCGCGGTAAAAGAGCAGCGCATAGCGGAAGAACGCCATCATCCGCACATCGGTCTTTTCGGTCTCCCCGGCCAGTACATCGGCAAAGAAGGTCTTGCGCTCCTGCAGTGGGGCGTTTTCCAGTTCGTCGCAGCGCTTATCAAATTCTTCGTAGGTCATCATCGCACGCACCACCTTTGGCAGCTAAGTTTTAATTTATCATAGCATAAATGTCTAAAGAAAAAAAGGTGTTTTTTGCTTTAAAGCCCCCTCGCAGAGGGGGCGGGGGTGTCGAAAAAACCTAACGGGATGATCGCGAGCCTTCGGCGGGTTTGTAGGGAACGGTCTTGACCGTTCCGTGCAGCTTAGCCGACAGCAGCCAGCGGTGCGGATGGGTCAAGACCCATCCCTACATTACTTTGGAAGAAATAAAACCTCCCTCTGCGAGGGAGGTGCCCCGAAGGGGCGGAGGGAGAGAACTTTGCCATAGCCCGAAATATTTCGGGCAGCCGTACAGTTCTCTCCCCCACCGCCTGCGGGCGGAGCCCCCTCGCAGAGGGGGCCAAGGGGAGACTGTAGGGGCGGCCATTGGCCGCCCGCCGGCCTTGCGGCAGCCGCTGCCCTCCCGGGTCGACGACGAGCATCGCCCCCTACGGCGTAGGGGCGGATTCCATATCCGCCCGGAAGGCTTGCCATTGCCGCAGGCGTCCGCGGGCGACCATTGGTCGCCCCTACAAAACAAAAAGCTCACCCTGCACATTCATGCAGGATGAGCTGTGGTTGGGTCGGCGAGGTTCGAACTCACGAATGCGGGAGTCAAAGTCCCGTGCCTTACCACTTGGCGACGACCCATTATAAAAGAAAAGGCCGTGCAGGAACGCGCCTGTACGGTCTTTGGTGGGGTGCCTAGAGAGATTCGAACTCTCGGCCTCCAGAGCCACAATCTGGCGCGCTAACCAACTGCGCCATAGGCACCACATAATGCGCCCGAAGGGACTCGAACCCCCGGCCCACTGCTTAGAAGGCAGTTGCTCTATCCAGCTGAGCTACGGGCGCTTATTGCGGGTTCATGTCCGCGAGGGACATACTGCGTAAGATATTATAGCAACGGAGAGCCGGGTTGTCAAGCATTTTGCAAAAACTTTTTTACAAATCCGGCGGGATTTTTCCCGTGAAATACACCTCATACCACTCAATAAAGCAGTAAAACGCCCAGAGCTTCGTCATAGCGTTGGTTTTTCCCGCACGGTGGGCGTCCAGCAGGGCGCAGAGCGCACCCGTGTCAAAAAAGCGCTCGGCCACCGGGCCGGTGAGTTTGGCCTTGACCAGCGCGTAATATTTCTCCTGCCGCAGCCAGTCCGCCAGCGGCACGGGGAAGCCGCGCTTCGGCGCGTCGGCCAGTTGGGGCGGCAGGCGGCGGGCCGCGGCGGCGCGCAGAGCGATTTTTCCGCGCCGCCCGGTGCAGCGGTACCGCCGGGGCAGGGCCTGCGCCGCGGCCAGCACCTGCCGGTCCAGGAACGGCACCCGCAGCTCCAGGCTGTGGGCCATGCTCATGCGGTCCGCCTTGCGCAGGATGTCCCGCGGCAGCCAGGTCTGCCAATCGACCCACTGCACCGCCGTCGGCTCATCCAGCCCGCGCACCGCGTCAAAATAGGGCTTGCAGCGCTGCGCGGGGGTCGGGGCGCGGTAGTCGCGCTTCAAATATTTATCGCGCTCCTGCGTTGTTTCAAAGACATAGTTAGCCCGGGCGGACCGCTGCCAGCGCGGCAGTGCGCCCCGGTGCAGCAGGCCGCAGCCGGGCAGCAGGGCCGCCAGCGCCCGCCGCACGGCCCGGGGCATTTTCTGCCAGCGTTCGGCCCAGACGGCCTGCCGGTACAGCGGATAGCCGCCGAACAGCTCATCCGCGCCCTCGCCCGAGAGCACGACCTTGACCCGCTGCCGCGCCGTCCTGCACAGGAAATACAGCGGCACCTCCGCCGGGTTGGGCATCGGCTCGTCCAGATACCACTGAATGGCGCGGTTCGCCGCAAAAAAATCCTCTGCGGTCACGGTGGTTTCGGTCAGCGGCACGCCCAGCGCCTGCGCCGCGGCACGGGCGACAGGCAGCTCGGAATACGCTTCCTCGGCGTAGCCCACCGAGAAGCACTGCACGGCGGGCTGGCGGCGGGCCATCTCGCAGGTGATGAGCGACGAGTCCACCCCGCCCGACAAAAAGCAGCCGACCTCTACATCGGCAATGCGGTGGGCATCGGCGCTCTCGGCGACAGCGTCCCCGATCTCACGCGCCCAAGCCCGCAGACTGCGCCCCCGCTTTGCCCGGAACCGCGGCGCGGCATAGCGGGCCAGCGTGACCCGGCCCGCCTGCCAGGTCAGCGTATGGGCGGGCGGCAGCTCATACACGCCGGTGAACAGCGTCTCGGCGTCGGGCAGGTACTCCATGCTCAGCCAGTCGGGCAGACGGGCCTCGTTCAGGCGCTTTTCAAAGGCAGGGTGAGCCAGAAATGCCTTGATCTCGCTGGCAAAGAGCAGCGTCTCGCCCTTTTTATAATAGCAGAGCGGCTTGATGCCGAACAGGTCCCGCGCACAGAACAGTGTGCCGCGGGTGCGGTCCCACACCGCAAACGCGAACATCCCGCGCAGGCGGCAGGGCAGGTCGCGGCCCCATTCCTCATACCCGTGGAGCAGGACCTCGGTGTCGGAATCCGTGGCAAACGTGTGGCCGCGCTGCTGCAATCGGGCACGCAGGGTCTTGTAGTTGTAAATTTCGCCGTTGAACACGACCACCAGCGTGCCGTCCTCATTGAGCATCGGCTGGCCGCCGCCCGCCAGATCAATGACCGACAGCCGCCGATGCCCGAGCGCCGCGGTGCCGTCGGCGTAGCAGCCCTCGCCGTCGGGGCCGCGGTGACGGATGAGGTCCGCCATGCCCTGCACGATTTGTTTGGCCGCCGCCGGGTCCTGCCCGGGCGTGGTAAAGCCGACGATGCCGCACATGTGTTTGTCACCCCTTTTTAAGTGGATTTACGGAGACGTTTTTACGCCCACCCGCGGCGGCCAGAGGGCTGGCCGCCCTACAATCTCCCGCTCGCGTTATTTGTAGGGGAGGGATTCATCCCTCCCGGGATGTTTGCGGCAGCTGCGGGGCGTCGAGGACGCCGCCCCCTACAGCTTGCGGTAATAACTTAATTGCCGAGCCATAAACCATATCCGCCGGGATGCCCCCTCCCCCGCCGCCAGCAGGTGTGTCGTCGCCCGCCCGCGGCGTCTCAAAATCCCGGCACGGCGCAGGGCAAGCCTGTTCGGGCAGGCGCGGTGCACGGCGTACCACGGCGCGGTGTACCAGACGGCGGGGCGCAGCGTCGGCGGCGTGACCGGCCCGCCGTACAGCAGGTCCTGCACCGGCGGCACGGCCAGCGGTGCGTCCGCGGCGTCGCAAAAATAGGACGCGCGGCCCTGCCGGGGGTTCAGCTCAAATAAAACCGGCTCACCGCGGCGGTCATACTTCAAATCAAAATTGGCAAAGCCGTGCCAGCCCGCCGCCTGCAAAAGGCCGCGCAGGGCATCCACCAGCGCCGCGTCCTGCCGGGACGGCTCCACCAGCACGGCGGCGTAGTTGCCGGTGCCCTCGGGCGTGCGCTCCTGCAAAAGGGGCTGGCCCTGCACAAGCCACGGCACACTGCCGTCCGCCGCGCAGTAGGCGTTGACGACCCCGAGCCGCGTGTCCGGGCCGGGGATGTACTCCTGCACGAGCCAGCTGCCAAAATAGCCGCCCCGCGCCGCGGCGGCAAGGAGCTCCCGCAGCCGGGCGGCGTCCTGAACGAGATACACCTTGCGCCGCCCCGGGAAATCGCAGCGGGCGTAGGCCGCTTGGTCCGCGGGCTTGGCGATGACCGGCCAGCCAAACGGCAGCGGCGGCAGGGCGTCCGCCGGGCACAGCGTCACGGTCTGCGGTGTGCGCAGCCCCGCGGCGCGGCAGGCCGCAGCAAACTGCCGTTTATCGGCCAGAGGCAGCGCTGCGGGCGGCGGGCAGGCAAAGCGGTACGCCCCGCGCAGCGCGTCGGCATGGCGGGCCAGCAGGGCCGTGTAGTCGTCGGCGCAGGAGATGAGAATTTTGGGCACGCCGGGGTACTGCGCCGCCAGCCCCAGCAGCGTGGCCGTAAAGACGTGGTCCTGCCCGAACGCCGGGTCCTGCACGGCGACCCGCACCAGACGGCTGTGGGCCAGCGCGGGCAGGGCGCGGCGGCAGACGGCCAGGCTGCGCACGCCATAACATTCATAAAAGCTGCGGGCCATGCCGTAGACATTGGCATCCCCGCCCAGCAGCACCGGCAGCATCCGCGGCATACAAATCCCCCCTGCCGTAAGTGTATGCGGCAGGGGGGAAATTATGTGCTCTTTGCCTTCCCCCAAGTGGGGCTGCGCCCGCAGGCGCGTGTCGGAGCGCAACCGCCGTTAGGCGGCTCTTAGCGCGGAGACTGAAGGTGGCCCCGCAGGGCCGGATGAGGGATGAGCTTGCGGAGATTTGCCCGCTAACGGGCAGCAACAGCAAGCCCGCCCCTCATCCGCCCTCGGGCGGGGCCTCGGGCACCTTCCCCCAAGGGGGAAGGCTCAGGCTGTCGAAAAACGCTTGTAGGGGGCGGCGTCCTCGACGCCCCGCGGAGGGGTCAAGACCCCTCCCTACAAAGCAAACCATGAAAGGGGTTGCAATGGCAAACCTCCGGGCCGGGCATGCCCGGCCCCTACAGGTCACCGTTTGCTCAGCGGCATTTCCTCCGTCCAGACATCTCCATTCGTGTCTGTCACACGCACAACGTACTTCGGCATCGTCTCGCCGTCGTACTCCCAGCCGTTTGCCGCGTCCTCGCTGTAGAACGTGCCGTTCCAGACGCTCTCGATGCGGGAGGAATTGCCATAGCTGGACTCGCCCTCGCAATCCAGTACGGCGGTGGCTGTCGGCTCCCCGGCGTCGCCGTTCAGGCGCAGGTCGATTTCCACCTGCGCAGGCTGCATCCACGGCGGGGCGTCCACCTGCACCTCCACAGGGTAGCAGGTCAGGGTCAGGCGGTACTGCTTATTGCCGACCCGCTGCACGAAATACCCAAAGTCCAGGCTGCTGCCCGCCGCGCCCCAGATGATCTGCGGCTCGGTCATCTCGTCGTTGAAATCCACGGTCCCCAGCGTCTCGTTGGTGGTCACGCCGTCAGCCGTCCACTGCACGCTCAATTCATAGGTGCTGCCCACCGTAAAAACGATACCGTCCGCCGCAAAGCTGCCGTCGGGCGCGGCGGTCATTTCGTACAGCTGCGTATCGTCCCCGCAGCGCACAGCCAGCCGGGCCGTCACACCGCCGCGGGTCGTGCGCGGCGTGACCTGCACCTGCACGGGCATCCAGCTTTTATCGGCGTCCCGGTGCAGCTTGTCCACGGGCAGCCAACGCCAGTCCAGAACCGTGGCCTCGCCCATCCGGACGGCGTCCTGCAATTCCGAAATCTGCGCCGACAGCTCCGCCTGCTGGGCGGCGTAGCTGGACTGGATGGCCGCATAGTTCTGGTTCAGCGCGCTGATCTGCCGCTCATATTGCAGCGCCACGCCCGCCAGCAGCCCGGCCAGTACGATGAACGCCGCGCCCCCGGCACAGCCCCACAAGCGGCGGCGGCGCTTTTCCTCGGCATCGCGGGCGGCCAGCAGGTCCCGCAGCGCGTCCAGCGTCACGGCGGGCACGGCGGGGTCGGCGTTCTCCGTGCCCAGCAGTGCGTCCACGCCGATGCCCAGCGCCGCAGCCAGCGCCTGCAGATTGTCCAGCCCGGGCAGGGCGGTATCCTTCTCCCACTTGCCCAGCGCCTGGCGGCTGACGCCGATTTTTTCAGCCAGTGCCTCCTGGCTCAGCCCCTGCGCCCTGCGCGCATTCTGGATATTCTGCCCCAGTGTCATACGCTCGCCCTCTTTCCTCTTTTTTCTGACATGATTCTACCACAGAACGTGGTAAAATACCAGCAAGTTAAGCTGACAAAGCGGTAACGGCAGGTTGCACTGCCGGGAAAGGACGCAAAATCATGTGCGGAATCGCAGGCTTTATCGCGGGGCACGGCGCAGCGAACGCAGCGGCGCTGGCCCCCATGCTGGCGCGCATTGCCCACCGCGGCCCCGACGGGCAGGGCACCTTTGTGGAGGGGTCCGCGGCGCTCGGCCACTGCCGTCTGGCCATCATCGACTTAGAGGGCGGCGCACAGCCGCTGTACAGTGAGGATAAAAACTTAGTCGTCGTTTTCAACGGCGAAATCTACAACTACCGTGCGCTGACCGCCGAGCTGACGGCGCTGGGCCACACCTTTGCCACCCGCACCGACACCGAGGTCCTGCTGCACGGGTGGGAGCAGTGGGGCCGCGAGCTGCTGCCCCGGCTGCGCGGGATGTTCGCGTTTGCGCTGTGGGACCGCCGCGCCGGGGTGCTGTTCTGCGCGCGGGATATGTTCGGCATCAAGCCGCTGTACTACTGCCGCTGCGCCGACGGCACGCTGCTTTTCGCCAGCGAGATCAAGGCGTTTTTAGACCACCCGTCGTTTGCCAAGCGGCTCAACACCGCGCAGCTGCCGCTCTACCTGTCCTGCCAGTATTCCCCGGGGCGGGATACGTTTTTTGCGGGCGTGCAGAAGCTGCTGCCCGGGCATTTTCTCGAGTTCTCCGACGGCATCGTCCGCACGACGCGGTGGGTGCAGCCTGCCTTCCTGCCCGGCGACGCGCCGGTCTCCCCTGCCGAGATCGAAGAAGTCCTGCGCGGCAGTGCGGCGGCGCACAAGGTCGCCGACGTCGAGGTCGCGGGGTTCCTGTCGGGCGGCGTGGACTCGGCCTACCTGACCGCGCTGGCCCGCCCCGCGCGCACCTACACGATCAGCTACGCCGAGCCGAAGTACGACGAGTCCTTCCCCGCCCGGGCGCTGGCACGCAGCCTCGGCGTGCGCAACCGCGTGCGGCGCATCAGCCCCGGCGAGTTCTGGGACGCCGTGCCCGCCGTACAGTACCACATGGACGAGCCGCTGGCCGACGCTGCCGCCGTGGCGCTCTACTTTTTGAACCGCGAGGCCGCGAAGGACGTCAAGGTCGTGCTCTCGGGCGAGGGCGCGGACGAGCTGTTCGGCGGGTACAACATCTACCGCGACCCCTTCACGGCGCGATGGTATGACCGCCTGCCGCCCTGGCTGCGGGCCGGGCTGGGGGCGGCGGCGTCGCTGCTGCCGCCCGCGCGCGGGGTGAACTTTCTCGTGCGGCGCGGCATGAGCCTGGAGGAGCGGTATTTCGGCCCCACAGCCCTGTTCAATGAGCGCGAAAAGCGCCGCCTGCTGGCGGATTACGCCGGGGACGGCGACCCGATGTTTTTGACCGAGGCTATCTGGGACGCCACCGAGGGACTGGACCCCGTGACCCGGATGCAGCAGGTGGATTTAAATTTGTGGCTGGCCGGGGACATCCTGCTCAAGGCCGACAAGATGAGCATGGCGCACAGTTTGGAGCTGCGGGTGCCGTATCTGGACCGGGAGGTCTGGGCGCTGGCCGCCGCGCTGCCCGCTGCCGCCAAGGCCGACGCGCGCACGACGAAAATTGCCCTGCGCCGGGCCGCGGCACGCACGCTGCCCGCCGCCAGCGCCGCGCGCAAAAAGCTCGGCTTTCCTGTGCCGGTGCGGGACTGGCTGCGGCAGGAGCCCTACACCAGCCGGGTGCGGGCCGTGTTCAGCCGCCCGGCAGCGGCGGAGTTCTTTGACCCGCGCGCGCTGCATAGTATGTTGAACCAGCACCTGCACGGCGGCGACTGCTGGCGGCAGATCTGGTGCGTATACAGCTTTTTGATCTGGTATGAGCAATTTTTTGGAGCGTGATGCTGAATGGACCTGCGGCGGCTTACCCAAAACACCGGCTGTCGGCTTCTGCGCGGCGATGCCCTGACCGAAATCACGTCCGTCTGCTGTGACTCCCGCTGTGCCGGGCCGGGGGCGCTGTTCGTCTGTCTGCCCGGGCGGCACGCCGACGGCCACGACTTTGCGGCGCAGGCCGTCGCTGCCGGGGCCGCGGCGGTGCTCTGCATCCATGATGTGCCCGGCCTGCCCGCCGGGTGTGCCGTGCTGCTGGCGGGCGACCCGCGGCGTGCCATGGCGGCGCTGGCCGCGCGGCTCTACGGCGAACCGGCACGCGCCATGACGATGATCGGCGTGACCGGCACGAAGGGCAAGACGACGACGGCCCACCTGCTGGCAGCCGTTTTGCAGGCCGACGGGCGGCGGGTCGGGCTGGTGGGCACCAACGGCGTCTGCTGGCCCGGGCACCGGCATGATTTGAACCATACAACGCCGGAAAGCTGCGATCTGCAGCTGCTTTTGCGCCGCATGGCCGACGACGGCTGCGACACCTGCGTCATGGAGGTTTCGAGCCTCGGGCTGAAATTTGACCGCGCGGCGGAGATCGAATTTGCGGTGGGGGTGTTCACGAACCTGTCGCCCGACCACATCGGCCCCGACGAACACGCGGATTTTGCGGAGTATCTGTTCTGGAAGCGGGCGCTGTTCCGCCGCTGCCGCGTGGGAGTTTTCAACAATGATGACCCGCATGTGGGGAAAATTATGCAGGGTCTCCCCTGCCGCGCCGTGACCTACGGCATCGGCTGCCCGGCGGATGTACGCGCCGACGCCGATTTTGCGCTGACCCGCGCGGGCGGGCGGCTGGGCGCGGCGTTTACCGTGGACGGCGCACGGTACGCCGTGGGCATGCCCGGGGCGTTCAGCGTGTACAACGCGCTGGCCGCGCTGACGACGGCGCGGGTGCTGGGCGCGGGTGAGGACGCGATCCATGCCGGGCTGGCCGGGGCCGTCGTGTGCGGGCGGGTCGAGCCGGTGCCGCTGGACGCGCCGTTCACGGTGGTCATCGACTACGCCCACAACGAGGCCGCCGCCGAGTGCCTGCTGCGCACGCTGCGGGCCTACCGCCCGACGCGGCTTGTCGCGGTGTTCGGCTGCGGCGGCGCGCGCAGCCGCCTGCGCCGGTTCGGCATGGGGTCGGTCTGCGCACGGCTGGCGGATTTCTGCATCATCACCGAGGATAACAGCCGCGGCGAGCCCGTGGAGCACATTTTAGCGGACATCCGCGCCGGGCTGCGCCTTGGCAACCCGGCCACGCCGTTTGCCGAGATACCGGACCGCAGACAGGCGATCTATTACGCCCTCGACCACGCCCAGCCCGGGGATATTATCGCGATCTTAGGCAAGGGCCACGAGACAACGATAGAGCGCGGCGGAATCAAGGAACCGTTTGTGGAACGGGAGATCGTGGAGGAGTATTGGGGGCGGTGAATTTCTCTTTGCCTTCTCCCCTTGGGGGAGAAGGTGGCCCCGCAGGGCCGGACGGAGGGAGAGCTTGCCGCCGCAAGCCGTAAACGCGCAATAATGGCAGGCTCGCCCCTCATCAGTCAGCGGGCGGGGCCGCTGACAGCTTCCCCCTCGGGGGAAGCCATTCTATCCAGAGGGTTTGACGTCAATGCGCACTTTCGGCATCAGAAGCGCCTGCGGGTTCCGCCTGTAGGGGGCGGCGTCCCCGACGCCCCGCGGGAGGGATGAATCCCTCCCCTGCACTCCCCGTTTGCGGGAGCTTGTAGGGCGGCCAGCCCTCTGGCCGCCGCGGAGGGGTCAAGACCCCTCCCTACAAATCTACCACGAAAGGGGTTGCAGCGGCAAAGCTGCGGGCCGGGCATGCCCTGCCCCTACAGTACAGCAAAAGGCCGCGCCCATCCTGTATCGGGAAAGGCGCGGCCTGTTTGTATGCAGTTATACCAGCTTAAACAGCTGCCCGCTGAACGGGGCCAGGGTCAGCTTCAATTCACCCCCACAGGCCTTGCCGACCAGCCGCTTCGGCTTCTCGGTCCGGCCTCCGAAGCACTGCCAGTCGGTGTCCAGCAGCTTCGTCAGCTTGCCCGCGCGGGGCAGGGTCAGCGTGTAGTCGGCCAGCTCCGTGTCGCCAAAGTTGAATGCCGCCAGCACCGCGCCGTCATGGCCGTCGCGCCAGATGGCACAGGCGTCCAGCTCGGGGTGGGCGCAGTCCAGCCACCGGAACGCCTCGGGGTCGTACTCGCGGCTCCAGAACGCCTCGTTGGCAAGATACGCCTCATTCAGCGCCCTGCGATAGCGGTGGAAGTCGTCGTGGTTCGGGTACTTGAGCACCATCCAGTCCTGCTCGCGGCTCTCGTCAAATTCGCGCAGCTGCGCAAATTCGTTGCCCATAAAATCAAGCATCTTGCCCGGATGGATGGCCATGTACAGGTAGAGCGCCCGCGCCTGCGGGAACTTGCCCTCGTACTCGCCGTACATTTTTTGCACGATGGTCGCCTTGCCGTGGACGTTCTCGTCGTGGCTGAACGGCAGGATGTAGTGCTCGTTCCAGGCGTACATCATCGAGAAGGTCAGTTTGCCCAGATTCTCGCGCCGCTCGTCGCTCGTCTTTTTAAAGTAGTCGAGGGTGTCGTTCATCCAGCCCAGGTCCCACTTGTAGTCAAAGCCCAGGCCGCCGTACTCGACGGGGGCCGTGACCTTCGGGAAGCTCGTAGAGTCCTCGGCGATCAGAATGGCCGTGGGGTGGCGCTGCTGCAAACCGGCGTTCATGCCCTTCAGGAATTCCAGCGTCGAGCCGTTGACGCCGCGGTTCGGGTCGCCCTGCCAGTAGATCAGGCGGGACACGGCATCCATGCGCAGGCCGTCGGCGTGGAACACCCGCAGCCAGTAGTCCGCGCAGGACTGGATAAAGCAGCGTATCTCACCGCGGGAGTGCATAAAGTTGCAGCTGCCCCACTCGCTCTGGCCCACCGCGGCGGCGGGGTACTCATACAGCGGCGTACCGTCAAATTCTTTTAAACCGTAGGCATCCACGGCAAAGTGGACCGGCACAAAGTCCAGGATAACGCCGATCCCCTGCTTGTGGCAGGCGTTGACAAACTCCACAAGCTCGTCCGGCGTGCCGTAGCGGCTGGTGGGCGCAAAAAAGCCGGTGGCCTGGTAGCCCCAGCTGCCGTCAAACGGGTGCTCGGCCAGGGGCATAAGCTCGATATGGGTGAAGCCGTTCTTCTTGCAGTAGGCGGGCAGCAGGTCGGCCAGCTCGGCGTAGGTGTACCAGCTGCCGTCCTCCTTCTGCCGCCAGCTGCCGGCGTGGACCTCGTAGATATTCAACGGCTTATCAAAGCATTTTGTGCGTTCCTGCATCCATTTGTCATCGGCAAAGCCCTTGGGGGCATCGCTGACGATGCTGCGTCCGTCGGGGCGCAGCGTCATGGCCGTGCCGTAGGGGTCGCAGTGGGCCACGCTCTGGCCGTTCGCGCCGCGCACCCAATACTGGTACACCATCCCCGCTTGCACGCCGGGGGCGTCGCACTCCCACACGGCGGACTGGGTGCGGTGCAGATCAAAGGTACCGATTTCGGTCTCAACGGCAATATGCTGTGCGGACGGTGCCCACACCGCAAAATGCGTGCCGCCGAAATAGGTATGCGCACCGAAAAACTCATACGCATCAAAAGCGTGCCCGGTATAAAAATCCTGCATGTTCATGATGAAAACTCCCGATTGTAAGGATGTAAAATGCCGCTCTCCTGTAGGGGTCGATGCTCGCATCGACCCGCGGGGCGCAGAGCACGCGGGTACGCGGCTTCCCCCTTGGGGGGGGAAGCTGTCAGCGGCCCCGACCGCTGACTGATGAGGGCGAACCTTCCGCTATTACCCGCCAGCGGGTCGCTGCAGTAACTTTGCCCCTCATCCGGCCCTGCGGGGCCACCTTCCCCCTCAGGGGAAGGCTTTTTCTCTAAAAAAATTGTACCACACCAACCGGGTGCGGTACAATTTACAATATTGAACACGGTGTCTAAAATTTAAATTCTCAGCAACACCCGCGCGATGTTGAAGTAGACGAGCAGTGTCGTGGTATCGACAATGGTCGTGATAAGCGGCGACGCCATGACGGCGGGGTCAAAGTTGAGTTTTTCCGCAACGACGGGCAGCAGGCCGCCGATGAGCTGGGACAGGATGACCGTGCAGATCAGCGTCAGGCAAACGACTGCCGCTACAGGGGGCGCGATGCCGTCCAGGAAGATCAGCTTGGCAAAGTTGCACAGCGCCAGCGTGCCGCCGCAGAGGATGGCAATGCGGAATTCACGCCACAGAATCTTCGGCAGGTCGTGCGGCTCAATATCACCGACGGCCATGCCGCGGATGATGGTGGAGGTACTCTGACTGCCCGCGTTGCCGCCCGCGTCGGTCAGCATTGGGATGTAGGCGGTCAGCACGGTCACGGCGGCGAGGGCATCCTCATACCCGCGGATGACCATGCTGGAGAAGGTGGAGGAAATCATCAGGAACAGCAGCCACGGTGCGCGGTTTTTGTACAGTTCCCACATAGACTGTTTAAAATAAGGCTTGTCCGACGGGCCCATAGCGTTCATCTTGGCAATATCTTCGCTGGCCTCGTCCTGCATGATCGAGATAGCGTCGTCAATCGTGACGATACCGACCAGGCGCTTCTCGTTGTCCACAACGGGAATGGCCAGGTAGCCGTACTTCTCGAACATCTGGGAGACGTCCTCCTGGTCGGTGGTCGTGCTGACGCTGACGACATTGTCGTCCATCATGTCGCGGATCAGCTCGTTGTCGGGGTCCTTGGACAGGACCAGCGCGCGCAGCGAGACGACGCCGATGAGGGTGCGGTCACGGTCCGTGACGTAGCAGTTGTTGATGGTCTCCTTGTCAAAGCCGTTCTTGCGGATGGCCGCCATGGCCTGCGACACCGTCCAGTCGGGGCGCAGCTCCATCAGCTCGGTGGTCATCACGCCGCCGGCGGAGTCCTCGGGGTATTTGAGCAGTTCGTTGATCATGCGGCGGGTCGCGGGGTCTGCCTGCGCCAGAATACGCTTGACGACGTTGGCGGGCATTTCCTCGACCAGATCCGTCGCATCATCGACGAACAGGTCGTCCACAACAGCCTTCAGCTCCTTATCGGTCAGGCCGTCGATAAGGTCCTGCTGGGTCTCGGGGGTAAGCTCGGCGAAAATCTCCGCCGCCAGGTCCTTGGGACACAGGCGGAACAGCACGGGGAGCTTCTCGGGCGGGAGGTCCTCGAACACGGCGGCCAGGTCGGGCGCGGGCAGGGTGGACATAACATCGCGCAGGCTCTGGTACTTTTTGGCGTCGTCCAGGTTGGCCAGCATCGTGCGGAGGGTCAGGATCGCGGTATCAGACATAAAAAAGCTGCCTCCTTTTCAGGCGGCAGCCAGGCACATTTAATTTTAGGCAATGCAAAGCAGAGCAACACCGTGCGCTTATTTTCGCGTACAGTTTGCTTTGGTTTGCCTGACAAAAAAGTGGTGGCTGCCGTTATTCAAGATACATCGGTACACAGGACTGGGACTGGGGGTATCCATTGTGACAACCACCTCACCTTTGTTTGAATTTTTACTACACGGCGCTATTCGCACCTATAGTTACTTTACCATCTGGGAACGGATTAGTCAACGGTAAATTTCGGCAATTTGAGAAAAAAATGCCGACATTGGCAAGAAAGCCAATATCGGCAATCTATTTCAATCGCGCAGTTCCTTACGCAGAAAACTTCCGCAATTACAGATTCCGTCATTTCGGATTTGCTGAGTCACAGCACATTTTCTGAATTGCCAATATACGCAGTTGCTGCATCGCTCCTCTGTCATGGTATATTCTCCGTTTCACAGGCGACTCGGCAGATTTTTGCCTCACCCGCCGGGTCGATTTCCCAAATCATCAGTTTCCGTAGGTTATTCTGTTTTTCCGGCAGTGCAAGAGCCGAAAGACAGTTTCCCAAGATTTGTGCAAGTCTTCGATTCGACTCTTCGTCTTGCAGCGAAAACACCGCATCTCCCCAAATATGACTGTGCCATACGCCGATAATTTCCGGTGTATTCGTGTAGCGCCCTGCCAAAGCCTCTGCCTTTGCTGTTTCCTCTGCACCATCCAGCACAAAGGACGCCACACCACTGCACTTTTCACAGTCCGGCACGGTTGCATCCACAATTCGATATTTTGAAGAATGTCGGTATCCCATAAACAATCCGCCAACCTCTCGGGAATTGTTTACTGCCGCAATGGCCGTCGCAATTTTTCGGATTGTTTTTTTAGAAATCGTAACTTGTGTGCTCACTGAATGCGCTCAAGCGTCGAGTTGCCGCACTGTTGGCAGGGTGTGCCATGCGCCACATTCCCCAGTACACGCAGCGGTCCGGGATAAATCCAACCGCACTTTGGGCACTTAAAGTAGTCACCGTTAAACGTAAGCGTAGGAATGACAATCTTTTTCTTTTCCATTTTCGTTTACCTCCCAAATTAGTTATACACCAAGATTTTCCCGAATAATACGGGAAAGGATACTGTAGTAATCATACTCTGCGGCAAGGGCGTTTTCGTCCAGTGTGGATACCGCGCTCAAAATATTCAATAACAAATTGCTGCTCTGACGGCGTTCATCATCTGCATTTTTCTTGGCAATCAGTGGGCTTTTGCCACTGCGATAGACGCTGATTGTTGTCATATTCCCGGTTGTACGGGTTGCAAAGACAAATTTGAAATAATCGTCCGGGTGCTCACTGTTTTTCACGATCAAGCAATCCTGGTAATTTTTTTTGATAAGATTTCCTGTTTGGATTTGATCACGCTCATAGGTGACAGGCAGTCCGCTGGTAGCCAGGCCCGTGTCTGCCTTTGCAAGCAATGCCTGCACGTCATCAATCGTGTAACGCCCCGCCACCTGCACATGGGTCGGAATATCCTCCCACGCACCCAAGCCATCCGGGTTCATGTCAACATTTACATTGCCGTAAATCATCTTGTACCTCCTAAGCCGCAATTTTTATACAGAGTATCGAAATTTGCGAAGCAAATCCCGAACATCCTCATTATCCAGCGTGTATTTTGCAATTAATTGCTTTTGAATTTGCCGCAGTGCTTCTTTATCCTGCGTGTCATTGGCTGCCTCTATGGCCGATTTGTAGGAATAATAGTCTTTGTTTGTCATACTCTCCAAACCGAGCACCTCCCACAGTTTTTTCACCAAATCCAAAACAGATTTTGTATCTTTATTATAGTAAATATCTTTACTAAAGTCAAGTAGAATAATCCCTCTGTGTTACCATATTCTAATAGAAAATTGCGATTTGCAAAGGGAAAATTTCTATGGACTACATCCGCCGTATGCGCGACTTGCGGGAGGACGCCGACCTGACTCAGGCACAAGTCGCCGCAAAACTTGGTACATCACAAACAATGTACGCCCGCTATGAGCGCGGTGCAAATGAGCTGCCGATCCACCATCTTATTAAACTATGCGAACTGTATCACGTTTCCAGCGATTATTTCTTAGGTCTGCGTGACACGCCGTGACTGCGTCCTCCATGAGGGCGCAGCTTTCTTTCATGCTTTTATAACCAAACGGATATTACATAGACAAGATAGCACAAATCCATAGTATTGTCAATATAACCAATCAGTTATCAAGGAGCAATGCTATGGCTTACTATCCCCGTCTGCGGGACATGCGCGAGGACCACGACCTGACCCAGCAGAAACTTGCAGAATATCTTGGCATGCCTCAACCGCAGTATTTCCGCTACGAACAGGGCCTGCGGGACATTCCCACCGACATTTTGATTCAACTTGCCAAGTTGTACAATACAACCACGGATTATTTGTTAGGTCTGACGGACGACCCGGTCATTCCCAAGCGGCCACGCGGGGCGTCGAGGACGCCGCCCCCTACAAATACGCGGCTGTACAAATAAAAAGCCGACGCCCGGCAACTGGCGGGTCGATGCAAGCATCGCCCCCTACAGTGTACCGGGAGTCGGCAGTTCTTTTATTTTACGGCAAGGCTTACGCCATCAGTTCCTTGACAGTGGCGGCCAGCTTCTCGTCCTTGCAGGCGGGGAAGAAGTTCTCGGCGAAGTGCTCACCGGCGAAGGCGCCCTTGACGAGGTCACGGTCCAGATCCTTCAGGATGTCGGACAGGTCGCGGAAAGCAATAGCGCGCACGCCGTCCAGGATCTTCTTGTTGCGCTGCTCGGGGACAACGCGCTCCTTGGGGTAGCCCTGGCCGTGGCCGAAGCCGAACAGCTTCTCGAAGATGTACTCGAGGTTCAGCTCACCGCCCCAGCCGAAGCCCTTGGCAAAGGGCAGAGCCACAGCGTTGCCGTCGTTGACGTGGGCAAAGGTGTAAGCGTCAACGGGGTCCTCGACGTGGCCGCAGATGACGCCGGGGAAGCTGTTCAGGGCCAGCATAGCGCCCTCACCGGTGCCGCAGCCGGTGATGACGTAGTCCGCAGCGCCGGAGTTCAGCAGCACAGCGGCCAGGATGCCGTTCTGAACGTAGGTCAGCTGGGCGGCATCGTCGGCGGCATACATGCCGTAGTTGACGACCTCATGGCCCATCGGCTCGACGACCTTGCGCAGGGTGGCCTCGATCAGGGCGTTCTTGGCGGCCTGGCTGTTCTCATTGATCAGAGCGATTTTCATGATAGTTTTTCTCCTTTTATCGTCAAATTCACATTACAAGCTGACGGAAATACGTGGTGTTGATGCTCTTGTCGAGCTTGGCCATCTTGGCAATGCAGCCGTCCAGCGTATGGGCCACATCGTCCAGGCTGTGCCAGTTGGCGGCCTGCGGCTTGACCTCCTCCTCGAGCCAGGGGGCCACGTCGGTGTGGGAGCAGGCACCCTCGATGAGGTAGGCACCCTTGCGGGCGGCCTGGGTCTGCGGCTCGTAGCCGTCAACGCTGCCCATCATCGTCATGGTGAACACGCCCTTGCGGTTGCGCCCACCCACGATGAGCCGCACGCCCACCGGCTGCACCGAGACCGTGGCGGCCTTTTCGCGCAGGATCTTGACGACCTTTTCCAGCGTCAGGTACTGGGTCTGGTACTCGTCCACCGCGTTGATGATCTGCACGGCGGCCAGCGTGTCGCCCGCAAAACCGACCACGACGTTGCGGTTGATCTTGCGGACCTTGGGCAGGTCGTTTTTGAGGATATGGGGCTTTTCGCCGGTGATGGGTTCCTCGACATAGCGGCCATCGCTGACCATGGCGCAGAAGGTATCACCGCATACTGCTAAAATCGCACTCATTGTTTTTCGTCCTTTGTTTTTTAATGGTACGTCTATTGTAGCACGAAATGCCGCGGGGTGCAAGGCACGCTTGACATGGCCGCGGCAGTGGGGTATAATGACTATAGAAAAGGCGCTGCGACAAGCGGTTGGCCCTTTCAGGTGAAAGTTAAAAGCTCAAACTAATAACCGTCACCGGCCAGGGTGGCGGTTATTGCTTTTTACAACTAAGCTCAAAGTAAAGGTCTTGCGACCGATATAGAACGTAAATGTAAAACGCATGGTCTCACCTCCTTTACGGAAGTGTGGCCAACCGCCTGCCGTTGTGTGCAGCGCCTTGCCGTCTGTTGTGAAACAGGCGGCTTTTGTATTATAGCAGAAATTTCGACGGTATGCAAGAATTTTTGCAGCGATCCGCCGGACACTACGGGCGGATATGGAATCCGCCCCTACGGTGTAGGGGGCGATGCTCGTCATCGCCCCGGAAGTGTTGTGACCGCCGCCATGTGCCGCGGGCGAACAATGTTCGCCCCTACAGCACCCCTTTTGAATTGCATTGTAGGGAGAGGTCTTGACCCCTCCGCGGGCCGATGCAAGCATCAGCCCCTACAGAAGCGGCCCGCCGGGATTTTTTCCCAGCGGGCCGTTTTTCTTTAGTTATTCTTGTAATAATTGATCAGGCAGCCGTCCGCCAGAATCTGTCTCTCGGCGTCGGTCATGGCGCCGAGCTTGACGGTGAACTTCACCAGACCGCCGTCCGGCTTGACGGCCACGGCGTCCAGCTCGTCCGCGGCCTCCAGCAGAGCCTTGCGGACGCCGGGCAGGTAGACGTAATCGCCGTTGTCCAGCGCGCCGGGGTTCTCCACCAGGAACGGCAGCATGCCCCAGTTGATGCAGTTGGAGCGGTAGCGCTTTGTGGCGTACTCGCAGGCAAAGTTAGCCGCGCCGCCCAGCACGCGCTGGCAGCTGGCGGCCTGTTCACGGGCGGAGCCGTCGCCGGGCTTGTTGGCAAAAATGGCCGAGCCAATGTTGGTGTTGGCCGCGTCGGGCGCGTAGCCCAGCTTCTTCAAATCGTCGTAGACACGCGCAACCTCGGCGGGCAGCTTGCCTGCCTTGCGCTGTTCGTCCAGCGCCTTCACGGCCTTGGCGTTCGGCACGTAGGCCGGGTCCTTGCGGGAGAGGGTGAACTCCGCCAGCCGCAGCGGGTTGGAGCGGAAGGACGATGTCTCGCCCGACGGGATCAGCTCGTCCGTCGTCGTGACGGGGTCGGTGATGTAGCTGACAATTTTGACCAGCAGGTCGTCGGTCAGAGCGGGCTGCTCGGGCCAGTCCTTGATGTTCGGGCCGAATTTCAGCGCGTAGTCCGGCTCCGGATGGCCCCAGCCGTTGTAGACGCGCTTGTCGTAGACTCCCTGCTCAAAGTGGTAGTCGGGCACGGTGTACTCCACGTCGGTCAGCTCGCTGGCGGCGGTCAGGTAGCCGCCGTTGGCCGCGGTGGCCGCAATGGAGCGGGCGTCCATCAGGGCGACGGCGCTGATCTGGCCCTCGCCGGGCTTGGAGCCCTCGCGGTTCGGGAAGTTGCGGGTCGTGTGGCGGATGGAGAACTCGCCGTTGGCCGGGGTGTCGCCCGCGCCGAAGCAGGGGCCGCAGAAGCACTCGCGGAAGATGCCGCCGGCGGCGACAATGTCCGCCACCGCGCCATTTTTGACCAGCTCCAGATAGGTCGGCATGCTGTCGGGGTAGACGCTGAACTTGAACTCGCCGTTGCCGCAGCTCTTGCCTTTAATGATGTCCGCCACGGCGCAGATATTTTCATACGTGCCGCCGGAGCAGCCGGCCACAACGCCCTGGTCAACGTAGATGCGGCCATCGTCGCAGATCTTGCCGACGAGGTCCATCTCGACCTTGCCGCCCAGCTGCCTGTTGGCCTGGTCCTGCGCCGCCTGCAGGATCTCTTTGGCGTTGGCCTTCAGCTCGCGGATCGGGTAGGCGTAGCTGGGGTGCATCGGCAGCGCGATCATGCACTCGACGGTGGAGAGGTCCAGCTCAATGCAGCCGTCGTAGTAGGCCACGTCGGCGGGCTTCAATTCCTTATAAGCCTCGGGGCGGCCATGCTGCACAAAATATTTCTTCGTGGTATCGTCGGTCTGCCAGATGGAGGACCAGCAGGTCGTCTCGGTGGTCATGACGTCGATGCCGTTGCGGTAGTCGGCACTCAGGTTTGCCACGCCGGGGCCGACGAACTCCATGACCTTGTTCTTCACATAGCCGTTGGCGTAGGTCGCGGCAACCAGCGCCAGCGCGACGTCGTGCGGGCCGACGCCCGGAGCGGGCTTGCCGGTCAGGTAGATGGCAACGACCCCGGGATAGCTCATATCGTAGGTGCGGCCCACGAGCTGCTTGGCCAGCTCGCCGCCGCCCTCGCCGACGGCCATCGTGCCGAGGGCGCCGTAGCGGGTGTGGGAGTCAGAGCCCAGGATCATCCGCCCGCAGCCGGACATCATCTCGCGGTTGTAGCTGTGGATGACGGCCATGTTCGGCGGAACATAGATGCCGCCGTATTTGTGGGCAGCGGACAGGGCAAACTGATGGTCGTCCTCGTTGATGGTGCCGCCGACAGCGCAGAGGCTGTTGTGGCAGTTCGTCATGACGTAGGGCAGCGGGAACTCCGTCATGCCGGACGCGCGGGCCGTCTGGATGATGCCGACATAGGTGATGTCGTGGCTGGTCATCGAGTCGAACTTCATGCGCAGGTCCTGCATGGAGTCACCGGTATTATGGGCCTTCAAAATGCCGTAGGCGATGGTGCCTTTTTTGGCGTCTGCCTCGGTGACGCCCGCCGGGGCGGAAGTCTGAGGCACGCCGTTTACAAGGTATACGCCGGTGTCGTGCAGCTTCATGGGAAAACCTCCGTTTTTGCAAATAAGAAATAAAAAATAATAAATAATAAAGATTGTGGAGTTTTCTCCCGTTGGTCGAAAACAAAAACGTAGGGGCGGATTCCATATCCGCCCGGACACAGGCAGCCGCCTTGCGGGCGCATATAGAATGCGCCCCTACGATGCACATTTTTTTGAGCGGAGCACAGCGACGCGATCCACCGCATTTATTATTTTTTATTTATTCTTTATTATTTGAGCACCGCTCACTCTGCCAGTCGGCTGATGATTGCCTGGGTAAACTCCTTCGTTCCCGCGGTGCCGCCGATGTCGGCAGTGACGACCTTGCCCTCCTCGACCTGGGCCAGGATGGCGGCATTGAGCTTGGCGGCCTTGTCAGTCTCGCCAAGGTCGTTCAGCATCATGGCAAAGGCCATCAGGATGGCGCTGGGGTTAGCCTTGTCCTGCCCGGCAATGTCGGGGGCAGAGCCGTGGACGGCCTCATAGATGCGGGTGCTGTCGCCGATGTTGGCGCTGGGCGCAAAGCCCAGGCCGCCGACGAGACCGGCGCACAGGTCACTGATAATATCGCCGTAGAGGTTCGGCGCGACGAGCACGTCGAACTGCTCGGGCTTCTGCACCAGCTTCATGCACAAAGCGTCGATGATGCAGTCGTCCGCGGTGATCTCGGGGTACTCCGCGGCGACCTCGCGGAAGGTGCGCAGGAACAGGCCGTCGGTCAGCTTCATGATGTTGGCCTTGTGGACTGCCGTGACCTTTTTGCGGCCATTTTTGCGGGCATAGTCAAATGCAAAGCGGCAGATCTTCTCGCACGCGGGGCGGGTGATGAGCTTGACGCCGTTGGCGATCTCGTCGTTCAGCATATACTCGATGCCCTTGTAGAGATCCTCGGTGTTCTCGCGCACGATGACAAGGTCTACATTGTCAAAGCGGGTCGGTACGCCCGGCAGCGTGTGCACCGGGCGCAGGTTTGCATAGGTGGAAAAGCGCTGGCGCAGCTGCACATTGATGCTGCGGAAGCCCTTGCCGATGGGGGTGGCGGTGGGGCCCTTGAGTGCCCAGCCGCACGCTTCGATCGCATCCAGCGTGCCGGGGGCGATCAGCTCGCCGCTCTCGGCGGCGTACTCGGCACCGGCAGCAAACTCCTGCCATTCAATGCCGGTGTTCAGTGCGGCGGATACCTCGCGGACGCTCTCGGCAATTTCACGGCCAATGCCGTCGCCCGGAATCAGAACTGCTTTCATAAATAGTACTTTTCCCCTTTCCCTGTCTTACTCTGCATTTTCTGCGGTATACCTAACATACTACCCGGTTTAGAGCCGGTTGTCAATCCGCATTTTTACACAATAGGCACATTTTTGGCCGCCAGCTTAATTTTTTAAAGCATTTTCCCGAAAAATTTAGAAAAATTTTAAGTTTTTCTTGACAAATTTGCGGAAATGCTATAAAATCAATCTATCGGGCATATTGCTAGGGGAAGCCAACAGTGGTATGCGCCTGTATAAGTATGCAAAGTATATAAAATTGGTCAAAGAGAGGGGTACGCATGATGTATTACCCGGACGTCCCGGCCCTGGAGCCGGATGAGCTTGAGCTGCTCTGCCACGAATATCTGGAACACAACGCCACCCTTGACCCGCATCTGGCGGATCAGATGGGCGTCAAGCGCGGCCTGCGCAATCTGGACGGCACCGGCGTGCTGGCCGGCATCACGAACGTTTCCAACGTTATCGGCTATGACAAGAAGGAGGACGGCACCATCGTGCCCATTCCGGGCCGCCTGGTCTACCGCGGCATCGACATTGACACGCTGGCCGCCGAGGCCGACGCCCATGACCGCTTCATGTTTGAGGAGGTCATCTGGCTGCTACTGTTCGGCTCCCTGCCCACGCAGGAGCAGTACGCCAAGTTCCGCAAGCTGCTGGAGCACCATCGCGAGCTGCCCCAGGGCTTTGCCGACGACATGATCTTAAATTCGCCGTCGCCGAACCTGATGAACAAGATGGCACGAAGCGTGCTGGCCATGTACAGCTACGACGAGCACGCCGAGGACAACAGTCTGCCCAACATCCTGCGCCAGAGCATCAACCTGATCGCCGAGCTGCCCACGATGATGGTGAACGCCTACCAGATCAAGCGCCGCGTCTATGACCGGTCCAGCATGTACTTCCACCTGCCCACCGAGGGCCAGAGCACGGCGGAGCATATTTTGAGCACCTACCGCGCCGACCAGAAGTTCACCCACGAGGAAGCGCGTCTGCTCGACCTCTGCCTGCTCGTCCACGCGGACCACGGCGGCGGCAACTGCTCGACCTTCACCTGCCGCGTGCTGTCCAGCTCCGGCACGGACACCTATGCGGCCATCAGCTCGGCCATCGGCGCGCTGAAAGGCCCCAAGCACGGCGGCGCGAACCTGAAGGTCATGCACCAGCTGGATTACATTCTGGAAAATGTCGAGGACCCGTCCAACGACGACGAGGTCCGCGAGTTCCTGCGCAAGATCCTCCGCAAGGAGCGCGGCGACGGCAGCGGCCTGATCTACGGCATGGGCCACGCCGTCTACACGATGAGCGACCCCCGTGCGCAGATTTTGAAAACCCACGCCAAGAGCCTGGCCTACAAGAAGGGCTACGACGAGGAGTACGAGCTGCTGTGCAGCATTGAGCGCCTGGCCCCGCAGGTTTTTGCCGAGGAAAAGCACGGCCCGAAGAAGGTCTGCGCCAACGTGGACCTGTTCAGCGGCCTGATCTACCGTATGCTCGGCATCAGCGAGGACCTGTACACCCCGCTGTTTGCGATTGCCCGTGTGCCCGGCTGGTGTGCCCACCGCGTCGAGGAGGTCGAGTTCGCGAACCGCATCATCCGCCCCGCCTACAAGTACCTCGGCAAGCCGCAGGAGTACGTTCCGCTGGAGAAGCGATAAGATTGGTATTTTCCCGGTGCAAGTATGCACCGGGATTTTTTGTTTGGAATGCCGCACAGTAGGGGCCTACCCACAAACACCCGTCCGCCGTAATCGCCCCGGAGCGGTCAAGACCGTTCCCTACAAAGCAGCCGTGAGTGTCGGTTTGTAGGGGAGGGTCTTGACTCTCCCGGGTCGTTCACGGCTGCCGCAGCGTTCACGGGAGGGATGAATTCCTCCCCTACACATGACCAGCGAAGGGGCCCCAAAATTTTCTTGCTTTTCTCCGCTGTTTTTGGTATAGTATTCTCTGTTTTTTAACCACAAGGAGATACTATTTCATGTCCGAACATGCCAATAAAAGAGAAAAGCGGCTGGCGATGCTGGTCGTGGCGGCGGTGGTGCTGTTCACGGTGCTGCTCATCGTGGAGACGTTCCGCCTGCTGCTGCCCGGGCTCTGGTCCGCGTTTTCTGCCGGGGATGAGCAGGCGCTGAGCGAATACCTGGCCAGCCAGGGGCGGCTGCGCAGCTTTCTGACGCTGTGGTTCCTGGCCGTCGTGCAGGTGCTGTCGCTCGTCATTCCGGCCATGCCGGTGCAGCTGGCGGCAGGGCTGGCCTACGGCCCGTGGATGGGCTTTCTGACGAGCTTCTCGGCCTCCGCCGTCGCCAACATGAGCGTCTACCTCATTGCACGGCGGCTCGTGCCGGTCATCCGCCGCCTTGTCGCCGACACCCCCAAGGCTGCGAAGCTGCTGGACAGCGTGCGCAGCAGCAAGGACCCCTGGTTTTACACAATTCTGGCGTTCATCACGCCGGGGCTGCCCAACGGCATCATTCCCTATGCCGCCGCCAACGCGGGGATGCGCCCGAAGCAGTTTTTAGCGGCCATCTTCATCAGTCTGCCCTTCCCCACCCTGCTGACCTGCGCGGCAGGCAGCTTTATGCTGGAGGGCAACTGGCTGTTCACCGTGCTGACCGGCATTGTGCTGTTCAGCTTTGTGGGGATTCTGTTCTTCAACCGCACAAAATTCATCGCGTGGGCACATGAGGTCAAAAACAGGCATACCCAAAAGGCCGGAGCGTAAGCTCCGGCTTTTTTCTTGCCTCCCTCTGCGAGGGAGGTGGCCCGTAGGGCCGGAGGGAGAGAACCTTGCCACAGCCCGAAATGTTTCGGATTGCCGCTAGGTTCTCTCCCCCACCGCCTGCGGGCGGAGCCCCCTCGCAGAGGGGGCCAAGAGGTTTTGGGGACGCGCATTTTTTCTGGTTACACAAACACCGCCTGCACCAGCACCATATACAGGGCGGTGCCCACGGCGATGCTGAGCAGCGTGTTCTTCTTCCACAGGTGCAGCCCCACCACGGCGGCCCCGGCAAGCAGCTCCGGCAGGCCGTGGGTGGGGCCGAGCAGGTCCACGCCGCGCAGGCAGTAGACGACGAGCATTGCCATGATGGCGCAGGGCAGCACCCCGGCCAGATACACCACAAATTTCGGCGTGGGCCGCCCGCCGCCGAACACCACAAACGGCAGGAACCGGATCAGCGCTGTCACGCCCGCCACAACGGCCACAAGCAGCGCACCGTGTACATCAAACGGCATGGTCGGCCTCCTTTTTCTGCATAAAACCGCGCAGCACCGTCAAGGCTGCCGTGATGCCCACCATGGACGGGATCAGGAAATCGCTGCTGCCGAAAATCAGCAGACAGACCAGCGACACACCCAGCCCCACCAGCGCGGGGGTATGGTCGCGGCTGGCCTTCCACTGCTCGGTCATAACGACGAGGAACAGCGCGGTCATCGAAAAGTCAATGCCCGTCGTGTCAAACGGCAGCACACTGCCCAGCAGTGCGCCCGCCACGCCGCCCGCGATCCAGTAAAGCTGGTTCAGCAGCGACACCCAGAAATAGTATTTTTTCCGGTCCACGCCCTCGGGCACGCCGCCGCTGCACACGACGGAATAGGTCTCATCGGTCAGCGCAAAAATCAGGTACGGCTTGGCCGCGCCGGTGTCTTTATAGCGTTCCAGCATCGAAATTCCATAAAACAGATGCCGCGCGTTGACCATCAGTGTCATGATTGCCGCCGAGATCAGCGACGCGCCGCCCGCCAGCAGGTCAATTGCGACATACTGCATGCTGCCCGCGTAGATCAGCCCGCTCATGACCAGCGCCCACCCTGCGCCGTAGCCCTTGCTTTGCAAGAGCACACCAAAGCCCAGCCCCAGCACGATATACCCCGCCATGATGGGCAGGGACCGCACAAAGGCGTAACGAATCGTTTTCACTTTTCTTTTCCTCTTTAATCTACTAAAGTGCTATGTTGGGTAGTATAGCACAAAAAAAATCCCCGCGCAAGCGGGGAAAAGGCATTGTTCAATAGTACCGCAAACGGGCACGGGCGGATGCTTGCACCGCCCCGGGGACCCTGCGGCTGCCGCCTCGTTTTACGCCTTCTCGCTCTCCCACCGGGCCACCAGCGGGGCGGCCACAGCGGAAAGCGCCTCCCGTGCGGTGTTGATGGCATTCACGTCCACGGGGGTCAGCTTGTCGGCCTTTTTGTGCTTCAGAACGCGCTCCAGCGTTCTTTCTGCTTCTTTGATTTTAGTACGGGTCTCGCGGTCCAGCGCCTTGCCGGCCTTGCTGCCCAGCGCGGTGTTCACGCGGTAAAGCGCGGCCTCTCCGGCGTTCAGCGCCTCCAGCGCGGCCTTGCGCTCCTTGTCCTGCCCGGCAAAGGCGGCGGCGTTCTCCTTGGCGCGTTTGATCTCATCCTCGGTCAGGTTCGATGTGCCCGAGATCGTGATGCTCTGCTGCTTGCCGGTGTCCATGTCGCGCGCCTTGACCTTGACAATGCCGTTGGCGTCGATGTCAAACGTGACCTCGATCTTCGGCACGCCCGCCCAGGCGCGCTTGATGCCGCGCAGCGTGAAGGTGCCCAGCAGCTTATTGTCCTTGGCAAACTCGCGCTCGCCCTGCAGCACTTTAATTTGCACCGTTTTCTGGAACGGCGCCGCGGTGGTGAATACCTTGCTGAACCGCGTCGGGATTGTGGAGTTGCGTTCGATCAAATGCGTTGCCACGCCGCCGACGGTCTCGATGGAAAGGGTCAGCGGGGTCACGTCCATCAGCAGCAGGTCCTCGCCGGGGCCGGAGAGCATCTCGCCGCCCAGACGTCCGGCCTGCACCGCCGCGCCCAGTGCAACGCACTCGTCGGGGTTCAGCGATTTGGACGGCTCCAGACCGGTCATCCGCACGACCTTGGCCTGCACCGCCGGGATGCGGGTCGAGCCGCCGACCAGCAAAACCTGATCCAGGTCGCTGGCCGAAAGGCGTGCGTCGCTCAGGGCGTTGCGCACGGGCAAGGCGGTGCGCTCGATCAAATCGGCGCAGAGCTCCTCAAATTTAGCGCGTGTCAGCGTAGTTTGCAGGTGCAGCGCACCGTCTGTCGCCATCGTGAGGAACGGCAGATTGATGTCGGTCTGCTTCGCGCTGGAAAGCGCTTTTTTCGCCTTTTCGGCCTCCTCGCGCAGGCGCTGCATCGCCACGCGGTCATTCGTCAGGTCCACGCCGTGTTCGGCCCTGCACTGGTCTGCCAGCCAGTTGACGATGCGCTCGTCAAAGTCGTCGCCGCCCAGAAAGTTATCGCCGCAGGTCGAGAGCACCTGCACGATGCCGTCGCCGATGCGGATGAGCGACACGTCAAATGTGCCGCCGCCGAGGTCGTAGACCATGACGGTCTGGGTGCGGCCATTGTCCAGCCCGTAGGCCAGCGCCGCGGCTGTCGGCTCGTTGATGATGCGGCGCACGTCCAGCCCGGCAATGCGCCCGGCGTCCTTCGTGGCCTGGCGCTGGGCATCGTTAAAGTAGGCGGGCACGGTGATGACCGCCTCGGTGACAGGCTCACCGAGATACGCCTCGGCATCGGCCTTCAGTTTTTGCAGGATGAGGGCGCTCAGCTCCTGCGGCGTGTAGCATTTTCCGTCGATGGGCACGCGGGTCTCGCTGCCCATCAGCCGCTTGACGCTGGACACGGTGCGGGGGGCGTTCGTCACGGCCTGGCGCTTGGCGGGCTCGCCCACCAGCCGTTCTCCCACCTTGGTGAACGCGACGACAGAGGGCGTCGTGCGCTGCCCCTCGGCGTTGGGGATGACGACGGGCTTGCCGCCCTCGACCACCGCCACACAGCTGTTGGTAGTCCCCAGGTCAATTCCGATTATTTTTGCCATGGTGGTGCTTGTCCTTTCAAAAAAGACACTTTTGAATCATAATTCTATTGTAGCGCCTGCCGCCGGGAAAAGTGTTGCGATTTCGTAAATAAATTGAGGAGAATTTTATAAACCTGCGGGGCTTCCCCCCTCGGGGGAAGCCCAAGAAAATGTTGACGCTCACGCCCCAACGTGCTATAGTTAGTTTAAAGCACTAAAGAGGGGGATTCCTATGGCACGCACCGCGACGGTCACCCGCAATACGCGGGAGACACAGATCACGCTGACGATTGA
This sequence comes from Gemmiger formicilis, assembly GCF_900167555.1. Lineage (GTDB taxonomy): Bacteria > Bacillota > Clostridia > Oscillospirales > Ruminococcaceae > Gemmiger > Gemmiger formicilis. The sequence continues at coordinate 53,293 of NZ_FUYF01000002.1, read as the reverse complement.
CCTGGACGGCACCGGCAGGGCCGACCTGCACACGGGCATCGGCTTTTTTGACCACATGCTGGACGGCTTCGCCCGCCACGGCCTGTTTGATGTAAGCGTCACCTGCCGCGGCGACCTGGACGTAGACTGCCACCACACAATTGAGGACATCGGCATTGCGCTGGGCACGGCCATAAAAGAAGCGCTGGGCGACAAGGCCGGGCTGGTGCGGTACGGCAGCTGCATGCTGCCGATGGACGAGACGCTGGCACTCTGCGCCGTCGATCTGGGCGGGCGGCCCTACTTTGTGTACGACGCCAGCTTTGCAGGCCAGAGCTGCGGCGGCATGGACACCCAGATGGCGCGGGAGTTTTTCTACGCCGTATCGTACAGCGCCATGATGAATCTGCATCTGAAGGTGCTCTACGGGGAGAATGACCACCATAAGCTGGAGTCCATGTTCAAGGCGTTTGCCAAGGCGCTGGACGCCGCGACGCGCAGAGATGCGCGGATCGACGGCGTTTTGTCCACCAAGGGGACGCTGTAAGGGAGATGCTCGGCGGCGGGAACGACGGGCGCCTATAGAATGTGCCCCTACATGGATCACCGTAGGGGCGTTTCCCGCCGTGGACAGCATATACATTAGGAGGGAAAGCAGTATGTACAAGGACATCATCGACACCATCGGCTTTGTGGAGCGCTACGACCCCGAGCTGGGCGCGGCTATGCAGCGTGAGCTGGGCCGCCAGCGGCAGAACATTGAGCTGATCGCCAGCGAGAACATCGTTTCCCCCGCCGTCATGGCGGCCATGGGCAGCGTGCTGACGAACAAGTACGCGGAAGGGTACCCCGGCCACCGTTATTACGGCGGCTGCCAGTACGTCGATCAGGTCGAGCAGATCGCCATTGACCGCGCCTGCAAGCTGTTCGGTGCGAAGTATGCCAACGTCCAGCCGCACTCCGGCGCACAGGCCAACCTGGCCGTCTACTTTGCGCTGCTGAACGTCGGCGACACCGTCATGGGCATGGACCTGTCCCAGGGCGGCCACCTGACCCACGGCTCCCCCGTGAACATGAGCGGCAAGAACTACAACTTTGTCTCCTACGGCGTCTCCGCCGAGGATGGCCGCATCGACTACGCCGCACTGGCCAAGCAGGTCGCGAAGGTCCGCCCCAAGCTGCTGATCGCCGGTGCGTCGGCCTATCCCCGCGCCATCGACTTTGAGAAGCTGGCCGAGATTGCCCACGGCTACGGCGCGATGCTGATGGTCGATATGGCGCACATTGCAGGTCTTGTCGCAGGCGGCCAGCACCAGAGTCCTGTGCCCTACGCCGACGTGGTCACCACCACGACCCACAAGACGCTGCGCGGCCCCCGCGGCGGCCTGATTTTGACGAACAACGAGTATATCATCAAGCGCATCAACTCCGCCATCTTCCCCGGCACGCAGGGCGGCCCGCTGGAGCACGTCATCGCCGCGAAGGCCGTCTGCTTTGGCGAGGCGCTGAAGCCGGAGTTCAAGGAGTATGCCCGCAAAATCGTTGAGAACGCGAAGGCGCTTGAGGCCGAGCTGACCGCCCGCGGCGTGAAGCTGGTCTCCGGCGGCACGGACAACCACCTGCTGCTGATCGACCTGACCGACGAGGACTGCACCGGCAAGGAGCTGGAGCACAATCTGGACGAGGTGCACATCACCGCGAACAAGAACACCGTCCCCGGCGAGAGGCGCAGCCCGTTTGTGACGAGCGGCGTGCGCATCGGCACCCCCGCCGTCACGACCCGCGGCATGGGTCCCGACGAGATGAAGGTGATCGCCGACTGCATTGCAGACTGCGTGCTTGACTTTGCGAGCAAGAAGGACGAGGTCGCCAGCAAGGTCGAGGAGCTGACGAAGAAGTTCCCGCTGTATGAATAAGCCTTGATTGGAAAATAGAAAGCCGCTGCCTGTGGAATGCACATAGGCAGCGGCTTTTGTTTGTGCGCAGGGGCGGATTTCCTATCCGCCCGCGGGGTTGGCGGCGGCGGAAGGTTTACGGATCGCCGCTGTAGGGGGCGGCGTCCCCGACGCCCCGCGGAGCGGTCAAGACCGCTCCCTACCATGCGAAAGATAAACGGGCGGCAACGGCAAGGCTGCGGGCCGGGCATGCCCGGCCCCTACAGGGTGGCTTTGTTTGTGCGCAGGGGCGGATTCCATATCCGCCCGCAGGCGTGTGCGGCAGCAGAAGGTTTACGGATCGCCGCTGTAGGGGGCGGCGTCCCCGACGCCCCGCGGAGCGGTCAAGACCGCTCCCTACCATGCGAAAGATAAACGGGCGGCAGCGGCAAGGCTGCGGGCCGGGCATGCCCGGCCCCTACAGGGCATTCACGATAGCCACGCCCTCGCCAGCGCCTGTGCCACCTTCTCCACATCGTCCTCCTTCAGGGCCGAGTACCCCGCTACCACGGTATCCGCCCGGCAGAGCTCGGGCCGGGCGAGATAATACTCACTCAGGCCGCGCAGCCGCACGCCCTGCTGTGCCGCGGCGGCGACCATGGCACGCTCGCCGCCGGCCCCCGGCAGCGTCAGCAGAAAATGCAGCCCGCTGTGTACGCCGTCCAGCTCCACGCCCGGCAGCGCCGCGCGCAGCGCTGCCGCAAACGCCTCCATACGGCGCTTGTAGGCAAGGCGCATCCGGGCAAGATGCCGCGTGAAATACCCGCCCGCCATGAACTCGCAAAGCGTCTGCTGCTCAAAGCGGCTGACCGTGTTGGCGTAGGTCGCAAAATCCCGGCGATAGCGCGCCAGCAGGCTTTGCGGCAGCACCATGCAGGCAATGCGGATGCCCGGGGCCAGACTTTTTGAAAACGTCGTCAGGTAGACCACCGGGCCGTCCGGGCCCGCCATGCCCTGCAAACTGGGCAGAGGGCGCGTATCAAAGCGGAACTCCGAGTCGTAGTCGTCCTCCAAAATGTATCGCCCGGGCTGGGCCGCTGCCCAGGCCAGCAGCTGGGCGCGGCGGGTCGCAGGCATCGTAACACCCGTCGGAAAGTGATGACTGGGCGTCAGATAGCAGAGGTTTGCACCGCTTTTTTCCAGCGCGTCGGCGGGCAGACCCTCGCGGTCAATGTCCACCAGCGTGCAGGGAATGCCGCTGTTCTGCAGGACCGTCCGCGTGCGGAAGTAGCCGGGGTTCTCGATGGCCGCCATGCCGTCGCTGAACAGGTGCGCCAGGCACCCGAGCAGATACTCAATGCCAGCGCCGACGACGATCTGCTCCGGCGTGCATTCCACACCGCGGTACACCGACAAATATTCCGCGATCTGCGTGCGCAGCGGGGCGTCGCCCTGCATTTCGCCGCGCTGTAAAAGCTCGGGCCGCTGGTAGAGCAGCTCCTTCTGGATGCGTCCCCAGCTGCGCGCCGGGAACAGCGCCGTGTCCACGCTGCCGGTGGACAGGTCGTAGACCGGCTGCGTCGCGGCGGGCGGCTGCGGTGCAGGGGCGGCGGGTGCGCGGCGGGCGCGGCTGTGCAGCATGCCGTAGGTCTTTTGCACATAAAAGCCGCTGCGGGGGCGCGGCTCTGCCAGACCCTCGGCGGCCAGCATCTGGTAGGCGGCGTCCACCGTGTTGACGCTGACGCCCTGCTGCGCAGCCATCGTGCGGCGGCCCGGCAGCGGCGTTCCGGGTGCGCGCTGGCCGGTGCGGATCTCATCCGCCAGGGCGGCGTACAGCTGCTCATACAGCGGCGTTTTTTGGTCGGCATCCAACTCTATCATGACAGTCCTCCACACTGGCCCCATAAAAAATTTAAAAACTGAGCATTTATTCAGAGCCAGAAATCAGTATAATAAAAACATACCTTCCCGGAAGGAAAATGTCAATAGAGGTGTACGAAACTATGTCTACCGCAACGATGTGGCTGCTGCTGTTCGTCGTAGCAGCCCTGGCACTGCTGATCGCAGCGCTGACCAAAACGAAATTCACCGTGCAGAAAATCAGCATCATCGGCATCATGGCCGCGATGAGCTTTGTCGCGTATGAGTTCTTCCGCATCCCGAACGTCTTTGGCACGGGGTCCAGCTTCCATCTGGGCAACACCTTCACGGCGCTGACCGCCATGCTGCTGGACGGTGTGTCCGGCGGTCTGGCCGGTGCCATCGGCCTGGCGCTGGCCGACGTTGTCGCCGGTGACCCGGGCTACGCCATCACGACCTTTATTCTGAAATTCATCATCGGTCTGGTCTGCGGCGCGGTGTCCCACAAGGTCATCCACCTCAGGACCTTCCCCACCGGCAGCAAGTTCAAGTACGTGGCCGCCGTCACGGCGTCGGCCTTCAGCGGCCTGCTGGTCAACGTGTTCACCGACCCGTTCATCGGCTACTTCCGCAACCTGTACATCTTTGGCCAGCCCGCGGAGTTCGTCTCCGTCGTGACCAAGATCGCCAGCGGTGTGACGCTGGTCAATTCCCTGCTCTCCACCGTCTGCGCCGTTGTCCTGTACATCGCCCTGCGCCCCGCCCTGGAGAAGGCACATCTGCTGCCGAAGGAGTAAAAACCACACCATCCTCATTTCTGTTTACCCCCGCTTCGGCGGGGTTTTTGTTTTGCGGCAAATTATGTAAAAATTGCAAAAAGACTGGCGTTCCGGTGGGAAATGGTGTAAAATGAATTTACATATTGTGTAAACACTCCATGCTCCCACGCGAAAGGAGCCTTTCATGGCAGGCAAAACCAAATCACAAAAGAAAAAAGCGCTGGATATGCGCAGCAAGATGTATCTGGTGCTGGCTCTGTGCAGCGTCATGCTGCTGGTCAGCGTCGGCATCTCGCTGGTGCTCATCGGCGGCATCGACCTCGGCGGCGCGGACGCCCAGAGCGTGTCCACCGTGGACAGCGCGTCCATGGTCGTCGAGAGCGGCTATAATAAAGAGGAAAACACCATTGATACCCAGGCCTACACCTCGACGATCCTTGAGCAGGCCGCCGACGCGGGCGACAGCTATGTGGACGAGACGCTGTTTCTGGGCGACAGCAACACAGCCCGCATGTACCGCATGTTCGACTATTGCAGCTACGACAACGCCATCGGCTCGGTGGGCATGACCGCCAAGAGCCTGGCGACCTTTGCCTGCGTGCAGGTAAGCACTTCGTCCGGCTACATCACAATGCCCCAGGCCGTGGCGAAATTGCAGCCGCGCCGGGTCATCCTGACCTTCGGCACGAACGACCTGAACCCCGGCTATAAGGCCGCGGACTTCGTCAAAAACTACCGGACCGGCATCGAGGCCATCGTCACCGCCTACCCCAGCGTGGACATCATCGTCAACGCCATCCCGCCCATCGGGCAGCAGCACTCCAACCAGAGCCTGACCCAGACCCAGGTGGACGAGTACAACAAAGCGCTCGTCGAAATGTGCCAGGAGAAGGGCTGGAAGTTCCTAAACAGCGCCGAGGTGCTGAAGGATTCCGTTACCGGCTACGCCAAGAGCGGCTATGTGGAGACGAGCGACGGCATCCATCTGACCCGCACGGCGATGGACGCGCTGTTCAACTACATCCGCACCCACAGCTACATTACCGAAGATGACCGCCCCGCGCTGACGACGATCCCGAAGCACACCGGCGACAAGGACGCCGTAGTCTACACGGTGCCGGTGGTCAGCTCCTCCAGCACCGCCACGGCGACGGCCACGCCCGAGCCGACGGAGGAGCCCGCCGACAGCGAGAGCACGAGTGACAGCTATGTGGAGACCACGCCGACGCCGACCCCCGAGGTCACGGCCACCCCGTCCCCGACGCCCGAGGTGACACCAACTCCCCCGGAGTCAACTGAGCCGACACCAACTCCCCCGGAGTCAACTGAGCCGACACCGACACCCCCCGAGCCGACCGCGGAGCCGACACCCACGCCCCCGGAGAACACCTCCGATGCAGATGTTTCCGCCGGGAATGACGGAACTCAACCTACATAAAACACCGACCCCCGCAGCGCCTGACGCTGCGGGGGTCTTTTTCTTATGCTTTTTTGCCGAGCAGCTCGGTGCGGATGTAGCGGAAGCAGGCGTCCTCGCCCTCGTCGCGCAGGATCAGCAGGCAGGTCTCCAGCTCCTTGCGGGTCTCGGGGTGCAGGATGTAGTGGTCCCTGCTGCGGTCATAGTACTCCCACGCCGCGGCGTCGGTGTACTTGTCGCCCTTATAGTTCTTGCTGGCGGCAATGCGGTCACAGACCATCTCGGCCACGTAGCGGGCGGGCATCCGCATACCAGCCATGGCATGGTCGCCGTCCGGCGCGTAGTCGATCCAGTATTCCAGATGGTGCTTGTTGCGGCCCTTATGGTGCAGCCAGGCGGCGCTGTAGCCCTCGGCCTGGCGCTGGGCGTTGTTGGGGCTGCACGTCCCCTGCCAGTATTTGGCCCCGGCCCAGAACTCCACGGGGGCCAGCTTGCTTAAATCGTGGGTCAGGCCCTGCCAGTACAGCCCGCAGCGGAAGCAGTTTTTCATCACCAGCATTTTGTGATGGCGGATCGTTTTGTAGTGTTTAATGGGATGCCACAAGGTCTTTTTTCCTCCCCGGGATCATGAGTTTTGCCAGCACCGGCAGCAGCATACAGCTGATCGGCACAAACGCAAAGTGCCACAGCATCGGTACAAGGTGGGTATGGATCGCGGCGTGCGCCTTGGACAGCATCATCCAGGACGCCGGGGCCGCCAGCCCCAGCCCCCAGACGATGCACGGCGGCACCAGCTGCGCCGCCGTGCCGCGGCGCAGGCAGACAACAACGCTCACCGCGCCGACCAGCAGCGCAAACAGCAGCAGCTGCCATGCCGTGACGCTGACGGGCCCGAGCTGCAAAAGCGGCTCCGTACTCTCACGGAAATACTGCGCGAGCACCTGCGGCACGTTCACGTCCCGCACCGCGCCGTCCGTCAGGCTGACGCGGTCCGTGACGGCCCGGGTCATGTTCTGCCAGGCGTCCGCCGCGCTGCCGAAGCAGAGCCATTCCTGTGCGAACCAGAGCGCCAGCGCCGCAGTCACACCGCCCAGCGCCGAGACACCCGCCCCGACGGTGCGGCCCAGCCAGACGAGCGCGCCGTGCGGGTCGCGCCGCACAAAATACGCCTTGGCTGCCGCGTAGCAGAGCGGGATCTCACACAGGATCAAAAATGTTGTGATAAATTCAAACCCGCACATGCAGCGCACCATGCAGGCGGCGGCCACCAGCGGCCAGCACCCGCGGGGCGTTTTGCCGCGCACGCGGGTGCAATGGCAGAGCCAAAGCGCCGCCAGCAGCGGCAGCAGCCAGGTCCAGAGGCACCAGTACAGGTCCTTCATGCCGCGCTGCAGCCAGGGGGCCAGCAGCACCGACGCAAACCCGAACGCTGCCGCCAGCGGGCCGAATTCTTCCCACACGGCCAGCGCCACAAGCAGCTCCGCCGCGTAGAACAGCGTGCTGTTCAGCCAGTAGAGGGCGGTCTCCCGCGCCAGACCGTCGGGCAGCCGGTGCCGCAGCAGACGGTTGACCCTGCCGAACAGCCAGCCCTGTAAGCCCGACTGGTGGGTGTAGGGGTGGAACGCTGCCGCGTCGGTGGGGGTGTCGTCCCGGAACAGTGCGCGGTTCGTGTCGTCGCTCCAATCGTCGGTGTAGACCCCCAGAAAGCCGCCGGGGGCGTACTGCCCCTGCTCCATCTGGTGGATGCGGCCATAGACGAGCGTCTGGGAGCCTGTATCCCACACGCCGGTCAGGTAGGCGCTGGCATTGTGCCGCACCGTTGTCAGCAGCGCGGCCAGCGCCAGCACTGCCAGCAGGGTCGCCGCGCCGCGCAGGGGTGCGGGCAGCGTCTGCCATATTCCTTTTGCTTTTGTCAATGTTATCGATCCCATTTGTCGCACAGCGCAGCGATCTGGCTGGCAAATTTTGCAAGGTCCTTGTTGGCCCCGCCCTGGTTGTGGCGGATGACCTCCAGCAGGCGCTGGCCCATGTTGGCCAGCCGGTCATAGGCCGCGCTGGTGCACACAGTCTCGGCGGATTTCGTCTTGATGATCTTTTGGGTGTTGCCGACCTCGGCGCAGGCGACGCGGCCCTCGGCGGCGATCCAGATCGAACCGTTGTAGGGGGCGTCGGCCTCGTAGCCCTCCTCCTTCAGATGGTTGGCCCAGTGCTCGGCGACGGCGTCCTCGCCGTGGTTGACAAAGACGAACTTCGGCTTTTCGTCAAAGGCGCGGAGCCAGGCTTCCAGCCCGTCCTTGTCGGCGTGACCCGAAAGCCCGCCCAGCTGCGCAATGCGGGCCCTGACCTGCACCGGCTCGCCAAAGAGCTTGACCTCCTGCGCACCGTTGACCAGCGCGTTGCCTAAGGTGCCGGGGCTTTGGTAGCCGACGAACAGCACCGTACACTCGGGCCGCCAGAGGTTATATTTTAAGTGGTGGCGGATGCGGCCCGCGTCGCACATGCCGGCGGCGGAGATGATGACCTTGGGCGTCGGGTCACCGTTGATGGCCATGGATTCCTCTTTCGTCTCGCTGACGTGCAGACCCGGGAACTGCAGGGGGTTCCGGCCGCTCTGCACCAGGGCGAGGGCTTCGTCGTCGTAGCACTCGGCAAAGTTTTCCCGGAAGATCGTGGTGGATTTGCTCGCCAGCGGGCTGTCCACAAAGACCGGGAAGTTTTCGTGGCCCTTGATACGGCCCTCGGCCTTGATCTGGCGGATAAAATACAAAAGTTCCTGCGTGCGGCCCACGGCAAAGCTGGGGATGACGACATTGCCGCCCTTGTCGAACGTCGATTGCAGCACGGCGCTCAAATCACCGATATAATCCGGTTTCGGGCCGTGGCTGCGGTCTCCGTAGGTGGATTCCATGACAAGGTAATCCGCGTGGCCCGGGTTGGACGGGTCCTTGATGAGCGGCTGATGGGTGTTGCCGATGTCGCCCGAGAAAACGATGATTTCCGGCGTGCGGCCCGGCTCCGCAATGCGCAGCGAGACGGACGCGCTGCCCAGCAGGTGCCCCACATCGGTAAAGCGCATCTCGATTTTGCCGGTTGGCCCGTCGAACAGCGTCTGCCACGTCTCATAGGGGCAGGGCACAAACTGCTTCATGACGTTCTGCGCGTCCTCGACGGTGTAGTCCGGCTCGATCATCTCGGCACCGCTGCGCATGGCCTTGCGGTTTTTCCACTCGGCCTCCTGCTCCTGAATGTGAGCGGAATCCTCCAGCATGATGGCGCAGAGGTCGCGGGTCGCATCGGTGGTATAGATGGGGCCGCGGTAGCCGTTTTTGTACAGGTACGGGATGCGGCCCGAGTGGTCGATGTGCGCATGGGTCAGCAGCAGTGCCTCATAGGTGCCGGGCGCGCAGGGCAGGTCGGCGTTCTCATACACGTCGCGGCCCTGCTCCATGCCGCAGTCGATCAGAAAGCGGTGTCCCGCCGCCTCCAGCTGTGTGCAGCTGCCGGTCACTTCCCGGTCAGCGCCTAAGAATGTGAGCTTCATGTGGGAGAACCTCCTTTATTTAGGGATGTTACGGGGAGAACGAGAGTTGCCGTGAGGTTGGCGGGGCGTCGAGGACGCCGCCCCCTACGGACTGCCGTGAATGGGTGCGCACGAGAGGGGCGAGGGAGGGCGGCAGCCCGCCCCTTCCAAGTTGGCGGGTGAAGCCCGGGGATGGGCGGCGACGGAAAGCCCGTCGGAATCCCCCAGGCCGCTAGCGCGGCCAGCCCCCTTTGACAAGGGGGCCTCCCTCTCCCCCTGCGGGGGTTCGGGGGAACACCCGACTCAAAAGTGGAGGAAGGCTCGGCGGCGTTAAGAACGGACAGTAATACTGCGTCCGTTTAGCCGCCGAGACTTCCGACTTCCGCTTTGGGGTTCTTAGGGGCGTGCAGCCCCTAAGTCGCGGGTCCGCTGCGTCGAAACAGCGGCAGTTTTCTTTGGTTCTTTCTTTTGCTGCCAAAAGAAAGAACAACCTCCCGGGAGACTGCCGTTAATCCTTTAGCCGCGTCTCCCGACCCCGTACTGCGGGGCCTCCGGCAGCACAAACTCTGTGGTAAAGTTAGCGGTCAGGTCGTTGATGTTCATCCGAACACTCCAAAAGACATCGCCGTAATCGCGCAGGACCGTGTACTCCGCACCCAGACCGGCCAGAGTCGCCGTGTCGGTGACGATGTAGACTACATCCCCCTCGGGGGCGTACTCGGTCAGACTGTTCTGGTAGACGCGGCTGACCGTGCCGCCGTCGGCCAGCGCCCGGGCGGCTTCTGCGGTGGTGCTGACCAGCTGAATGCGCGCTGTCGCGGGCAGGGCGGCCATCAAATCCCCGCGGGTGATCTCGCCGTATTCCGGCTCGGTCACACCGCCCGCGAAAGCCTCGACGGACGCCCCCTCCGGCAGCCCCGTGGCCGTGTCATTTGTGACGATCTCGGCGTAGAGCGCCGCCAGATAGTTGCCGAAGCTGATGGTTTTGTTGGCGTCGGGGTTGGCCGCGTAGGTGAACAGCGGCGTGTAGAGGATGCTCTGGTCGTCGGCGTCCAGCGTGGCGATCTCCGCCGCGGCGCTGGTATAGGCGTCCGCACCGGCCTGCTGGGCCTCGTCTGCCGTCTCGGTGGGGGCGGTGGTGTCACTGCCGCCCACGGCCTCGGTGTCCTTGCCGGGGTCGGCGGCATCGGCAGCGGTGTCGGCCTGCGCGGCGTCGGCAGTGCTCATCGCCAGCCAGGTGGCGCGGCGGCTCTCCATCTCGGCAGCCGCCACAGGCTGCCGGAGCTCGACGCGGCAGCCACCGCCCTGGGTAAAGACCAGGTCCAGCTGTGCCACACCGGTCAGACCCAGATCCGCGCCCAGCACGTTCGTGCCGTTTTCCGCCGTTGTGCCGTCAATAATGGCCGTCACACCCTGGCTCAGCAGGGCCTTCTGCCAGTCGCCCGCCGGGGCGGTGGAGACAATCGCAAGGATGGCATCGCACCCGGCGTTCTGCAGGGCGGTGATCTGCTCGGCGGCGGTGTCGGTCCAGTCGCGGGCCGTGATGAACTCCCCGTTGGACGCCGAGATGACCGCGGCCTGCGCCGGGTCGTTCAACACAAAGAAGCCGATTTTATACCCCGCGCGCTCCACGACGGTGTAGCGGCCATTGGTCACGCGGTTGCGGCTCCAGCTTGTGGAGCGATAGAACACAGCGGTGCCCTCGTTGTTCAGCAGATTGGACGCCAGCGACGGGCCGCTGCCCATGTTGGCATCGCTGACCAGGCGGGTCGTGCCGTAGGCAAAGTCGGTCAGCGCCATGGCGTGCAGGTCGTACCCCGCCGCCGAGAACGCCGACAGCATATCCATGCCGCCGGTCAGGCTGGCGCTCTCGGTGCCGTGCAGGCTGTCGCCCGCGTCCAGCAGGATGGAATCCGGGGTCGCGCCCTTGAGCGCGGCGGCGTCCGCCAGCGTGGCGCGGTCCCCGCGCAGGCCCGCCGTGGCAAAGATCGGGACCGTGATGTCCCCGACCCGCACGCGGCAGGTCAGGCGCTCGGTGCCATCGGCCAGCGTGGCCGTGATCGTGCATTCCCCGCTGTCGGTGCGGGCGCGGACCGTGCCGTTTTTGTCCACGGTGGCCACGGTCTTGTCGCTCGTCGTCCAGTAGACCCTGCGTCCGCCGTCCTTCTCGCCCGGCTCGTTCGTTGCCAGCGTGGCGTAGGCGTCCTTGCCGTCCATGTGCAGCTCGTCGGTGTAGGTATCGTTCAGGAGCACCGGCGCGGCGGTCTTGCCGTTGCAGGCGGACACACCGGTAAATTTAAACGGTTTCATGACAAAATCCAGATCCACCGTCTCGCTCTGGACGCCGTAGTCCGCGCCCGGGGCGCTGAAGGTGCACTGCCACATATCGTAGGTGCCCGCGTAGTCCAAATCGTCGGAGAACCGCGCGATCCAGAGGTTGTCGCGCCATTTGTCAAAGGCTGGATCCGTCATGCGGGCGCGTACCCAGTTGCGGGAGGCATACAGCCCCTGCGCACCGATGTAGCCGTACTCGGTCAGGCGGTCAAAGAACGCCTGCGTGATCTCGGCCATCTCGGAGGGGAAAACGCCGCTGATGTACTTATCCTCGAGGTCGTAGTAGACCGGGTAGCTCAGCCGGTAGGGCGCGGCGGTGTAGTCGTCCAGCCCCTCCTGCGGCGGGGCGGTCAGGCCCAGCAGCCGCGCGACGTGGTCGGCCTCGCTGCGGGCCTCCTCCACCGTCGTGGCGTAGGAATAAAGGTACGCGCCGAACGGGATGCCCAGCCGGGTGCATTCGTCGGCGTTGCGCCGCCACTGGGGGTCATCCTGCGCCCAGTTTTCCTCCTGGCCGTCCCACTCGCCGCCGAAGCCGCAGCGGATGATGGCAAAGTCGATGCCGGCAGCCTTGGCCTTTTCCCAGTCGATCTCGCCCTGGAACTTGGATACGTCCATGCCTTTGAGCACCGCGGCGGGCATGGCCCGGCCGCTTGTGTTGAAGTAGTAGCCCAGATCGTTCTTCTGCCAGGCCGCGGCGGGCGTGCCGAAGTCCGCCTCGGCGGGGCCTTTCTCCTCTGCCGAGCAGCGCACCAGCACCACCGACACAATGACCACGACCAGCAGGCAGAGCAAACACAGCCCCAGCACAAGGCGGCTGCGGCGGCGTTTGGCGCCGGGACGTTTCTTTTTCTTCGGCGGCGGGGGCGCGTCGGGGCGCGGGGCCGTTTGCCCGGCCTGCGGGGCGGGCGCAGCCGTCCGGGCAGGGCGGCGGTAGACTTTGCGTTCTTCTGGCACGGTGCGTTACCTCTCTTGGGCAGATTTTATGCTGTGGATAGATAGTATTAGTGTAGCATTTTGTCGAAGAAATTACAATCGGAAACGCGAGATATTGGGGAAATTTTACAGAATAAAAAAGCGGCGGCCAGCTCCCTGACCGCCGTTCTTTGCCTTCCCCCTCGGAGGAAGCCTTATAACTCCCTGCACGTCCAAAAATAATACGGCACCTCAAACGCCAGCATGACGCACCAGCCGAAGGCACAGGCAAAGGCGATGCCGGGCAGGCCCACCCGCGGGGCCAGCACCGCAGCAGCGGCAGCACGCAGCCCCGCCTGTAAGCAGGTGCCGATCAGCGTCGTCGTCATCTTGCCCATGCCGCGGTAAAAGCCCTGGAAACCGTTCGTCAGCGCGGGCAGGGCGTAGAACACCGCCATCCAGCCCAGATACGTGCTGCCCAGTGCAATGACGTCGGCGGCTCCCTCCCCTGCCACAAACAGGGACAGGATGCCCCGGCGCAGCAGCAGCGTCAGGCTGCCCATCAGCAGCCAATAGCCCAGCTCCAGCCGCAGGCCCACCGCAAAGCCGCGGCGGATGCGGGCGGTCTGCCCGGCGCCGCGGTTCTGGGCAATGTAGGTCGTAATGGCCGTGGCAATGCTCTGCTCCGGCGTGAAGGCAAAATCGTCCACCCGCGTGACCGCGTTGAACGCCGCGATAGCCCCGACCCCCAGCGCGTTGACCTGCCCCTGAATGAGCACCTTGCAGATCGGCTGCACGGCCTGCTGCACCGCCGTCACCGCGCCGTAGCGCAAAATCGGCCCCAGCAGGTCGCGGCGGATGCGCCACTGCCCCTGCCCGGGGCAGAGCTCCGGCACGCGGCGTGCCAGGTAGACGGCGGCCAGCAGCGCGCTGGCAGCCTCGGCCACGACAGTGGTCACGGCGCTGCACACAATGCCGAAGCCCAGCCCGCCAATTAAAATGAGATCCAGCACCGCGTTGAGCACGGCGGAGAACGCCAGGAATTTCAGCGGCGTTTTGCTGTCGCCGACACTTTTCAGGCCCGCCGCCAGCGCGTTATAGAAAAACGTGAACGGCGCGCCCAGGAACGCGATGCGCAGGTAGATGCCGGTGATGCTAAAAATCGAGTCCGGCACGGCCAGCGCGCGCAGGATCCACGGCGTCAGCGCACAGCCCAGCGCCGCGGCGGCACAGCAGAGCGCCGCGCCGAACAGCAGCGTCGTTGCCAACGTCTCTTTTAGGCGGGCGGTCCGCTTTGCGCCGAACGCCTCACTCATCAGTACGCCCGCGCCGATGCACAGGCCGCTGATGGCCAAAATCACCAGATTCATGACCGGCCCGGCCACGCCCTCGGCGGCCAGCGCGTCCCGCCCGATGAACCGCCCTGCGATGATGGAATCCACCGCATTGTACGCCAGCTGCAGCCAGTTCCCCAGCAGCAGCGGCACCGCATACAGAAAGAGGTGCCCCAGCGGGGCACCCTTGGTCATATCACGCATCATTATCAGCTCTCAAAACGGAAAATCTGCCACCTTCAGCGTTACAACGCCGTCGATGGTCTGGATACAGCCATCTGCCGGGTAGTTGGGCATGGCCTTGAACGCATCGGAATTGCTGATGGTGCGGACAGTCTCGTCCGCGCATTCGTTGAGCTGGACGCCCAGCTTGTCCCACACCAGCACATACCAGCCGTGGGCGTTGAACGTCGGGTCGAAGGAGAGCGGGCCGAACTGCGCCAGTTCCCCGGCCATAGGCTTGAGCGGGGATTCCTCCGGGTACGCGCCGCGCTTCGGCTCACCCAGGATCACGACCTCGGCGCCGTTCTGGTAGTCGGCGTTTTCTTCCAGCCGGGTACACAGGCGGTTGGCGAGGTTCACAACTGTGGTCTTTTGTTTCAGCATGACCGCCGCGTCGTTGTTGACCTGCACGGCAAACCCGCGCAGCAGCACCGCGCAAAACGCCGTGCAGAGCGCCATTCCCCAGGAGAACGCCCGTTCCGTCAGTGCGGGAGCCGCGTCGATCACGGCGATGGCAAACGGCACCACGATGGCCAGCGAGCCCGCCATCCGCAGCGCCACAGTGGCCCCGGTGTTGATAACGTCGGTCACATTGGCTGCGGCGGGCAGCAGGGCCACCAGTACCACCGCCACAGCGGCGGCCTTGCGGTCGTGCAGCACGACGAGCCACCGCAGCCCGGCCAGCGCCGCCAGCACAAACAGCAGCAGGTAGCCCGCGATCTGCCCATAGTGGTTTTGGGCAATGCCGTGGGTGAAGAAGTAGGCGTAAAAATCAAAGTAGGCGTTTTTCAGGCCTAACGGCAGATTGCGCAGTGTCTCCATTCCCACGGTGTTGATACCGTTGATGCCGGATAGGCCCACATCGTACAGCCGCAGGAACAATTTTAAAATCAGCATATACAGCGCCGCACCGCTGCCGCCCATCAACACCATGCGCAGGGCAGTCAGGCCGGTGGCCTGCCATTCGCCGGGGCGGCGCAGAACGGCCAGAAGCAGCAGCATGACGCACAAGCCCGCCGCTGTGCCCAGATTGGCCTGATACATTCCCAGCGCGAACGCCAGGCAGACCGTACCCATCAGCCAGACAAACCGTACGCCGCAGACGGCGGATCGCACGGCCAGCACCGCTAGCAGGAAAGACAGCGCATAGGATACACTGCAATAGTGGTAGGTTTCAACTTCCGCTACATAGGGCGCACAGACCAGTGTAAGCGGGATGAGATATTTTGCCACACGGCTGCGCACAGCAAACAAATCCGTTAGCAGCACTCCCGCCAATGCGTAGAGGAACAGCATCAGCAATGCCGAAAGCGCAGGCTGATTGATGCCGCCGCGCAGCATATCCACCAGGCGCAGCGCCCAACGCCCCTGCTGTGTCTCCCAATACAGATGCTCGGGCCAGCCATCGGCAGTGTACAGTGCACCGATGTGTACGGCATCAAAATTGCCGAGTTGGTTAGCATAAATCGTGTAATGTACGCCGCAACCGACCAGCAGCGCCACGACCAGCGGGCGGAAGTTTTTCGCCCACCACAGACTCACTTTTTTCTGCCAGTCCATCGTTTATTTTTTGTCCTCTTCGGTCTCGGCGACGATGTAGATGGGGCGGTGCTTGACCTCCAGGTAGGTCTTGGCGAGGTACTCGCCCACAATGCCGGTGCAGAACAGCTGGACGCCGCTGCACAGCAGAATGATGCAGACCATGCTGGGCCAGCCGGAGGTCGGGTCGCCGAACATCAGCGCGCGGACGACGACAAAGAGGATGCCGATGAACGCGAGGATGCAGAACAGCACGCCCGCCCCCGCCGCGATCAGCAGCGGCGTGGTCGAGAAGCCGACGATGCCCTCGATGGAGTACTTGAACAGGCCCCAGAAATTCCACTTGGTCGTACCGGCGACGCGCTCGATGTTCTCATAGTCGAACCACTTGGTCTTGAAGCCGACCCAGCTGAAAATGCCCTTGCTGAAGCGGTTGTACTCGGCCATGCTGAGCACCGCGTCGGTCATTTTGCGGCTCATCAGGCGGAAATCCCTCGCACCGTCGACAATTTCCGTATCAGACATCTTGTTGATGATCTGGTAGAACTTGCGGGCAAACCAGCTGCGCAACGGCGGCTCGCCCTTGCGGGTCGTGCGGCGGGTGGCGGCGCAGTCGTACTCGCCGGTCAGCAGCGTGTCCAGCATCTGCGGCAGCAGCGCGGGCGGGTCCTGCAGATCGGCGTCCATCGTGGCGACGTAATCGCCCCTGGCGGCCTGTAAACCCGCGTAGATACCGGCCTCCTTGCCGAAGTTGCGGCTGAACGAGACATACCGCACACGGGGGTCCTGCGCGTGCAGCTCACGCGCGACGCGCAGCGTGCCGTCGCGGGAGCCGTCGTCCACAAAGATAAACTCAAACTCCGCGCCGTGGCTGGCTTTCATCTCCGCCGCCACGCGGGAGGCTTCTTTATAAAAAAGCGGCATCGCTTCTTCTTCATTGTAACAGGGTACGATCAGACTGATGAGCATGGTAGGACCTGCTTTCGTCAAAGTTTTTGATGGTTTTATTATAGCGTAGTTTGGGCGGTTTGTAAACAACGGATGTAGTGGGAGCCCTAAGCCTTCCCCTTTGGGGGAAGGTGGCCCCGCAGGGCCGGATGAGGGGCAGGTGTGCCATTGCCGCCCGTAGACGGACTGCTGTGGGTAAGTTCCCCCTCATCAGTCAGCGGGCGGGGCCGCTGACAGCTTCCCCCAAGAGGGAAGCCGCTCAGACTGAATGGCTTCTGCAACACAAAAAAGGCAGAGCCTTCGCTCTGCCTTAAAATGCTATGAAATTTTAGCCCTTGACCGCGATATTGACCAGCTTGCCCTTGACGTAGATCTCCTTGGCGATGGTCTTACCGGCAATCGCTTCGGCTACGGCGGGCTCGGCCTTGGCGGCGGCGATGGCGTCCGCGTTCTCGATGGCGGCGGGCACCTTGATGCGGGCCTTGACCTTGCCGTTGACCTGCACGGCGATCTCAATCGTCTGCTCGACGCACTTGGCCTCGTCGTAGGTCGGCCAGGCGTGGTAGGCCAGCTGCTCGGTGTGGCCCAGCTGCTGCCACAGCTCCTCGGTCATGTGGGGGGCAAACGGGTTCAGCAGCTGCAGCAGCAGCTCGTACTCTGCCTTGGTCGCACCCCCCTGATCGCTCAGTGCGTTGACGTAGATCATCAGCTGGGCAATGGCGGTGTTGGCCTTCAGCGCGTCAATGTCCTCACCGACCTTCTTGATGGTGCGGTTGGCAACGGCCTCCAGCTCGGGGCGGACGCCCTCGCCGGGAACGAGCTTCTCGCTCATCGACCAGATCTTATCGAGGAAGCGCTTGCAGCCCTTGATGGAGGAGGTGTTCCACGGGGCGGCCTTCTCAAAGTCGCCGATGAACATCTCATACAGGCGCAGCGTGTCGGCGCCGTACTCGTTGACCACATCGTCGGGGTTGACGACGTTGCCGAGGGACTTGGACATCTTGACGATGGGGTGCTCGGCCATCTCGCCGTACTTCTCGACAAGGGCCTTGCGCGCGCCCTTCTCGTCGCCGTACTCGGCCAGCAGGCGCTTGCGCTCGGCATCGGGCTGGTTCTCAAAGGCATGGGGGTTCAGGCCCAGGATCATGCCGTGGGAGGTACGCTTCTGGTACGGCTCCTTGGTGGGCACAACGCCGATGTCATACAGGAACTTGTGCCAGAAACGGCTGTACAGCAGGTGCAGGGTGGTGTGCTCCATGCCGCCGTTGTACCAGTCCACGGGGCTCCAATACTCGAGCGCCTCCTTGCTGGCGATGGCGTCGTGGTTCTTCGGGTCGCAGTAGCGCAGGAAGTACCAGCTCGAACCGGCCCACTGGGGCATCGTGTCGGTCTCGCGCTTGGCGGGGGCACCGCAGCAGGGGCAGGTCGTGCTGACCCACTCGGTATGGCGCGCCAGCGGGCTTTCGCCGTTCTCGCCCGGCTCAAAGTCCTTGATCTCGGGCAGGCGCAGGGGCAGCTCGCTCTCGGGCAGGGGCACCCAGCCGCACTTGTCGCAGTACACCATGGGGATCGGCTCGCCCCAGTAGCGCTGGCGGCTGAACACCCAGTCGCGCAGCTTGAAGTTGACCTGCTTGTGGCCCTTGCCGTTCTCCTCAAGCCAAGCGTACATCTTGTTCTTGGCATCCTCAACGGACAGGCCGTTCAGGAAGTCGGAGTTGACGAGCGTGCCGGTGGCCACGTCGGTGAAGGCCTCCTTGTCGAGGTCGCTGGGGGTATTGCCCTTGACGACCTCGATGATGGGCAGGCCGAACTTTTTGGCAAACTCCCAGTCGCGGGTGTCGTGGGCGGGCACGGCCATGATGGCGCCGGTGCCGTAGGTTGCCAGGACGTAGTCGGAGATAAAGATGGGGATCTCCTTGCCGTTGACGGGGTTGATGCCCTTGACGCCCTCGACGACAACGCCGGTCTTTTCCTTGTTCAGCTCGGTGCGCTCGAAGTCAGACTTGCGGGCGGCCTCCTCCTGATAGGCGGCGACGGCGTCGGCGTTCCGGATAAGGCCCGCGTCGACCCACTTTTTGATGAAGGCGTGCTCGGGGCTGATGACCATGTAGGTCGCGCCGAACAGCGTGTCCGCGCGGGTGGTGTAGACCGTCAGGGTGTCGCCCGCGGTGGTGTCGAAGTTGATCTCGGCGCCGTGGCTGCGGCCGATCCAGTTGCGCTGCTGGGTCTTGACGCGGTCGATGTAATCGACGTCGTCCAGGTCGTTGATCAGGCGGTCTGCGTAGGCCGTGATCTTCAGCATCCACTGGCTCTTGTTCTTCTGGACAACGGGGCTGCCGCAGCGCTCACAGACGCCGTTGACGACCTCCTCGTTGGCCAGAACGACCTTGCAGCCGGTGCAGTAGTTGACGGTGGTCTCCTTCTTGTAGGCAAGGCCTTTCTTGAACAGTTGGATGAAGATCCACTGCGTCCACTTATAGTACTCGGGGTCGGTGGTGTTGATCTCGCGGTCCCAGTCAAAGGACAGGCCCAGCGCCTTGAGCTGGCTCTTGAAGCGGGCCACATTCTGGGCGGTGACGATCTCGGGGTTGATGTGGTTTTTCAGGGCGTAGTTCTCGGTAGGCAGGCCGAAGGCGTCCCAGCCCATGGGGTACAGGACGTTATAGCCGCACTGACGCTTTTTGCGCGCGACGATGTCCAGCGCGGTGTAGCTGCGCGGATGGCCGACGTGCAGGCCCGCGGCGGACGGGTACGGGAACTCGACCAGCGCGTAGAATTTCGGCTTGGAATGGTCGATCTCGGCATGGAAGGTATCCTCGTCCTCCCAGACCTTCTGCCATTTGGCCTCAACTGTTTTAAAGTCGTATTTCATGATTCTTCTCCCCACAGATGAATTTTAGATGGGTAGCGTTAAAGCCTTCCCCTTGGGGGGAAGGTGGCCCCGCAGGGCCGGATGAGGGGCGCGTGTGCCGCCGCTGCCCGTTTATAGGCTACCGCGGGAAAATCTGCCCTCATCAGTCAGCGGTCGGGGCCGCTGACAGCTT
This sequence comes from Gemmiger formicilis, assembly GCF_900167555.1. Taxonomy (GTDB): domain Bacteria; phylum Bacillota; class Clostridia; order Oscillospirales; family Ruminococcaceae; genus Gemmiger; species Gemmiger formicilis. The sequence continues at coordinate 33,531 of NZ_FUYF01000002.1, read as the reverse complement.
CCCCCGAGGGGGAAGCCATTCCGCATTTTTACTGCTCGTCCTCGGGCTGCTCCGGCATCCACTCGCTGGCGGGCACAACCGTGGCGTCGGCCCAGAGGTGCTCGAGGTCGTAGTAGTCGTGGGCCTCCTGGGTAAAGACGTGGACGATGACGCTGCCGTAGTCCAGCAGCACCCAGCGCTTGCCGTCGTGGCCCTCGGTGCGCAGCACCTTGACGCCCTCGCGGTCCAGCTGGAACTCAGCCTCATCGGCCAGTGCGCCGACATGGGTGGTGGACATACCCGTGGCAATGACGAAATATTCGGTGACGGTGGTCAGGTCCTCCACGGCCAGAATGTGGACGTTGACGGCCTTCTTTGCGTCCAGCGCACGCGCCAGACGAATGGCAAGTTCTTTGCTTTCCATAGATGTTCTCCTTAAAGGGGTAGGTTTCGGGCTGCGGGAGGTTCTCTCCCTCCGGCCCTGCGGGCCACCTCCCTCGCAGAGGGAGGCAAGAGAGCGGCGGCTTCGCCGCGCTCTTTTCTCGGCTCCCTCTGCGAGGGAGCTGCCGCCCGCAGGCGGCTGAGGGAGAGAGCTTCGCCTTTACCCGAAGTTTTTCTGTATTACGCTGCCGGCTGGCTCTCGGTATCGGTGGAATCCGTGTCGGTGCTCTCGCTCTCCGCCGTGGACTCGGACGCCATGATGTCGGTGACCTGGTTGGAGCCGTCGAGGTTCTCGTTCTTCTGCGCGTCGTCCGCCGCGGCCATCAGGCCGCCCATCTGCTGGATGTTCGGGTCGGTGGCCGTGTAGCCGGACAGGTCAATGACATTGTCGCACAGGTTCAGCTGGCTGGCATCGACGGGGCCGGTGTTCTCGCGGAAGTACTGGTTCAGCAGGTCCGCATCCGCCTGCCGCGCGGGGTACAAAAGCGACTGGCCGTTGTACTGCGGGCCGCTGATGACCGGCATCTGGCAGATCATGATCTTGCTGGAATCAATTTTCAGCATACTGATGGCAAAGCTGATGAGGTCGGACGCGCTGAGGTTCGTCTCCATATAGTTCAGCACGGCGGGGGTCAGCTTGGCGACGTCCCAGATGTTGCCGATGCTCTTGAGCTTGCGGAACAGTGCCGCGTAGAACTGGCGCTGCATGTTCAGGCGGCCAATGTCGCCGTCGGGGTAAATTTTACGCGCACGCAGCAGGAACTCCATCGACGCACCGTTCAACGTCTGGTAGCCGGCGTGAATGACGCTGTCTCCCAGCCCCAGCGCGGCGTAGTCTACATCCATGGGGACGTTGATCTCCACGCCGCCGAACAGGTCTACCAGCTCGGTCAGCATTTCCAGGCGGATCGTCATAAATCCGTCGATTGGCAGCTTGTACTGGTCTGCGACCAGCTCACACAGGGCGGCCATGTTGTTGTTGCCGTCGCTGCCCTGGGTCTTGGCCACGCCGTTGATGCGGAAGTTGCCGGAGACGCTCGTGTCCGTCGTGACCATCGTATCACGCGGGATCTGCAGCATCTTCATCTCGCCCGTCTCATTGTTGAAATGGACGTACAAAATCATATCGGTCATGCCGTCGTTGACGTTGGAGTCATTGGCCGCACCTGCGGACAGATCGCCGGTGGACGAACGGTCAACGCCGGTGACAAGGATGTTGAACTCCTTGCCCTGGAATTCCTTGGGCGTGTTGATGAGCTGGTTCAGCTTGATGTTGCCGCCCGCCGGGGTGATGGCCCCCATGATGAGCGCGAACGCACCGCCGAAGATCAGCGCGATGACCAGCAGCGTGATCAGCAGGATCTGCCACCAGCGGATCTTTTTCTTCTTTTTCCCGTTTCCGCCCTTGCCGCTGCCGCCCTTTTTGCCGGACTTTCTGCCCTTTGCCTTGCGCGGGGCATCGTCCTCATCGCGCGGGGGCTTGCGGCTGCCGCCATTGCCGCCTGCGGCGGTGCGGGGCTTATGGGCTGCGGACTGCGGGGCATCCGCATGCTTTGCGCGGCGGGGCTGCGCGGCAGCCTCCTCCAGCCGGATGCCGCCGACGGGGGCCGGGGCACCGGGAGCCGCCTGCTGCACAGGGGCCTGCGCCTGGGGGCGCGGGGCGGGCTGCTGCACCTGCCGCGGAGCCGCGGGCTGCTCATACAGCTGGGCGGCGGCCTGCCGGGCGCGCTGCTCCGGCTCCGGCGGGCGGTTCACGGTGCGGCGGGGGCGCTGCACCTGAAACTGCAAGGTATCGCCGTATCTGCGCTCGGCAGCGGCGCGGTAGGCCATGGCCTGCCGCTGGGCGTAGGTCAGCTCACGGGGCTTTTCCGGTGCGGGCGCAGCCTGCTGGGCACGCTCCTGTACCGGCGGCTCGGGTGCGGGGGCCGGCTGCTCGGTCACAACGGGGCGCTGGCTGATATGCCGTCCCTGGGCCGTGCGCATGGGCTGCTGCACGGTGCGGCGGCGGGCATTCTGTTCGGCCAGCTGTTGGGCGCGGCGGCGGGCAGCCTCATACTGCTCCTGATCCAGCCCGCCCGATGCACTGCCGGTATACAGCTTACGCGGTTCGCTCATTACATTTCCTCCCTGCTCTGTGGAGTGTTTTTATTCAAGGTGTGCTTTTGCATACTCATAAGCGGCGACGCTTTCAGGGTCCAGCGAGCCGCCCTTTTCTTCCACAAAATCAATGCTGCGCTTGAGTGCGTCGCAAAGAGCCCGGTCCAGATCCTGCATTTCCAGCGCGCGCAGGTCGTCTACGCCGGGCCAGTCGCGCTCGGCGCTGGTCATATCGGCCAAATAGATGATCTTATCGAGCTTGGACATTTCCGGCTTGCCGGTAGTATGGCAGCGGATGGCAGACAAAATTTCCGGGTCGGTGATGCCCCATTGCGTTTCGGCCAGGATGGCGGCGGCGATGCCGTGCCAGACCGGCGACGGACGCGCGGGGGCATTTTCTGCTATTATAGCATTATCGGCAAAAATCTGCAACAACTCCTGCTTGGGCAGTTCCTTGGCGGAATCGTGCAAAATTGCCGCCATAGCGGCCTTTTCCGGGTCTGTGCCCCAGCGCCTGGCAAGTTTTACAGCCATTTTTTTTACATTTTTCGTGTGCGTCCAGCGCTTTTCGCTCAGGCGGGCCTTGACCAACTTCTTGGCTTCGGAGTAATCCATGGCGTTTTTCCTTCTCCTGACTGGCTGTAGGGGCCGGACATGTCCGGCCCTCAACTTTGCCGTGATTGCCCTTGAACGGGTGGTGTATTTTTATGCTGCGGGCCGGGCATGCCCGGCCCCTACAGAGCAGCCTTTTCGGGTCATGCGTAGGGCGGGGTGCCCTCACCCCGCCGCGGCGGCCTGGGGGCAGGCCGCCCTACAGGCTCCCGTACAGCCGATGCTCCTTTATCACTGCCAGCACCTCCGGCGGCAGCACCTCCGGCCACTGCTCCCGCGGGATCTTCCCGCTGCGGATGTCGCTCGACGCGCAGGGGTAGCTCTCGGCGCGGGCAAAAAGGACGCGGCCCCCGGCCTTTTTCAGTTCTGCGGCGGCGGCGTGCAGGGCGGCCTCATCGGTGCCGGTGCGGCTCTCGACGACGAGGGCAGCCATTTTCAGCATATCCTGCCAGCGGTACCATTCCTGAAACGTCAGCAGCATGTCGCTGCCGACGCAGAGGTACAGTGCGCCGTCCGGGTCTTGGCCGCGCAGCCATTCCAGCGTGTGCACGGTGTAGCTGCGCCCGCCCCGGCGTATCTCCCAATCGCTGACCTGCACCGCCGGGGACAGCGCTGCAAAGCAGGCACACATCTGCAGGCGCAGCTCTGCCGGGGTGGCGCTGGCGTGCTTGTGGGGCGGCGTGCCCGCGGGCATAACGAGGGCGCGGTCCGGCTGTACCAGTGCCAGCGCGGCGCGCAGGTTGTTCATGTGGCCGTTGTGGGGCGGGTCGAACGTCCCGCCGTAGAGCAGTGTTTTCATTTTGCCAGCACGGCGGTGTAGGCGCTTTCCTTTTTCTTCTGCTTGAACAGCACAAATTTGCGGCCAATGACCTGCACGCACTCGCAGTCCAGCGCCTCGCACAGGATGTCGGCGGCCTCGCGGGCGGAATATTCGCTGTTTTCCAGTACCTTTACTTTGATAAGCTCGCGTGCGGCGATGCAGTCGGCGATGCCCTGCTTGAGGGTGTCGTCGATCTCGCCCTTGCCGATCTGGTAAACGGGGTCCATCGTGTTCGCCGCGCTGCGCAGAGCCGCGCGCTGTTTGCTGGTAAGTGCCATAAATTATCTCCTTTTTATTGTATATATCTCGGTAGGGGCCGGGCATGCCCGGCCCTCTAGTCTGTGTGGTTTCCTTTTAAACGGGTTGCTGCTTTTATGCTGCGGGCCGGGCATGCCCGGCCCCTACAAATGCTTCCCCCAAAGGGGAAGGCTTTTACATGTCACCCCAAAAACGCCGGCAATTCCGCTTCCAGCTTCTCCATCGCCCGGCCGCGGTGGCTGATGGCGTCCTTCTCGTCGGGGGTGAGCTGGGCGTAGCTGCGGCGTTCGGTGTTCGGGCGCTTGCCGTCGGGTGCGCCGTACTCGTCGGGGATAAACAACGGGTCATAGCCGAAGCCGTAGTCGCCGTTCTGCAATGTAAACGCAATGCGGCCCGGGCACTCGCCCTCGACCTCCAGTGCGCGTCCGTTCGGCAGCATGAAGCAAACCGCCGACACGAACTTTGCGCCGCGCTGTTCCTCCGGCACGTCGGTCAGCTCCCGCAGCAGCTTTGCGTTGTTCGCATCGTCGTCGCCGTGATGCCCTGCGTAGCGGGCGCTGTAGACGCCGGGCGCACCGTGCAGCGCATCGGTGCAGAGGCCGGAGTCATCGGCCACGGTGGGCAGGCCGCTGGCCTTGCAGAACGCCTCGGCCTTGATGCGGGCGTTTTCGGCAAATGTCGTGCCGGTTTCCTCGGGGTCAAGGTTTATCCCCAGCTCCCGCAGGCTCTTGACCTCATGGCCCATGCGTTCCAGAATGCGGCGCAATTCCTTCAGCTTGCCCGCGTTGTTGCTGGCGGCGCAAACGATCATGCTTCGCTCTCCCCTTCCTCTTTTTTTCCGTCCTTCTGCAGGGCGGATTCCGGCAGCAGGCTTTCGACGAAGGTCTGTGCGTCAAATTCCATCAGGTCGTCGATCTTCTCGCCGACGCCGATGAAGCGGATGGGCAGACCGAGGTTCTCCCACACAGAGACCGCGCAGCCGCCGCGGGGCGTGCCGTCGAGCTTGGTCAGCACCACGCCGGTGGCGTTGGCGGCCTTGCAGAACTCCTCGGCCTGGCTGATGGCGTTCTGGCCCGTGATGGCGTCGAGCACCAGCAGCACCTCAAGGCTCGCCTCGGGGCTGGCCTTCTTGACGCTGCGGGAGATTTTGGACAGCTCGTCCATCAGGCCCTTCTTGTTGTGCAGACGTCCGGCGGTGTCGGCAATGACCATGTCGTAGCCGCGGGCGTTGGCGCTCTTGACGGCGTCGAAGATGACCGCCGCCGGGTCCGCGCCCATGCCGGCCTGGACCAGCGGCACGCCGGCGCGCTCGGCCCAGAGCTCCAGCTGCTCACTGGCGGCGGCGCGGAAGGTATCGCCCGCTGCCAGCATGACGCGGCGGCCCTGCTTTTTGTACAGGCCGGCCAGCTTGGCAATCGTCGTGGTCTTGCCGACGCCGTTGACGCCGATGACCAGAATGACGGCGGGCTTGCCGTCCAGCTCCATCGGGTAGCGGGGGGTCAGCTCCTGGCAGATGATGCCGCGCAGCGCGTCCAGTGCCTCCTGACCGGTTTTCAGGTGTTTTTCCTCGACCTCGTCGTGCAGCTCATCCACCAGACGCACGGCGCAGGCGGGGCCGACGTCGGCCAGAATGAGCTGTTCCTCGAGCTGGTCGTACAGATCATCGTCGATCTGCGCGTTGGTCAGCGTATTGACGATGCGCTGGAAAAAGCCCGTGCGGGTCTTTTCCAGCCCGCGCTTGACCTTTTGCTGCTCCTGAAATTCCTCCTCGGAAATATCGCGTTTGAAAAAGTTGAAAAAGCCCATCGTGGCCCTCCTTACTTTTGATTTGCCGCCCCGCGGGTTTGTGTGGCTTCCCATTGGCGGGTGGTCGTATTTATGCGGCGGGTCGGGCATGCCCGGCCCCTGCATGCCATCAGGTAATAAGGTCCGCGCTCACATTATCCAGATCCAGGCGCAAAATCTTCGACACGCCGTCCTCCTGCATCGTGACGCCGTAGAGGACGTCGGCGGCCTCCATCGTGCCGCGGCGGTGGGTGATGACAATGAACTGGGTGCGGTCCGTCATGCGGCGCAGATACTGCGCATAGCGCGCGACGTTTACGTCGTCCAGCGCGGCCTCGATCTCATCGAGGAAGCAGAACGGCGCGGGGTTGACGCGCAGGATGGCGAAATAGATCGAGATAGCGACCAGCGCCTGCTCGCCGCCGGAAAGCGCGGACAGGTTCTTGATGACCTTGCCCGGGGGCGAGACTTCGATTTCAATGCCGGATTCCAGCACGTTCGCTTCATCCGACAGGTACAGCCGCGCATGACCGCCGCCGAACAGCTCCTTGAAGATTTGCTGGAAGTTCGCGTTGATCTGCTTAAAGCTCGCCGTGAACAGCTCCTGCATCTCGCTGCACAGCTCGGCGATCATCTTCGTCAGCTCGGCCTTCGCCTTTTCGACGTCGGTGACCTGCGCCTTCATGAAGTCATAGCGCTCCTTGACCTCTTTATATTCGTCAATCGCGCCGACGTTGACGTTGCCCAAGGCGCGGATCTTGCCGCGGACCTCGGTCACGCTGCGGCGCAGCTCGGTCAGGCTCTCAAACGGCACACACTGGCTGCGGGCCTCGCTCTCGGTCAGCTGGTATTCCTCCCACAGCTTGCTGTTGGTGTCGTTCAGCTCGGTCTCAGCGGCGGTGCGGCGCTCGGCCAGTCGGGCCATCTCGCCGCTCATCCGCTCGCGCTCGTCGGTCAGGGCGCGGTTGTCCTGCCCCAGCTTCGAGATCGCAGCCTCCTTTTCGAGGCGGGCCGCGTTGGCAGATCGAATCGTTTCCTCCGCGGCGGCAATTTTCTGCTGGTTGTCACCGCGCACGCGCTCCATCTCGGCGATTTTCAGCGCGTTGGCCTCGATTTTTGCCTTGGCGGCCTCAATCGCCGTCTGCAGCTCGCGGGCGCGGGCGTCGGCCTCGCCGGTACGGCTCCGCAAGCCCTCCAGCGCGGCCTCATGCAGGCCGACGTCCTTCTCGTCCGCCAGGCGCTGCAGCTGCTTTTCGGACAGCTCACCGGTGATTTTTTCGCGTTCTGCCGTCAGGCTTCCCGTGCTCTCGCCCAAGGCTGCCAGCTCGGCGGTGTACTGCGCCAGCTCGGCCTCGGCGTCGGTCCGGGCTTTCTCGGCCTCGGTGCGCGCGGTCTCGTTCCGGGTCACGGCGGCCTGCTGGGCGGCGATCTCGGCCTCGATGCTCCGGGCCGTCTCGTCGTACTGGGCGGCGGCCTTCGTCAGGCGCTCGAGCTCGAGGTTCGCGCGGACGTGCTCCGTCGCGGCGTTCATGCCCTCGCCCTCGGCACCGGCCAGCTGGGCCGAGAGGTTGTCCACCTCGGCCTTGCGGGCGGCCAATTCCTTTTCCGCCTCGGTGCGTTTCTGCTCGAGCTTCGCCAGCTTGCTGCGCAGCTCGTCCAGCTCCTGCTTGCGGCTGAACACGCCGACGCTGCGGGCGGTGGAGCCGCCGGTGAACGAGCCGCCCGCGTTGATGACCTGGCCGTCCAGCGTGACGATGCGGTTCCGATAGCCGAGGTTCCGCGCCACGGCGGACGCCTCGGTCAGGTCCTCGACCACGATGATGCGGCCCAGCAGATTGTCGATGATATGCTGATATTTCGGGTCTGTCCTGACCAGGTCGGCGGCGACCTCCGCCGTGCCGGTCAGGCGGCCCGTGAAGCGGGAGCCCTGCACGGTGTCCAGCGGCAAAAACGTAGCGCGGCCTGCGCGCTCGTCCTTCAAAAAGCCGATGGCGGCGCGGGCACAGCCCTGGTCCTCGACGACGATATTCTGCAGCGCAAAGCCGAGCGCTGTCTCAATGGCGGTCTCGTAGCCCTTTTCGACGGTGATGATGCCCGCCACGGGGCCGATGATGCCCCGCAGCCGCCCGCCGCCCGCCGCGCGCATGACGGCCTTGACGCTCTGCTGGTAGCCGTCCATGTTGCGCTCCAGATCTTCCAGAATGTGGATGCGCTGGGCGGCGGCGGACCTTTCTCGGTCCGCCTTCTGCAGGTTGTCGGCAGCCTCGGCCTGCTGACGGCGGCGGCTGTCCAATTTCAGCTTCAGGCCCGCCTTGATGTTGTCGTTGCGGGTCACGGCCTCCTCGGCGTCCTTAAAGCGGCGCTCGGCGCGGCGGCGTTCCTCGTCGGTGGCGGCGGCGCCGACTTTCAGCTCCTCGGCCTGGCGCTGCGCCTCGGCCAGGCGGTTGGCCGCAGCCTCCCCTGCCGACTGCGCCGACGCGGCGCTGACCCTGGCGGCGGTGGCGGTGTCCTGCAGGCGGGCCATGGCGGCGTCAATGACGTCGCGGCGCTCGCCGCTGGCAGCGGCCTTTTCCTCAAGGGCACGCAGGGCCTCGCGCAGCTCGGCCACGCGGGCGTCCAGCCCGGCCATGCCGCTTTTCAGCGTCTCGATGGCGGCGCGGTGGTCTGCGGCCTCGCGCTCGATGCTCTCGCGGCCCTGCCCGGCGCGCTCCAATTCGGACGTAGCATCGTCGATGCGGAACCGGCTGTGCTCGCTCTCGTTTTTCAGGACGGCGATCTCGCTCTCGCTGCCGGCGTTTGCCTCGGTGATGGCGCGGATGTCGGCGTTGGCCTGCTCGACGGCCAGCACCAGCTGCTGGGCCTCGGCACGCAGGGACGCGCTTTTTTCGTCAAACTCGTCCAGCTGGCGGCTCAGGCGGTCATAGTCGGCCTGGGCGGCCTCGTACTTGCGCTGCTGGTCGCGCAGCGAGTCGTTGGCGCGGCGGATGGCATCGACCCAGAGTGTGATCTCCAGCGTCTTGCGCTTCTCGCTCAATTCCAGAAACTGCTGGGCCTTCTCGCTGTCGCGTTTCAGGGGGCCGACGCGCTTTTCCAATTCGCCCAGAATGTCCCGCAGGCGCTCTAAGTTGCCCTCGGCGGCGTCCAGGCGGCGCTCGGCCTCGTTTTTGCGGTAACGGTACTTGGCGATGCCGGACGCTTCCTCAAAAATTTCGCGGCGCTCCGCGGATTTTGCACCGACGATCTCGGCAATGCGGCCCTGCCCGACGATGGCATAGCCGTCGCGGCCAATGCCGGTGTCGAGCAGCAGCTCGTACACGTCCTTTAAGCGGACGTTCTGGCCGTTGATGGAGTATTCACTCTCGCCGCTGCGGTAGTACCGGCGGCCGATCGTGACCTCGTCGGCGTCCATGTCCAGACCGTGGTCGCTGTTGTCGATGGTCAGCGCGACGGAGGCATAGCCCATGGCACCGCGGGACTGGGTGCCGCCGAAGATGACGTCCTCCATCTTGCCGCTGCCGCGCAGCTGCTTGGAGCTGGTCTCGCCCAGAACCCAGCGGATGGAGTCGGAGATGTTCGACTTGCCCGAGCCGTTCGGCCCGACAACGCCGGTAATGCCCTCGCCGATCTCGATCTTTGTCTTATCGGGGAAGGATTTGAAGCCTTGGATTTCCAGTTCTTTCAGGCGCATTCCATGGGTACCTTTCAAAATTCTTAAAATGGTCGTAGGGGCCGGGCATGCCCGGCCCTCAACCTCGCCTTATGTACCCGTAAACGGGTCGCGATTTTTATGCCGCGGGCCGGGCATGCCCGGCCCCTACAGGGCGTCACTTATTGCAGCTTTTCCAGCGCCACCTTTGCTGCGTGCTGCTCGGCGGCTTTTTTGCTGCGGCCACGGCCCTCGGCCAGCAGCTCGCCGTTGCGCCAGACGCAGACCGTAAACTGCTTGTTGTGGTCGGGGCCGGTCTCGCCGGTGACCTCGTATTTCAGCACGGCGGACGGGTCCTGCTGGACGACCTCCTGCAGTCGGGTCTTGTAGTCGTCCTCGGCAGTCTTGCCCTCGGTGATGAAGGGCAGGATGAAATTGCGCGCGGCCTCCATGCCGCCGTCCAGATACAGCGCGGCAATGACCGCCTCGAACGCATCGGAGACAACGCTCGGGCGGCTGCGTCCGCCGCCAAGGTCCTCGCCGTGGCCAAGGCGCAGATACTCACCCAGCTGAATTTCCTGTGCGAACTGGAACAGTGCATCCTCGCTGACGAGGCTGGCGCGCATACGGGTCAGCTCGCCCTCGGGGCGGCCCGACTGGTGGAACAGGTAGTCCGCTACAACGACGGACAGCACGCTGTCGCCCAGAAATTCCAGCCGCTCATTGTGGGTCGTGGCGACCTTGCTCTCGTTGGCATAGCTGGTATGGGTCAGCGCAATGCGCAGCAGCGCGGGATTTTTGAATGTATAGTGCAGGACCTCCTGCAGTTCTTCCGGTTTGTGAGCCATATTCTTTCACCTTTCCGGCTAGTCCGTAGGGGCCGGGCATACCCGGCCCTCAACCTTATCTCGATTGCCCTTTTACGGGCGGTATTTTTTATGCCGCGGGCCGGACATGTCCGGCCCCTACAGGGCAGCTTACCTTTTAAGCGTCTGCTTCTTCCTTCTGTGCGGCCACCTCTGCCAGCGCCTTCTCCATCGTGCCGCACAGGTCGTTGGCGACGCAGAGCTTGGCCTGACGGATGGCATTCTTGATGCCCTTGGCGTGGCTGGAGCCGTGCGCCTTGATGACCGGCTTCGCGGCGCCCAGCAGCGGTGCGCCGCCGACCTCCTCGGAGTCCATCATACGTTTCAGCTCGCCCAGACCACCCTTGATGCCCAGATAGCTGAGCTTGGTGATCAGGTTCTGCAAGAAGATTTTTTTCAGCATCCCCAGCAGCGTTTTGGCGACGCCCTCGGTCAATTTCAGCACGACGTTGCCGACAAAGCCGTCGCAGACGACGACGTCCACGTCACCGTCCATGATGTAGCGCGGCTCGATGTTGCCCGCAAAGTGGATGCAGGGGTTTGCCTTCAGCAGCTTGTGGGCCTCGCGGTAGGTCGGCGTGCCCTTCGTGTCCTCCGCGCCGTTGTTGACAAGCGCGACCTTCGGCGTTTCGCGGCCCATGACCTTCTCGGCGTAGACGCTGCCCATCGTGCCGAAGGCGTTCAGCATTTCGGGGCGGCACTCGACGTTCGCACCGCAGTCCAGCAGCAGGAAATTCTGCTTGGCACCAGGCATCGGGGTGGCCAGCGCCGGGCGCTTGACACCCTTGACCGTGCGCACGATGAGACTGGTGCCGACGTGCAGCGCACCGGTGGAGCCGGCACTGACAAAGGCATCGGCCTCGCCGTTCTTCAGCATGGTCAGACCCTTCACAAGGCTGGAATCCTTTTTGTGGCGCACAGCCTTGACCGGGTCATCGTGCATGTCGATGGTCTCGGTGCAGTTGAGGATCTCAAACGGTGCAAGGTCGATTTTATTCTCTTTTGCGCAGTCGCGGATGGCTTTTTCCTCACCCAGCAGCACCAGCTCCATGCCGTCACCGAACTCCGCCGCGGCCTGGCTCACGCCCTGCAAAACGCACAGCGGGGCGTTGTCGCCGCCCATGGCATCCACTAAAATTTTCATGCTTCGTACTCCTTTACCCACGCCTGCATGGCGTCCTGCGCGGCCTGCGAAAGCGCCATGTAGCGCTCCCGCTTGTCGCGGATGATGTTGATCTCCTCGGTGCGGGGCAGGATGCCCATGTTCGCACCCATCGGCTGGAAGTCCTTGTTCGGCGTCGTGATGTAGTCCAGCAGTGCGCCGCACATCGTTGCCGCCGGGGGCGGCGGCAACTCACGGCCCTTGAGCCGTGCAAGCATCTGGTGCGCCGCCAGCAAGCCGGACGCCGCGCTCTCCATATAGCCCTCAAAGCCGGTGATCTGCCCTGCGAAAAACACGTTGGGATGTTCTTTCAAGAACTGCTGTTTCGTCAAAACTTTCGGGCTCTCCAAAAAGGTGTTGCGGTGCATGACGCCGTAACGCACAAATTCGGCGTGCTCCAAGCCGGGGATCATGCTGAACACCCGTTTCTGTTCGCCCCATTTCAGGTTGGTCTGGAAGCCGACGAGGTTATAGAGCGTGCGGGCCGTGTTCTCGGCACGCAGCTGGACAGCGGCCCAGGGGCGGTGGCCGGTGCGCGGGTCGCGCAGACCGACGGGGCGCAGGGGGCCGAACCGGATCGTATCCGCGCCGCGGGCGGCCATGACCTCAATCGGCATACAGCCCTCGTAGACGGTCAGGTCGCCGTCAAAGTCGTGGAGCGGCGCGCGCTCGGCGGCAATGAGCGCCGCGTGGAACGCCTCGTATTCCTCTTTATTGAACGGGCAGTTCAGGTAGTCCGCCTCGCCGCGGCCATAGCGGGACGCGGCAAAAACCTTGTCATAGTCAAGGCTCTCGGCGGTCACGATGGGCGCGACAGCGTCATAAAAGCTCAGCCGATGGTCGCCGGTCAGCGCGGCGACGGCCTGTGCCAGTGCGCCCTCGGTCAGCGGGCCGCTGGCGACGAGCACGGGTGCGCTCTCGTCCAGCGCCGTGACCTCCTCGCGCCGGACCGTAATGTTGGGGTGGTTTTCCACCATTTCGGTCACGGCGGTGGAAAACACATCGCGGTCCACGGCCAGCGCACCGCCCGCCGCCACGCGGGCGGTCTCGGCGGCGTCCAACAGATGGCTGCCCATCATCTTCATCTCAATTTTCAAAAGGCCCGACGCGGAGTCGGGGCGCTCGGCCTTGAGCGAGTTGGAGCAGATCAGCTCCGCGAAGCCCGCGCTTTTATGGGCCGGGGAATATTTTGCAGGCTTCTGCTCGTACAGCTCGACCTGCACGCCGCGGTCCGCCAGCCAAAGCGCCGCCTCGCAGCCGGCCAGACCGGCACCGATGATTTTCACTTGCATAGTTTCTCCGTAACGTCTCTGTTTTCCGCAGGTTGTAGGGGCGGATACGCGCATCCGCCCGCAAGTCGGCAGCCTGTCCGCGGGTCGATGCAAGCATCGACCCCTACAGAGGTGCCGAAAGCGGTCATTTCTTCTCAATCGCCTTCACAAACCCGCACCCCTCTTTGGCGCAGTACAGCTGGCCCTTCTTTTTAAAGAGGGTGCTGCCGCACTGGGGGCACTTTTCGGGCACCGGCTCGTCCCAGGTCATATAGTTGCACTTGGGGTAGTTGCTGCAGCCGTAGTAGACGCGGCCCTTGGCGCTCTTGCGCACCAGCATGTGGCCGCCGTCCAGCGGGCAGAGGCCGCCCGTGTCCTTGACCAGCGGGTGGGCGTTGCGGCACTCCGGGAAGCCCGAGCACGCCACAAACTTGCCGTAGCGGCCAGATTTGATGACCATGGGCCGCCCGCATTTTTCGCAGATCTCATCCGTGGGGATGTCCTCGACCTTGATGCGCTTGCCCTCCATATTCTTCTCGGCCTGCTCCAGGCTCTTTTCAAAGCCCTGGTAAAAGTCGTCGATGGTCTTGACCCAGTCCGCCTGGCCGGCTTCGACAACATCGAGCTTTTTCTCCATGTCAGCGCTGAATTTCACGTTGACGATGTCGGGGAACTGCTCCATCATGACCGTGTTGACGGCCTGGCCGAGCGGGGTGGTTTTCAGCTTCTTCTGGTCCTTCTCCACATAGCCGCGGTCCACGATGGTCGTGATGATGGGCGCATAGGTGGACGGGCGTCCGATGCCGTTTTCCTCCAGCGCGTGGATCAGCGTGGCCTCGGTGTAAAGCGGCGGCGGCTGGGTGAACTTCTGGTCCGCCGTCAGCTTTTTGAGTTTGAGGGTCTGGCCTTCCTCCAGCGGGGGCAGGGCGGTCTCCTTCTTTTTGGCGTCGTCGGTGGATTCCTCGTACAGCGCGGTGAAGCCGTCGAACGAGACGCGGAAGCCCGACGCACGGAACAGGTAGTCCCCTGCCGTGATGGACGCGGAGACGGTGTCCTGAATGCAGTCGGCCATCTGGCTGGCCATAAAGCGGCTCCAGATCAGGCGGTAGAGCTTTGCGGTGTCGCCGCTGATGCTCTGCTCGACCTCGTCGGGGGTCAGCTCGGGCATAGACGGGCGGATGGCCTCGTGGGCGTCCTGCGCGGCGGTGGCGGAGCGGCTTTTCCACTTGCGGGCGGTCTTGCAGACGTAGTTGTCGCCCCAGCGCTCCGCAATAAAGGTCTTGGCCGCGGCCTGAGCCTCGGCGGCAATGCGCAGCGAGTCGGTACGCATATAGGTGATAAGACCCACCGTGCCGTGGCCCGCAATGTCCATGCCTTCATACAGCGTCTGGGCGGCGCGCATCGTGCGGGTGGCCGAGAAGCCGAACGCGCGGCTCGCGTCCTGCTGCAAGGTGGACGTGATGAAGGGCGGCGAGGGCTGGCGGCGGCGCTTGCCCTTTTCGATCTTCGTGATGGTATAGTCCCTGCCGTCCAGCGCGGCCAGGATGCCGTCGGCCTGCTGCTTATTGGTGACGGTCAGCTTTTTGCCGTCGGCGGTGGCGGCCAGGCGGGCCGTGAACTCGCCCTTCTCGCCCTGCGGGTTCAGCAGCGCGTCGATGTTCCAGTATTCGTCGGGCTTGAAGTTTTCAATTTCCAGCTCACGGTCCCGGATCAGCCGCACGGCCACGCTCTGCACGCGGCCCGCGGACAGGCCGCGGCGGACCTTTTTCCACAGGAACGGGCTCAATTTGTAGCCGACCAGACGGTCCAGCTCGCGCCGGGCCTGCTGGGCGTTGAACAGATCGATATTGATGGCGCGCGGGTGGGCCATGCCCTCCTTGACGCCCTTCTTCGTGATCTCGTCAAAGGTCACGCGGTTGGGTGCGCTGGGGTCCAGCCCCAGAATGTTCGCCAGATGCCAGCTGATGGCCTCGCCCTCGCGGTCCGGGTCGGTTGCCAGCAGGACGCCGTCGCACTTTTTGGCCTCGGCCTTCAGCTCCTTGACGAGCTTCTGCTTGCCCTTGATGGTGATATATTTCGGTGTATAGCCATTTTCGACATCAATGCCCAGCGTGCTGGCGGGCAGGTCGCGCACATGGCCCATACTGGCCGTGACCTTGTAGCCGCGGCCCAGATACTTGCCAATGGTCTTGGCCTTGGCAGGGGATTCCACGATGACTAATTTTGGCATAAGTTACCTCAATGTGTTAGTTTTTTAAATAATAGATAATAAATAATAAATAATAAATTTGGTGTGCCGCCCACGGCGGCACGTTTTTAATAATCGACGATCCCGTTTTAAACGGTTGTAGGGGGCGGCGTCCCCGACGCCCCGTTTTGTTTGCGCCCCCGGGCGCAAACTCCACCTTATTTATTATTTATTATTTATTCTTTATTATTTGGCAATGTACCGCCTTCCGGGCTGCGCCTGGGCTCCGCCCATCAGCTCCAGCTCGGTACACGCCGCCAGCACCCGTCCGGCGGGCAGGCTTGCGGCGGCGCACAGGGCGTCGATGCTTTGGGGCGTGGGCTTTAACACGGCGTAGACGGCCTGCGCATCGGCGCCGACCGTGGCCGGGTCAAACCGCTGCTGCGCCGGGGCGGCGGTCTCCGCGCCAATACCCAGTATATCCAGCGCGTCCGCGGCTTTGCAGAGCGGCTCGGCGCGGTGGGTGCGCAGCAGCTCGTTTGTGCCCTCGCTCAAAGCGCTGTAGATGCTGCCCGGCACGGCCAGCACGGGGCGGCCCAGCCGCTCGGCGTGGCCGACGGTGTTCAGCGTGCCGCTGCGGGTGCGGGCCTCGGCGACGCAGAGCGCCTCGCTCTGCGCGGCAATGAGCCGGTTGCGGGCCAGAAAAGTGCCCGTCGTGCGCCCGCTGTAGCCGGGCGGATACTCGCTGCAGACCGCGCCGCCGCCCTTCTCAATGGCGGTGCGCAGCTTCGCATTGGACGCCGGGTAGGTCTTGTCGATGGCCGTGCCCAGAAAGGCAACCGTCGGCACATCAGCCTGCACGGCGGCGCGGTGTGCCTCGCTGTCCAGTCCGTCGGCCAGGCCGCTGACGAGCACAACGCCCGCCCGCGCCATCGACAGTGACAGGTCAAACGCGGCCTGCCGCCCGTAGGTGCTGGGCCGCCGCGTGCCCACCATGCCCGCGTACCGCCGCCCGTTCAGGCAGGCGATGTCGCCGGTCACGTAGAGCGCAAGCGGCAGGTCGGGCAGGTCCCGCAAACGGTCCGGGTATACGCCCTCGTCGGGCGTCAGCACGTCGATGCCTGACAGCAGGCAGTGGTCGAGCCGTTCCTCATAATCAAAGGGCGTCGTGTCCCGCAGCTGTGCCAGCGCGTGGGGCGTCAGGCAGGCGGGCGGGGCTTCGCTGCCCGTGCGCAGGAGGTCGTACAGCTCGACCGGGTCGGGGTAGAGTTCCAGCAGCTCCTGTGCGTACTGGCACGCCGACCCGACCGCATCCGCCAGCCAGAGCCAGGCAAGTGTTTTGTCCATGGGCAACTCCTTGGCTCCCTCTGCGAGGGAGCTGTCGCCCGCAGGCGACTGAGGGAGAGAACTTCATCTCAACCCGAAATTTTCCGGCAATGGCAAGGTTCTCTCCCCTCACCCGCTCCGCGGCAGCCCCCTCCCAAAGGGGGCCGGGAATGCGTTACACACCCCTGAAATGCCACAGCAGCACGCTGCCCGCCACTGCCGCGTTCAAACTCTCGACGCGGTCAGTCATCGGGATGCGGACGGCCATGTCGCAGGCCTCGACGGTCCTGTCCGTCAGGCCCTGCCCCTCGCTGCCGATGACAACGCACAGCCCGCCCGGGAAATCGTTCCCGGCCTCGTCCAGCGGACGCGAACGGTAGAGTGCCGTCGCCAGCGTCGTCACGCCGCGGGCACGCAGGGCGGCCAGCGCGGCGGGCAGATCGTCGCTGTGCAGCGTCGGCAGCCGCCCCGCCGCGCCCATCGAGGACCGCAGCGTCTTGGGCGACAGCGGCGACGCGCAGCCCGGCCCCAGCACGACGGCATCAAAGCCGAACGCGGCAGCGCTGCGCAGCAGCGTACCCACGTTGCCGGGGTCCTGCACGCCCTCCAGCATCAAAATGCGGCGGGCCGTGTCCAGCGTGTCCGCGGGCGGCACGGGCGTTTCAAACAGGGCAAACACGCCCTGATTGGATTTGGTGCCGCTTAATTTTTCGGCCACATGGGGCGCGATCTCGGCGGGGTCGAATTGGGCCAGCTCGGGCGTTTTGGCCAGCGCCGCCGCCGTGGCGTACATCGCACGCGGCGTGCAGCTTTTGGCCAGCTCCAGGCAGAGCTTCGGCCCCTCGGCAAAGAAAAGCCCGTCGGCGGCGCGCTGCTTTTCTGAGTCGCGCACCGCGCAGGCGTATTTGATCTTAGCGTTTTCGCGGCTTGTGATCGTTTCCATTGTAGCGCCCCTTTTGGATAAAATCAACTGATTTGTATGAATAAAGGGAAACGGCAGTCTGCCGGAAGGCCGTCCCTCATCCGTCGGCGGTCGGGGCCGCCGACACCTTCCCCCGAAGGGGAAGGCTCCACAGCCTCAAGCCTTCTCCCCTTGGGGGAGAAGGTGGCCCGCAGGCCGGATGAGGGGAGAGCTTTCCTTGGTTGCCCGCTTTTTTGCCATTTTCCCCTTTAAACACAAAAGGACTCGCGCGTGTGCGCGAGTCTTTTATGCAAGCTATTACAGAGCCTTCTTGGCGGTCTCGACCAGAGCGTTGAAGCTGGCGGGATCGTGGATGGCCATCTCAGACAGCATCTTGCGGTTCAGCTCGACGCCGGCCTTCTTCAGGCCGTTCATGAAGGTGGAGTAGTTCATACCCTGAGCACGAACAGCGTTGTTGATGCGGGTGATCCACAGGTTGCGGAACTGGCGCTTCTTCTGCTTACGGCCGACGAAAGCGTAGTTGCCGCTCTTCATAACGGCCTGCTTGGCCATGCGGAAGTGCTTGGACTTAGCACCGTAGTAACCCTTTGCGAGCTTGAGAGTCTTAGCACGACGCTTGTGCGTCATGGTAGCGCCTTTAATACGAGCCATGTTTTATATCTCCTTTGTCTGTAACTGGTAGTAACTGACCTTTAAATGTCTTAGTGATTAGCCACCGTAGGGCATCATTTTCTTGACGGCAGCCTCGTTGGTCTTGTCGACGTACTTGGGCATACGCAGGCCGCGGGTGAGCTTGGTGGTCTTTTTGGTCAGGATGTGACGGCGCTTGGACGCATTGCGCTTGATCTTGCCGGAAGCAGTCATCTTGAAGCGCTTCTTGGCGCCGGAAAGGGTCTTGAGCTTCATTTTAGCCATTGTTGTTTCCTCCTAGAGAGTTTACTTTCTTACTTGTTGGGAACGGGGGACATGAACATCATCATGCTGCGGCCCTCAAGCTTGGGCTGCTTGTCGATGACGGCCTTGCCCTCCAACGCCTCGGCAAAACGCTTGTGGACATCCAGACCCAGGCTGGTATGTGCCATCTCACGGCCGCGGAACCGGATGCTCACCTTGAGCTTGTGACCCTGCTGCAGGAACTTGGCAGCCTGGTTCACCTTGGTGTTGAAGTCGTTGGTGTCGATGTTCAGGGAAAGGCGGATCTCCTTGAGTTCAACCACTTTCTGGTTCTTCTTGGCTTCCTTTTCCTTTTTCTGCATCTCGAACCGGTATTTACCGTAATCAAGAATTTTGCACACCGGCGGCTTGGCCTGCGGCGCGACCTTGACGAGGTCAAGGTCCTTGTCGATAGCCATCTTCAGTGCGTCGCGCGGGCTCATAATGCCCATCTGCGCGCCATCTGCCCCGATCAGGCGGATTTCTTTGTCGCGGATCTGCTCATTGATCTCCAGTTCGTTGGATTTGCTGTTGCTGGCGATTGTAACACACCTCCCACAAGTGTATGATAATGACAAAAGCGGCTGCCATTGAAAGCAGCCGCCGAACATACGAAGTTGCGCACCTGTTGTGCGTAATCATGGTATGACCCGGGGCTTTTGCAAACCCTCAAGGTGAGCCGACGGCCTACTGCCGGTTGCTGCTTTTTTTACAAGGGATAGTTTATCATAAAAACAAGGGCGTGTCAAGGGGATTTGGAAAGTTTTTTGCAGCGCTGTAGGGGCCGGGCATGCCCGGCCCGCAACTGTGGACGGCTGCCCGTTCACGGGCAATTACGCAAGGCTGAGGGCCGGGCATGCCCGGCCCCTACATCCGCGCCAGATCAAACAAAATTTTTGCAATCATCATCCAGCTGTACCCGGCGCGGCGCAGCATGGCGGGCAAAGCCTCCGGTACGCCTTTGCATTTGGCTACCCACAGCTCCGCGTCGGCCTCACCAGCGGGGGCGATCTTCCCCCACTCCCCCGCTGGGTCTGGGTCGTCGGCGGGGCCGCGGCGGTCATTCATGCCGAGCCAGCCGTCCTGCAGATAGCGCTGCACCCAGCGGTAGATCTGGTGGTAGGCTATCGCGTATTTCTGCGCCATAGCGCCGTAATTTTTTCGGTTTTCCAGACAGTCCAGCACCATAACCATCCGCTGCATCGGCGGCACGGTGCGGGCGCGGCCCTTGGCGCGGCTTGTGCCCTCGCTGCTGTGACGGGCGTCGTGCAGGGCCGCGCCCGCACGGTACTGCCCCACCCAATGCACCAGCGCCTTGTAATCGACGTTATATTTTAACGCAGCTGCGCCGTAATCGCAGCCGTCGGCCAGGCATTCCCGCACGATCTTTTCCCGGTCCGCGGCGGTGGTGTACGCGCCGCCCCTGTGGCGGGACGCGCCGTGGTAGCCGCGCAGCTCGCCGCCCGCCTGCGCCTTTTCCACGAGCTTTTGCAGGTTTTGCGGGCTGCGGATGCCGTACTTTTTGCAGACGTCAAACAGTGAGACCCCGCCCGCGAGGTACTCCGCCACGGCGGCCTGCTTTTCCTCGGCAGTAAGGTGGCGGGACTTTTCCCGGGGTGCAAGGCCGTCTGCACCCTCGGATTCATAGATGCGCAGCCATTGGCGCACGGTGGTGTTACTGACGCCGACGCTTTGCGCCGCGGCCTGACGGCTGATCTCGCCTGCTTTGATTTTTTCCACAAGCGCGACCTTTTGTTGTGGAGACAGCTTTGGAGTTTGGGGCATGGTAACCGCCTTTCGGAGGTTGTAGGGACGGATTGTCGAAAGGCCCCCCTTGTCAAAGGGAGGTGCCGAGCGTAAACGAGGCGGAGGGATTCCTGCCCGGCTGCGGGGGGAGGACGTGCAGGGCAAGGCCCGTCAGAATCCCTCTGGCCGCCTTCGGCGTCCACCTCCCTTTGACAAGGGAGGCTTTTCTGCGGGAGGGATAAATCCCTCCCCTACGGCTGACCCGGGGCCGCGCGGCTATGGCAAGGTTGAGGGCCGGGCATGCCCGGCCCCTACAGAGCGGGTATTATAAGGTAGAGGGTATAAAAAATCCCACCACGGGAGGTGGTGGAATTTAATGAAACTCAAAATCAGGCTTCGTTACCAGTCTTGCCGTTCAAAGTGCTATTAGCATTCGCCGTAAAACCAGCGTCAAGCTTATTAGTCTTAGAGACTTCGCTGTAGGTACCTGCCTCATTGCTGTCCTTGGTGTAGGCAACATAGGCATTGCCGTCAGAGTTGCGGCGGGGTGAGGGCACCCCACCCTGCGAACTGTGATAAAGTGGGATGTAGGGCGGCCTGCCCCCAGGCCGCCGGGGAGGTTAGCGGCAATGAGAAGCCATGCGGATTGCCGCTGTAGGGGGCGGCGTCCCCGACGCCCCGCGGAGGTGAGCGGCGGCGGAAGGCAGCGGAGGGGTCAAGCCCCCTCCCTACAATATAAAAATAAATGGGTGGCGATGGCAAGGCTGCGGGCCGGGCGTGCCCGGCCCCTACGGAATATGGTAATGTGGGATGTAGGGCGGCCTGCCCCCAGGCCGCCGGGGAGGTTGGCGGCAATGAGAAGCCTTACGGGTTGCCGCTGTAGGGGGCGGCGTCCCCGACGCCCCGCGGAGGTGAACGGCGGCGGAAGGCAGCGGAGGGGTCAAGACCCCTCCCTACGATGCAAATGATAAATGGGCGGCAACGGCAAGGCTGCGGGCCGGGCATGCCCGGCCCCTACGGACTGCCGTTCCCGGTTCAGAAATTTTCCAAAAATAATCTAGCCAACGCACGCATAATATGTTATGATAATAAGCTGAAGACTTGTAGTGTGCCCAAAGGGCACGGCCACATTGAACAAAGGGAGTCTTTTTGATGAATACAAATTCCAAGCTGCGCGTCGCACTGTTCTTCGGCGGCGTTTCCAGTGAACATGACGTCAGCTGCGTGTCGGCCTCGGCCTGGCTGCGCGCACTGGGTCAGAAGCCCTGCGCGGACAAATATGAGGTTTTCCCCGTGGGCATCACGAAGGATGGCCGCTGGCTGGCCTGCTGCCCCACGCCCGAGGCTATGGCCGACGGCAGCTGGGAGCAGGGCGACTGCACGCCCTGCGTGCTCAGCCCGGACCGGAAGGACCACGGCATCTGGCTGCTGAAGGACGGCAGGGCGGAGCTGGTCCACATTGACATCTGCGCACCCGTCATGCACGGCAAAAACGGCGAGGACGGCACGATCCAGGGCCTGTTTGAACTGGCCCGCATCCCCTATGTGGGCTGCGGCGTGCTGGGCAGCGCCGTCTGCATGGATAAGGCCGTCGCCAACGCCCTGATGGACGCCGCCGGGGTCCCCCACTGCAAGTGGGTCGCCGCCAGCCGCGCCGATCTGGAGCTGAACGGCCCTGTGGTGCTGGACGGCATCGAGGCAAAGCTCGGCTACCCCATCTTCGTCAAGCCCGCCAACGCGGGGTCCAGCGTCGGCATCTCCAAGGTTGCGGACCGCGCCGCGCTGGAAAGGGGCGTCGAAATCGCCCTGCGCGAGGACGACAAGGTCGTGTTTGAGGAGTTCGTGGACGCGCAGGAGGTCGAGTGCGCCGCCATCGGCAACCCCGATGACCCGTCCACCGTCTCCACGACCCGCCCGGGCGAGATCCTGGCCGGGGCCGAGTTCTACACCTACGACGACAAGTACAAAAACGGCGTGTCCCAGACCGTCATCCCCGCGCATCTGAGCGAGGAAAAGCTCGACGAGGTCCGCGCCGAGGCCCGCAAGGCGTATCTGGCGCTGGGCTGCTCCGGCCTGTCCCGTTGCGACTTCTTCGTCGAGCGCAGCACCGGGCGGGTGCTCTGCAATGAGCTGAACACCCTGCCGGGCTTTACGTCCATCAGCATGTACCCCAAGCTGATGGAGCACGAGGGCTACAGCTATCCTGCGCTGGTCGACAAGCTGCTGACGCTGGCCGTCCACCGCCGGAAGGGGGCCTACTGATGGACACACGGCCCATCGGCGTGTTTGACAGCGGCCTGGGCGGGCTGACCGCCGTGCGCCAGCTGCGCCGCGTGCTGCCCGGTGAGGACATCGTCTACTTCGGTGACACGGGCCGCGTGCCCTACGGCAGCCGCGGGCGGGACATCATTGTCCAGTACGCGCGGCAGGACATCCGCTTTTTATTGCAGCAGGACGTTAAATTTATCATTGCCGCCTGCGGCACGGTGTCCTCGACCTATCCGCCGGAGGAGGCCGCCAGGCTGCCCGTGCCGTTTACCGGCGTTGTGGGTGCCACGGCCCGCGCGGCGGTGGACGCGACGCGGAACCGCAAAATCGGCATCATCGGCACAGCGGCCACGGTGCGCAGCGGGTCGTATGCCGCCATCATCCGCGACATGATGCCCGACGTGCAGATTTTTGCCCGCGCCTGCCCGATGTTTGTGCCGCTGGTCGAGAACGGCTATTTCAACGACGGCAACCCGGTCACAAAGCTGATCATTGCGGAGTATCTGCAGGAGCTGAAGGACGCGGGCGTTGACACGCTGATTTTGGGCTGCACCCACTATCCCCTGTTGAAAAAGATGATCGGGGACTTTATGGGCGACGAGGTGCATCTTGTCGATTCCGGCAAGGTCACGGCGCAGGCCGCCGCGGCGGCGCTGGACGATTTAGGGCTGCTGAACGGCAAAAAAACAGGCGGCACCGCGCGGTATTTTGTCAGCGACACCCCCGACAATTTTGACGAATTGGCACACACGTTTCTGGGCGAGTACGCCGGCGGAACGGTGGAAAGAATCGCGATTGAGACGTACTAGGGGAAAAAAGGCTTCCCCCTCGGGGGAAGCTGTCACCGAAGGTGACTGATGAGGGGCGGGTTGCCGTGGCCGCCCATTTACCGAGCAATGACGGAAGGTCGCCCCTCATCCGGCCCTGCGGGCCACCTTCCCCCGAGGGGGAAGGCTTTAGCGTAGAGGTACACCATGGAAGAAAACTATCTGATCACCATCAAGGGCACGATGGAGCAGCGGGGCGACACGGATACCGTGGAGCTGATGACCCGCGGCTCGCTCGTCCACAAGGACGGTGCCTACTATATTGTCTACAAGGAGACCGAGACCACCGGCTATGAGGGCTGCACAACGACGGTCAAGGTGGCCGAGGACGCGCGCAAGGTCTCGATGCTGCGGTTCGGCAAGCAGTCGAGCCAGCTCATCATCGAGAAGGGCACGCGCCATCTCTGCCATTATGAGACCGGCTACGGCTCTGTGAGTCTGGGCGTGGCCGCCGACGTCATTGAGCAGCGGCTCGACGAGAACGGCGGCAGTCTGAAATTCAGCTACACCCTCGATTCCGGCGCCGAGAGCTTCATCAGCCGGAACTTAGTCGATATTACGGTGGATAAACTGCCGGAGGCGTAAAAATTCGCTTCCCTGTAGGGGCCGGACATGTCCGGCCCAACCGCGTTATTGCAATAGAAAATCCCCCACAGGAGGTTCATCATGGATTATAAAAACTACAACCCGCGGGCGGCGGCGCTGGCACAGGCGCGCACGCTGCTGACCGACGCCGTCAAGGCGGCTGTCGCCGACGGCACCCTGCCCGAGGCCGCACTGCCCGACTTCATCGTCGAGATCCCGGCTGACGTCAAAAACGGCGATATTGCGTCCAACGTGGCTATGGCCGGTGCGCGCGCCTTCCACAAGGCACCGCGCCAGATCGCAGAAGCCATTACCGCAAAATTGCAGCTGGAAGGCAGCCTGTTTGACCGCTTTGAGGTCGCCGGCCCCGGCTTCATCAACCTGTTCCTGGGCCAGGACTGGTTCACCAGCGTCGTGCGTGCCGCTGTCGCCAACCCTGAATATGGCCGCACCGACGCGGGCGCAGGCAAGAAGTATAACGTCGAGTTCGTCTCCGCCAACCCCACCGGCCCCATGCACATGGGCAACGCCCGCGGCGGCGCACTGGGCGACGGCCTGGCCGCCTGCCTGGACTGGGCCGGCTACGACGTGACCCGCGAGTTCTACATCAACGACGCGGGCAACCAGATCGAGAAGTTCGGCAAGAGCCTGGCCATCCGCTATCTGCAGCTGTACAAGGGCGAGGACGCCTGCCCGCTGCCCGAGGAGTGCTACCAGGGCGCGGACATCATCGCCCGCGCCAAGGAGTTTGCCGAGGTCCACGGCGACGCTTACGTCAACAAGGACTTTGACGAGCTGAAAAAGGCCATCGTTGCCGACGCCCTGCCCAAGAACATTGCCGGTTTGCAGCGCGATCTCGGCAAGTATCGCATCAAGTACGACGTCTGGTTCCACGAGAGCGACCTGCACAGCTCCGGCGCAGTCAAGGCCGTGGTGGACAAGCTGCTGGAGACCGGCGCGTGCTACAAGGCCGAGGACGGCGCAATCATGTACCGCAGCGCCCAGTACGCCGCCAAGTACGGCGTCGTGAACAAGCGCAAGACCGACGACGGCAGCGAGGAGGAGGCCAAGGACGAGGTGCTCGTCCGCGCCAACGGCATCCCGACCTATTTTGCCGCCGACATTGCCTACCACTACAACAAGCTGGCCGTGCGCGGCTTTGACAAGGCCATCGACGTCTGGGGCGCCGACCACCACGGCCACGTCGCCCGCATGAAGGGCGCGATGGACGCTATCGGGCTGGACGGCAGCCGTCTGGACATCGTGCTGATGCAGATGGTCAACCTGATGCGCGACGGCAAGCCCGTGCGCATGAGCAAGCGTACCGGCAAGGCCATCACCCTGACCGACCTGCTGGACGAGGTACCCATTGATTCCGCACGGTTCTTCTTCAACCAGCGCGAGAGCTCGTCCACGCTGGACTTTGACCTGGACCTGGCCGTGCGCAACGACAGCGAGAACCCGGTCTACTATGTGCAGTACGCCCACGCGCGCATCTGCTCGGTGCTGAAAAAGCTCGAGAGCGAGGGCGTGAAGTTTGAGGGCGCGGACGCCGTGGACGCCAGCGTGCTGACCGACCCCGCCGAGCAGGCGCTGATCCGCCTGCTGGCCGCCTTCCCCGCCGAGATCGCCGCCGCCGCCGAGAAGTACGACCCGGCGCGCATCACCCGCTACTGCATCGATGTGGCGTCTGCGTATCACCGCTTCTACAACGCCTGCCGCATCCTGGATGCCGAGGGTGCCGTTCAGCAGGGCCGCATCGCGCTCTGCCTGGCCGTGCGCGGGGTCATCCACAACATTCTGACGATGTTCAAGGTGAATGCACCGGAGACGATGTAAAAGTAAAGCTAAAGCCTTCCACCTTGGGGGAAGGTGGCCCCGCAGGGCCGGATGAGGGGCAAGTTTGCCTCAGCAACCCGTTCATGGGCAATTACAGTAAGTTTGCCCCTCATCAGTCGGCGGGCGGGGCCGCCGACAGCTTCCCCCGAGGGGGAAGCCAATATAGCGAAAAACCGCTGCTTCTTTTTTCCAAGAAGCAGCGGTTTTATGTTGGCGTACACGCGCCCAACATATCTATTATACCACTTTCACTATGTGTTATTCAATCCTGATTATGCACAAATCTTGCATATAAAGGTTGTGCGGTCTGCGAATAGACGAAACCTTAGGGCTGTGGTATAGTATAGTCACAGAAAGAAAACAGCCGGAGATAAGGAGATAAGAACTCCAAGCGAAGCCACTTTCCAAAAGGCTCTTCAGCAAAGTCCCATCGTGAACAGATCGACATCCTGAAGAAGATTTTCCGCAAGCTGCCCAAAGTCGGGGAGTGAAAAAAGGAAGCACTTCAGGGACTCCGATCCAGCAGCACGAGGGCAAAGGAAGAGACCGGAAAGAAATTGTAAAGGCCGCCGGCAGTATTTCGTAAGAAAGGAGGCTCAAGTCCAATGGCAAACTTCAAAGATCCCATTCATCACCGGCGGGCCTGGGCCTGCTGAAAACGCAAGAACCGCATCCGAAGCCGCAAGTCATAACTTGTAAAAGATTTAAAAACAGCGATGCACGGTTGCTTAGCAGTTATTTAGCAGACTCAGGGGCCGTCAAAACACAGACCCCCGCATGAGATATAGATTAGGATGAAAGAAGGCTGGTAGAGATGACCGTCACCACTCCGCCGAACAGGATGTACCTGAACTTCACCTGATCCATAAGGAGATACTCCAATGTACTAGAGTTAAGAGGCTTTGGTCCTCGGCATCAGACCCACTACCCCAAGAACGATCTTAATAACAAACATTACTCCGTTCCACAAATGCTTTTGAGCAAATAACGAACCAGAGGGTAAGTCCAATGAACAGTTAGTTAAGGTCTTGAAAGGGCAAACAAAATTCGCGTAAAGATAGGATGATTCCCATGACGATGCGGAAGCAGTCCGAAAAATAACGAAAAGGGTTATGAGGCTATGACTCCGAAGAAGTAAGACCGCCGGGGCGAACGAAATGTTCGCCCCGGCTTTTTGTTTGGTATGGGTGGTTAAACGGCAGTGGGATATGACGGGAGGCTGTGGCTACGGAATGTAGTAAAGTGGGATGTAGGGCGGCCTGCCCCCAGGCCACCGCGGAGATTTACGGCAATGCGAAGCCTTACGGGTCGCCGCTGTAGGGGGCGGCGTCCCCGACGCCCCGCGGAGGTGCGCGGCGGCGGAAGGTACGCGGGAGGGATGAATTTCTCCCCTACGGGTTACCTGTTAGCGGGAGTTGGCCGGAAGGTTGCGGAGGGGTCAAGCCCCCTCCCTACGATGCAAAGGATAAAGGGGTGCAATGGCGAGGTAGCGTGAATGGGTTGCGGACGAGAGGGGCGAGGGAGGGCGGCAGCCCGCCCCTTTGCAGTTGGCGGGCGGTTGCCCGGGAACGGGTTGCAACGCATAGCCCGTCGGAATCCCCCAGTCACCTAACGGTGACAGCCCCCTTTGACAAGGGGGCCTTTGCCTCCCCCCTGCGGGGGTTCGGGGGAACTCCCGAATTTTAAATCGGAGCAGAGGGCGCGGGCGTTAAGCGCGAACAGTAATACTGCGTTCGCGTAGCCCGCGCCCTCTGCGACTTCCTTATTGGGGGTCTTGGGGGCGTGCAGCCCCCAAGTCGCGGGTCCCGCTTGGCGGCGCACAACGAGCGCCGCCAGTTTGCTTCGCAAACACGCTCTTGTGGTTGATTGCCCCGCGGGGGCAATCATTGTGCGCTCCCCAGTTTCGCTGCGCTCAACTGTGGCCCCACGCGCACACCCCCGCACCACGTCGAAACAGCGGCAATTTTCTTTGGTTCTTTCTTTTGTTGGCAAAAGAAAGAACCACCTTCCGGGGGGCACCCGTTCTCTGTCACAGCATACACCGCATAACCTTCGTCGCCTCGACAAAATCCTGCGACTCATACAGCCGGATAGCGTTCTCGTTCTGGGCCAGCACGTTCAGCTCTAAGTACTCCAAGCGCCGGTTGCGTGCCCAGCGTTTGGCGGCGGCCAAAAGCTCGCCGCCGACGCCCTGCCCGCGCACGGCCTCGTCCACGGCCAGATCTTCCAGCCGCGCATAGCGGTGGGGCAAAACGCAGCTGAACTCCGGCGTCCAGCCCGCGTAGCCGACCAGCGCAAAGCCGACAACTGCGCCGCCGCGCTCCGCCAGCAGGAAATCCGCATCGTCGGCACGGATGGCCTTGCGGATCTCGTCCTCCTCCCGCGGGCCCTCGCAGAAAAACTCCGGCTGCATCGCTACCAAAGCGCTGTCCATCTGGCGGTACAGCGCGAGAATGGCGGGAATATCCGCCTCCGCCGCCGGGCGTATCACAGTCTTTGCGGCCATCTTGTCCTCCCCTTCTCCTACATGCGTGTAAACCAAAAACCGGCGGACGCAGTTGTCCGCCGGTGCAAATCACTTGATTTCCTGGATCGTGTACTTGAAACCGTACTCCTCCTGCAGCTTCTTGACGGCAGGCTCGCAGTCCTCAATGAAGGTCGCAGAGTAGACGCTCTGGCCGTTGTGGGCCTTCTTGTACTCCTCGACGATCTCGTTCAGCTTGTTCCAGCCCTCGTCAGCCTTGGCCTGGTCCATATCCTGCGGGAAATCAATGATAAATTCGCGATGCTTAGGGATGCGTGCTTTCATAGTAAGTCACTCCTGAAAAATTTGTTTATACATACGCGGCATGTTGTCATGTAGGGGCGGGCAATGCTCGCCCCCCCACAGATTTTTGCCATACCGAATATACCAAAAAAGGTTACACGCCAAAGCAAGCCCTGGCGTTTGCCGCGGTCTGGTCCAGCACGGCCTGGGCGTCCATATCCCAGAGCGTGCCGATATACGCGGCCACATGGGCAATGCTGCGGCTGTCGTTGCGGGTGCCGCGCACAGGCTCGGGGGCCATGTAGGGGCAGTCGGTTTCGAGCAGCGCCCGGTCATGCGGGATGGCCGCCAGCACCCTGGCCGCGCGCTTCGCGCCCTTGTAGGTCACAGCGCCGCCAAAACCCAGATACATGCCCTGCTCCACCAGCCAGGCCGCGTCGTCGGCACTGCCGCTGTAGCAGTGCAGCGCGCCGCGGGGCTTATATTTGCGCAGCAGCTCGTACATTTCGGCGTGGGCCTCGCGGTCATGGATCGACACGGGCAGGTCGAGCTCCTTGGCAAGCTGCAATTGTGCTTCAAACAGGTCGTACTGCTCCTGCCGCGGCACGGGCCAGTGATGGTCCAGCCCGATCTCCCCCACCGCCGCAACGGCCTTATCCGCAAACAGCGGGCGCATGGCGGCCAGCTCGGCACGCCAGTCCCCGTGGTAGACGGCCACCGTGGCGGCGTCCTCCTCGATCAGGCTCTCCGGGTGGATGCCCAGCGCGGCGTGGAAGTAGGGCGCGGCGTGCGCCAGCTCCAAAACCTGCGCAGCATCGCCGGAATGTGTGGCACATTCCAGCACACCGACCACGCCGCCCGCGGGCAGCGCCGTCAGCAGCTCGGCGCGATCTGCGTCGAACTGGCGGGAGGAATAGTGCGCGTGGGTGTCAAAAATGTTGTTCATGCCTTTGTCTCCTGCGTCTGCGGGGCGCGGTTGACCAGGAAGATTCCAATGCAGACCAGCACCAGCGCGGCCAGATAGTTCCACTCAAACAGCGGCTCACCGTTGAGCAGCGCCGACAGCAGGACGTTCATAATGGGGATGATGAGGCCGAACACCGCGATGCGGGACACCGGGTTGTTCTTCATCAGCAGCGCCCAGATAACATACCCCGCGCCCGAGATGAACGCAAGGAACAGCAGCACCGGGATACCGGCGGCGCTCTGCGGGTGCAGGCTGCCGCCCATCGCAAAGCCCAGAACAGCCAGCGCCAGTCCGCCGACGCCAAGGTTGAGCACACTGACCGAGAAGCTGTCCGCGTGCTGGGTGACGGCCTTGTTCCACGGCCCGGCCAACGCAAAGATGACCGACGCGATCAGCATAAAGACCATGCCCTTGACGCTGCCGCCGCCGTGGTTGCCCAGCGTGGCGACAAGCACACCGCCGAAGCCGAGCGCGCAGCCCAGCGCCTTGCGCGGGGTCAGGCGATCCTTATTGCCGTAGAGGAAGTGCGCCAGAATGACGCCCATAAAGCTCTGGGTGCTGTTCAGGATGCCGCCCATAGCGCCGGTCAGCAGCGCGACGGCGGAGTAGTAGAAGAAATACTGCGCCGCGGTCTGCCACAGGCCCAGCCCGCAGGCCGAGGCCAGCGTTTTGCCGCGCGGCATCGGCAGCGGACGGTGGTTCAGCGCCAGACCGGCCAGCCAGACCAGCGCCGCGCCTATCATGAATCGAACGCCCGCAAAGCACAAAATCGACGCGGTATCGGCAGAATCAATGGCAAACAGTCGGTAGCCCAGCTTGATGAACGGAAACGCCGAGCCCCACAGCACATTGCAGACAATGGCCATCAGGACCGCTGCCGCCGGGATGGAAAAGAATTGGTCGAGTTTAGATTTCTGCATGCTTCACCTTAGTGGATGCGTGCGCCCGCGGGGGTGTTGTCGGGGAAGAACGCGATGGAGCAGCCGCCGTCCACGTCGGTGTCAGCGGCAAAAATCATGCCCTCACTGACGTACTTGCCCTTCATCATCGGGCGCGGAGCCAGGTTGGCGACGATGCCGATCTTCTTGCCGATCAGATCCTCCGGCGCAAACCACTTGGCAATGCCGGACAGAATGCAGCGCTCGCGCTCGCCGTCGAACACGGTCAGGTGCAGCAGCTTTTTGCTCTCCTTCATGCGCTCGCAGGCGCGGACCTCGGCCACGCGCAGCTCGACCTTGCAGAAGTCGTCAAACGTGATTTCTTCCTCATGCTCGCCGATGAGTTCCGCGGACGCTGCGCCGCTCTCGGCGGGCTTTTCCTCTTTCTCCTCGGCAGGGGCGTTGGCAGCCTGGGCAGCGGCTTTCTGGGCAGCCTCCAGGGCCTCCAGCTCGGCCAGCTCCTTGGCGGCGTCGATGCGGGGGAAGATGTTCTCGCCCTTGTGCAGGGTGGCGTTGACGGGCAGCGTGCCGAAGGCGGTGGCGCTGTCCCAGGTCTTGCCGTCAGCTTCCACGTTCAGCTGGGCAAAGATCTTCTCGCAGGTGGTGGGCATAAACGGCTGCAGCAGGACGGTGCAGATGCGCAGCGTCTCGGCCAGATTGTACAGCACGCGGGCCAGACGGGGCTTGGAGTCCTCGCTCTTGGCCAGCACCCACGGCGCGGTGGCGTCGATATACTTGTTTGCGTTGTCGATGACCTCAAACACGTCAGCCAGCGCATTCTGGAAGGCATACGCCTCCATGTCGGCTTCATAGCGGTCACGCAGACCCCTGGCCTTCTCGAGCAGCGCGGCGTCCTCGGGGCCTTCGTCCTGCTCAATGGGCAGATTGCCGCCAAAGTACTTGTCGGCCATAGCGGTAGTGCGGCTCAGCAGGTTGCCGAGGTCGTTGGCCAGATCCATGTTGATGCGGTTGATGAGCAGCTCATTGGAGAAGTTGCCGTCAGAGCCGAACGGGAAGTCGCGCAGCAGGAAGTAGCGCAGCGCATCGGCGCTGTAGCGCTCGGCCAGCAGATACGGGTCAACGACGTTGCCCTTGGACTTGGACATCTTGCCGCCGTCCAGCAGCAGCCAGCCGTGGCCGTAGACGTGCTTGGGCAGGGGCATATCCATGCTCATCAGCATCGCGGGCCAGATGATGGAGTGGAAGCGGACGATCTCCTTGCCGATGAAATGTACATCGGCAGGCCAGAAGGTCTCGTAGTCGCTGTCGGGATATTTGTCGTTCATGAAGCCGAGCGCCGTCGTGTAGTTGAACAGCGCGTCGATCCAGACGTACACGACATGCTTGGGGTCGAAGTCAACAGGGATGCCCCACTTGAAGCTCGTGCGGGAGACGCAGAGGTCCTCCAGGCCCGGGTCAATGAAGTTGTGGACCATCTCGTTGACGCGGGAGCGCGGCAGCAGGAAGTCCGTGTTGACGAGCAGGTCACGCACGCGGTCCGCGTACTTGGACAGGCGGAAGAAATAGGCCTCCTCCTCGGCGTCCACAACGGGGCGGCCGCAGTCGGGGCAGCAGCCGTTGACGAGCTGGCTCTCGGTCCAGAAGCTCTCGCAGGGGGTGCAGTACTTGCCGACATACTTGCCCTTGTAGATGTCGCCCTTTTCATACATCTTCTTGAAGATTTTCTGGATGGCGGCAACATGGTAGTCGTCGGTGGTGCGGATGAAGCGGTCATAGCTGATGTTCATCAGCTTCCACAGATCCTTGACGCCCTTGGGGCCCTCGACGATGTTATCGACGAACTGCTGCGGCGTAACGCCGGCCTCTTTGGCCTTCAGCTCGATCTTCTGGCCGTGCTCGTCGGTGCCGGTCAGGAACTTGACGTTGTAGCCCTGCAGCCGCTTGTAGCGGGCCATAGCGTCGGTAGCGACGGTGCAGTAGGTATGGCCGATGTGCAGCTTATCGCTGGGATAATAGATCGGCGTTGTAATGTAGAATTTTTTCTGATTCATCTGTGATTTCTCTCCTTATATAAACAAACCGGTGTGGTGTGCTTTTTACGTTTATGACGTGCCTTGCAGAGGGCGGCGTCCCCGACGTCCCGCAAGCAGTGTGTGCTTTATTCGGGCGAAGCCCGCAAAAGCCTCCCCTCACAGGGGAGGTGGCCGAGCGCAGCGATGGCCGGAAGGGTTCTGGCCGTATGCCGCCGTAATGGGCATTCCGGGTTGCCTCTGTGTCCCCCGTAGGGCGGTCGGTCCTCTGGCCGCCGCCCCGCACCTTTAGAACCCTATCGGCTTCACCCCGCACGCCTCCAGCGCGTGCCTGCACAGCACCTCGGTGCTGTCGATGAAGAACTTGCCCAAGTGCTCGTCCCGCTTAACGAGGCTCAGCTCTGTGCAGCCCAGCACGGCCATGTCGCAGCCCTGCTTTTTCAGGTCGTGCACCGCCGCGCCGAACTTTGCCATATCAGCGCGTTTGCCCTGCTTGATGTCGTCATAAATGACCGACATGACCTCCTGCTGGTGCTCCTCCGACGGTATCGCCCAATCAATGCCCTGCGCCTGGCAGGCGAGCTGATACGTCTCGGCGGCCAGCGTGCCGTCCGTTGCCAGAATGCCCAGCTTTGTGCAGCCTGCCGCCTTAGCATCCGCTACAGTCAGCCGCGGCATATTCAGCACAGGCACGGGCAGTGCCTCGGCCAGGCGGTCATAAAAATAGTGCGCTGTGTTGCATGGAATCGCCAGCACCGTTGCGCCGTAGTGTACCAGGCTGAAGCCATCCTGCTCCATCACAGCAAACGGGTCATCCTTGCTTTTACCCATGATGAACGCTGTGCGGTCCGGTGTCGACGCGCGGGACGAGATGACAATGTCGATATGGTCCTGGTCGCACGTCGCGGGTGTGTGGTCGATCAGCATCTGATACAGATAACAGCTGGCCGCGGGTCCCAGCCCTCCCAGGATTCCCAGCACCTGTTTTTGTGGTTTTGTCTGCAGCGTGGCACACCCCTCCTTATAGTACACTTACAGTATATTATAAGGCTAACGCGGAAATTATGCAAGGGCAAGGGCGACGGTTTTCGGGAGATTCGCAATAAAAAACGCCCTGCATTTTCATGCAAGGTGTCTGTGGTGGAACCTAATTTCAATTCAATTATATTGCAGACCGCCCCCCTGCCTCCCTTGTCAAAGGGAGGTGGCGCCGCAGCGCCGGAGGGATTCCTGCCTGTTGCCGACTGCTTTCCTTTAACCACCCAGTAGGGGCCGGGCATGCCCGGCCCGCACGCTT
>NZ_FUYF01000015.1 GCF_900167555.1 Gemmiger formicilis | reverse complement strand
TGTATGAATTACTTGTAAATTTGGAATTGATTAACGTGGGTTTCCAAACCCACGATCAAGGTTCCACAAGTTTCAGTTTTGTTCAATTTTCAAGGTCCTGCTGCGCTGTCGCGTCTCCGTGACAGCTTGTATATTATATATCAGATTCTCTCGTTTGTCAAGAGGTTTTCTGAAAGTTTTTTGAAGAAGTTTTCTTCAAAAAACGGCGTACAAGCTGTAGGTAAAGGCTCCAGCGGCTGCCGCCGCGGGCTGGGCTCGCGAGACAGCTTGATTATTATAGCAAGTAGTATGACCTTTGTCAACAGGTTTTTGCAAGTTTTTTTGATTTTTTCGACAAAGTTTGAGGGAGAACTTTGGGCAAGGTGTATATTGGGGTGACGGCGGTTGGCGGGCACAAATTATGGGGGTGGTGGGTGGTGGAAGATTAACGGCAGGCGATGGGAAGGTTGCGGGCCGGGCATGCCCGGCCCCTACGGGGGTGATGGTGGAAGGAGCGGTGTGTTTTCCACATTCGGCGCACATGAATGTGGAAAACACTTGCAATTTCTACCTTATTATAATAGTATAGAGGCAACATACTTGAAACGAGGTCCTGTCATGATCCTGGCATTGAATATCGGCAACTCCAATATTACGTTTGGCGGGTATACGCCGGACGGCAAGCTGGTGTTTTCGTCGCGGCTGTTTGCGGACACGGCGCTGAGCAGTGATGAGCTCCTGTACAAAATCGTAAACATGCTGGCGCTGTACGGGGCGGAGCCGCAGCAAATCACGGCGGTCATCTTTTCCAGCGTGGTGCCGGCGCTGACACCGCGGCTGCGCGAGGCCCTGCGCAAAATGTGCGAGTGCCAGATCATGGAGGTCGGCCCCGGGCTGAAAAGCGGGGTGCGCATCCGCATGGACAACCCGGCCCAGCTGGGCGGCGAGCTGCTGTGTGCCATCGTGGGCGCGCTGCAGCGGTGCACGCCGCCCTGCGTGGTGGTGAACTTTGATACCGCCACTACCCTGCTGGCTGTGGACAGCACCGGCGCACTGGTGGGCGGCAGCATCCTGCCGGGGCCGCAGTGCTCGCTGTCGGCGCTGGTGCGCAACACGGCGCAGCTGCCCCAGGTGGAACTGGAGGCCCGCCCGCGGCGTCTGCTGGGGGCCAACACGGCGGACTGTCTGCACAGCGGCATTGTGTACGGCACGGCGGCCATGCTGGACGGCATGGTCGCGCAGATCCGCGCAGCGCTGGGCGCACCCGACGCGCCGGTGGTCGCAACCGGCACGCTGCCCGACAGTGTGCGCACGGCGTGTGCGACGGATATTGTGTACCGCGAGACGCTGGTGCTGGAAGGGCTGTATTGGATCTGGAAGAAGAATACGCGGAAGTGACGTTGGTTACCGGTATATAAGGTAAGAAGGCGTCGTGGGCAAAGCGGCGCGGAGCGGTCAAGACCGCTCCCTACGGGCCGGGGCTGTAACGTCTGCCGACGTAAAGTTGCAGGCCGGGCATGCCCGGCCCCTACGGGGTGGTGGATGGTTGGCGGGTGCTGGCTGGGAGGTGCGCGTGAGGGATGAATCCCTCCCCCTACGGGTTATGTGAACGGGAGATTGTAGGGCGGCCTGCCCTCAGGCCGCCGCGGGCGTGTATGGGTGTGGGTATGTTTTCGGGCCATCTCTGTAGAGGGCGGCGTCCTCGACGCCCCGCGGAGGGGTCAAGACCCCTCCCTACGATGCAAACCAGTAACAGGCGGCGACGCAGGGTTGCGGGCCGGGCATGCCCGGCCCCTACGGGGTGGTGGATGGTTGGCGGGTGCTGGCCGGGAGGTGCGGGCGGCATATATGCCGCTCCCTACGGGCAGGGCGTATTGTACTATCCGTATTCCGGACAAACATCATTCTATATCCAAAGAGGTGCTGCTTGCACCTCTTTCTTTTTTTGTGGTGTCGTGTTATAATATATTATGTATAGTTATGTACAAAATTTACAGAGAAAGGTATTTATTCATCACCTATGCAGCATTTGAAAAACTTTAACTGGAAGAAATTTCTCTTGCAGGGGGTGCTCCCCTGCCTGCTGGCGGTGGCGGTGGGGTTCATCTCCCGCTATCAGCTGGAGCTGTCCGACGGCGTGACCGAGAGCTTTTTGCAGCTTCAATGGCCGCTCTACGCGCCGCTCAATGCGCTGACCGCCTTTTGCCTGACGCTGATTTTGTTTGCGCTGCTCGGCAAATGGAGCCGCGCAACGGGCATTTCGGGCGCGGTGTTCACCCTCATTGCGCTCATCAACTACTACACCCGCGACCTGCACGGCTCGGCGCTGATGCCCCAGGACATTTTGAACCTCGGCACCGCCGCTGAGGTCATGGGCAGCTACACCCTGAAAATCACGCAGGACGTTGTGAAGATCGTGCTGCTCTACCTGCCGATTCTGGCGATTGTGTTCGTGCAGGCGCAGCTGGTCAAGGGTGCGCCTAAGCGCGCCGGCTGGAAGGCCCGCGGCGTGCGGGCGGCGGGCAGCGCACTGGGCGTGTTTCTGGTCATGTTCTTCGGCTACTTCGGCCCCGTGACCATCAAGCCCAAGACGACCTACGGCTGGGCGTGGCAGAACACCTACTACACCTACGGCTATCTGGCCGGGACGATTGAGGCCACCAGCCTGATGGCCGACCCGGTCATTGAGCCGGAGAACTACAACGACGCCGCGGCGGTGAACACCGCCCGCAAGGCCGACGACTACATCGCCCCTGCCAGTCCCGAGAGCGCCGAGGACTACCCCGACATTGTGCTGATCCTGTCCGAAAGCTTCTACGACTTTGACCTTGTCACCGACCTGCAGGCCGACACCGACATCATGCCGGTCACCAAGAACCTGCCCAACTCGGTCTACGGCCACACGATCAGCCCCCATGTGGGCGGCGGCACAAACTCCACCGAGTACGAGATGCTGACCTCCAACTCGCTGATCCTGATGCCCAGCATCACGCCGTTCAACTGGCTGAACCTGTACAACGCCAACAGCGTTGTCAGCTACCTCAAGGGTCTGGGCTACTCCACGATGGCCGCCCACCCCTACACGAACTCCAACTACCGCCGCGACTCCGCCTGGCTGGCGCTGGGCTTTGACGAGACCCATTTCCAGAGCGATTTTACCACGCAGGAGACCTACGGAGACCGCCCGTACCAGACCGACTCGGCCACCTACCGCGACTGGGAAACGATGTACGAGGCCATGCCGGAGGACAAGCCGCGGTTCAGCTTCCTGGTGTCCATCCAGAGCCACGGCGACTACGATATGAACGATGCGTCGCTGGATATTGTCCACGCCGCCACCGACTACGGCGACTACGATGCGCTGATGGACGAGTACCTGAGCTGCATCAAAAAGACCGACGCCGCCGTGCAGGAGCTGTGCGATTACTTTACCGCGCAGTACGAAAAGACGGGCCGCAAGGTCATTGTGGCCATGGCCGGTGACCACGCGCCCAGCTTTGTGGGCCATGTGGCCGACCCCAGCTTTGCCGAAACCGACAACGAGCTGCAGATTTTGGAGCGCAGCACGCCGTTTTTCATCTGGGCCAACTACCCGCTGGAGCACACAGCAGCCGCCACCAGCACCACCGACCCGCTGAACCGCATGGACATGGTCATGCTGACCCCCACCCTGCTGCAGCAGGCGGGTCTGCCCCTGAGCGACTACTACGAGTACCTGCTGGAAATGAAGCACAACACCCCCGTTGTGACCGCCGCCAACGACTACATGAAGGTGGACGGCAGCACAGCCGAGTACGGTGCAGACCTCGCGCTGGACGAGTGGGCCAAGGGGTATCTGATGCTGGAATACAACAACATCGGCGCGCACGCCAAGCGCGACCAGAGCATTTTTGACCCCGCCGAATAAAGAGGAGGCATCCCTATGACAGGTCTGAAACAAACCCCGCGCAGCCGCAGCGGCTTCACGCTGGTGGAGCTGATCGTGGTATTGGTGATTCTGGGCGTGCTGGCGGCCTTTGCCGTCCCGGCGCTGACCGGGTACATTGACAGCGCCAAGGAAAAGCAGGCCGTCAGCGAGACGCAGGCGTGTGTGATGACGGCGACCCGGCAGGGTGCGCAGAACTACGCCCTGGTGCAGAACGCATCGATAACGGGAAAAAGCGATGGTGCAGATGCCCTGACAAGCTGGGCAGGCCCATTAGAAGCAAACGCACCCGAGGTCACAGGCGGCAAGGTCGCCTTGACCGAGGGCAGCGGGCAGTATCTGCTGGATGTGGCAAGCCCGCCTGCGGGCAGTATTGCCACGACCACGATTGCGGCAGATGCCGGGGTCAAGGGCACCGTGCAGGGGATGACCTGCAACGCCAGCGGGCAGGTTTTATACTTAGTGTATACCAGCGCCGATGGGATACAGGTCGTATACACGGCCACCGGAACGAATGCGCGTGTGGACGGAAGTATTGACAGCATCGTTGTTCCAAAGCCTGATGATACCAAACCGGAACCAAACCCCAACCCGGAGCCTGCACCGGGCCCAGAACCAACTCTCTTAGGGGTTACGATTTTAAAAGTAGACGCCACCACCAAGATTCCACTTGGCGATGCAAAGCTACAGATTCTTAAAGATGGTACGGAGGTTGCTTCTTGGACTTCGTCAACCAGCAGTTCAGGGTATTCCGTTAGTTTGCCGGTTGGTAATTATGTGCTGCGCGAAACTTCAGCTCCCGGAAATTATGCTCTTGCAAAAGATATTTCGTTTTTCATTACAAAGAACGGTGAAACATTGACCTTGAGCGGCGATTCTGGAGTATCTGCTACCGGAAACAGCATCACCATGGAAGATGAAAAGTTGGATCCTACAAAGGATGACAAAGTCTTTATCCATTTACAGGATGTCGTAACAGGGTCTTCCAGTAATTTTGCCAATAAAACATACACTGTAACGGTTCCCGACCCTAAGATTACCTACGAAGTCACTACTGATGCTAACGGCAATATTCCTTTTGAGATTTATGATAAAGCATCGGGCAAACCCATTGTTGCCGGTCAGTTACCCACATGGGTAAACAATTTTACCATTACAGAAAAAGACCCTATACCGGGATATCAGCCCCTAAAAACGGAATCTTTCACCATCGAAATCAACAAATCTTATAATAGCGGCAAATACCTCGGCTGTACCTTTAGTAACTTTGTTTTCGGCGGCAATACGAACGGTACTTTTGCAGAAGGCAATGTGATTACCCTGCAGTACTTTCCCACTGCCGTTGTAAAAATTCTAACAACCGATGCAGAAAATCATCCCCTTGCTGATGCTTTCTTTAACATCACAGACACATCAGGGAACGTCATTTTTAAGAATCTAAGAAGTAATTCACAGGGTTATTGCTTTGTTCCTCTGCAGCTTAATTCCGGAGATGGCATGACTGACCTTGTTTATCTGGATAGTGCAAAAACTTATAAACTCATCGAAGTTACTGCACCTACCGGATATCAGAGTGGCGTCAACTGCTCTCTTGCTTTTAATTTCAGCCCGTATCCGGATGCATACATGAAAACGCCCGGGCGACAGACCGCTGCCCATAATACATGGTTTAAGCTAAATATTTATAACCATGATTACGGTGAATGGGGCCGTGTTGAGCAGTATGGAGATAATGGTGATATTATTCATGTTGTCAACAGCAAGAAATTGACCTGCACCACCTATCTGTACAAAATTGATGACGCCGGTAATGCCGTATCCGACGCAACCCTTGTTCTCAGCTCTAAAGATGGGAATCATATTCTTCTTGGCTTTGACAGTGGCGGCGGCGGTACTCCCCAATTGTCTAGTTATCAATCTTTTACCACTACCTCCGCTCCTTACTATGTTGTACAACTCCGCCGTGGGAAGACCTATGTATTAGAGGAGCAAACCCCACCACAGCATTACACAAAAGCTGAAAAGATTACTTTCACAGTTCCGTCAGACGCGGATACTTTTACTGTCTCTATGATTGACCATAACTCAAGTGAGGATAAATCTGATATAAAGTTCGACAAGGTCACTTTTAATCAGGCAAATAACTGGGCACACAAACTCACTACGGATAATGAAATCAGTTTTAGTGGCGGTGAAATTATTTGCTGGAAGGGTATCGCTTACTACAATTATGCTAAGAATTCGGACTATACCTATAATATTTCGAATAACAAGCGTGATGACTATAAAAAAGTTGATTCTCCTGAACTGAATAATGCTCCCGATCCCATGACATTTTTAAGCAATTATCTCAATGAAAAAAAATCCGATAAAAAAGCAGCCGACTATATTGTTCCCCTTACGGGCAAGGCTTATCTTTATAGTGAGCAAAATGTAACACTCAAAAAAGGTGACATTATTATTCCTGATAATTATGGGGACGGAGTTCCTGACGATAAAAAGAACAAAAAAGTATATGTCTATATCGGTGACAAGGATTTACCTC
Organism: Gemmiger formicilis; assembly: GCF_900167555.1. GTDB lineage: Bacteria > Bacillota > Clostridia > Oscillospirales > Ruminococcaceae > Gemmiger > Gemmiger formicilis. Next base: position 46,955 of record NZ_FUYF01000015.1, on the reverse strand, counting down.
TTACCTCTGATTTTCTCAGCAATGAAAACTTTACTACGCTAGAGCATAAACTACAGGATAAAAATCAAAATATATATAATTTCACCCTCAATCAATAAGAAAGCCCCCACCCAGCCGCAGAACATCTACGGTTGGGTGGGGGTGGTTTATTTGTAGAGATTGCAGGGGTGCGGCGGCAGCGGCAACGCTCCCGGGTGGATATGGGATTCGCCCCTGCGTTCTCTGCCAATCACAAAAACTCTTTCCAGTAAATCTCTGCGCTTCTCGTCATCTCCCGGGAAAAGTCGCTCGCGTACTTGCGCTTGCAAAATGCCTGCACGGCTTTGTCAAAGTCGTAGTCGAGCTGGCCGTTGGCGGCGGCTTTCGCCGCAAAGTCGGCGCGCAGCTCGTCGGGCGTGCGGTCCGTGTACACATTCTCACAGACGACGGCCTGCTCGGCAAAGCGGGCGGGCTTGGGGCGGCGCTGCTGCTGCTCCGTGGGGCGGCCAAACACCAGCATACAGGCGGGCACAACGTACTGCGGCAGGTGCAGGGCGTCGCGCATGGCCTCAGCATTCTCGAGGACGTCGCCTATGTAGCAGCTGCCGATGCCCAGAGACTCGGCGGCGACCACGGCGTTCTGGGCGGCAATGCAGGTGTCGGCCACGGCCAGCATCAAGTCCCCTGCCCCGGGCTTGCGGGCGTCCGTGATGCCCGCGGCGTGGTAGGCGTTGAGCCAGCGGCGGCAGTCGGCCAGGAACACCAGCACCAGCGGCGCACCGGCAATGAACGGCTGGTGGTCGCACAGGTCGGCCAGCGTGGCCTTCAGCGCCGGGTCGGTGATGTCCAGGATCGTGTACAGCTGCTGGTTGCCCGCCGTCGGTGCCTGGAACGCCGCGTTCAGGATGGCTGCCCGCTCGTCCGGCGTGACGGGGTCAGTGGTGAATACCCGCACGCTTTTGCGGGCGGAGAGGGCGGAGAGGATAGCGTTGTTTTCCATAATAAGCTCCTTTAAGCCTTCCCCCGAGGGGGAAGGCAAATCAAAATCAATTTTTCCGTTTCTTCAAAAACTTCCCGATCAGCGTATCCAGCATGCTCAGCACCTCGCGGATGTTCAGCACGCAGACCACCGCGGTGATGCCCACGACGGGCAGCGCCCAATGGGTCAGGTTCATCATGCACCAGATTTCCGCCAGCACCAGCGCCAGATTCAGCACAAGCCACGCCGGGTGGAAGTCGATCTCCAGCAGACCGCGGGTCGAGTAGGCGCGCAGCAAAAACACCAGCATCAGGCTCAGGAAGCTGGCCGGGGTTACGCCCCACGGGCCCCACTGCAAAATGAACAGGTAGTTCAGAATCAGGTTCAGCACCGCACCGGCCAGCATTGTGAACAGCGAGCCGGTAGACCGTTTATACACGACGTAGACGCTGTTCAGGAACTGGTTCAGGCAGGTCAGCATCGAGCAGAGCGTCAGGAACGGAACAAACGTCCAGGCGTCAAAATATTCAGCCTTGAACACCCGCATGAGCAGCTGGCACAGCATGATGATGCCCGCCACGCAGCAGAACAGCACGCTGGCATACACGCGGAATATCTTGGAGAAGAACGCCTCGCGGTCCGTCTCCTCGGTCACGGCGGAGAGCTGCCACGCCTCGTAGAAGATGCTGCCCAAAATCGTGATGATCTGCGGCAGGAAGTACCCCGCCGACAGCAGCCCGACCCAGTGGTTGCCGCTGCGGCCCGCGTAGCCCTCGCACATGCCCTGCACAAAGAACATGTCGCTGGCGTTGATGATCCAAAAGCTGATGGACGCCGGGATCATCGGCAGGCAGTAGCGCAGCATCTCCTTCCACAGCGTCTTGTCAAACGCCTTGGGCTTGAAGTACCGCCAGCACCCGCCCGCAATGAACACAAACACCATGGATGTCAAATCTGCCAGCGCGTTTGCCAGCAAAAAGCCTGCAGCGCCCATTTTTAAGACGCTCAGGAACAGCAGGTAGTAGAGCAGCAGGCTCAGCGTTGTCAGCACACCGTCTATGGCGACCAGCCGGTTCAGCATCCGCGAGCGGATGAACTGGGTACACAGCGTTCTCATACAGCTGGCCAGCACGCAGAGGTACAAAAAGCCCAGGTACTCCGCAGCGTTGGGGATGAGCCGCACCAGCGGCATGGCCAGCAGCAGCACCACAAAGCCCAGCCCGATAGTCGCCGCGCCGTTGACAAAGACGCTGGATTTGTTGGTCGCTTTGTCCAGCCCGAACCGGATGACCGCATAGGCCACGCCAAGGCTGACCACCGGGATCAGCAGGTTTGTGGCCTGCTGCAAAAGGCTGGACACGCCCATAACGTCCGGCGAGTCGAGCGCGTAGCTCAGATACGGGCGGATGAAGAAGCTGAGCAGCTTGGAGCTGAAGTTGGAGATGGCAAACAGCAGCGTATTGCTGACCAGCGTCGTATATTTTTTCTGTGGAGACGGCAAGATGGGAACCTCCCTTGTTTGTAGAGTATGAAGCCTTCCCCTCCGGGGGAAGGTGGCCGAGCGAACGCGAAGGTCGGATGAGGGCAAACCTTCCGCCGGCACCCCGTTCACGGGCAATCGCGGCAAACTTCCGCTCTCACCGCAGCTTCAGCATCCGTTCCCGCTGCTTATAATCCGGCAGCACCTCCGCCACCGCGGCCCAGAACGCCGGGCTGTGGTCGGGGTGGGCAAAGTGACAGAACTCGTGCACAACAACGTACTCCTGCGCGGGCAGCGGCATCGTGCAGAGCCGCCGCGCAAACGCCAGCGTGCCGGTGCGCAGACTGCACGACCCCCAGCGGGTGTTCATGTCACGCACCGCAATTTTGGGCATCGCGCCGCCCGGGCAGGTCGCCGCGAATTGCGGATAGTATGCCCGGCACAGCGCCTGCATATAGGCCAGCGCCTCGGCCTTGGGCGGCAGCGCGGGGGCCTCGGCGGCCTCTCGTTCGCGCCGGGCCGCGGCACGCACCTGTGCGGTGCGCACCCAGTCGGCCCGCGCCGTGACAAAGGCGTCCACATAAGCCGCAGGCACCCGCGGCGACGCACTGGCCGCCACACTGCCGTCGGCCCGCACGCGCAGGTTGATGTTGCGCACCCGCCGCCGCGTCAGCGTGTAGGTGATGCCGCCCGCCGTCCGCTCCATGCCCGGCCCCCCTTTTGCAAAAGTATATAGTTTATTGTACACGCATTTGCCCAAAAGTGCAACAGTTGCCTGCGGCGGCGCATTGTGGTATGATACTGCCAAAAGGGGGCTTTTGCATGAAATCGCTGTTTTTTGTTCTGCCCGCCCTGCTGCTGGGCCTGACGGCCTGCGGTGCGCCGGTGGCCGCCGTGACCCTACCCGACGCCGTGCAGGTCGAAAAGACCCAGACCGCCGAGACCGCCGTCCTCTACGAGGATGCCGACGGGCGTGAGGTCAGCCCCCGCCGCGCCGCCCTGACCGAGTGGCGCTGGTCTGTGGCCGATGACACGATTGCCGAGGTCGATCCCAGCGGCATTGTGACCGGTCTGCGCGGCGGCTCGACCACCCTGACGCTGCAAAGCGCCGACGGGAAAATTTCCGCCAGCTGCCCGGTGCAGGTGTCCAGCCCGCTGCGCGGCATCGCTTTGGACGACTACACGCTGTATTTTGACGACGAGCTTGTGACCTGGATCACCGCCGACGGCACGCGCGAGTCCGACTACGCCTACGCCAGCCGCGTCGGCGCAGTCTGCCATCTTCTGCCGGAGGACACCACCGACCACCCCGCCGTGACCTATCACATCGCCGACGAGCGCATCGCCCGCTTCGACGGCTCCTGGCTCGTCCCCGTGAATTACGGCACCACGACCCTGACCGCCGACTGCGGCGGTTTTACAGCGCAGTGTACCGTAACGGTGGTCAGGCCGAAGGAATAGGCAAAAGAAAACGAGGGGATGTACAACAGCCCCTTTGGTGACCCTCCCGTCCATCTCCCGCGCCCTAAAAACAGCCCGCGGGGCTGTTTTTGCCCCGCGGGACGCGGACGCGGGGCACGGGCTGTTCGATTCCCGTACTCCTCTACTCCTTACAATGTACAATAAAAAGAAAAAAGCTCAACCTCTTGCGAAGTTGAGCTTTTTGGTGACCCGTACGGGAATCGAACCCATGTTACAGCCGTGAAAGGGCCGTGTCTTAACCGCTTGACCAACGGGCCATATAATACAAGATTTCGCTAAAACAGCAAGCAACTTATCGGCTACTATTGCAACCGACCCCCAAGTATTTTAGCGAAATCCTGTATCATGTGGTAGCGGTAACTGGATTTGAACCGGTGACACTTCGGGTATGAACCGAATGCTCTAGCCAACTGAGCTATACCGCCACATTTGTCGTCGCGCTCTTGAGAACGCTATATTATTATAGCCGACATTCTCCCCTATGTCAAGTAGTTTTTCCCGATTTTTTTCAAAAATGCAAAAAAAATCCCGCATTGCGTGTGCAATGCGGGGGAAAACTCTAAAGGCAACACTGCATAATTCTAAGTGCCGATACGGCGAGCGCGGTGCGGCAGCTGCTAAGCCAAAAGCGCAGATAATACTGGATGTCTTATCGAGCATTTTGGCAACGCAGATGCCGTGCCGCAGCCGCCGGAGCGGTGCTTAAGCCGTAAGGCGGGAATTATGAGGTGTTGCCTAAAGGCCTCCCACGAGGGGCTGCGCCCGCAGGCGCGTGTCGGAGCGCAACCGCCGAAGGCGGCTCTTAGCGCGGAGACTGAAGCTGTCCGCAAAGCGGACTGATGAGGGGCGAACTTACGGCAGTTACCCGGTTATGGGCGGCCACGGCAGCTTTCCCCTCATCCGGCCTCGGGCGGGGCCTCGGCCACCTTCCCCCTCGGGGGAAGGCTCTTTCAAAATTACTTCTTGTTGGGCACCAGCACGGCCTTGCCGCCCATGTAGGGGCGCAGGACCTCGGGGATGGTCACGGTGCCGTCGGCCTGCAGGTGGTTCTCCAGGAAGGCGATCAGCATACGCGGCGGGGCCACGCAGGTGTTGTTCAGCGTGTGGGCCAGCTGGGTCTTGCCGTTCTCATCCTTAAAGCGGATGCGCAGGCGGCGGGCCTGGGCGTCGCCCAGGTTGGAGCAGGAGCAGACCTCGAAGTACTTCTGCTGGCGCGGGCTCCACGCCTCGATGTCGCAGCTCTTGACCTTCAGATCGGCCAGATCGCCGGAGCAGCACTCCAGCTGGCGGACGGGGATCTCCATGGAGCGGAACAGCTCGACGGAGTTCTTCCACAGCTTATCGTACCAGTCCATGCTGTCCTCGGGCTTGCAGACGACGATCATCTCCTGCTTCTCGAACTGATGGATGCGGTAGATGCCGCGCTCCTCGATGCCGTGGGCGCCCTTCTCCTTGCGGAAGCAGGGGCTGTAGCTGGTCAGGGTCAGGGGCAGCTTGGCACCGTCCAGCGTCTGGTCGATGAAGCGGCCAATCATCGTGTGCTCGGACGTGCCGATCAGGTACAGGTCCTCGCCCTCGATTTTGTACATCATAGCGTCCATTTCAGGGAAGGACATAACGCCCTTGACCACGTCGCCGTGCATCATGAACGGGGGGATGACGTAGGTAAAGCCCTTGTCGATCATAAAATCGCGGGCGTAGGCCAGCACAGCCTCGTGCAGGCGGGCAATGTCGCCCAGCAGGTAGTAGAAGCCGTTGCCGGAGACGCGGCCTGCGGCGTCAAGGTCGATGCCGTCGAAGCTCTCCATGATGTCCACGTGGTACGGGATGGGATAGTCGGGCACAACGGGCTCGCCGAAGCGCTGGACCTCGACGTTATGGCTGTCGTCGGGGCCGATGGGCACGCTGGGGTCGATCATTTGGGGGATCGTGTACATGATCTCCTGGATCTTGGCCTGCAGCTCGGTCTCCTTGGCCTCCAGCTCCTTCAGGCGGTCAGCCTGGGCCGTGACCTGCTTCTTGATTTCCTCGGCCTCGGCAGCCTTGGAGGGGTCTTTCTTGGCCTGGCCCATCAGCGCGCCGATCTGCTTGGACAGCTTGTTGCGGTTTGCGCGCAGGTCGCTGGCCTCACCGATGGCGGCGCGGTACTCGGCGTCAAGCGCGATGACCTCATCGACGAGGGGCAGCTTGGCGTCCTGGAACTTTTTCCTGATGTTTTCCTTGACGGCGTCCGGGTTTTCACGGACAAAACGAATGTCTAACATAGTGGTACTCCTCTATTCAATATTTGCTTTTGTAGGGGCCGGACATGTCCGGCCCGCGGCTTTACAAATAAATAGCATTTTATGGGTAGGCTGCGGGCGGGGCATGCCCCGCCCCTACAGATTTCCGGGCTGCTCACCCTTCCGGGTCATACATTCCCAGCAGGCTCACGAACTTTTGCAGCATATCATCGCTGTAAAAGTCGATTTTCAGCGAGCCCTTGCCGTCCTTGTAGTCAACATGGACCTCGCTGCCGGTGACCTCTTTCAAGGCCGCCTCCACCTCCACGGCGCGCTTCGGGCGGGTGAAGTTATCGTCCTTCGCCTTGGGCGGTTTGACGGGCTTCGTCAGCTTTTTGCACAGGGCCTCGGTCTGGCGCACGTTCAGATTCTGCGCCGTGACCTCCGCCGCAGCCTGCCGCATCAGATCCTCATTGGGCAGCCCCAGCAGGACCTTGGCGTGGCCAAAGCTCAGCTTGCCCCCGCTGACCATACGGCGCACATCCTCAGGCAGGGCCAGCAGGCGCAGGCTGTTGGTCACGGCGCTGCGGCTCTTGCCCAGCTTTTTCGCGGCAGATTCCTGCGTTAAGCCGTACTTGTCGATCAGCTGCCGACAGCCCTCAGCGACCTCGATGGGGTCGAGGTCCTCGCGCTGCAGGTTTTCAATCAGCGCCAGCGCGGCGGCCTGCTCGTCGGTCACATCCTTGATGATGACCGGCACTTCGTCCAGCCCGGCCAGGCGCGCGGCACGCCAGCGGCGCTCGCCCGCAATGATGATGTACCCCGGGCCGACCTTTTTGGGCCGCACCGCAATGGGCTGCAAAAGCCCGTTCTCGGTGATGCTGTCGGCCAGCTGGTTCAGCGCGTCGTCGTCAAACCGCTTGCGGGGCTGCTCGGGGTCAGGCTCGATTTCCCGCAGCGGCAGCGTTGAGTTGGACGCTTCGCTGCCGGTATCGTCGGACAGGTCGGCAAACAGGCTGTCCAGCCCCTTGCCAAGCCCGCCCATCTTCTTTTTGGCCATCGGCGTCCCTCCTTATCGTTCGTTGTTTGCCAAAAATTCCCGCGCCAATTCCATGTATGCCTCGCTGCCCTTGCCGTTCGGCTCATAGAAGTTGATCGGCATACCGAAGCTCGGGGCCTCGCTCAGGCGCACGGTGCGCGGAATGACGGCGCGGTAGACCTTGTCGCCAAAGTACTTTTTGACCTGCGCGACGACCTGCATCGTCAGGTTGAGCCGCCCGGAGTACATCGTGAACAGCACGCCCTCGATGTCTAAGTACCGGTTGTACTTTTTGCGCACGGTTTTCAGGGTCGCCATCAGCTCGCTCAGGCCCTCGAGCGCGAAGAACTCGCACTGCATCGGGATGATGACGGTGTCCGCCGCGCAGAGCGCGTTGACGGTCAAAAGGTCGAGCGACGGCGCACAGTCGATGAAGATGTAGTCGTACAGCGGCACGACGGGGGCCAGCACGGTGCGCAGGCGCATTTCCCGCCGCGGCACCGACACAAGCTCGATGGGCGCGCCCGCCAGCTGGGTGTTGGACGGCAGCACATCGGCGTTGTACTCGCTCTTGATGATGGCCTCGCGGACGTCATCATCGTCGATCAGGCAGGTGTAGGTGTCGGCCTCCACCTTGTTTTTGGAGATGCCATACGCCGATGTGGTGTTGCCCTGCGGGTCCAGATCGACGATGAGGACCTTTTTGCCGAGTGCCGCCACACAGGCGCTCAGGTTGACGGCGGTGGTGGTTTTGCCAACGCCGCCCTTCTGGTTTGCTATTGCGATGACTTTTGCCACGCCGTACCTCCCCTGTTTTTGCGTTTTTTTGGCGGCTTTGGAGCCGCTTGTATCTATTATAGCACAAACGGAAGGGATAAAAAAGGGGTTTTTCCAACAAAAAAGTCCGGCAGATGTTCCACGTGGAACATCTGCCGGGGGTATGCCATGCCGCAAACAGCGCGGGCGTGAACGATGGTGGGAAAGCTCGCAGGCCGTTGCAGGGGGCGGCGTCAGCGAAGGCCCGCGGGGGGTGCGCGGGCAGCTGCCTTTTGGGATAATGCCGCCGCGGCTGCCCGTGAACGCCCGGTATCGGGCAAACGTCAGCGGAGGGGTCAAGACCCCTCCCTACAGATGTGGTTCACGGGTGCTTTGTAGGGAACGGTCTTGACCGTTCCGGGGACGCGTGCCGTTGCTGCATGGTAAAATATATTGCTGAGGTGTAGGGGCCGCATATATGCGGCCCGGCAGTGTACGGCAAACGGGCGCTTATGGGAAACCCGCGGGCCGGGCATGACCGGCCCCTACCGCGCGGCAGCCAAAAAGCGTACACCAACGCAGCCATCCCGGCGCGGCAGCGCCGCAGAAAGCCTCCCCCCTCACACCTTCACCTCAAACTCCCCTTCTTCCTCCTTCGCGCCGTTCTCCACCTTTCCCGCCGTACCGTCGCTGCTGACCGGAATTCTCACAATGTACTCCAGACACCCGTCATGCTTATCGCACCGGGTCGTGGCGGCGATCCCCTTCTGGGTCATCAAATCCACCGCGTGCTGCAATGTATTTACAAAGAACCGCACATCCCGCACCATGGGGATCGTGCGGCGGCAGGGGCTGGGCCCGTTGGGGGCGGCCAGCATCTGGTCCACAAGGCGGTCCGCCTGGCGCACGCTCATCTTGTCCCGCGCCATCTTTTCCAGCGCGGCGGTGCGGCGTCCCTCGGGCAGGCGCAGGGCGGCGCGGGCGTGTCGCTCGCTCAGATGGCTGGCCGTGCAAAGCTGCTGCTGTTCCGGCGTCAGGGTCAGCAGGCGCAGCTTGTTGGCAAGGGCCGGCTGGCTCAACCCCAGCCGCCGCGCAGCCTCGGCCTGGGTGCAGCCCCACAGCCGGATGACCTCTTTAATGCCCCGCGCCGTGTCGAACGGGTCCAGCTGGCTGCGCTGCAAATTTTCCAAAAGCCCCAGCGCGGCGGATTCGCTGTCGTCGTAGTCGGCCAGTATCGCCGGCACCTTGTCCAGCTTGGCCAGACGGCAGGCGCGCAGGCGGCGCTCCCCCGCCACAAGCTGGTATTTGTGCAGTCCGACCCGCCGCACGCTGATGGGCTGCAAAAGACCGTTCTGCAAAATGCTGACGGCCAGCGCGGCGATCTCCGGCTCGTCGAAGGCGGTGCGCGCCTGGTAGGGCGACGGCTCGATGCAGTCCACAGGCAGCATCAGAATGCGCCCCTGCTTTTGTATATCATTTCTAGGCAATTTCGGTTCCTCCCCTTGGGTTCAGTGTGCCTGCCGCAAAGTTGAGGGCCGGGCATGCCCGGCCCCTACTAAAGCGGCCTACAAAAAATGCTATGCTTTTCTACAAAAAGCATAGCATAAACCGCAGTTTCGGGGAAGAAAAATCGTTCGCCCTTATGTTCAATTTTTTGCGCTGTTACAACGGCTTCTTTGCAATTTTTCCGCCGTTTCGGGGGTAAACCGTCGGAGTCTGCGATATTTTTTTGCAGAACACCAGCCCGCGGGCACTGCCGTCCGGCAGCGTGAAGGCGCGCGTTTCCTCATATTGGCCGCCCAACTTTTTCAGCGCGTTGGCGGCGGCTTTTGCTTCTGCGTCTGCCTCGGGGCCCTTCATCGCGATGAACCGCCCGCCGACTTTGACCAGCGGCAGGCAGTATTCGCACAGCACAGGCAGTGCCGCCACCGCGCGGGCGCTGGCCACGTCGAACTGCTCGCGCCAGATCTTGCGGGCGGCCTCCTCGGCGCGTTCCTTCGCAAACTCGACACCGGTCAGACCCAGCTCGGCACAGGCGTAGCGTAAAAAGTCCACGCGCTTGCCCGTCGGCTCCATCAACGTCAGCTCCAGGTCAGGCTTGTAGATTTTTGCCACAATGCCCGGGAACCCCGCACCGGTGCCGACGTCCACCAGCCTGCCGCTGACCTCGGGCTGCGCCGCAAACAGCAGGCTGTCCGCAAAGTGGCGGTCCTCGATGCCCTCGGGGCTGGTGATGGCGGTCAGGTTGACCTTTTCGTTATAGCTGACCAGCAGCTCGGCGTACCTGTCCAGCAGGTCCAGCTGTGCGCCGGTCAAGGGGATTTTCCACGTGGAACATTTGGCTTGTAATCTGTTTTTATCAATCATAGCGTCTCCTTGGCTTCCCCCTCGGGGGAAGCTGCCGCCCGCAGGCGGCTGATGAGGGCAGACTGTATGTGGCTGCCCGGTTGCGGGTGAAATCGATATACTCGGCCCTCATCCGCCCTCGGGCGGGGCCTCGGGCACCTTCTCCCTCGCGGGAGAAGGCATCCTGTTTATTTCAGCTTCAGCAGCACAATACTCAGCTGCGCCAGGTCGCTCGGCGATACACCCGGTATCCGCCCGGCCTGCGCCAGCGTGCGCGGCCTTATCTTCGTCAGCTTCTCGCGGGATTCCAGCGTCATCGTTTCAATCGGCGCATAGTCAAAGTCGTCGGGGATCTTCACATTCTCGTGCCGCTGAATATCCCGTATGATCCGCTCCTCCCGCGCAATGTACCCGGCATAGCGGATCTCCGTCTCGATGCGCTGCGCCATGGCGGGGGTCACGCCCTCGCCGCGGCCAATGACCTTCGCGATCAGATCATAGCTGATGTAGGGCCGCCGCATCAGCTCGATGGCCGAACCGCCGATCTCGCCCAGCTCCGCGCCCTCAGGGGCGGCGGCGCGCAGGTCGGCCAATCTGATGCTCGTCGTCTCCAGTCGGTGCAGCTCGGCCTGCTTGACCTCACGGTCACGGCAGAACAGTGCCCAGCGGTCATCGTCCACCAGCCCGTACTCGCGGCCAATCGGGGTCAGCCGCTCGTCGGCGTTGTCCTGGCGCAGGCTCAGGCGGTACTCGCTGCGGCTCGTCATCATGCGGTAGGGGTCCATGACACCCTTCGTGACAAGATCGTCCACCAGCGTGCCGAGGTAGCTTGTGTGCCGCGCCAGCACAAGTTCTTCCCTGCCCAGCGCGTGGCGGGCGGCGTTCAGACCCGCCAGCAAGCCCTGCGCAGCGGCCTCCTCATAGCCGGACGTGCCGTTGAACTGCCCCGCGCCGTAGATGCCGCCCACGACCTTGCTTTCCAGCGTGGGCTTGAGCGTCGTGGGGTCCACGCAGTCATACTCGATGGCGTAGGCCGGGCGCATGATTTCGAGATGCTCAAACCCGGCAATCGTGCGGTACATCTCGTTCTGCACGGCCTCGGGCAGGCTGGACGAGAGACCCTGCAGGTACATTTCCTCGGTGTCCTCGCCGCAGGGCTCCACAAAGACCGGGTGGCGCTCCTTCTCTTTAAAGCGGACAACCTTATCCTCAATGGACGGGCAGTACCGCGGGCCGACGCCCTGAATGTCGCCGCCGTAGAGCGGCGAGCGGTGCAGGTTGTCGAGAATGACCTTATGGGTCGCGGGGTTCGTGTAGGCGATGTAGCAGTTGACCTTGTTGTGCATCGGCACGCGGGTCATAAAGCTGAACGGCTGCAGCTCGGCATCGGGGTCGCCGGGCTGGCATTCGAGCTTCGAGAAGTCGATGCTGCGGCGGTGGACGCGGGCGGGCGTGCCGGTCTTGAAGCGGCGCAGCGTGAAGCCGTTCTCCACAAGGCACCGGGTCAGCGCGGTGGCGGCGTGGGTGCCGTCTGGGCCGCTGTCATAGTGGGCGTCGCCCACAAAGATGCGCCCGCCCAGGTTGGTGCCGGTGGCAATGACGACGGCCTTGCAGGCGTAGTAGCCGTGCAGGTTCGTGAACACGCCGCAGACCTTGCCGTCCTGCACGTCCACGCCGACGATCTCGCCCTGGTGGATGTCGAGGTTGGCGGTTTGCTCCAGCGCGTGCTTCATCCAGATGTGGTAGCGCTTGCGGTCTGTCTGCACGCGCAGACTGTGTACGGCGGGGCCTTTGCCGCGGTTGAGCATCCGGCTTTGCAGGTAGGTGGCGTCTGCGGCCAGACCCATCAGCCCGCCGAGCGCATCGACCTCCCGCACAAGATGCCCCTTGGCCGTGCCGCCGATGGACGGGTTGCACGGCATATTGCCGATGAAATCCAGCGACAGCGTAAACACCGCGGTCCTTGCCCCCAGCCGTGCCGCCGCATGCGCCGCCTCGATCCCCGCATGCCCCGCACCGATGACGATGACGTCGTAGGAAGATAGTTTATCCATGGTTTGTGGTTTCCTTTTCCAGTTTGTTGTTTTGCAAATAAAAAATAAGAAATAATAAATAATAAATGTGGTTTGCGCGCCGCGCGCGCAATTTTAAAATGCGTTTGCAACTTTCTTTAAAGGCATTTTGTTTTTACGCTTCTGCCTTCTTTGTCTTATTGAGTGTTGCAATTAGTATCTTTTTGATTTCCAAGCAGTCGCTCATTAAAGATTCACTTTGTATTGTAGTCAAGTATTCCGTTCGGGTCAACAGAATAAGCCAATATTCTGTCTCGGATGCCTCTTTTAAAGCAATGTGCAGCTTTGCAATAAAGTCCTGCTTGCTGGTTCCGTACACAGCCTCGTGTGCATTTGCCCCAATGGAGGTTCCGCTGCGCAGCAGCTGCTTTGCCATGATTTCCTCGTGCTTTTCTCTGGTAAGGTATTGATAGCTTCGCACGATCCGTACCGAAAATTCCAGCGTTTTATCCAGCAGTACATTATTCTGTATCACCGCAAACCTCCCAATTATAGAGGATTTTGTTTGCGCCCAAGGGCGCAAACTCCACCATATTTATTATTTATTATTTTTTATTTATTATTTGCCACACAGAAGGCTTACTTGCCCACACAGAACGTCTCAAAAACTTCCTCTATCGTTGCGTCGCTGGCGTTTTCTCCTGTCAAATCAAACAGCGCCTGCAAGGCGTCCGTCAAACACACCGCGGCGGCGTCCAGCCCAAAGCCGTTCTGCCGCGCCGCAATCGCTTCCGCCAGCGCATCTCTCGCGCGGGTCGCGGCGGCCAATTGGCGGGCACTGCATAACTGCGCAGCCTCCGGGTCCAGCTGCGCTGTGCCTAACAAATCCGCAACCGCATCCGTCAGGGCCTGCAGGCCGACGGCATCCCGCGCACACATCGGGACGATCTTCTTAAAATACGGCTCCAATGTTCCACGTGGAACATCCGTCTCCCCCGCCAGGTCCTGCTTATTCAAGACCGCGATGGCCGGGCGGCCCTGACATCTGCGGGCCAGCTCCAAATCATCATCAGACAACGGCTGTGCGGCGTCGAACACGGCCAGCACCAGCCCGGCCTCGTCGAGCTTGCGCCAGCTGCGGCGGATGCCCTCGGCCTCGATGGCGTCGCCGTCCGCGCCCACCTCCCGCACACCGGCGGTGTCAAACAGGTTCAGCCGCACGCTGCCCAGCTGCACGGCCTGCTCCACAATATCGCGGGTCGTACCGGCCACGGGCGTGACAATGGCACGGTCAAACCCGGCCAGCAGGTTCAGCAGCGTGCTTTTGCCCACGTTGGGCCGCCCCAGCAGCACACAGTCCACGCCATGGCGCAGCACCGCGCCCGCGCTGTAGCCGGAGATCAGCGCGTCCAGCGCGGCCTTTTGCTCGGTCAGCGTCCCGACAAACGCCGCGTCGGACAGCTCGGGCACGTCCTCCTCGGGGTAATCGACCCAGGCGGTCAGGTGGGCGTTCAGCGTTTGCAGCGCGGTCTGTATCTTACCGATGCGCTTTGCCAGCCGCCCGTCCAGCGCGGATTTTGCCAGCGCAGCCCCCTGCCGCCCGTTCGCCGCAATGACCTCCATCACGGCCTCGGCCTGCGTCAGCGACATCCGCCCGTTTTCCAGTGCGCGGCGGGTGAACTCCCCCGGTCCGGCAGGCGCGCAGCCCGCGGTGATGAGCGCTTCTAACAAACCGTCCGCCATGGCCGTGCCGCCGTGGACGGACAGCTCAATAACGTCCTCGCCGGTGTAGGAGTGCGGTGCGCGGAAAAACAGCGCCACGCACTCGTCCATCTCGGCCCCGTGCAGCAGGTAGTGGCCCAGCATGGCGGTGTAGCCCTTCGCGTCGGCCACGCTTTTCCCCTGCCGCACCGGCGCAAAGATTTTGCCGACGATGCCGTAGGCGTCCGGCCCGGACACGCGGACGGTGGCAATGCCGCCCTCGCCCGGTGGCGTCGCCAGTGCGCAGATCGTTGTGTGCAGATGTTCCATGTGGAGCGCTCCTTTTTTGTGATGGGAATACTTTAGAATACCATGAAACAGGGATATTTTCCAGTAGGTGCAGTAAATTCATGGGCGTGATGCCTTCCCCCTCGGGGGAAGGTGTCCGCGGCCCCGCCCGCGGACGGATGAGGGGAGAGCCTGCGGAGGTTGCCCGTTAAAAGGGAGGCTACGCGAACTTTGCCCTCATCAGCCGCCTGCGGGCGGCAGCTTCCCCCGAAGGGGAAGCCTTTAGAACTGGCGGCAGCTTCAGTCTACGCGCTAAGAGCCGCCTTCGGCGGTTGCGCTCCGACACGCGCCTGCGGGCGCAGCCCCTCAGGGGAAGCCTTTAAAAAAGGAGAGGCCGACCCGCGGCCTCTCCCCTGTATTGGTTTATTCTTCGGTCTCGTTCTCGGGGGCTGCGTCCTCCGCGGCCTCCTGCGCCAGCTCCTCGGCCTCGATGGCCGCCAGCTCCTCGGGGGTCGGGTCGGTCTCGCCGGTATCCTCGATTTTTGCGGTCTCGGCGTCGTTGTCGCGGTCCACGCGGGCGACCACGGCCACCTTGTCGTCCTCGACCAGGCGCATGACGCGGACACCGCTGCCGTAGCGGCTCTGGACGTTGATGTCCGCCGCATGGATTCTGATCAGAATGCCGTTCTGGCTGATGAGTATCAGATCGTCGGTGTCATCCACGATTTTGATGCCCGCCACGTTGCCGTTAGAGTAGTTGCGGATGCCCAAGCCGCCGCGCTTCGTGATGCGGTAGTCGTCAATGCGGCTGCGGCGGCCCTTGCCCTCCTCGCTGATGGTCAGCACGTTTGCACCCGGGCGGCAGACGCCTGCACCGACGACATAGTCGCCCTCGCGCAGCTTGATGACGCGGACGCCGTGGCCGGTACGCCCCATCGAGCGGGCACCGTCCTCGGTAAAGCGGATGGCCGCGCCGTCGTGGGTGGCAACAATGATCTCGTCGTCACCCTTGGTCAGGTGGCTCCACACCAGACTGTCGCCCTCGTTCAGCGCGATGGCGATCAGGCCCATCTTGCGGATGTTGCGGAACTGGGACAGCGGCGTGCGCTTGATGAGGCCCTGCTTCGTCACCATCGTGGCGTAGGTGTTGTCCTCGTCCACGCCGGCCTTCTGCTGCAGCATCAGCGTGACCTTCTCGCCCTCCTGCAGTTGCAGCAGGTTCACAATATGGCTGCCCTTGGCCGTGCGGCTGCCCTCGGGCACCTGATAGCCCTTCAGGCGGTAGACGCGGCCCTGGTTCGTCATAAACAGCATATAATCATGCGTAGAACCGACAAAAAGTTCCTCGGTGAAGTCGTCGTCCTTCTGGGTCATGCCCTGCACGCCGCGTCCGCCGCGGTTCTGTGCCTGGTAGGTGTCCAGCGTCGTGCGCTTGATGTAACCCTCGTGGGTCAGCGTAAAGACGCAGGTCTCCTCGGGGATCAGGTCCTCAATATCGACCTCGCCGGAGACGGTCTCGATGGAGGTGCGGCGCTCGTCGCCGTACTTGTCGGCCAGCGCGGTCAGGTCGGTCTTGACGATGCGCTTGACGTGCTCGTCGTTGGCCAGAATGTCCTCGTAATCGGCGATGGCCTCGCGCAGCTCTCCCAACTCCTGCTCGATTTTGAGGATTTCCAGACCGGCCAGACGGCCCAATTGCAGCTTGACAATGGCGTCCGCCTGCAGCTCGTCAAAGCCGAAGTTGTCCATGACGGCCTGCCGCGCTTCGGCAAAGCCGCCCTTGCAGGCGCGGATCGTCGCGATGATCTCATCGACGATGTCAACGGCCTTGTGCAGGCCCTCGAGGATGTGCTCGCGCTCCTTTGCCTTCTTCAGTTCAAACGCGGTGCGGCGGCGGATGACCTGCATCTGGAACTCAATATAGCGCTCCATCATGGTTTTCAGGCTCATGATCTTGGGCACGCCGTCGTCCAGCGCCAGCATGATGACGCCGACGGTGTCCTGCAGCTGGGTGAAGCGGTAGAGCTGGTTCAGCACGACCTGGGGGTTCGCGTCCTTCTTGATCTCAATGACGATTTTCATGCCGGTGCGGCTCGAGGACTCGTCGTTCAGGTCGCTGATACCCTCGATGCGCTTATCCTTGACAAGGTCAGCGATGGACTCGATCAGGCGGGTCTTGTTGACCATGTAGGGGATTTCCGAAATCAGGATCTCATAGCGCCCGTTCTTTTTCTCGATGATCTCGGCACGGCCCCGCAGCGTGATTTTGCCGCGGCCCGTGGCGTAAGCAGCGCGGATGCCGCTGCGGCCCATGATGATGCCGCCCGTCGGGAAGTCGGGGCCCTTGACATACTCCATCAGCCCGGCCAGGTCGATTTCGGGGTCGTCCATCAGGGCGACCATGCCGTTGACGATCTCGCGCAGGTTGTGGGGCGGGATGTTCGTCGCCATGCCGACGGCAATACCCTGGCTGCCGTTGACGAGCAGGTTCGGGAAACGGCTGGGCAGGACGTGGGGCTCCTTCTTGGTCTCGTCAAAGTTGGGGTCCCAGTCGATGGTGTCTTTTTCAATGTCGGTCAGCATCTCGCAGGCCATCTTGGACATGCGGGCCTCGGTGTAACGGTAAGCAGCCGGGGGGTCGCCGTCCACGGAGCCGAAGTTGCCCTGGCCGTCCACAAGCGGGTAACGCAGGCTGAAATCCTGCGCCAGACGCACCATGGCATCATAGACCGAGGCGTCGCCGTGCGGGTGGTACGAGCCCAGCACCGCACCGACGGTATCGGCAGATTTGCGGTAGGGGTGCTGCGGGTCGTTGCCGCGCTCGTGCATCGTGTACAGGATGCGGCGGTGGACGGGCTTCAGGCCGTCGCGCACATCGGGCAGAGCGCGCGCCACGATAACAGACATCGAGTAGTCAAGGAACGCCGTCTCGATCTCCTGCTTCACATCGCGCACAATGACCTTCGTACCGGACCCCGGCACCATGATGATGTTTTCTTCCATTGTATCACCTTAACTATTTATTACGTTTCAAAAACTTTACGCTTTTCCGTCCAACACCCATTGCAACGGGTTGTTGTCGATATATTTCCATGTTTCTTCAAAATCGAGTTGGTTGCGGATGATGTGGTCGTGGTAATATTTTTGCCATATTGCACGCTTACATTTGCGGCTCACACCAGCTTTATATTGCCCTATAATGGTTGACACTGTAGGGAGGGGTCTTGACCCCTCCGCTACAACCTCCCGGCAGCCCAGCGCCAATAAGATATGCAGATGATCCGGCATTATGGCATAATTCAAAATTTCCACATTAGGAAAATGATTTGGTATTTCCATCAAATCATGTTCAGCAATTGACCCATACGGCATCAGCGTAACTTCCGCGCGCACGGAGGGGTCAAGACCCCTCCCTACAATCTCAGATAAGATTCTTTCACGATTTTGCGTACACAGCGTTATGAAATAAACCTTTTGAGAGGCATAATCATAGTTGCGCAGCCGCATCCATTTTCGTTTCGGAAACACATTGTCCATAGACTACCAATGTTCCACATGGAACATCACACATCCAAATTCGCGTACTTTGCGTTCTTCTCAATAAACTGCCGTCTCGGTTCGACCTGCTCGCCCATCAGGATGCTGAACGCCTCGTCCGCACGCTCGGCATCCTCGATTTTGATCTGCACGATGACGCGGTTGTCGGGGTTCATCGTGGTCTCCCACAGCTGGTCGGGGTTCATCTCGCCCAGACCTTTGTAGCGGTTGACCTTCGCGCCGGGCATTTCGGCGCTCAACAGCTTCATTTCGTCGTCGTTGTAGGCGTACTTGACGGTCTGGCCCTTCTGCAGCTTGAACAGCGGCGGCTGGGCGACGTAGACATAGCCGTGGTCGATCAGCGGGCGCATATAGCGGAAGAAGAAGGTCAGCATCAGCGTGCAGATATGCGAGCCGTCCACATCGGCATCGGCCATGATGAAGATCTTATGGTAGCGGACTTTGCTGATATCAAACTCGTCGCCGATGCCGGTGCCCAGCGCAGTCACGACGGGCATCAGCTTGTCGTTGCCGTAGATACGGTCTGCGCGGGCCTTTTCGACGTTCAGCATCTTGCCCCACAGAGGCAGGATGGCCTGAATGTTGGAGTCACGGCCCATCTTGGCCGAGCCGCCTGCAGAATCGCCCTCCACGATGAACAGTTCGGTCTTGGAGGGGTCTTTTTCGTGGCAGTCGGCCAGCTTGCCGGGCATACGGTTGGATTCCAGCGCGCTCTTGCGGCGCACCAGCTCGCGGGCCTTCTTGGCGGCGGCGCGGGCGCGGGCGGCCTGGGTCGCTTTTTCCAGAATCGCCTTCGCGACGGCGGGGTTTTCCTCAAAGAACTCGGTCAGCGCCTTGTAAACCACATTGTTGACCAGGCCCTTGATGAAGGTGTTGCCCAGCTTCGCCTTCGTCTGGCCTTCAAACTGCGCCTCCTGCAATTTCACGCTGACGACGGCAATGATGCCCTCGCGGGCGTCTGGGCCGGACAGGTTCTCGTCCTTGTCCTTCAAAATGCCCTTGGCACGTCCATATTCGTTCAGCACGCGGGTCAGGGCCAGCTTAAAGCCCTCCTCGTGGGTGCCGCCTTCGGGGGTGTGGACGTTGTTGGCAAAGCTCAAAAGCAGCTCGTTGTAGCTGTTGTCGTAGTATTGCAGTGCGACCTCGGCCACAGCGCCCTGGCCCTCGCCCTTCATATACATGACCTGCGGGTGCAGCGGCGTCAAGTCGCGGCGCTCGCACAGGTAGCTGACGAAGGAGCGGATGCCGCCCTCATAGCACATCGTCTCGGTGCGCATCTCGCCGGACTGCTCGTCCTGGGGGCGGTCTGCGTCGGGGCGCTCGTCGGTCAGGGTGATCTTGACACCGGCGTTCAGGAACGCTTCCTCGCGCAGCCGCTTGAGCAGCGTTTCATAGCGATAGAGCGTCGTTTCCTGGAACATCTCCGGGTCGGGCTTAAAGGTGACTGTCGTTCCGGTAGAAGCCGCCGCGCCGATTTTTTTCAGGTCGCCGTCCGGCTTGCCGCGCTTGAAGCTCTGCTCATACTCGGCCCCGTCGCGGCGCACGCGGACGGTCAGCCACTCGGACAGGGCGTTTACGACGGATGCGCCGACGCCGTGCAGACCGCCGGCCACTTTATAGCCGGAGTCCTCGCCGCCGAACTTGCCGCCGGCGTGCAGCACGGTGTAGACGACGGTCACAGCCGGGATGCCCAGCTTGGGCTGGATGTCCACGGGGATGCCGCGTCCGTTGTCCGAGACCTCAATGATGTTGCCGGGCTTGATGGTCACTTCAATATGGGTGCAGTATCCGGCCAGTGCCTCGTCGATGGCGTTATCGACGATCTCATAGACCAGATGATGCAGGCCGGAAGGCCCGGTGGAGCCGATATACATGCCGGGGCGCTTGCGCACAGCCTCCAGACCCTCGAGGACCTGGATCTGCGCACCGCCGTAGGCATGGTCGGTAGCCGTCTCGCGGTTGGTTTCGGTGATGATTTCTTCTGCCATGAAATGATAGCCTCCTGTTGTGGGTGGGTATCTCTATACATCCCGTTTTCGGATGTTCTGTAGGGAGGGGTCTTGACCCCTCCGTGTTTACGCGGCTGCCTGTCTGCGGAGGGGTCAAGACCCCTCCCTACAAAGCAAGATAAACAGCAGCTGTAACTCTTAAAATTCCAGCCTCTCCGCTCTTTTTTTCAGCGCGGCGGGCGATAACTGACTGATATAAATGGTCTCGTCGGGGAAATCGGTGACAAGAAAGCTCTTGGGCAGCGTGCCCGGGGCGCAGAGGTCCACGACGGCGCCCTCGCTCTCGACGTGGCGGAAGTATTCCTCCGTTCGCCGCGACGCCCCGGCTGTGTCCAGATCAAACACCCCGATCACATCCCGGGTATTCAGGACAAAGTCCTGGCCTGCGTGAAAGTACAAATCCTGCACCTCCCTGTAGGGGCCGGGCATGCCCGGCCCCTACGCTTCTTCGACCACTCCGCCCTTCACCATCACAATTTTTCCATTGGTACGCGCAAAAGCGGCGGTGTCGCAGGTGGTCACAATCGTCTGGTGCTCGCCCATGCGGGTCAAAAGGTAGGTCTGGCGCTCATCGTCCAGCTCGCTCAAAACGTCGTCCAGCAGCAAAACCGGGTGCTCACCGAACAAATCACCGACCACTGTCGCCTCGGCCAGCTTCATTGCCAGCACGCAGCTGCGCTGCTGGCCCTGACTGCCAAACACCCGGGCGGGCTGGCCGTCCAGCAAAATTTCCAGATCCTCGCGGTGCGGCCCGGCCAGGCAGAACCCGGCGCGCAGCTCGGCACTGCGCATGGCCCGCATCTTTTCGGTCAGCGCCGCGGCGGTGGGGGCCGCGGTGCACATCTGGTAGTTCAGCGCCAGCACCTCGGCACCGTGGGAGATGTCCTTATAATTCTGCGCGGCGATGGGAGCCGCCGCCGCCAGAAACTTGCAGCGGTGCTCCATGATGAGCGCGCCGTACTCGGCCAGCTGCTCGTCGTAGGTGTCCAGCAGCATATTGCCGTTTGGCGTAATATCGTAGCTTTTCAGCAGGGCGTTCTTCTGGGCCGTCAGCCGCATGTACCGCCGCAGCGCCACAAGGTAGGGCCGGTAGACCTGGCACAGTGCGGAATCCATAAACCGCCGCCGCCCGTCCGGGCCGCCCTTGACCAGCCCCAGCAGGTCCGGCTCAAAGACGACGGCCTGAAAGTTCCCCGCCAGCGCCGCCGCGCGCCCAACGTCCGCGCCGTTTAATTTGCCGGTGCGGCCCGGGCGCTGGCTCTGCCTGCTGCCCACGGTCAGGCGGATGGATTTTTCCACGTCCTGTGTCTCAAACGCGCCCTCGATGACCGAAAAGTCACAGCCGCGCTTGATAAGCTCCGCGTCCTTTGACCCGCGGAAGCTCTTGCCGCCGGTCAGCAGCCAAATAGCCTCCAGCAGGTTCGTCTTGCCCTGGCCGTTCGGGCCGCACAGCACGGTCAGGTGCGGGTCTGGGTGCAGCTCTGCGTGGGCAATATTGCGGTGATCCGTTACTTCTAAGTGCGTTAAGCGCATTACGCGCCCTCCGCGATCTGCACGGTCTGGCCGTCCAGCTCCACGGTATCCCCTGCGCGGCACTTTTTGCCGCGCATCGTGCAGACCTCGCCGTTGACCTTAACGGCCCCGCCCTGGATCAGCTCCTTCGCCTCGCCGCCCGTCTCGCACAGACCGGCGAACTTGAGCAGCGCATCCAGCTTGATAAACTCGGTGGTGATACGAATCTTTTCCATACAATTCCTTCTATTGCAGCGGCAGGGGCCGGACATGTCCGGCCCGCGGCCTTGCGGCAACTGCCCGGCAACGGGCAAGCCTTTTTATGTTGCGGGCCGGGCATGCCCGGCCTCTACGGAGCAGCGTAGTTTTTAGCCCTCGTTCTTGAACCGTACCGGCAGCACCAGATAGATAAAGTCCTTGCCGTCCTCGGGCAGGAGCTTGACGGGGCTTAAGGGGCCGTTGATTTCCAGCACCATCTTCTCACACTTCGAGAAGCGCAGTGCATCCAGCAGATACCGGTTGTTGAAGCCGATTTCTACCGCGTCGCCTTCCATCGAGACCGGCGCGAACTCGTCCACGACCTTGCCCAGCGGCGTCTGGCAGCGGACCGTCACGCGATCCTCGGCAAAGGAGATGCGCAGCGGGTTCTTCAAACGCTCGGTAATAATGAGCGACGCACGCTCGATCGTGTCGATGAAGTTCTTGCATTCAACGGTAACACGTGTTTTTTTGTCCTTCGGGATGACGCTCTCATAGTTGAGGAAGTCGCCCTCGATCAGGCGGCTCATGATCGTATAGCCGTTGGAGGTAAACACGACATAGCGGCGGTTCGCGTCGATCTTCACGTCGTCGTCCGCGCCGCCCATAATTTTCAGCAGCTCCTGCAGTGTCTTGGCGGGGATGATGATGCGGATGTCGCGGGTACACTCGACTTCGCGCTGGATAATGGCCAGCCGGTAGCCGTCCAGGGCCACAATCGTCAGGCTGCCCGGCTCAATGACGAACAGCTCGCCGGTGTGGGCGGGCTTTTTGTCGTCCTGGCTGACAGCATAGATGGTTTTCTCGATCATCTCGCGCAGCATGCCGCACTTGACGGTCATCGTATTGTCGGCGCCGGTCACGGGCAGGCTCGGATAATCGCTGGCGTTCAGCGCGGGGATCTCAAATTCTGCCACACCGCCGCTGATTTTTGCCTGGCCCTCGTCGTTCAGCTCAATGCAGACATCGCCCGCAGGCATACGGTTGACCATGGCGCTCAGCAGTTTTGCGTCAAGTACGGTTTCACCTGGTACAAGAACGTTGCATTCAATCGTGGTCGTGATGCCCATTTCCATATCGTAGCCGGTCAGCGTCAGGTTAAAGCCCTCGGCCTTCATGTAGATACCTTCCAGCACGGGGATGGCGGCGCGGTTCGTGATCGCGCGGGAAACGCCGTCGATGGCGCTGGCCAGCAGTGTTTTTTCGCATTCAAATTTCATGTTTCTATCTCTTTCTCCGGCTTTTTTGGAAAAAAGCCTCGGCAAAAAACGTTCAGCGGTCTCTATAAAGGGTGCTCCTTCTGTTTTCCACAGCTGGAGCGGTGTTTTGTAGGTGTGAGGAAGTGTATTTTGCGGTTCCGTTCGCAGAAACTATTAAACTATGGTAGTAGTCGTAGTAGGGGGTGTTAGTTTGGTGGAAAACTCCGCGGGACCCGATTGCGCCGCGGAAAATCGCGGGTGTATTGTTTTGAACAGTCTGTGGACTTTTCTGTGGAAAACCCGGAAAACGCCTTTTTTCAACAAGCGCCGTGGAATACGCGCTGTTGATAACTGAAAACTTTGTTGAAAAACGGGGTGTTCTTTCTTTGCAAAGAAAGAACCAAAGAAATTCCAGATGCTCGGGTGAAAATGTGCGATGCTGCGTAAAGTCCATCCCAAATCCCGTCCCCGGGATAAAATATTGAAAGTTCTTTGCCTACTTTCTTTCAAGAAAGTAGGTCTTTCAAGAAAGTAACTCAGGTGCGGACGTTTTTCATGATGTCGCTGCACATCTCTTTCAGGTGCTGGTCGCGCTTGATGTTTTCCTCCATCGTTTTGATGGAATACACCACCGTGGAATGATCGCGCTGGAACTCCTGCCCGATGGCCTCCATGCTCATGCCGGTCACCTCGCGGATAATGTACATCGTCATCTGCCGCGCCGCGCTCACATTCGCATTGCGCTTCTTGCCGCGGATGTCCGACGGCATCACATTGTAGGTGCGCGCGACCTCGTTCAGGATCTTCTCGATCGTGACCGGGATCGGCTGGCTGTCGTTCAGCGTGTCCTTGATCGCCGTCGTCGTTACGCCGATGCACGGCTCGATGCCCTCCAGCAGATAGTAGGCGTTCAGCTTTTTGACCGCGCCCTCCAGCTGGCGGATGTTCTGCTTTAAGTGGTTCGCAATGTACTCGGCCACGTCGTTCGGCAGGTCCAGATTCAACAGCTCGGCCTTGCGCTTGACGATGGCAACGCGCGTTTCAAAATCCGGCGGCTGGATGTCGGCGGTCAGGCCCCACTCAAACCGGGTGCGCAGACGCTCCTCCAGGGATTTGATCTCCTTCGCGGGGCGGTCCGACGCGATGACGATCTGGCGGCCATCGTTGTGCAGCGTGTTGAAGGTGTGGAAAAACTCCTCCTGCGTGCTCTCCTTGCCGGCCAGGAACTGGATGTCGTCGATCAAAAGCACGTCCGCCTTGCGGTAGCGCTGGCGGAACTGCTCCATCGTTGCCGTCTTGATGGCGGTGATCGTCTCGTTCGTGAATTTTTCACAATCCACGTAGACAATGTTGAAATCCGGGTGATTCTTCTGGATCTCAATTTTGATGGCGTTCAGCAGGTGCGTCTTGCCCAGACCCGACGGCCCGTAAATGAACAGCGGGTTGTACGCGCCGGAGGGGTTCGCGGCCACGGCCTGCGCGGCGGCAAACGCAAACTGGTTCGACGGCCCCTTGATGAAGTTCTCGAACGTGAACTCGTACCGCCCGCTGGGCAGGTCGTTCTCGTCCAGCTTCGGCTTCTCGGCAGCCTTGCCGCCGTCCGGTGCGGGCGCGGCCAGCACAAACTTCAGCTCCACCTCAAAGCCGAGGATCGAGGCAAACGCCTCCTTGAGCAGATCGGCATAGCGCGCCGCCGCAAACCGCATGACGACGTCGTTGGGAACCTCCAGGATGATGATGTTCGTGCCCTCAAAATTCAGCAGATTGAGGTCCTGGATGAAAACTCTGTATGATGCATCGGATACTCGTCCTTTGCAGTACGCCTTGACGGCGTCCATTACATCATTGAAGGAATCCATGATTCTCGATACTCCCCACTTCCTGTTATAAGTAAACGCCCCATATCCAAACAGGGCGCAAAAATACTAAATACAGTATACCACAAAACCGGGTTTTAAACAACACCTATATATAATAAAGTAGGAATTTTTTTATACGCCGGAATTGTTGAAAATTTTTCCGCGGAGCAAAGAAAAATAAAAGTTTTCCACAACAGATGCAATTTTCAACAGTAAATAGTACAAAATGTAGTGGATAACTCTCTGTAGCTCCAATTCTTTGACGCGGGAGCGAAAAATTCTGCCCAAACCCCCTTGACAAAGTGGGGGTAAATCGCGTATAATCTAACTCTGCAAGGCTGCCCCAGTGTATGGGCGAAGCCCTGAGCAAACAGCCCATACCGGGATTTCAACAGGAGGAATGAAAAATGAAGCGTACTTTCCAGCCCAAGAAGCGTCAGCGCAGCCGCGTCCACGGTTTCCTGAACCGCATGGCTACCAAGAATGGCCGCAAGGTCATCGCCCGCCGCCGTGCGAAGGGCCGTAAGAGCCTGACTGTCTGATAACTTCAGAGAATTAAGTGAACAAAAGGGTTGCTGATTGTAAAATCGGCAGCCCTTTTTTCAAATATGGCTTTACAGAAGCCGGGATTCATTATAATATATGTGTAGGAATGCCTTCCCCTTGGGGAAGGTGTCCGTGGCCCCGACCACGGACGGATGAGGGAAAACCTTCCGGATATTTCCCGCAAATGGGTTTTGACCGAAAGGTTTGCCCTCATCAGCCGCCTGCGGGCGGCAGCTTCTCCCGAGGGAGAAGCCTTGGGAGGATACTACTATGCGTTACCGCACTTTAGATAAAAACTGGCAGTTCAACCGGGTGTATGGCCGGGGCAAAAGCTATGTGCATCCGCACTGCGTTTTGTATGTGGCCAAAAACCGGCTGGGCTATACCCGCATCGGGCTGACGGCCACCAAAAAGGTCGGCCATGCCGTGCAGCGCAACCGCGCCCGCCGCGTCATGCGCGCCGCTTTGTCGGAGCACCTGGCCCAGAACATCGGCGGGTATGACATCATCCTGGTCGCCCGCGGCCAGACCCCCCGCCTGAAAAGCACCCAGCTGAGCAAAACGCTGGGCAAGCTGTTTGCAAAGGCCGGTCTGCCCGACATGGCCGCCCCGGCCCCCGGGCCCGAGACGGCCCCGCAATGATCGCACGCCTTCTCATCGCGCTTTTGCGCGGCTACAAAAAATATATCAGTCCGCACCTCGGGCATCACTGCCGGTTCATACCAACCTGCAGTGAATACGCCATGCAGGCGCTCGCCGTACACGGCCTTGTAAAGGGTCTAATTTTAACGGTGTGGCGTCTTTTAAGATGCCAGCCCTTTGCAAAATTCGGCTATGACCCGGTACCCGAAAAGGGTAAGTGGGTCAACCCGGAGCGAAGGCTGACGAAAGATAATAGATAAAAGATAACAAAAAACATACCGTAGGGGCGGATTCCATATCCGCCCGCGGCACCTGCCGGAAGCTGCACGGGCGCATATAGAATGCGCCCCTACGGCGGCAGAGATTTTTGAGCGGTGCGCCGGCACCGCGACCCACCAATTTTATTATCTATTATCTCCACAACATCGCCTCTCATGTCTTTGCACTGCGCAGCAGAGACCTACATAAAAATAAAGGTCCCGGGCGCAGACGGGGCAGAAGGAAAGGCTATGTCTTTTATGTATTTCCTGGCCGTATTGATCGGCCCGCTGGTGAAGATCCTGTACAGCTTCATCGGCAACTACGCGGCAACCATGATCGTTGCCACCCTCATCCTCAAGCTGCTGCTGTTCCCCCTGAGCATCCATCAGCAGAAGTCCACGGCCAAGATGTCCGTGTTCCAGCCGCTGATCACCGAGATCCAGCAGAAGTACAAGAACGACCCCCAGAAGCAGCAGGAGGAGCTGATGAAGCTCCAGCAGGAGCACGGCTACAACCCCATGGGCGGCTGCATGCCCATGCTGCTGACGATGCTGGTCCTGTTCGGCTTCCTGGGCGTTGTGTACTACCCCGTACACTACATCTTCGGCGTTGATAACGCCGCCGTCAAGGCCGCGTGCGAGGCCATCGGCCTGGCCACGACCAACACCTCCACGATGCAGACCGCGCTGATCCAGGCCATCCACAACGGCGCGTCCATCGACCCGTCCATCATCTCCGCCAGCGTTGTGGCCGAGATCCAGAACTTCAACACCTCCTTCTTCGGCATGGATATGTGCGATGTGCCCGGCTTCCACCTGACCCCCATCGCCATCTTCCCGGCCATCGCCACGGTCACGATGTTCGTCAGCTACTTCATCACCCAGAAGCTCTCCGGCATGGATGCCCAGATGCAGGGCAGCATGAAGGTCATGATGCTCGTCATGAACCTGATGTTCGTCACGTTCTGCTTCAATGCCCCCGTCGGCTTCTCCCTGTACTACGGCGTGTCCAACGTGGTCCAGATCTTCCAGTCCTACGTGACCTACAAGATCTACAGCCCCGAGAAGTTCAAGGCCCAGTATGAGGCCGAGCTTGCCGCCAAGCGCGCCGAGAAGAAGAAAAAGCGCACCGTCACCGTCGAGCAGAACGGTAAGCAGGTCGAAAAAGAGGTCACCCTGGGCGAGGCCAACAAGCTGCGCCTGGAGATGGCCCGCCAGCGCGAGGCCGAACTCTACAAGGACGAGCGCACCACCCCACTGAATAAGGATTGATTACACGGCAAAAGAGGTGCGCTCCCGTTGCAGAGACTGTAGGGGCGAGCATTGCTCGCCCGCGCCGTTGGCGGCTGTGAGGGAGTGTATCCCCTGCCGCCGTAGGGGCGCATTCTATATGCGCCCGCCCCGCTCCCCGTTGTGATGAACGTAACGATAAGAAATAAGAAGGAGGTTCCCCCTATGCGCAGTATGGAAATGAGCGCCAAGACCGTTGAGGCCGCCGTACAGGCCGCCTGCGAGGCTCTCGGCGTTGACCGTGATGACATCAACGTAAGCTACGAAGTCCTCGAATTCCCCACCCGCAAGCTGTTTAAGACCATCCCCGCCAAGGTCCTCGTGAAGGTCGAGGAGCCCGAGGCGGAAAAGCCGGCTGAAGTTTCCACAAAGCCCGCCGAGGTTGTTGAAATCTCTGACGAGACCGCCCCTGAAATCCAGAAGGAGGTCGTCGAGGATATGGTCGAGGAGGCCGAGTTGGCCCCCGTCCCCGGTGAGGAAGTCGAGGTTCCCCTTGACATCGACGCCGACCCGCGCCTGCAGGCCGCCGTTGACTACCTGACCCCGATCTTCAACCTGATGGGTGTGGAAAACTTCACCTTCACCGCTGTCAAGAAGGGCGCTGCCACGGTCCTGAAGGTCTCCGGCGAGCACATGGGCGCGCTGATCGGACGCCGCGGCGAGACGATGGAGTCCCTGTCCTACCTCGCCAGCCTCGTTGTGAACCGCATGGAGGGCCCTTACGTCAAGCTGGGCCTGGATGTCGGCGGCTACCGCAACAAGCGCGAGGACGACCTCTCTGCCCTTGCCAGGCGCATTGCAGACCGCGTCATCCGCACGGGCTGCTACTATGAGATGGAGCCGATGAACCCCTACGAGCGCCACATCATCCACACGGCCATCGCCGAGATCGACGGTGTGCGCAGCGAGAGCAAGGGCGACGGCCCGGCCCGCCATGTGGTGCTGTACTCCACCGACCCCGATGCCTGCAACCTGCCTGACCGCGACAACGCCCGCAACCAGCGCGGCGGACGCCGTGACGGTGGCCGCGGTCCCCGCCGTGACAACCGCGGCGGACGCGGCCCCCGCGGCCCGCGTGAGGGCGGCAGAGGCCCCCGCTACGGTGGTGGTCCCCGCCGCGACAACCGTGGTGGCCCCCGCTACGGCGGCCCGCGCTCCAGCGTGCCCGCCCGCGAGTTTGCGGATGCCCCGCGCGACCCCGCAGCCAAGCCGATGGCACCCAAGACCACCGAGCGCATCCACGACGGTGACGATTTCGCCTTCGGTAAGATCGAGTTTTAAACAACAGTGTTGAAAAAGCAGCTGCTCCTGTGCGGGCAGCTGCTTTTTGGTTTTTATGCGAGCGAGCAGTCTCTTGTTCCCCCGCTAAACTCTTTCCACATCGTTTTCCACAGTGATGTTGAAAACTCTTATTTTTCCACCGTTCACAACCGGCTATACATGGGGCAAAAATGAACCGTTTGTAAACAAGATATAGGCGTAACCACGGCCCGGCACCCCTACAGGTACCCCTTTTCCACAGGAAAACCGGTTTTCCACCGTTTCCCGGGGTTTTCCCTGTGGAAAACTCGTGAAAACTGTGGAAAACTATAAAATAACGGTGTTTCGCAGAAAACGAGCGGAACTTTTTGCGAAAGGCTCTCTGCAGACCTTATTTTCCTGTTGAAAATGTTGAAAACTGCCTATAGTTGTAGAACCCCGCGGTGGAAAAGTCCGAAATGTTGTTAAAAACACAGATGTAGCCGTACCGAAAACAAAGTGGGATGCAGTCGGTTATCAAACGTCCATGCCCGGCAACGAGGATACATTTTCAACCGTATGGCCAGCCCAATGTTGAAAGAAAAACAACAACCGGAGAACGGCATCCCGCATAAACTCGCGGGCGGCATATATGCCGCCCCTACAGCGCTTACGTGAATTACATCAGTAGGGCGGGGTGCCCACACCCCGCCGCAAGTTCGCGCGGGTACCCGTCAACGGGCAGCCACCCACGTAGGGGGCGGCGTCCCCGACGCCCCGGAAACCTCCTATCGCCGCCCATCCCCGGGAAAACCCCCGGGCCGGGCATGCCCGGCCCCTACCGCGCGGCGGTGGGCAAGCCCCATGCCGTCCGTAAACGCCCACGGAGGGGTCAAGACCCCTCCCTACGGACCGCCCCATCAACGAGTGCCCGCACCCCGCCGCAAGTTCGCGCGGCCACACGTCAACGGGCAGCCACCCACGTAGGGGGCGGCGTCCCCGACGCCCGGAAACCTTCTGCCGCCGCCCATCCCCGGGAAAACCCCCGGGCCGGGCATGCCCGGCCCCTACCGCGCGGCGGCGGGCAAACCCCATGCCGTCCATAAACGCCCACGGAGGGGTCAAGACCCCTCCCTACGGACCGACCCATCAGCGCTTACGTGAATTACATCCGTAGGGCGGGGTGCCCACACCCCGCCGCAAGTTCGCGCGGCCACACGTCAACGGGCAGCCACCCACGTAGGGGGCGGCGTCCCCGACGCCCCGGAAACCTCCCGTCACCGCCCATCCCCGGGAAAACCTCCGGGCCGGGCATGCCCGGCCCCTACCGCGCGGCGGTGGGCAAGCCCCATGCCGTCCATAAACGCCCGCGGAGGGGTCAAGACCCCTCCCTACGGACTGACCCATCAGCGATTACGTGAATTACATCCGTAGGGCGGGGTGCCCGCACCCCGCCGCAAGTTTGCGCAGCCGCCCGTCAACGGGCAGCCACCCACGTAGGGGGCGGCGTCCTCGACGCCCCGGAAACCTTCTGCCGCCGCCCATCCCCGGGACACCCCCCGGGCCGGGCATGCCCGGCCCCTACCGCGCGGCGGTGGGCAAGCCCCATGCCGTCCATAAACGCCCACGGAGGGGTCAAGACCCCTCCCTACGAACCGACCCATCAACGAGTGCCCGCCCCCGCCGCGCGGCGGTGCGGGAACGGCGACAAAAAAACCGAGGCGATCCCTTTTCCCGGGACTGCCTCGGTTCTTTATATAAGCATATAAGCGCTTAATCGTGCCGGATGGCTTCCAGTGCACTGATCCTGACCGCCTTGTTTGCGGGCAGGATACCGGCTACCAGCCCCACCAGCGTGGCGAATACCAGCGCCGCCAGCATGAGCCAGGGCGGGATGATCGAAATGGCTGCGCTGCCGCCCCCGTCCATGTAGTAGTACCCGCCGCCCATCATGCCGGACAGGTCCAACCCGCCGCCCTGACCGAACGCCGCTAAAATTGTGGAAAGGTTGTTCAGCACAAAGCTGGCCAGCAGGCTGAACGCTACGCCGATCAGCCCGCCGATAAACCCGATGGTCGAGCTTTCCAGCAGGAACATCGTGCGGATGCTGCCCAGCTCACAGCCCAGCACCTTCATGACGCCAATCTCCCGGGTGCGCTCATAGATGGCCATCGTCATGGTGTTGATGATGTTGATGGCCGCCACAAACAGTGAGACCGCCGCGATGCCGCCGAAGATCATCTGGCTTTTTATGACCTGCTGCTGCATCTCCTCGCGCTGCTGGTTCATCGAGTAGGTGTTGGTGAAGCCCAGCTCGTGGATGGCCGTCTCAACGTCGGTGACGTTCTTCAGGTCATCGACCTTGACGTAGACCTGCTCGTAGCTCTTTTCCTCGGTCTTGGTTTTGGTCATGTCGTTGTAGACCTTTTGCAGCATCTTCATGTCCTGAATGCGCAGCACAATGCCGCTCTGAGTCCAGTAGCCCTTGGCACCGTCCGGCTCCAGCACGCCCACGACCTCCAGCTCCCAGCTGCGGGTCTTTTCGGTGGAGCCCTCGCCGGTCCGGATGGTCAGGGTCATCTTATCCTTGTCGATGTCCACAAAGGGCGGCAGCTCCTTGCCGTTGGCATCGGTCTGGCCCTGCCAGCGGTAGCGCTTGGGGCTGTTGGGGCTCTTGCGCGAGTCCTGAAACTCATACCCGGTGGACCCGCCGACCAAAATCTGCAATTTCGCCGCCTTCTCGCTGGCGGGGGTGTTCGTGAGCCAGCTGCCGCTCTGCAGGGCGAAGCCCATCGGCTCCAGTGCGGTGGGGTCGATGCCGATCAAATTGTAAATTTCCATCGTGTAGCGGTCATTGCGGCCCGCCGTGATGGTGCCCTCCAGATTATACGCCTGCGCGTAGGGCGTGGCCGCCGCCACGTGGGGGATCTGCTTGATGTTGGCGATGGCCGCGTCGTCCAGATACAGCGGCTTGCCGTCGCTGCCGACCATCGTGCCGTAGCCGTAGATCTGCACCTGGGTCAGGTCGCCCCAGCTTTGCAGCATCTCCTCGTTGGTTTTGGTCTGGGCAATGCCCAGCGAGATCATCAGCACGACCATGCAGGTGCCGATGACGACGCCGACGAGCGTCAGCGCCGTGCGGCCCTTGCGGCGCAGCAGGTTGCGCGCCGACAGGCTGATTTCATCAGAGATCTTCATCGCTGTCCTCTGCTTCCAGCGCGGCCAGTGCCTTGGCCTTTTTGCGCTTGCGTACCACGACCACGATGACCACGATCACGACCACTGCGCCGCAGACACCGATGAGCACCCACGCCCAGACCGGCATACCGGTCTGCTCGGGCTCGACGTCGTCCATCGACGGGTCATAGTTGAAGTCGTCCATGTTCATCTCCTCGGCACTGACAGAGAAGTCCTTCGAGATGGTCTGCGGGTTGCCGGAGGCATCCTCGTAGTTCAGCGTGATGATGCCGCTGACCGTGCCCGCGGCATCGGGGACGATGTCGAAGTCCACGCTGCCCTCGGTGCCGGCGGCCAGGTTGCCGAGGTACTGGTAGCCGCCCGCACCTAGATTCGTGCCGGTCAGACGGGCTTCCAGATTGCTGACGGGGTTCTTGCCCTTGTTGACGTAGGAGAGGGAGACGCTGCCGGTGTCGCCGACATAGATCGTGTCGCCGGACAGCTCAAGCTGGCCGACCTCAAAGCGGTCGGGCTGGCTGACGGGCACGGAAATCGTCGTGGTGCCGCTGACCTCCTTGCCGGTGACAGAGCCGGTGCCGGTCATGTTGACGGTGATGCTGGCCACCGTGCCGGTAAAGCCGGAGGCGGGCATGACCTGGAACGTGACGTCCCGGGTCTGCTTGGGGCAGATGGTGCCGAGGTAGCTGGACAGGCTGCCGCCGTTCAGGGAGATGTTCTCGGGCAGCGTCAGCGAGACGATGACGTCGTCGAGGTTCTCATTGCCGTCGGTGGCGTAGAGGCCGAGGGAGAGGTCGAACGCCTGCCCTGCGGTGACGCTGTCGCCGTAGCTGGAGGTGCGCACGAGCAGGTTGGGCGAGGTCGTCTGGTCCTTGTCCACGCACTGGCCCAGCGTGACGCTGAACTGCTGCAGCGGCTTGGCGGTGTCCAGATAGGACAGGTTGATGGGCAGCGTGTTGCCGCCGCCGTTGTAGATGACGTCGCGGAACAAAATGACGTAGCTGTAATAATTGTACTGCGCGTTCGCCGCAACCTCCTCCGGCGAGGCCGAGCCGTTGCGGACGTTCTGCAGGCGGGTGGCGTTGGGGTCGTCGTTGCTGTCGAACAGCTGACCGATCTCGCCGGTGCCGGTGTAGGTGAACACGGCGGAGTTGATGCGCGCGGAGATCTCCTCCGGCTTGACGCAGTACCGCGCCGAGGCGTGGTCCACGACCTTGAGCACGATGTTGATCTTGTCACCGACCTGCACGGTGGTGACCTCGCCGCCCGCAGTGTCGGTGACGGAGTAGGCGGAGACGTAGACGCCGTCGGAGCTGGTCGTGTCAATGGCCGCCGTCGGCGTGGGGGTGGGGTCGGTGACATCCGGTGTGATGACGTCGTCTGCCATAACCGGCGCACACAGCGCCGCCGCCAGAGCAAAGGCGGTCAGCAGGGAAAATAGGCGTTTCATGGTTGGTTTGTACCTCCAAATTTTATAACCCCAAGGCTTCCCCCTGGGGGGAAGCTGCCGCCCGCAGGCGGCTGATGAGGGGAGAGCTTGTGTGGCGGCTCCGTGAGCGGGCCGCGGCGGAAACACGCCCCTCAACCGCCCTCGGTCGGGGCCTCGGGCACCTTCCCCCAAGGGGGAAGGCTTATTACTTTTTCTGTTCCTTCGCTGCCTCCCCGCCAATATCCAGATTCCCTTCCAGATCGGCAAAAAGGGCGTCGCGGTTTTTCTTCTTCGTCTCCTCGTCCTGCACGACGTTGGAGCAGACCTTGCCGTCCAGGATCGTCACAATGCGGTCCGCGCACTCGGCCAGCTCCGGCTCGTGAGTGACCATAACGAACGTGACACCGCTGTTTTTGGACATTTCCAGCATACGGTACAGTACCTGCTTGCTTGTGCGGGAGTCGAGGTTTCCTGTCGGCTCATCGGCAAAAATGACCTTGGGACTGCTGACGAACGCGCGGGCAATGCCGACGCGCTGCTGCTGGCCGCCGCTCATCTCGGTGGGCAGGTGGTTGGCGCGGCCCAGCAGACCCATGGATTTCAGCTCTTTGCGGGCGCGGGCCAGACGGGTCTTTTTGTCCACACCCTTGAACATCAGCGGCAGGGCGACATTCTCCGCCGCCGTCATGGTGGGCAGCAGGTTGTAGCTCTGAAAAATGAACCCCAGGTGCTGCTGGCGGAACTCGGCCAACTCGTTCTCGGTCATTTTGCTGATCTCGTGCTTTCCTATGTATACCTTGCCGGACGTCGGCTTTTCCAGCCCGGCCAGCTGGTTCAGCAGCGTGGACTTGCCGCTGCCCGACTGGCCGACGATACAGCAGAACTCGCCCTTTTCTATCGACAGATCGACATTATTCAGCGCAACGACGCGCTCCTTGCCGACGGCATAGACCTTGCGCAGCTTCTCTGTACGGATGATTGGTGCCAAACGCACACCTCCTTACGTGCAATATACCACATATTGTACCATATTTCGACGATGGTGGGAAGATGGGGAAGTTGTAAAATCTGTTCCTTTCCTATATAATAGACGACAAAAAGGGGGCAGACGTTACCATGGAGTACACAATTCATCCGATTGCGCATATCCGCACGGATTTTACGGATAAATTCGGCATCCCGCGGCAGAGCGGGCTGGTGCCGGAGCTGACGGCGCGCATCGTGTTTGAGCCGGAATACCGCGACCCGAACGCGCTGGTCGGCATCGAGGGGTATGACCGGCTGTGGCTGATCTGGCAGTTTTCCACCGTGGCGGCGGAGTATGCCGCGGGCAAAAGCTGGAGGCCCACCGTGCGCCCGCCGCGCCTGGGCGGCAACGAGCGCCGCGGCGTCTTTGCAACCCGCAGCCCCTACCGCCCGAACGCGCTGGGGCTTTCCTGCGTGGAGCTGGCGGGCGTCGAAAACGGCGAGCTGATCGTCCGCGGCGCGGACCTTTTGGACGGCACGCCGATCTTCGACATCAAGCCGTATCTGCCCTATGTGGACGCCTACCCCGACGCCCGGGGCGGGTTCACTGATACGACAAAGGAATACGCTTTGCAGGTGGTTTGTCCCGACGCGCTTTTGTGCAAAGTGCCGGAAAACAAGCGCGCCGCTTTGTCCGGTGTGCTGAAAAACGACCCCCGCCCCGCTTACCAGCACGACCCGGAGCGGGTGTACACGCTGGATTTCGGGGAGAATAAGGTAAAGTTCAGCGTGGACGGGGATGTGCTGACGGTGCGGGAGATTTTGTAAAAAAGGATGTTTTTTGCGTGGGCGAAGGACGCGAGAAAAGCCTCCCCTCACAGGGGAGGTGGCCGCGAAGCAGGCCGGGGGGGTTCAGGGGGTTGACGGCAGGTGACCGTTGACGAGCGGCGACACAAGGCCCGTCGGAATCCCCCAGTCACCTAACGGTGACAGCCCCCTTTGACAAGGGGGCCTTTTCCCCTGCGGGGGTTCGGGGGAACACCCGAGTTTTAAAACGGAGCAGGGGGCGCGGGCGTTAAGAACGAAAAGTAATACTGCTTTCGTTTAGCCCGCGCCCTCTGCGACCTCCTCTTTGGGAATCCAAGGGGCGTGCAGCCCCTTGGTCGCGGGTCCGCTGCGTCGAAACAGCGGCAGTTTTCTTTGCGAGCTTTCTTTTGCTGTCAAAAGAAAGCGGGTTCCCGGGAGGCTGCCGTTCCCGGGCAAAGATTCCACCATCCGGAACACTGTCCCATAAACCGTACCCCAAAACGCCCTAAAAACCGCCTTATTCGTCATTGTGGTCAAAATGCACACAACAACTCTAAAAATATGTGCAACTTTCTGAACAAAACCCCTTTACGAAAAGGGGGGTTTTTTGGTACAATAAAGCTATGCAAAAGCGTTTGTCTGGAACTATGCCCGGAGCAAGAATGGGGCATGTGCCAAATGACGCAGGATTTGTGCGGCCCTGACAACCGCACAGCTCTATAATGCAAAACTCTAATAAAAACGGAGGAAAGAAAATGCCCAGAGCTAAACAGTCTATGGACGGCAATACCGCTGCGGCGCATGTAGCTTATGCATTCACCGATGTGGCTGCCATCTACCCCATCACCCCCTCCAGCCCCATGGCCGACACCGTTGACCAGTGGAGCGCTGCAGGCCTGAAGAACATCTTCGGCAACCAGGTCAAGGTTGTTGAGATGGAGTCCGAGGCCGGCGCCGCAGGCGCTGTCCACGGTTCTCTCGGTACCGGTGCCATCACCACCACCTTTACCGCTTCCCAGGGTCTTCTGCTGATGATCCCCAACATGTACAAGATCGCCGCTGAGCAGCTGCCCTGCGTCTTTGACGTTTCTGCCCGTACCGTTGCTACCCAGTCCCTGAACATCTTCGGTGACCACAGCGACGTTATGGCCGTTCGTCAGACCGGCTTTGCCATGCTGGCCGAGAGCAACCCGCAGGAGGTCATGGACCTGTCTCCCGTTGCCCACCTGTCCGCTATCGAGGGCCACGTTCCGTTCGTGAACTTCTTCGACGGCTTCCGTACCTCCCACGAGATCCAGAAGATCGAGAAGTGGGACTACGAGGATCTGAAGGAAATGTGCAACATGGAGGCTGTCGAGGAGTTCCGTGCCAAGGCCCTGAACCCCGAGCACCCCAAGATGCGCGGTTCCCACGAGAACGGCGACGTCTTCTTCCAGCATCGTGAGGCCTGCAACCCCGCTTACGAGGCTCTGCCTGCCGTTGTTGAGAAGTACATGGCCAAGATCAACGAGAAGCTGGGCACCAACTACGACCTGTTCAACTACTACGGCGCCGAGGATGCTGACCGCGTCATCATCGCCATGGGCTCCATCTGCGACGTCGCAGAGGAGGTCGTTGACTACCTGACCGCCAAGGGCGAGAAGGTCGGCCTGGTTCTGGTCCGCCTGTACCGTCCCTGGGTCTCCAGCGCCCTGCTGAAGGTCCTGCCCAAGACCGTCAAGAAGATCGCCGTTCTGGACCGCACCAAGGAGCCCGGCTCCCTGGGCGAGCCCCTGTACCTGGATGTCGCCACCACCCTGCGTGAGGCCGGCATGAACGACGTCGTCCTGACCGGCGGCCGCTACGGCCTGGGCTCCAAGGACACCCCGCCGTCCAGCGTCTTTGCTATCTACACCGAGCTGGAGAAGGACGCTCCGAAGTCCCGCTTCACCATCGGCATCACCGACGACGTGACCAACCTCAGCCTGCCTGAGGTCAAGCCCGCTCCCATCACCTCCGCCCCCGGCACCAAGGAGTGCAAGTTCTGGGGTCTCGGCGGCGACGGTACTGTCGGTGCCAACAAGAACTCCACCAAGATCATCGGCGACCATACTGACAAGTACATTCAGGCTTACTTCCAGTATGACTCCAAGAAGACCGGCGGTGTCACCATCAGCCACCTGCGTTTCGGCGACAAGCCCATCCGCAGCCCCTACTACATCAACCAGGCTGACTTCGTGGCCTGCCACAACCCCGCTTACATCCACATGGGCATGAAGATGGTCCAGGATGTCAAGCCGGGCGGCGTCTTTATGATCAACTGCCAGTGGACCGATGCCGAGCTGGATGAGCACCTGAATGCTGCCGACAAGAAGTACATTGCCGACAACAACATTCAGCTGTACACCATCAACGCTATCGACAAGGCTATCGAGATCGGCATGGGCAAGCGCACCAACACCATCCTGCAGTCTGCCTTCTTCAAGCTGGCCGACGTCATGCCCATCGACGATGCCGTCGAGTACATGAAGGCCGCTGCCAAGAAGAGCTACGGCAAGAAGGGCGACGCTGTTGTCCAGATGAACTGGAAGGCTATCGACGCCGGCCTGGACGCTGTCCATAAGGTCGAGGTCCCCGCCTCCTGGTCCAACCCCGCTGCTGATCCGGCTCCGAAGGCCCTGAAGGGACCCGAGGCTCTGGTCAAGCAGATCCGCGACGTTATGGAGCCCATCTCCCGTATGGACGGCGACAGCCTGCCTGTCTCCGCCTTCGAGGGCAACGTCAACGGCGAGTGGGAGCAGGGTGCTTCCGCTTACGAGAAGCGCGGCACGGCTGTTATGGTTCCCGAGTGGAACGCCGAGAAGTGCATCCAGTGCAACCAGTGTGCCTTCGTCTGCTCTCACGCCACCATCCGTCCGTTCTGCCTGACTGCTGCCGAGGCTGAGGCTGCGCCCGCTTCCACCAAGCTGGCCGACACCAAGCCCAAGGCAAGCGAGTACAAGTTCACCATGGCCGTGTCTCCTCTGGACTGCATGGGCTGCGGCGAGTGCGTCACCGTCTGCCCGACTGCCGCTATCGAGATGAAGCCGCAGGAGAGCCAGTCCGAGCAGCAGGCTGCTTTCGACTACTGCGTCGAGAACATCCGCAAGAAGGACAACGTCCCCGGTGTTGTTTCCGAGGTTTCCGTCAAGGGTTCCCAGTTCAACCAGCCGCTGCTTGAGTTCTCCGGCTCCTGCGCTGGCTGCGCCGAGACCTCTTACGCCCGCCTGATCACCCAGCTGTTCGGCGAGAAGATGTTCATCTCCAACGCCACCGGCTGCTCCTCTATCTGGGGTGGTACCGCTTCTATCAGCCCGTACACCACCAACAAAGAGTCCGGTCACGGCCCCGCCTGGATCAACTCCCTGTTCGAGGACAACGCTGAGCACGGCCTGGGCATGCAGATCGGTTATGAGACCGTCCGCGCGAACCTGATCACCAAGGTTGAGGCCCTGAAGGGCAAGAATGCTGAGCTGGATGCTGTCATCGACAAGTTCCTGGAGACCAAGAACAACACCAAGGCTAACGACGAGCCCGCAAAGGCCCTGATCGCTGCCCTGGAGGCCTGTGGCTGCGACGAGTCCAAGGAGATCCTGAAGGACAAGCAGTACCTGGCCAAGAAGAGCTTCTGGATCTTCGGCGGCGACGGCTGGGCTTATGACATCGGTTACGGCGGCCTGGATCACGTCCTGGCTTCCGGCCACGACGTCAATGTTATGGTCTTCGACACCGAGATGTACTCCAACACCGGCGGACAGGCTTCCAAGGCCTCCAACATCGGTGAGGTCTGCCAGTTCGCTGCTGCCGGTAAGGAGATCAGCAAGAAGTCTCTGGCTGAGATCTGCATGACCTACGGCTACATCTATGTTGCTCAGATCGCTCTGGGCGCCAACATGGCTCAGGCTGTCAAGGTCATCGCCGAGGCTGAGGCTTATCCCGGCCCGTCTCTGATCATCGGCTACGCTCCCTGCGAGCTGCACGGTGTCAAGGGCGGCATGACCAACTGCCAGAACGAGATGAAGAAGGCTGTTGCTGCCGGTTACTGGAACCTGTTCAGCTTCAACCCCGCTGCCAAGGCCGAGGGCAAGAACCCGTTCACCCTGACCTCCAAGGCCGGCGACATGAGCAAGTATCAGGACTTCCTGGCCAACGAGACTCGTTACAGCCGTCTGGCTCGCGCCTTCCCGGATCGCGCCAAGGCTCTGTTCGAGAAGAACCAGGCTGCCGCCGATGCCCGTTACGAGCACCTGACCAAGCTGGTCGACCTGTACAAGTAATTTGTGCAAGGGCTGCTTAACGGCTAAAGCTACATAAAAAGTGCCCCACGCAGAAATGCGTGGGGCACTTTTTTTGTAGAGCTGTAGGGGCCGGGCATGCCCGGCCCGCAACTTCGCCGCTGTATCGCTTTAATCTTCAATTTGTAGGGGAGGAATTCACCCCTCCCGTGCACCTGCTGGTGCAGCCTCTTACATGGTTTATTCTGTAGGGGTCGGCGTCCTCGACGACCCGGCAGCTTTCCGCCGACGAAAACCTCCGCGGCGGCCTGTGGGCAGGCCGCCCTACAATCCCCTTTCCCGGTTGTGCGTAGGGCGGGGTGCCCTCACCCCGCCGCAGGTTCATGTGGCCGTTCGTTTTCCTTTTTCACACCGGCCTCAACACCAGCTCCAGCCCGTTCTTCCCCCAGCCGAAATCCGCGGCGGCGTACCCGCGCTCGAGCACCCGCGGCAGGGCCGGGTCAGCCAGATGGCACCGGCGCAGCGGGTCGCGCCATTGCACAAGACCGTGCGCTGAAAAAATCAGCATCTGGTCGGCCCCGACCATGGGCCGCATCCCGCGCAGCGTCAGCCCTGCCGAGAGATACTGCGCACACAGATCATCACACGCCTCTGGGTGTTCCAAGTCCAGCGGCAGCACGGCCCAGACATGGTAGCTGGCGTACCGCTCGGTGGCCCAGCGCAGCGCCAACCGCAGAAAATGCCGCAGCTGCGTGTAATCCTCGCGCAGTATGGGCGGCGTCAGCACCGCACCCTGTCCGTCGGCCCCGTAGCCTGCGGCACGCAGACTTGTGGGCAGCGGGTCCTCGGCGTAGAGCGGCAGCAGCGCGGCGGCGGCCTGCAATTCGTCCTGCCCGGCGTAGTCGCCGACGATCTGGCCTTCCTCCAAGGCCGGGTGCAGGCAGGGCAGCAGCGGCAGCCCGCCCGGCCCGGCCAACGCGCGCAGGGCATCGGCATGGGCGGCGGTAAGTACACGGGCGTCAAAGATGTTGGTACGTTCGAGAGTTTGCAGCATAGTTGGGAATCCCTCCGTTACAAAAATTGTTGCATAGTTTATTGTAGCGAATGGGAAATATAAAAAATGTCGCATCCCGGGTGGGATGCGACAGAAAAAAGGCTTCCCCATCTGGGGGAAGCTGTCCGCGAAGCGGACTGATGAGGGCAAAGCTTACGTGGCTGCTATAAAAACGGGCAATAAGGCAAACTTCCCCCTCATCCGGCGCTGCGGCGCCACCTTCAGTCTCCGCGCTAAGAGCCGCCTACGGCGGTTGCGCTCCGACACGCGCCTGCGGGCGCAGTCCCTTGGGGGAAGGCTTGGAAGTTACAGCTTTCGCTTCCTCGCCAGCTCCTCAAAACTGCGATTTTCCGTGAAAAAGCGCTTGTAGGGGTTGTCCGGCAGGGGCGGCGTTTTGGGCCGGGGCTGCATCTTTTTGCGCAGATGCCCCTTCAGGGGCGGCAGCGCCCGGCTCATTCGGCGGCGGTGGAGACAGCCCCTGCGGTCAGGGTGTCCCACAGCTCGGCGCAGCCCTCGTAAGTCGGGACCTGCTGTTCGTCCCAGACGCCGCGGCGTCCCACGTAGAGGTGCGCCAGCACGCTCTGGTTCGTGCCGGTGACGTCGTCCATCAGGGTGAGACCCTCATAGCCGCCCAGATCCAGCCCGGTCAGCACGGGGCAGTCGGTCCAGCGGTAGACCATCTCGCGCCAGTCGGCGTCGGTGGTCTCGGGGTCGTCGGGGACCGTGCCGTCCAGATATTGCAATGCGCCGGTCTGGGCCTCAAAGCCTTCGGGGTCCTCCAGCAGGAAAATGTAGGTCTTGCCGCCGGACGACAGCTCGGCGCTCAGCCGGGTGACGCCGGCCATCTGGTAGTAGGCGTCGGTGCTCTCATTCGCGGCGTCAAAGTCAACGGTGTAGCTGTCCACCTGCACAACGACCTTGCCGTCGCCGTTCAGGTCGGAGCAGAACGGCGTCAGCGCGTCCTGCAGCGCGGTGACGGTGTCGGTGGGCAGGTCGCTGGTGCCGACATAAGCGACCTGCACGTCGGGGCGCGTCTGAAAAACGGTGTCCTTGATGATCCACACGCCGAACACGACGACCAGCACGGCCACGACCACGGCCATCCAGTGATAGTGCCACCAGTTGGCGGCTTTTTCTTTTTTTGTATATTCGCGCGGGGGTTCCGGCGTCTGATTGTAAGTTTCGGTACTGTCCTTTGTGACCCAAGCCATAGTGCGGGTACGCTCCTTTTATCATACTTTTTCTATTATAACACAAATCGACAGGAAAATTTGTAAACTTATTTTGACCACGCCTTGCAACGGCGGGGGAAAGAGGGTATGATATAGTTGTGATAGTGTAGGCGGGGGCGGGCCGGAAGCGAGTGGAAACGCAAACGCCCCGGGAGGGATGAATCCCTCCCCTACGGATGACCCGGTCACGGTAGTTGGTCGGAAAGCAGCGGAGGGGTCAAGACCCCTCCCTACGGACTGCTGTTTCCGGCAGCGGGGGTTCGGGGGAACTCCCGACTCAAAAGTGGAGGAAGGCTCGGCGGCGTTAAGAACGGACAGTAATACTGCGTCCGTTTAGCCGCCGAGACTTCCGACTTCCTCTTTGGGGGTCTTGGGGGCGTGCAGCCCCCAAGTCGCGGGTCCGCTGCGTCGAAACAGCGGCAGTTTTCTTTGGTTCTTTCTTTTGCTGCCAAAAGAAAGAACAACCTCCCGGGAGACTGCCGTTAAAACTTTAGCCGAGAAAGGAAACCTCGTCATGTCAAACGAAACAAACGAAACTCCCGTCCAGGGCCGTAAGGTCGGCATTGCGCGCTTTTTTGAACTGCTGGGCCGCGACCTGTGGCCGCTGTATAAATCCGGCATCCTCTGCGTGCTGGGCTTTCTGCCCGGCACGGCGCTGGCCGTCTTTGGCATGATGGCCGGGTCCGCGCTGCTGACTGTCGTCGGCGGTGTGGTCGGCGGCCTGGTCGGCGGGCCGTTCCTGTCCGGTATGATCGATACCGTGCTGCGCGCCCTGCGCGATGAGCCCGGCTACTGGTGGAACACCTATAAACGCGCCTGGAAGCAGAACTGGCGGCAGAGCCTTGTGCCCGGCGCACTGCTGGGCCTGTTTGTGGGCAGCTGGGCCTGGATGCTCCGCGCCCAGGCCGAGAGCGGCAACACCAGCACCGCCCTGTGGGTCGCCTCCTTCGCGGGCATTTTCGTCTGCACGGGCTTCTTCACCTGGCTGCTGGCGCAGGTGCCGCTCGTGGATCTGCCGCTTGCCCAAATCGCCAAAAACGCCGGGCTGATGTTCTTCGGCTTCTTCCCGCGCACCGCGGCGGCGGCGCTGGTGCTGGCCCTGTACTGGGGCGCAACGCTGCTCTACCTGCCAGCCACGATCCTGACGATTTTGGCGTTCGGCTTCTGGCTGCCCGTCACGATTGCCCTGATGATCGTCTACCCGGGTCTCGAAAAGGTCTTTAAGCTCGAGGAAACGATCAACGCCCGCCGCGCCGCCGAGATCGAGGAGCGCATGGCGCAGAACCAGCCCAAATTCGACCAGTAAGGGGGACCCGGTATGGAAAAAAATACCGTCCTTTTGCAGGACACCGAAGCCTTCATGCACGGTGAGCTGGACAACGTGACCGTCCAGCAGAACTGCATCGTGCTGGATCTGGTGCAGGGCGGCTATGTGCCCTACGGCTGCTACACCAGCGCACCGATCCCGATGCCGCTGTTTGATGCGCTGCGGGTCAGCTGGAACGCGGCCTCGCCCGAGGACACGGCGGTGGAGGCCCAGGTCCGCGTCATGGTGGACGGCAACTGGACGACGTGGAACAGCTTTGGCAAGTGGAGCCCCAGTCTGCACCGGGAAGGCCCGCCCTACCAGGCGCGCGGCCCCGTGCAGCGCTGGCCTGACCGTTTGCAGCTTGACAGCAAATACGCTACGGCGGTGCAGCTGCGCATCTACCTTTACTCCAAAAATGAGAAGGTGAGCCCTGCTGTTATGCTGCTGGGGGCCAGCGTGCGGATGGTGGACGTCATCCCCGCGCGCGGGCGGCTCGTCAACGCACGGCTGCACCTGATGCCCTACACGGCGGCCCGCCGCGCCCCGGCGCTGCAGCCCTGGATGGACGCGGCGATCTCGCTGGCCAGCCTGACGAACCGCTGGGGCGCCGATCTGCTGCCTGAGGAGTTCGCCCAGGTGCTGCGCGACTGGCGCGCACCCGATGACTGCGGCCCCCGAAACCTGAGCTTTGCCGCCGCCGCGGCGGCGCAGTGGGGCTTCCCCGCGTGGGTGGCCTACGCGGACCTGGCGCTGCTGCGCGCCGAGGCCCGCGCCGGGTGCGGCGCTGTCGTTACATTGCAATCGACCCCGGCACAGATCGCCGCCGGTGCGCCGGAGCGGCACTGCGCAGCGCTGCGCGGGTTTGCCTCGTCGCTGGACGGCGAACCCAAGGTGCTGCTCTGTGACCCGTATGCCGCGGCAGAGGATTTCGGCTGCGAGATCGAGATACCGCTGGACGACTTTATGGTCGCGTGGGACAATGTGGCCCTGCTGATGCGCCAGCGCAAGTCCAGCACGCCGCCGCAGGGCCGTACCCGGTGCAGCGCGTGGATACGCCCCGTGGGCACCGACGCGCCCGGCATCTACCGCCTCTACCTGAACGGCGAGGAGCACCCCCTGCCCGACGACTTCTGTGCGCAGGGCGGCGTTCTGGCCTACAGCCTGCCCGATGAGCACCCCCACGCCACCACGGCCCACCGGCAGTTCAGCTATGTGGAGCCGACGCAGGGCGGTATCCTGCTTGAGCACGGCGACACCCCGCGCAAGTACACAGTCTACGCCATCGGCACCGACGGACGGATGATCGTCGGCGATGTGACGGTATAAAAGGAGAACGCTATGAAGCTGCTGATCGCATCGGATATTCACGGCGCGGCGGGCTATTGCCGGGACCTGCTGGCCGCCTGGGACCGTGAGGGCGCAGACCGCCTGCTGCTGTTGGGCGACCTGCTCTACCACGGGCCGCGCAACGACCTGCCGCCCGACTATGCGCCCAAGGAGGTCATCGCCCTGCTGAACGCGCGGAAAAATCAGATTTTCTGCGTGCGCGGCAACTGCGA
The DNA here is from genome assembly GCF_900167555.1 of Gemmiger formicilis. Classification (GTDB taxonomy): domain Bacteria; phylum Bacillota; class Clostridia; order Oscillospirales; family Ruminococcaceae; genus Gemmiger; species Gemmiger formicilis. The sequence continues at coordinate 2,495 of NZ_FUYF01000015.1, read as the reverse complement.
CACCGAGGTGGACCAGATGGTGCTGGAATTTCCGGTGCTGGCCGACTACGCGGTCCTCACGGCGGGCAGCCGCCTGCTCTACGCGACCCACGGCCATGTGTACAACACGGCCCACCTGCCGCCGCTGCAGCCCGGGGACATCCTGCTGCACGGCCACACGCACATCCCCGCCTGGGAGGTGTTCGGGACGGATAATCTGTATCTCAACCCCGGCTCGGTCTCCATCCCCAAGGCAGGCACCCCCCACAGCTATATGACGCTGGAAAACGGCGTGTTTACCTGGAAGGAGCTGGGCGGGGAGGCGTACCACACGGAATCCCTTTAAAACATAGCTTGTAGGGAGCGGTCTTGACCGCTCCGCGGAACCGTGCGGCTGCCGCAAGGCGCACGGAGGGGTCAAGACCCCTCCCTACGATGCAAACATGATAGCGCGGTAGGGGCCGGGCATGCCCCCGATGCAAGCATAACACGACACCCCGTAGGGCGGCCGGTCCCCGGCCACCGCGGCACACCATAGATTTACGCGAGGAGTATACTATGAAAATCCCTGCAAAAGGCTTTACCCACGGCGGAAAATTCCATGCGGACGATGTTTTTTCCACCGCCCTTTTACAAATCCTGCGCCCTGACATTCAGGTGACGCGGGGCTTCGTTGTGCCGGATGACTTCGACGGCATCGTCTACGACGTCGGCGGCGGCATGTTCGACCACCACTCCGAGCCGCGGGAGTGCCGCCCCAACGGCGTGCCCTACGCCGCGTTCGGTCTGCTGTGGCGGCTGCTCGGCGCACAGCTCGTGGGTGAGCATCAGGCCCGCCTGCTGGACGAGAACTTCATCCAGCCGTTGGATCTGAACGACAACACCGGCGAGCAGAACTCGCTGGCCGACGCCATCGGCAGTTTCAACCCGCTGTGGGACTCGAAGGATGACCCCGACGTGTGCTTCTGGCGCGCCGTGCCCGTGGCAAAGCAGATCCTTGAGAACGAGATCGCCGCCGCCAACGCCGTGAACCGCGCCGACGATACGGTCCGCCGCGCTTACGCCAGCATGAAGGACGGCATCGTCGTGCTGCCCGCCTACATGCCGTGGAAAAACGGCCTGTACAAGACCGACGCAATCTTTGTCGTCTACCCCAGCCAGCGCGGCGGCTACAGTGCGCAGTGTGTCAACGACCACCGCACCAAGCGCAGCAAGCAGCCGTTCCCGGTGGCCTGGGCCGGCAAGCCCGAGGACAAGCTGCGCGAGGTCAGCGGCCTGGGCCTGCGGTTCTGCCACCCCAGCCGGTTCCTGATCACCGCCGATGACAAGGCGACGGCCATCGAGGCATGCCGCCGCACGCTGCGCGCCGCGGGGAAGAAGGTCAGCGAGGAATGAGCGAAGCCGAACCGATTCGCTTTGGCCCGTCCCCCAGCCCCGCCGAGGCGCAGGAGCCGACCCCCGCGCCCGCCTGGGCCTACCTGCTGCGCTGCCCGGACGGCAGCCTGTACGGCGGCTGGACGAAAGATCTGGCCCGCCGCTTAAAAGCCCACCGCAGCGGCAAGGGCGGGGCCAGGTACACAAAAAGCCATGGCAGGGATGCCGTGCGCCTGGCCTACGCAGAGAAATGCGCCGATAAAAGTGCGGCATTAAAACGCGAAGCAGCGCTGAAAAAGCTGCTGAAGGCCGACAAAGAGGCCCTGGCCGCCCGGTGGGCCGCCGACAACAAAATTACCCTGCGGATGGCCACGCCGGACGATGCCGCCGCGGTCTGTGCGCTGTACAACTGGTACGTGCGCCACGGCACGCAGACCTTCCAGTACGCGCCGTCCACCGTGGAGGAATACCGCGCGAACATTGCCCATGTGCGGGAGAACGCGCCGTTTATCCTGGCCGAGAGCGCCGACGGGCGGCTGCAGGGCTTTGCCTGTGCGCACCTGTGGCATGAGCGCGAGGCGTACTCGTGGGATGTCGAGACGACGGTCTACTGTGCGCCCGACTGCGTCGGTCAGGGCGTCGGCGGGCGGCTGTACCGCGCACTGCTGGCGCTTTTGAAGGCGCAGGGCTATTACAACGCCTTTGCCCTTGTGGCCGGGAATAACCGCCAGAGCAACGATTTCCACCGCGCGATGGGCTTCAAAAAGATGGCGACGGAGAAGCGCACCGGGTACAAGTTCGGCCAATGGCTGGACCTGGATTACTGGGTGATGGTTCTGCACGAAGGTGACGGGGAGCCGCAGCCGGTCCGCAAGACCCTGACGGACGCGGAAATTGCGGAGGCGATGGGGTAAGGACGGTGTCTTTCCCGTGGACACTTCCGCTGCCGCACACGGGCACGGAGCGGTCAAGACCGCTCCCTACAAAGCACCCGTGAACGTTAGTCCGTAGGGAGGGGTCTTGACCCCTCCGCTGCGACCTTGCGCAGCAACCCGTTAAACGGGCGGCCACGCGGACCTTCGGCGGCATGGGGGCATGCCGCCCTACGGCTGTAATACAGGTAACATCTGCCCCAAAGCCGC
>NZ_FUYF01000019.1 GCF_900167555.1 Gemmiger formicilis | reverse complement strand
GGCAACACCGCATAATTCCCGCCTTACGGCTTAAGCACCGCTCCGGCGGCTGCGGCACGGCATCTGCGTTGCCAAAATGCTCGATAATACACAAAGTATTATCTGCGCTTTTGGCTTAGCAGATGCCGCACCTCGCTCGCCGTATCGGTACTTAGAATTATGCGGTATTGCCCTAATAAAAACAACAGGAACATTGCAATGTACAGCAGTGTTCCTGTTGTTTTTTATGCCGAAGTTTATTGCGCATGGCGGGGTGTCACTATATATCATTACATGTGTCTTGACACGTGTAATGAACGGTGCTATACTGTCAAAGTTGGAATTACAGAAGAAACCGAGGAAACCACATGAAAATGGCTAATATGGATGACTATTTTGACGTAGTCATCGTCGGCACCGGCGCTGCGGGCCTTTACTGCGCCCTGAATCTGCCTGCGCGGTACCGCATTCTTCTGCTTACAAAGCAGAAAGCGGACGAGAGCGACTCCTTCCTTGCGCAAGGCGGCATTTGTATGCAGCATGGCGAGGCAGACTACCGCCCCTTTTTTGATGATACGATGCGGGCAGGCCATTACGAGAACAACCCCGCCACAGTAGACCTGATGATTCGTTCCTCCAACTCGATCATCCGGGATCTGGTGCGCCGCGGCGTCCGCTTTGCGCGGGATGACCACGGGGCCCTGCGCTTTACCCGGGAGGGTGCGCACTCCCGCCCGCGCATTCTGTTCCATGAGGATATTACCGGCCACGAGATCACCCAGACCCTGCTGAACGAGGTCCTGCGCTGCGAGAACATCGAACTGCGCGAGCATACGACCCTGCTGGATTTCTTCGCAGATGCCTCGGCCTGCGGCGGCGTCATTGCTGCCGGCCCGGACGGCGAACCGCGAGCCATCGGGGCAGGGGCGGTGGTGCTGGCCTGCGGCGGCATCGGCGGGTTATATAAAAACTCCACCAACTTCCCCCACATCACGGGGGATGCCATCGCCATGGCCCTGCGCCACGGAGTTGCCTGCGAGCACCTGGACTATATCCAGATCCACCCCACGACTTTGTACAGCCACCGAAAAGGCCGTCGCTTTCTGATTTCGGAATCGGTTCGCGGGGAGGGCGCGCTGCTGCTGGATAAAAACGGGGACCGCTTTACCAACGAATTGCAGCCCCGCGACGTGGTCAGCGCAGCGATCCGTGCGCAGATGGAAAAGGACGGCACCGACCATGTGTGGGAGGATATGCGCCCCATCGGTGAGGCGGCTATCCGTGAACATTTCCCCAACATCCTGGAGCGCTGCGAGGAGGAGGGGTACGACCCCATCCATGAACCGATTCCCGTTGTACCGGCCCAGCATTATTTTATGGGCGGCATCACGGCGGACCTGAGCAGCCGCACAGCACTGCCCCGGCTGTATGCCTGCGGCGAGACCTGCTGCAACGGTGTGCATGGACGCAATCGGCTGGCCAGCAATTCCCTGCTGGAATCTTTGGTCTTTGCACAGCGCGCGGCAGATGATATACTATACGGAGAACCGCCTGTCTTTACAGGCGATAAGCCCGATTTGGCCCCATACCGTGAACAGGAACCGCTGTTTGCCGCGTATCGGCAGGAGGTCCTGACCGCTATTGAGAGGAGTAAAAACCATGAATGAGATCACCCAGCTGCTGCATATAGACCCGTTGCTGCTGCAAGCCCTGCGGGAGGATATTCCGGAGGAGGACGTTTCCACAAACGCCGTCATGCCCCACGCCTGCCCCGGCACCGTGGATCTGATTGCCAAGGAGGACGGCATTGTTGCCGGTCTGGCGGTCTATGCCCGCGTCTTTACGCTGCTGGACCCCGGTGCCAAGGTGGAATTCTTCTGCCGGGACGGAGATACCGTCAAGCCCGGCCAGAAGCTGGCCGTTGTTACGGGCGATATACGCGCCCTGCTTTCCGGTGAGCGCGTTGCGCTGAACTACCTGCAGCGAATGAGCGGCATTGCCACCTATACCCATCAGCTGTCTGCCCTGCTGGAAGGCACCGGCATCACCCTGCTGGACACCCGTAAGACAAGCCCCAACAACCGCATTTTTGAAAAGTACGCTGTCCGCGTTGGCGGCGGCAGCAACCACCGCACCGGCCTGTCCGACGGCGTTCTGCTGAAGGATAACCACATCGGCGCTGCCGGCGGCGTGGCGAAGGCCGTCAAGATGGCCCAACAGTATGCGTCCTTCGTCCGCAAGATCGAGGTGGAGGTTGAAACGCTGGAGCAGGTCAAAGAGGCTGTGGAAGCCGGTGCGGACATCATCATGCTGGATAACATGAGCGATGAGGATATGCGCAAGGCTGTGACTTTGATTGCAGGCCGCGCCAAGACCGAGTGCTCCGGCAATGTCACGCGGGAAAACATTGCCCGTCTGCGGGACATCGGCATTGACTATGTGTCCAGCGGTGCCCTGACCCATTCGGCCCCCATTCTGGATCTTTCCATGAAGCATCTGCGCCCCCTGACCGAGGAGGAGGCCTGATATGACCACCGCCGAGCGCCGCGCCGCCATTTTGCAGCAGCTTGCCCATGCCGGAGCGCCTCTTGCCGCCCGCACGCTGGCTACCCATTACGGCGTCAGCCGTCAGGTCATCGTGCAGGATCTGGCGGTCATACGGGCATCACACCCCGGGATCATTTCCACCGCACGCGGCTATGTGCTGGATCAGCCCGATCAGCCCGCCGGCTGCACACGGGAGTTCAAGGTGCGCCACACACCGGACCGGACCGGGCAGGAGCTGAACCTGATTGTGGACTGTGGCGGCCGGGTCAAAAATATCAGCATCAGCCACCGGGTCTATGGCCGCATCACCGCCGAGATGGACATCCGTTCCCGGCAGGACGTGCGGGAATTTCTGCAATCGTTTGAGGACAGCTCCTCCACGGTGCTGTCCACCGCCACCGACGGCTACCACTATCATCTGGTGGAGGCAGCCACCCCGGACAGGCTGAACCTGATCGAAAAAGAACTGAAAGAGCACGGTTTTCTGGCTCCGCTGCAACCGTGGGAGCATTGAAGAAAGAAAACGAGGCATAATTATGACTGTCCATGAACTGCAGCAGGAGATCCTGCGCCTGAAACGGGAAAAAAATATCTGCATCCTGGCCCACGCCTACCAGAGCCAGCCTGTGCTGGAAGTCGCCGATTACACCGGCGATTCCTACGGGTTGAGCGTGCAGGCGGCCAAAACCAACGCTGACGGGGTCATCATGTGCGGTGTGCGCTTCATGGCCGAGACCTGCAAAATTTTAAGCCCCGAGAAAACCGTCTGGCTGGCCAACCCCATGGCGGGCTGCCCTATGGCCGAGCAGCTTGACCTGCCGACTTTGCAGGAATTGAAAAAGCAGTACCCCGGCTACGCCGTGGTAGCGTACATCAATACGACTTCGGAGCTGAAAACAGCCTGTGATGTCTGTGTGACGTCCTCCAGCGCGCTGAAAATTTGCAGTGCGCTGGAAAACGATAAGATCCTGTTCATCCCCGACCCCAATTTGGGCGGCTATGTGGCAAAGCAGCTGCCGGAAAAGCAGTTTGCCTTTTACCACGGCGGCTGCCCGCGCCATATCATCTGTTCGGCAGCAGATGCAGCCAAAGCCCGCGCTGCCCACCCGGAGGCGTTGCTTCTGGTTCACCCCGAATGCCGCCCCGAGGTCGTGGAGCAGGCTGATTATGTCGGCTCCACCACCGGCATTATGGCTTACGCAGAAAAGTCCGATGCCAAAGAGTTCATCATCGGAACGGAAAACAGCATCGTGGAGCACCTCTCCTATGCCTGCCCGGAAAAGCGGTTCTATCCGCTGGCCGTGCAGCTTACCTGCATGAACATGAAGCTGACCACCCTGATGGACATTTACCATTGCCTGCAGGGCAGCGGCGGCGAGGAAATCACCCTGCCGCAGGACGTCATGCAGGGAGCCGGGCGCTGCATCCGCCGCATGGTGGAGCTGGGCGGCTGACAGATTGCCTATGAAAAAAGCATATACAGCATCGCGCTGCGAACCGCCGAGAGGCCGTTCGCTATAAACGCAGCTGTATATGCTTTTTTGCTTTGCCGTACAGATCCTTTGTACGCTATGTAAACCCGGTCACGGATTCTGTTTGAAAATCTTATCCAGTGTTCTCATCAGGATATTCACATCAATCGGTTTTGCAATATGTGCATTCATCCCGGCTTTGAGTGCCTTTTGGCGGTCTTCCTCAAAAGCGTTGGCCGTCATGGCCACAATGGGAATGTTTGCCTTTTTGTTGCTGCGCAATGTACGGATCTCCCGGGTGGCGGTGTACCCGTCCATTTTGGGCATCTGAATATCCATCAGGATCAGATCATACGCATCCTCCGCCGCCTCGGTCATTCTGGCCACGGCATCCGTGCCGTCCTCAACGGCGTCCACTTTCAGCCCGGCTTCTTCCAGAATGGCCGTTGCAATCTCGCGGTTCAGTTCATTATCCTCGACCAACAGCACCTTTTGGCCCGTATAGTCGCCGTGCTTGGGCAGAAGGGGCTGTCTGCCAGACACCTCTTTGCGTGTCAGTGCATCGCGCAGTTCCGACATAAACAGCGGTTTGGAAACAAACGCCGTGACACCGGCCTGCCGGGCCTCATCCTCAATGTCGGCCCAATCGTAGGCTGTCAATATGATGATCGGCGTGCCGGGTTCGATTACTTTGCGGATCCTGCGCACCGTCTCAATGCCGTTCATATCCGGCATCAGCCAGTCAATGATGTAAACCTTGAAGTCCGCGCCCTGATTGTGCGCCTCCATCGCGCGCAGGATGGCCTCCTTGCCGGAGGTCGTCCAGTCGGCTTCCATCTCGATTTCCCGCAGCATTTTGCTTACGCTCATGCAGGTCTGTGCATCATCATCCACAACCAGTGCGCGGGTGCCTTTCAGGCCCGGGATCGGCTGATATTTCACCGATTCCGCACAAACCTTGCAGTCCAGGGTGACCGTAAACTCACTGCCTTTTCCCTGCTCGCTCTTGACGGCGATGGTTCCGCCCATCATATCTACGATGTTTTTCGAGATGGCCATGCCAAGGCCCGTACCCTGGATGCCGCTTCTTGTCGCAGTCTGTTCCCGTGTAAAAGAGTCAAAAACGTGCGCCTGGAAGTCCTTCGACATACCGATGCCGTTATCCTTCACGCTGAAAACAAAGGTCGCATACCCACTGCGGGCAGACGGCTTTTCTTCAACGCGGATATTGATAGTACCGCCCGCCGGTGTAAACTTGACAGCGTTGCCCACGATGTTGAGCAGGACCTGATTCAGACGCAGCTTATCGGTGATAATATCCTCGTGGTGCACATCCTGCGTGTCAATGTAAAGGTCAAGCTGTTTGGCGCTGATATTGCCCTGAATGATCGTGCGCAGGTCGTGCAGCACATCGGGCAGGTGGACTTCTGCGTTGTCCAGTTTGACCGTGCCGCTTTCGATACGGCTCATATCCAGAATATCGTTGATCAGACTGAGCAGATGCTGGCCCGATACGCTGATTTTCTTCAGATACTCTTTGACAAGGTCGATGTTGTCAATATGCGCCGTGGCAAGGGCCGTAAACCCGATAATGGCATTCATCGGGGTGCGAATATCGTGCGACATACTGTTCAGGAATACAGTCTTGGCCTTATTGGCGTGTTCCGCCGCCGCCAGTGCATCGCGCAGGGCATCTTCCTGCTTTTGCTCCCGCCGCTTTTCCTCGGTAGCGTCGCGGGTGGCAACCAATACGGCTGTTACGTTGCCGTCCGCGTCTTTTCGCTGCGGTGTGATCAGCGTAAGGATCCATTTTTTGTCGACGGTCTGAGCCGCAAGCGCCAAAGAGGTGTGACCCTTCAGACGTTCGGCCACTGTCGTCATGTCCGCAAAGGCGAGATACTCCTCACGGTATGGCTCCGCGATAATTTTGTCGATTTGCTCCTGCTGTACGAATCGTTTCAGTGCAAAGCGTTTCTGCTTCTCGACCGTATCGGACGCGCTCTTGACGATTTCAACGGTGTTTTTCTTCAAGTCCACCAGCGAAATGGACGTATACGCCGTGCCAAGCGCTGTGATAATTCCGGTACGCTTCTGGTGCTGCCGCAGCGCGTCTTTTTCCATTTTGGTCTGCCACAGCAGCGCCATTAAAAAGACCATTACGGCAATGGCCAGATAGGATGCACAGACAATGTTGCGCGTCATGAACACCTGAGACGCCGGGAAAAACACAAAGAGCGTATAGTTCCCGGTGTATTCCTTGCTGCCGTACCAGACGCCCTGATTGCTGGTCAGGCGCACAATGCCATCCTCCGCGGCACCGCAGGTCTCGTTATATAATTCCTGGCATTCCTCTGTCGTCTTGTCTATCTGTTCGCTGCTGTTGCTGCTGATGACCCTGCCGTTCTCCGTGATCGTAGCGATGCCGCTAAGCTCCAACGGAAAATTTCTCAACAGGGAATCCACCGTCAAATCCCCAATATCCTCATTGTCCTTCTGTATATAGGTGATCAGGATACCCGGTGCATCCGCGCGTGCCACCGCGGCAAAATCATAGAGTATCCCATTTTCTTCCAGACGGGCCGAGTATGTCTTTTTTGGATATTCAACGATATTGCGCACATAGGCGCTGTCGATCAGCTTTTCCCACAGCGGCATGGCGTCGCCGCCCTTTGTGGTCTGCATGACAACATTCAGGTTTTCATCTAATACAAGCGCACCGGTCAGACGCTGTTCCTCTGCAAAAGCGTCCAGGTCCTGCGTGCCGAAACCCTCCTTCAGCGTCATTTCATTGCCAAGGCTTACCGTTTTATCCAGCAGGCGGACAAGGCTTTTGACGCGGTCATTGGCCGCATCGGTCTCGTACTGCTCTAAGCGGATCTTTACAAAACCAATCGTTTCATCCAATGTATGACGCAGTGCAATTCGGTTCAGATTCGTGAATGTGATCCAAAGTACAATGCCGAACGCAACTAACACAAGCAAAAACAGTCTTTTTTTGCCGGACTGCTTTTTCTCATTCATTTTCCCGGTTCCCCCCACACAGTTTTCTCTGCATCAAGTCCGAATTTTTCTGCAACGCGGCCAATCGTTCCGTCCTGCTTCATATCTTCCAGCGTTTGGGTCAGCTGCACAGCCAAATCCTCATGGGTGTCCTTTGCGAAGGCAACGCCAAGTTCGGAACTGTAAGGACTCTCTGCCAGCACACGGTAACTGCTTTCATCCAGATTTGTCAACTTGGCTACCAGTGCTTCATGGCCCGCGACGGCATCTACATAGCCTTTGCGCAGTGCCGCAAACATATCCTCTGTCGTCTCAAAGCTGTTGACTTGCTTGACCTCGGGCAGCAAAGAGGAAATTTCGCCGAGAAACAGCGACTCCGCCTTTGTGGTTGCCTGTACGCCGATGCGCTTATCGGCCAGATCGGACAGCGACTGGATATCGCTGTCCGCACGAACAGCCACGACCTGACGGCTGTACATATACGGACCGGCCCATTGGTACTTGGTTTCCCGCCCGCTCATGCTGAAGCATGACCAGATACAGTCGATCGTTCCGTCGCTGAGAAGGATGTCTTTGTCCGGCCATGAAATCGTCCGGAATTCCGGCGTATAGCCAAGTCGTGAAAACGCTTCCGTCGCCAGTTCCACGTCGATGCCGGCAAACTGCCCGTTCCTGTCCAGATAGCTGTAAGGGTCAAACACATCAATGCCGACCACAATCGTCTGCGGCGCAGTCTCTGCCGCAGAGTGCGGCTGTGCGGAACAGGCACACAGACCTGCCATAAAAAGCATAGCCAAAGCCATAAGCAGACCATACACTTTTGCCCTGCTCATTGACGTTTTTCCTGTGTGGTGATGCCCGTTTGAAAAATGGAACATGCGCTTCTCTTCCTTATTATATAGGTTGTATACCGCTTGCCGCCGAACCCTGTCGGACGCAGTAAGCCATGAAGTAAACTATATTATAACTTTTCCAAGTTGGAATTTTATCATACTACGGACATTATTGCAAGTGCTTTGCCTTGTTTTTGGCTTACAGTTTACCACATTTATACAATATCCGACGATAACTCCAAAAGGCGGTTTCAGCTATTGAAAAAATCTGGCAGAAGTGCTATAACAAGGATGGGTTAAAGTAAATTGAGAGAGATGACATGTATGTATTCCATCTTCCGTGAATTGGCAATTATTATTCTGAGCGCCAAGTTTTTTGGCCTGGCTGCCCGCAAGTGCAGGGCCCCGCAGGTGGTCGGTGAAATTCTCGCCGGTCTGCTGATTGGGCCTTGTCTGCTCAATCTGGTGCAGATCAACGACACGATCTCCGTTTTTGCTGAAATCGGTGTTGTGCTGCTGATGTTTTCCACAGGACTTGGCACCAACCTGAAAGAACTGATGCGGGCCGGGCCTATTGCCACGCTGATTGCCTGCATCGGTGTGCTTGTACCGTTGATGGGCGGTACGCTGCTCTACAGCGTATTCTACGGCTTTTCGGCAATCGGCAGCCCGGAATTCTTCCGCGCATTGTTTATCGGCACGATTATGACCGCAACAAGCGTGTCCATCACGGTGGCAACGCTGCAGGAGTTGGGCCACTTAAAGAGCTTCCTTGGCACTACCATTGTCAGCGCTGCCGTCATTGATGATGTCATCGGCATTATCGTGCTGACCTGTGTGCTGGGTGCCAGCTCCGGTGAGGGCACCGGTATCGGCGGCGTGCTGGTCCAGACCGCGCTGTTCTTTCTGGTTGCCGTTGGTATCGGCTATGTGTTCCACTGCGCCATGAAATGGCTGGATTCCCGCAATCCTCATACGCAGCGCATAACGATTGCCAGCCTTGCATTCTGCTTTGCAATGGCCTATATTGCCGAGAAATACTTTGGCATTGCGGATATTACCGGCGCTTACATTGCCGGTATCGTTCTCTGTACGCTGCACGACGCCGCTTATGTGGAGCGCCGGGTCGACATCAGCAATTATGTCATTTTTGCGCCGATTTTCTTTGTCAGCATCGGTTTAAAGACCGACATCAGCGGACTGACGCCGGAGATTCTGCTGTTCAGTGTTTGCTTCGTTCTCGTTGCCCTGCTGGCAAAAATCATCGGCTGCGGACTGGCGGCCAAAGCCTGCCGTTTCAACTGGGGAGACTCACTTAAAGTCGGTGTCGGCATGATGACCCGCGGCGAGGTCGCCTTGATCGTGGCCCAGAAGGGCCTTGAGGTCGGCGTTGTCGAGCCTGTTTATTTTACGGCGGTCATCCTTTTGATCGTGGTTTCCAGCGTCGCCACGCCGCTGGCGCTGAAAGCGCTGTTCACGAAAATGCCCCCTGTCCCCCATCCAAGTGAAGCAAAAAAGTGACCGCTGCATAGCCCCTGCCTGTCAGCCAATGCCGGTGCCGGATGACCCATAATGAAAGAAAAGCCCTGGTAGCAGGCTTAAAAGTGAGAAGCTGCTCATTCCCTACGGAGTGAGCAGCTTCTTTTGTGGCAAAATATGCGAAAATGCGAGATAATACGGCGCAGCAACGGCCTGCCGGTGGGCGCTTTGCATGTATCGCAGCTTATTTTCCCAGCCGACATTTGAAATCTGTATATCCGAACGTCACGATTTTCCGCGTAGTGCCGTCGGGCTTGCGGGCGTAAATACCGGGCAGGGGCATACCGTTGAAGGTGTTGTTCTTGCAGGTGGTGTAAATGGCCATATCGCCGAACACCAGCAGATCTCCCACGGCAGGCACAGCGTCAAAGCTGTAATCACCGATGACATCTCCCGCAAGGCAGGTCGGCCCGGCCAACCGCACAGTGCAGGGTTTTTCGCCGGGTTCCCCTGCCCCCAGCAGCGGCGGGCGGTAGGGCATCTCGATCACGTCCGGTGTATGGCAGGCGGCGCTGGCATCCAAGATGGCAACCGTCGTATCGCCGTTTTGCACCACGTCCAGCACGCGGGTCAAGAGATACCCTGCGTTCAGGGCGCAGGCCTCGCCGGGTTCCAGATAAACCGTCACGCCCCAGTCATTCCGGGCGCGGCGGATACACTTTTCCAAAGTGGCCATGTCGTAGCCGGGGCGGGTGATGTGATGCCCGCCTCCGAAGTTCAGCCACTTCATTTTTGGCAGCAAATCGCCGAATTTCTCTGCCACTGCGTCCAGCGTCACGGCCAGCGCATCGGCGTCCTGCTCACATAAAGTGTGAAAGTGCAGGCCGTCCAACAGCCCGGGCAGGGCAGAATTTTCTGCCGCTGCCGCGTCCCACTGGGCGCGGGTCGTGCCCAAGCGGCTGCCGGGGGCGCAGGGGTCGTAAATCGCGTGGCCGTCCTGGGTCGAGCACTCGGGATTGATGCGCAGTCCTACACTTTTGCCCGCCGCCTTGGCCGCGGGGCCAAATTTTGCCAGCTGCGCGGGCGAGTTGAAGACGATATGGTCGGCGTACCGCAGCAGCTCGTCCATTTCATCTGCGCGGTAGGCCGCGCAGAAAACGTGCACTTCTTTGCCGGGCATTTCCTCCGCGCCGAGCCGCGCCTCAAACAGGCCGCTGGCCTCGGTGCCCGCGAGGTGCTGCGCCAGCAGCGGATACAAATCGTAGTTGCTGAACGCCTTTTGCGCCAGCAGCACCTTGCACCCGGTACGACGGGCCAGCCCGCCCAGAATCTCCGCGTTGCGGGTCAGGGCCGCTTCATCCAGCAGGTAACAGGGCGTGGGCAGGGCGGAAAATTCCGGCGGCACTGCGCCGTCGATGGCCGCAAACGGCGGCCGTGCGTCGCGCTGCGCCATCAGTCCACGAGAACCGGGTCATGGTTCTCGCTGCGGGGCAGGCCGTACTTGTCCAGCGCGTCGAGGAACGGGTCGGGGTTGAACTCCTCCACCGTGTAGACGCCGGGCTTGGTCCACTCGCCGGTCAGCATCATCAGCGCGCCGCACATCGCGGGCACACCGGTGGTGTAGCTGATGGCCTGACTGCCGACCTCGCGGTAGCACTCCTGATGGTCGCACACATTATAAATGTAGTAGGTCTTGTCCTTGCCGTCCTTTTTGCCGGTGAAGATGCAGCCGATGTTCGTCTTGCCCTTGGTGCGGGGACCGAGGCTGGCGGGGTCGGGCAGCAGCGCTTTCAGGAACTGGATGGGTACGATCTCCTGACCGTTGTAGTTGATGGGCGTGGTGGAGAGCATGCCCACATCCTCCAGGCAGCGCATGTGGTCAAGGTAGCTCTGTCCGAAGGTCATGAAGAAGCGGATGCGTTTGACATCGGGCAGGTTCTTGCCAAGAGACTCAATTTCCTCATGATGCAGCAGGTACATATCCTTCTGACCGACCTGGTCAAAGTTGTACTCGCGCTTGATGCTCATGGGCGGGATCTCGACCCACTTGCCGTTCTCCATATAGCTGCCGGGGGCGGAGACCTCGCGCAGGTTGATCTCGGGGTTGAAGTTGGTGGCGAACGCATAGCCGTGATCGCCGCCGTTGCAGTCGAGGATGTCGATGGTGTCGATGGAGTCGAACTCATGCTTGGCGGCGTAGGCGCAGTAGGCCTGGGTCACGCCCGGGTCAAAGCCGCAGCCCAGCAGCGCGGTCAGGCCGGCGTCCTCAAACTTTTTCTTGTACGCCCACTGCCAGCTGTAGTCAAAGTAAGCGGAGAAGCCGGCCTCCTTGCAGCGCTTCTCGTAGATGGCACGCCACGCGAGGTCGTCGGTGTTTTCCGGCTCGTAGTTGGCAGTGTCCATATAGTTTACGCCGCAGGCCAGGCAGGCGTCCATGATGGTCAGATCCTGATACGGCAGGGCGATATTCATGACGAGGTCGGGCTTGTAGCTGTTGATGAGGTCGCACAGCTGCTGGACGTCGTCGGCATCGACCTGCGCGGTGGTGATTTTGGTCCGGGTGGTGGGGGCCAGCTTGGCGGCCAGCGCGTCGCACTTGGTTTTGGTGCGGCTGGCGATGCACAGCTCGGTAAAGACGTCGCTGACCTGGCAGCACTTGGAGATGGCGACGCTTGCCACGCCGCCGCAGCCGATAACAAGAACTTTGCTCATGATGGAACTCCTTTGTATTTTTTTATTGTATGCTGTGTATGGATGCTTTGTAGGGGCGAACATTGTTCGCCCGTGCCCGTTTGTGGCAGCGGCAGCTTTCCCGGTCGGATATGGAATCCGCCCCTACATCCTCTCCCCCGATAAGGTTGAGAATGTAGGGAGGGGGCTTGACCCCTCCGCGGGACGTCGAGGACGCCGCTCCCTACAGGGATGGCTGCTTACTTTTCCAGTGCCAGCAGCAATTCCCGCAGCACCTTGCAGGCCGTGGCCGTGGAAACGCCGCTCTGGTCGAGCATGGGTGCCAGCTCGTTCACGTCCGCGCCAATGATGTTCGCTTTCGTCACGGTGCGGATGGCCCCAAGCAGCTGCAAAAAGCTGACACCGCCCGCCTCGGGCGTGCCCGTGCCGGGGAAGGCCGACGGGTCGAGGCAGTCCAAATCAATGGTCAGATAGACAGGCACATCGGTCTGGCACAGCCAGTCGGTCAGCTCGGTCAGGCCGGTAAAGTCGAACTTGTGCATATCGGTGTGCCGCGCGGCGAACTGAAATTCCTCCCGGTCACCGCTGCGGATACAGAACTGGTGGATGCGCCCGTCACCGACCAAATCATGGCAGCGGCGCAGCACGCAGGCGTGGCTCAGCTGCGCGCCGAGGTAATCCTCCCGCAGATCGGCGTGGGCGTCAAAATGTACGATATGCAAATCGGGATATTTGCGCACCGCCGCGCGCACCGCGCCCAACGTGACAAGGTGCTCGCCGCCCAGCAGCAGCGGCAGCTTTCCGTCGCGCAGAATTTCCGCCGCGCGGGACTCGATGTCCACAAGGGCACTCTCGCTGGAACCAAAGCACAGCTCCAGGTCGCCGCTGTCAAACACATTCCCATCGGTCAGGTCCTTGTCCTGATAGGGACTGTAAGTTTCCAGACCGTAGCTTTCGTGGCGCATGGCCGCGGGGCCAAAGCGCGCACCGGGACGGTAGCTTGTGGTGGAATCAAACGGTGCACCGTACAAAACGATACTGGCCGTGCGGTAGCTGCTGTCGCAGCCGATGAAATTTTCAACATTGCGATGCAGCATCAGTGTTCCTCCACTTCCCGCAGCATTTCCTCAAGGAAAGCGGGCAGATAAAACGCCCCGACGTGCAGCCGGGAGGTGTAATAGCGGGTGCGCATGTTCAGCGCGTTCCACGCATCGGCGTCCATATCGTTGATGGGATGATATTTTTTGCTGGCAAAGCCGAACAGCCAGTACCCCGCCGCAAAGGTCGGGATGTGCGCCTGATACACCTTGCTGATGGGAAAGGTGCTGGCAATGCGCTGGTGGCTGCGCTGCATGGCGGTGGCGTCCTCGGCATAGAACGGGCTGCCCTGCTGGTTGACCATGATGCCGTCCGCGCGCAGAGCGTTAAAGCAGCTGCCGTAAAATTCGCGGGTGAACAGCCCCTCCGACGGGCCGAACGGGTCGGAGGAATCCACGATGATCAAGTCGTACTCGTCCTCACACTTGCGGATGAATTTCAGCGCATTTTCGTAATAAATATGTACGCGGCGGTCATCCATGCGGCAGGCGTTGCCGGGCAGGTAGGCGCGGCAGGCCTCGATGACCTGCGGGTCCATCTCCACAAGGTCAATGCTTTCCACGCGGTCATAGCGGGTCAGCTCCCGCACAACGCCGCCGTCGCCCGCACCGATGACGAGAATATCCTTGGCGTTTTTGTGTACCGACATCGGCACGTGGGTGATCATCTCATCGTAGATGAACTCGTCGCGCTCGGTCAGCATGACGTTGCCGTCCAGCGTCAGCACGCGGCCAAACTCCGGTGTTTCAAAAATGTCGATGCGCTGATAGTCGCTCTGCTTGGAGTAAAGCTGGCGGTTGACCCGGATGCTGTGCTTGACATCGGGGGTGTGAAACTCCGAAAACCACATTTCCATTGTAAAACCTCCCTGTCAGGCCAGCACGTTCAGGCGCAGAATGTCGGGGTCTTCCGGTCCGGTCATGCTGCAGCCCTTGGCCTTGGCGTACTCGATATAGTCTAAAATTTCAGCGGTGATGCGCTCGCCCGGGGCCAGAATCGGGATGCCCGGTGGGTAGCACATGACGAACTCGCTGCACACCATGCCCTCGGTCTCGCGCAGGGGCAGGCTCTTCTTGGGGGCGTAGAACGCTTCCTGCGGGCTGGCGGCGACCTCGGGGTCAATGTACTCCTGGCTCAACAGGCCCGCACCGTCGGTGTGGTAGCGGCGTTTGATTTCGGCCAGTGCGCTGACAAGGCGCTCGACCTCCTGCGGGCGGTCACCGATGGAGAGATAAGCCAGTATATTGCCGATGTCGCCAAACTCGATCTGAATGTCGTACTCGTCGCGCAGGATGTCATAGACCTCAATGCCCGCAAGACCGATGTCCAGCGTGTGGACGCTGAGTTTTGTTGTATCAAAGTCAAAAACAGAGTTTCCGTTGCAAAGCTCCTTGCCGAAGGCATAGTACCCGCCCACGGCGTTGATCTCCTCGCGGGCGTACTCGGCCATATCGGCCACCTGATGGAACACCTGCCGCCCGCGCAATGCGAGATTGCGGCGGGAAATATCAAGGCTCGACATGAGCAGGTAACTGCCGGACGTCGTCTGGGTCAGGTTGATGATCTGCCGCACATAGCCCGCGTGGACATTGGGGCCGGTCAGCAGCAGACTGGACTGGGTCAGGCTGCCGCCGCTCTTGTGCATCGAGACGGAGGCCATATCTGCGCCCGCCGCCATGGCAGAGACAGGCAGCCCGCCGCCAAAATAGAAGTGTGTGCCGTGGGCTTCGTCGGCCAGGCAGAGCATCCCGGCATCGTGGGCCATCCGCACAATGGCGCGCAGGTCGCTGCAAATGCCGTAGTAAGTGGGGTTGTTCACCAGCACGGCTACGGCGTTGGGGTGCTCTGCAATGGCCTTGGCCACCTGCTCCCGCTTCATGCCCAGACTGATTCCGAGGCGGTTGTCCACCTCCGGGTTGACGTAGACCGGCACCGCACCGCAGAGCACCAGCGCGTTCAGCACGCTGCGGTGCACGTTGCGCGGAAGGATGATCTCATCCCCGCGCTTGCAGGCGGTCAGCACCATGCTTTGTACCGAGCTGGTCGTGCCGCCCACCATTAAAAAGGCGTGTGCCGCGCCGAACGCATCGGCGGCCAGCTCCTCGGCCTCGCGGATGACCGAAACCGGGTGGCAGAGATTGTCCAGCGGCTTCATGCTGTTGACGTCCACGCCGACGCACTGCTGGCCCAGAAACGCGGTCAGCTCCGGGTTGCCGCGCCCGCGCTTGTGGCCCGGCACGTCAAAGGGCACGACGCGCATACGGCGGAAGTTTTCCAGCGCTTCATGGATGGGTGCGCGGCGCTGGTCCAGCCGGGTGCGCTTTGCTTCTCCGTTCATTTTTACCTCCGTTCGCGGTCCCCTTGCAAAATAAAAAACGCAAGCCGTGCACATACGTGCAGACTTGCGTTTGAATCCAGCGTATTTTTGCACAGGCCGAAAACCCCCGGTACCACACCGGGAGAGCGTCCTGCATGATTCAAAAAGGCTGAGCGTGTCAGAGTCTATATAGCAATTACACTTTTACTACTCTTTATTGACCGTTTCACAAGTCTGCACACCAAAACGTGCAATTTCATGGTTGTAAAGGAACCAACTTATAAAATTTGAGCTTTTAACTCAATCAATAAGGCAACCAAAGTTGCCGATCGGCAGTGGACCCGGCTGTCCGTATGGCCTTAGCCCCCGATGGGCGGTCCGTAGGTAAATTGCTTTGAAAAACTCTTACAAACTCGATTCGTCTTTCAAAATCTAAGAAAGTATAACATGACAAAATTGCTGTGTCAATATTTTGGTGAAAAATAATTTATAGAGGGGTTTTCCTGCAATTCTCAAAGATTGTCGTGCGGCTACGGAATCGTTTCCGCTAAATTTGTCACTATTTTTGGAACTTTTCCACAAAAACAGGGGGTGCAAATTTGTGCATCAGGCCGATTTTGCAGTAAATCGCAAAAAACGATTGATTATTGCGCCGGAAAGGTGTATTATAAGATCAATCCGAAACGGAAACGTTTCCGACGAAACAAATCAACACCCTTGCAAATCATTGTTTTTCTTGAGAAGGAGGAAAAAACATGAACGCAAAAAAGACACTCTCGATGACTCTGGCAGCTGCTATGGCTGCGGGTCTGCTGGCAGGCTGCGGCGGCAGCTCCTCTACGGCTGCTTCCTCTACCAGTACCAGCACCGAATCCAAGGCTGAATCCACTGCCGCTTCTACCGAGGCAACCACTGATGCAGCCGGCAAGGTCTACTACCTGAACTTCAAGCCCGAGCAGGACGAAGCCTGGCAGAATCTGGCCAAGAAGTACACCGAGGAGACCGGTGTTCCCGTCACCGTCGTGACCGCCGCCTCCGGCCAGTATGAGACCACCCTGATGAGCGAGATGGCCAAGAGCGATGCGCCCACCCTGTTCCAGGTCAACGGCCCTGTCGGCCTGGCCAACTGGAAGGACTATTGCTACGACCTGAGCGGGACCAAGATCGCAGGCGATTTGACCAGTGACACCTACGCCCTGAAAGACGGCGACCAGATGCTGGGCATCGGCTACGTTATCGAAAGCTACGGCCTGATCACCAATAAGACCCTGCTGGAAAAGGCCGGCTACAGCGTTGACGACATCAAGAGCTTCGACGACCTGAAGAAGGTGGCCGAGGACATCACCGCCCGCAAGGACGAGCTGGGCTTCTCTGCCTTCACCTCCGCCGGTATGGACGGCTCCTCTGACTGGCGCTACAAGACCCATCTGGCCAACCTGCCCATCTACTTCGAGTATCAGGAGGACGGCATCGACAACACCGACGCCATCAAGGGCACCTATCTCGACAACTACAAGAATATCTTCGACCTGTACATCAACAACTCCACCTGCGATCCTACTGAACTGGCTGGCAAGACCGGCGACGACAGCCGCAACGAGTTCCTGAACGATGAGGCTGTCTTCTTCCAGAATGGTTCTTGGGAGTACACCAACCTCGTCGGCGATGGCAAGCCCTTCACCGATGACGATCTGACCATGCTGCCCATCTACATTGGCGTCGGCGATGAAGCCAACCAGGGCCTGTGCACCGGCACTGAGAACTACTGGTGCGTCAACAAGGAAGCCAGCGAGGACGACATCAACGCAACGCTCGACTTCATGTACTGGTGCGTTTCCTCTGACGAGGGCACCAAGGCCATGGCTAACGACATGGGCTTCGTTATCCCCTTCAAGAATGCTGTCGAGTCCCCCAACGTCTTCGTCAAGGCCGATAAGGAAATGACCGCCGCCGGCAAGACCCCTGTGGCTTGGAACTTCTCCACCATGCCTTCCGAGAACTGGAAGAACGGTGTTGGTTCTGCTCTGACCGCTTACGCCGCCGGTACCGGCAGCTGGGATGATGTCGTCACCGCTTTCGTCGATGGCTGGGCATCTGAGGCCGCTCTGAACGCTGCTGCATAACATAAGATTGTTTTCTCTACACTGAAAGCTTTTTCTCCTTACCTAGTATTACCGGTTAGCGGGGCGGGCGGTTTCGCCCGCCCCGCTTCTTTTGCAGAAAACAAAAATTACAACAAAGGGAGCATACTTATGGAAAAAGCCATTCGACGTTATTGGCCTGTTTTCGTACTGCCGACCCTCATCGCCTTTATTATTGGCTTTGTCTGGCCGTTTATCTGGGGTGCAGGGCTGTCGTTCTGCAAGTTCACCACCGTCAAAAATGTGCAGTTTGTGGGCTTAAGCAACTACGCAATGATTTGGTCGGATAACACCTTCACCCATGCGTTCTGGTTCACAGCGGCGTTCACCGTCGTGTCCACCCTGCTGATCAACGTGCTGGCCTTCGCCATTGCGCTGCTTCTCACCCGCGGTATGCACGGCACCAACGCTTTCCGCACCATCTTCTTCCTGCCGAACCTGATCGGCGGCATCGTGCTGGGCTATATCTGGCAGATCCTGCTCAACGGTCTGCTGTCCTCCTGGGGTAAGTCGCTGCTGGCGCTGAATGCCACCTACGGCTTCTGGGGTTTGATCATCCTGATGTGCTGGCAGCAGATCGGCTACATGATGATCATCTATATTGCCGGTTTGCAGAATGTGCCGGTGGATCTGGTGGAGGCCGCACGCATTGACGGTGCAACAAGCAGCCAGATTTTGTTCAAAATCAAAATCCCGATGGTCATGCCCAGCGTGACGATCTGCACCTTCCTGACGCTGACGAACTCCTTCAAGCTGTTCGACCAGAACCTCTCGCTGACAGCCGGTGAGCCTGCAAAGCAGTCCATGATGCTGGCCTACAACATCTACGACACGTTTTACGCACGCTCCGGACCCCAGTGGAAGGGCATCGGTCAGGCCAAGGCCGTCGTTTTCTTCCTGTTTGTGGTCGTTATTTCGCTGCTCCAGCTGCATTTTACCCGCTCTAAGGAGGTGCAGGCATAATGGGTGCTACTAAAAAAGACCGCCGCATCAACACGGTACTGTCCGTTCTGTTCACGATCCTGTGTATCGCCTGGCTGTACCCGGTGTTCATGATTTTGATGAACTCCCTCAAGACCGAGCGTGCCATCACGACGAGCCACGCCTTTGATCTGCCGAACGCCGAGACCTTCGTCGGCTTGAAAAACTACATTTATGGCATTCAGGAAATGGACTTTTTGTCCTCTTTCTGGTATAGTTTAGTGATCACGGTTTCGTCTGTGGCACTGATTTTGCTGTGCTGCTCCATGTGCGCATGGTATATCACCCGTGTGCAGAACACCTTGTCCAAAGGTATGTACTATCTGTGCGTATTCAGCATGATTGTCCCCTTCCAGATGGTCATGTTCACACTGGCAAAAACCGCTGATACCTTAAAGCTGAATAACCCCTACAACATCTGCATCATCTATCTGGGCTTCGGCGCGGGACTTGCGGTGTTCATGTTCACCGGCTTTGTAAAATCCATGCCGATTGCTATTGAAGAAGCCGCTATGATCGACGGCTGCAATCCCATCCAGATTTTCTTCAAGGTCGTCTGCCCGATTTTGAAGCCGACGATGATCTCTACCGCCATTTTGGAAACCATGTGGGTCTGGAACGACTATCTGCTGCCCACGCTGGTGCTGGACATCAAGACCTTCCGCACGATTCCTATGGCGATCCAGTATTTCCGCGGCAGCTACGGCAAGGTGGAGATGGCACCCATGATGGCCTGCATCATGATTACGGTGCTGCCTGTTATCGTGCTGTACCTGATCTGCCAGAAATATATTATCGATGGCGTGGTCGCCGGTGCTGTCAAGGGGTAAATTTGACACTTCTTCAAGAAAGAGGATTGGCAAATGACCATCAAAGACATCGCGCGGGAGTCCGGCTATGCGGTCGGGACCGTCTCACGAGCTTTAAATAACGCCCCCGGCGTCAGTGCAGAAACCCGTCAAAAAATATTGGAAATCGTAAACCGCCACAATTATGAACCGAACGCCAACGCCAAGCATCTGAAGCAGCAGACCAACGATGGGATCGCACTGATTGTGAAGGGCACCCAGAATATGCTGTTTGCCGGCATTTTGGAACCGCTGCAGCAGATCATTGAGGAAAGCGGCTACGTTGCGACGGTCTACTATATTGACGAGGAAGCCAACGAGGTTGCGCAGGCCCGACGCATCTGCACAGAGCGCAAACCCCATGGTATATTGTTTCTCGGTTCAAATCCGGAATACTTCACGCCGGAGTTGGAGGCACTGGGTATCCCCTGCCTGCTGCTGACAAACAGCGCGGCATCCCTGCGCATCCGCAATTTGTCCAGTGTGTCCGTAGACGATATGGCTGCATCGGACACGATGATCGAATATCTGTACAAAAAAGGGCACCGCCGCATCGGAATCATCGGTGGCAAGCCCAATCTTTCCCGTCCAAGTCTCGCCCGTCTGGCCGGCTGTCAGGGTGCTATGCTGCGCCTTGGTCTGCCGTTTGACATGGAAAAGCAGTATGCGTATGCGCGGTTCTCGCTTTCCAGCGGGTATGAGGCAATGGAGTATCTCTTAAAGCACAGCCCCGACATTACGGCAAGTGTTTGCCATGTCCGACCTGATGGCGCTTGGCGCAATTCGTGCGCTGCGGGATCACGGGCTGTGTGTGCCGCAGGATATTTCCGTCACAGGTTTTGACGGCATTGCGCTGGGACAGTACAGTGTGCCCCGGCTGACGACCATCCGGCAGAATATGGAGCAATTGGCGCGGCGTTCGGCGCGGATCCTGCTCCACAACATCCAAAAACCCGGCAATGCCGTGCACGAGATCGTCTCCTTCGATCTGACCGAAGGAGAAAGCGTGCGTGAACTGTGAAGGAAAGATATCCCGGCTGCTTACTATCAAAAGAAAGAGGGGTTCTCTGATGAGAGCAAGCGGCATTCTGATGCCCATTTCAAGTCTGCCCTCGCCTTACGGCATTGGTACCATGGGTGCAGCCGCGCGCAGCTTTGTGGACTTTTTGGTCAAGGCCGGGCAGGCATACTGGCAGATTCTGCCCGTCTGCCCCACAAGCTACGGCGACAGTCCCTATCAGTCGTTCTCGACCTTTGCGGGCAACCCGTATTTTATCGATCTGGACGATCTGGCAAAGCAGGAACTGCTGCTGCCGGAGGAATATGCGTCCATCGACTGGGAATGCACCCCCGACTGCATCAACTACGGCGTCATGTACGAAAAACGCTACGCAGTGCTGCGCTGTGCAGCCAAACGTCTGCTGGCAAAGCCCGGTGCCGACTACCGCCGCTTTGTGAAGGAAAACGACTTCTGGTTGCCCGACTACGCGCTGTTCATGGCGCTGAAGGACGCCCACAACGGAGCCTGCTGGCTGGAATGGGAAGAACCGCTGCGGCGCCGTGAGCCCGCTGCCTTGGCAGCAGCCCGGCAGCAGTACGCCAACGATGTGGCGTTCTGGCAGGCTGTACAGTTTATGTTCTACAGTCAGTGGCAGGCGCTGAAGCACTACGCTAACCAGCAGGAAATCCGCATCATCGGCGACCTTCCCATCTATGTGGCGCTGGACAGCGTCGATGTGTGGAGCTGCCCGCAGGAGTTCCAGCTCGACGAGAACCTGCTGCCCACCGAGGTGGCAGGCTGCCCGCCGGACGGTTTCTCCGCCACAGGCCAGCTGTGGGGCAACCCACTGTTCGACTGGGACTCCATGGCCAAGACCGGCTACGCATGGTGGGTGCGGCGCATCAAACATATGTGCAGCATCTATGATGTGGTTCGCATTGACCACTTCCGCGGATTTGCGGGCTATTATGCTATCCCCTACGGGGAAGCAACCGCCCGGAACGGCCGCTGGCGCGAAGGCCCCGGCTATGCGCTGTTTGCTGCCATAAAGAAAAAGCTGGGCAGCCCGCGCATCATCGCCGAGGATTTGGGATTCCTGACGGAAGATGTCACTGCCCTGCTGAAGCAATGCGGCTATCCAGGCATGAAAGTGCTGGAGTTTGCCTTTGACAGCCGTGACGGCGGCGATTACCGCCCCCACAGCTACCCCAAGAACTGCATTGCCTATGTAGGCACCCACGACAACGAGCCTGTGAACGGCTGGATGGAAACCGCCGCCCCTGAGGACGTGGCGCGCGCCGTGCGCTACCTGAATCTGACGAAGAAAGAGGGCTATCACTGGGGCATGATGCGCGGCATCTGGTCCAGTGCTGCCGACCTGGCTGTCGTGCAGGCACAGGATCTGCTGGGCCTTGGGCATGAATCCCGCATGAACACGCCGTCCACTCTGGGCGGCAACTGGTGCTGGCGTGCCGAACCCGGTGTCTTTAACACGAGGCTGGCCAAAAAGCTGCACAGTGAAATGGAACTGTACGGGCGTTTGCCGGAATGAAAACATCCTTCGTGCTATGGTGTCGGCTCGTCCTCCGTGCAGGATCCGCTGCCTAAACACATCAAGGCTGCATTCAAATTATTCAACCGTTGTATCACACGATACAACGGCATTTTTATTGACAAAAAAATTCCTGCGCCCCGGCAGGGACGCAGGACAGATCCTGCCGCTTAGCGCTGCTTTACCTTCTTCCGATAGGTTCATTCCCCATCTTGCTTTCTGCCTACAATCAAAATGCTGAAACTGTTGTCCCTGCGGCGGCCAAAGCCCTGCAAATCCGGCAGTCCCGGGTGTGCACCCACCTGTACGCCGTACTTTTTGCACAGCAGAACGCTCTTTTGCATCACGGACGGGTCGCCCGCGTGAAACCCGCAGGCGATGTTCGCGCTGGTCACATAGGGCAAAATTTCGGCATCCATGCCGATGGTGTACGCGCCGAAGCTCTCGCCCAGGTCGCAGTTTAAATCAATGGACGGCATTGCAACATCCCCCTTAGTATTTCAGCAATGTGTTTTTTACGTCGGTCACAAACATATACCCCGGCGTTTCGCTTTGCATTCCGGCAGGATTGCTGGTATAATAAATATATCCCATCGGGCCGCCTGTGCGGCCAGGAAAGGTCCCCGCTATGGAAACACCTCACCAGGGCACAGCCCTGTTTCATCTGCCAGGTCTGTTTGAATTTTATGACCTGTATGCGGCGTTTTTGCCGCTTTATTGTGCGCATCGGGAGTATTTTTACGACTGGTGCGCCATCGGCTCGATCTACGGCGCACCGTCTGACTGCTTATGGGCGGGCGGACGGGTCGAGTACAGTGACCGCACCCCACGCGAGGTGCTGGCGTTGACGCGTGAATACGGCATCTCGGCGCGGCTGACACTCAGCAATTCATTACTGCGCCCGGAGCATCTCACAGACCCGGACTGCAATGCGCTCTGCCGACTGTTTCAGGAACAAAATGACCCGCAAAACGGCGCCATCGTTCATGCTGAGCTGCTGACGCAGTACCTGAAAAAGAACTATCCATCGCTGTATCTTGTATCCTCAACCACAAAAGTGCTGACAGACTTCAACGATTTACAGCGGGAACTGGCACGGCCCGAGTTTCGCTATGTCGTGCCGGATTTCCGGCTGAACCGAGCATTTGACCGACTTGCAGCGCTGCCCCAGTCCCAGAAGGACAAGGTGGAGTTCCTCTGCAATGAGTGCTGCTGGTTCGGATGCACGGAACGCAGAGCCTGCTATGAGGCCGTCAGCCGCAAAAATCTGGGTCTGCCCGGCCCGGAGCATTACTGCAGCGCCCCCGGCGCAGCGGACGGGTATCGCTTCTCCCGAGCGATGGCGAACCCCGGCTTTATCGGCATCAAGGCCATCCGGGATACCTACCTGCCGAGGGGCTTCACCCAATTCAAGATCGAGGGGCGCGGCCTTGGCAGTGCGCTGATCCTTGAATTTTTGCTTCACTACCTGACCAAGCCGGAATATCAGCTGGCTGTCCGCGAGGAGTTGTATCTGGATACCATGCTGGACCTTTTCTGACTGACTTTGTATCGGGCCGGGTGAAGCTGTTTGCATTTTCTGCGTTGTAAGGCTCCTGTTACCCCAGTGCCACATCCAGCGCCATCATCACACTGAAGCCCACAGCAAAGAATACTGTGCCAAGGTTAGAGTGCCGTCCCTGTGACATTTCGGGAATCAGCTCTTCCACCACGACATAGAGCATCGCGCCCGCAGCAAAGCTCAAAAGATAAGGCAATGCCGGTATCACAAGCTGCGCGGCCAAAATCGTCACCACTGCGCCGATTGGCTCAACCACGCCCGAAAGCACACCGCCTGCAAAGGCCCTGCCCTTGCTCTCCCCTTCGGCGCGCAGGGGCATCGAGATGATGGCGCCCTCCGGGAAATTCTGGATGGCTATGCCGAGGGACAGGGCCAGCGCGCTCGCCGCGGTGATCTGCGCGCTGCCTGCGAGAAAGCCGGCGTACATCACACCGACTGCCATGCCCTCCGGGATGTTGTGCAGGGTCACTGCCAGCACCATCATCGTAGTGCGGCCCAGCCTGCTTTTTGGCCCCTCAGCCTCCTCACTGCCGACATGCAGGTGGGGTATCAGATGATCCAGAGCAAGCAAAAACAGCACGCCGAACCAAAATCCGGCAAACGCCGGGAAAAAGGCGAACCGTCCCAACTTCTCCGACTGTTCGATTGCCGGGATCAGCAGGCTCCAGACCGATGCCGCCACCATCACACCGGCGGCAAAGCCTGCAAGTGAGCGCTGCACTAGATCTCCCAGAGCGCGCCGCATAAAAAATACGCATGCTGCACCCAGCGATGTACCCAAAAAGGGAATCAGAATCCCCCAAAAAGTTTCCGTCAATGAAGTCGCCTCCTTTTATGGTATATACACAAAAACACAGGTACTTTATACCCCCTGTTCAATGATGCTTTTGACAAGCTGTGCCCATTTGTAAGGGTAACAGGCCAGCAGCTCCTCATGCTGCAGATCCTGCTCATAAATTACGGGGTGCGCAAAATGCTGCTGATAACGCGCGCGATACTTCGCTCCCATTTTCAGCGCGTAGAAAATATGAATCTCCGTACCGGGAACATCAATTCCCTCCGGCAAGGGCGTGATGAGGTCGGAATAAAAATGGTTTTTACAGCTTTGCATCGTCACATAGGGGCGTGCAGCACCGAACATCGCCATAAAAGCGCGGACATAGTCCCCCTTCTCCGCGGAGCACTTTTCTAATCGCTTCTGCAGAAAGCGACTCTTGAACTGTCCGTCCCGAATCAGCGGATAAATCAGCGGCAGGAGAAGATTCGTTTGTAATTTGGCCGCGAGCTTGGAGCATTGGTCAAGGTCGGAGCTGCCCAGAATACCGTAGTCCATATGTATGCTTTTCCGTGCTGCCAGCAGTCCCACGAAAGAGCCGCCCAGAGAGCAGCCGTAGGCGACCCGTATATGCCCGCCGCAGTTTTTCAGGATGTAGGCTTCGATTTTTTCGGTTTCTGCAAGCATTGTCGGGAATTCGTTACTTTCTGTTTCGTCAAAGCCATCATAGCTGACGCAAAGTACGCGAAAATCCCGCTGCAACAGAGGGATCACTTGGCCAAAGTTGCTTTTCCAGTGGCAGCAGGTGCCGGGCAGCAGCAAAATGACCGGAGCGGTATCCGCCCCAAATTCATAAACCTTCATTCTCCTGCCTCCCGCAGCCACAGTCACTTCGCTTTACGGCGGTCAAACACAGCCAGCCTGTTTTGCTTTTGTGTACCGCAATGTCACAAAAGCCCGCTTGCTCAAGATATGCTTTCAGCTCAGTATCCTTGTAGATGGTCATGCCATCAATGATTTCTGTCCATTTTTTGTCTTTGTCCGTGTCGCCGTTGACTTCATTGCAGATGAGGAAGGTGCCGCCCGGCTTCAAAACCCGCCAAACCTCCCGGAAGCATTTTGCAAGGTCCGGCCAGAAATAGACGGTTTCAAACGCGGTGACTGCATCGAACCAATCGCTGGCAAAAATGATGCGCTGCACGCTGCCCTGCCAGATGACACAGCGATCCCTTTGGATCGCCTCTGCATTGAGACGGCGGGATTTTTCGACGCTGACAGCGGAGTAATCCACACCCTTTACGATGCCGCGCGGACACCTTTTCAGCAGCCGTTTGATATTCGCTCCGCCGCCGCAGCCGCAGTCCAGCACCTTTGCGTCCGGCGCAAGATGCAGAAAGTGAAGCCCCCACAGCGCCACGGGGGTGTGGGCAAGGTTCATCATGGTGACCATCAGCCTGCCGCCGAAGCCTTTGGGGTCTCTTGTATTTTCAAAAAATGACATTGTTATTCTCCTTTCGATTTTTTACACTCTGCGTAGGTAAGTGGTATGGAATTCTGCAAAACAACACTTTTGCAAACGGTCCAGCCGTTTTGCTGCAAAAATGCCAGATACGCAGCACTCGTCCATCTGCTGTGCAGCGGAAAGCCTGCAATTTTCAGCGCAAGGGCCTGAAGATTTCCCCAATGGGAATTCTCTGCATGGGTAAAGGTAGGAGCAATCAGCGTGCCATCGTTTTTAAGCACACGGCGAAACTCGATAAGGGCTTTCTCAGGGTGTGGCACAATGTGCAGTGCATTGGAGACAATGACAACATCAAAGGACTGGTCAGCATAAGGCAGATGGAACATATCCTGCACGGAAAAATACAGCTTGGAGGAAAAATTGCCCCGCTTTGCCTGCGCAATCATCGCTGCGGAGGCGTCGGTAGCCTCAATGTGGTCGGCAGAACACAGGAGATGTTTTGCCACCTGCCCTGTGCCGGTGGCTACCTCCAAAACGGTTTTGTGCCAGACAGCAGGGCGAAGCAATGCATATAATTGATCATAGGCTATTGCGTTCTTGCGCATAAAGCGGTCATACCTTGCTGCATTTCTGTCCCAAAAATTCTTTTTCGTAATGCTCAGCTCCTTGGTTTGCATCAACTAACTGCTGCTTATTTGAAAAGCTGCCCAGCGGCAGCATGGTAGCTTGTATATGCACGTTAGAATAATCTAACCGTTGGATCGTAAAAAAGCTGCCTGTAGCCAAAACGGCGCACCAGCAACGATTCTACGATATTTCGGTCATATAATAGCAGTCTGGCACCCAAATGTCAATAGGGTGCTAAAGGTGCTTTTGTGCGTTTGAATTTCAACAAAAAATCAATAGCGGGCAGTGCGCTTTACACTGCCCGCTATTGAGAAAAGCTTACTTTAGCCGTTTTCGTCCTTGGGAATGGCCAGATTCAAGAGGATGGCAACGAGTGCGGCGGGCACAATGCCAGAGCCGCCGAATACCAGAGAGATCATCTGCGGTGCGTGTGCAAGGATGCCGTTGTTGGCACCGATGCCATAGCCGAGACCGAGCGCTACAGAGACGATGCTCAGGCTGCGCGGGGTCAGCGGCTCGCGGGTGATGAGCTGAATACCGCTCACCACGATCGAAGAGAACATCATGACAGCTGCGCCGCCCAGCACCGACTGCGGCATGATCGAGACGAGCGCGCCCAGCTTGGGCACCAGACCGCAGAGAATCAGGAAGATGCCGCCGGTGGCCAGCGCAAAGCGGTTGACGACCTTGGTCATGCTGACAAGGCCGACATTCTGGCTGAAGGAGGTGTTGGGCAGTACGCCGAACAGTGCGGCAAAGCTGGAACCGATACCATCGCAGATGACGCCGCCGGACAGCTCGGTGTCGGTGGCCTCGCGGTCCATGCCGCCCATGATAACGCCGGAAATATCGCCCACGGTTTCGACCGCCGTGACGATGAACATAATCATGACCGGTGCGATCGCGCGCATATCAAACACCGGCTTGACCGGCATCAGCTCGGGCAATGCAAACCATTTGGCCTCGGCCACCTTGTTCCAGTTCAGCACCCATGCCTTGGTGTAGGCAACGCCCTCGGCGTTCAGCGCCGTGGTAGGCAGAATAAGACCCATGAGAAACGCTGCAATGTAGCCGCAGATGATGCCCACCAAAATCGAGGAGGAATTCAAAAAGGTGCTGCCGGAGTGCTTGCAGATCAAGATGACGACCAGCACAAAGATGGCGAGCAGCAGATTTTCGACCGAGCCGAAATCCTGCGCGGTGTTGCCACCGCCGAAGGAGTTTACACCGACCGAAATCAAGCTCAGACCGATGGAAAGCACCACCGTGCCGGTAACGACAGAGGGCAGCAGCTTGCGCAGCGGCTTCAGAAAAAAGCCGAGCACGGTCTCAAACAGGCCGCCAATCAGGGACGCGCCCATGATCGCGCCGTAGGCCAGTACGCCGCCGCCCATCGAGGCTGCGACCGAGCTGAATACCCCGATGAAACCGGAGGAGGTGCCCATGATAATAGGCACCTTGCCGCCGATGGGGCCGATGGAATACAGCTGAACCAGTGTGACAATGCCCGCCACAAGCATGGCATTCTGCAGCAGCGTAACGCGCAGGTCGGCAAATTCGCCGCCGGCCAGGCCGCAGGCGCCCGTGATGATAAGCAGCGGCGTAAGGTTGCCGACAAACATCGCCAACACATGCTGCATGCCCAGCGGCAGTGCCTGCTTCAGGGACATCTTGCCTTCAAAGCGGAAGGCTTCGGGGGAAAGATCGTTTTTCTTCATTCCACAACTCCTCAGATAAAACCTATTACAATATAACATATACCGCCAAAGCGGAAGGGCATACCGCCCTATTTATACATTATACCATCCCCTGCCCTGTGATTGCAATTCCATCAGCCGCCGCAGCAAAAATTTTGTGTGTTTTTGAAGAAGGCTGAACGGTCAAAAAACCTTGATCGCTTGCTGCTGTCCGTGCAAGGTGTAGTGTACGGTCAGACCGTCGTCTGCATCCACGGTGCAATTTTCGGCGTGGTCGGTCAATTCCCGCAGGGCGTTGTATTGGCGGCGCATCTCATCCGTATAGCGACTTGGCATATCGGAGGTGAGCAGGATGCCGCTGAACAGCGCATTGACCCGGGCCAGGGTCTGCTTTTGCTGTAGGGTCAGCTTGCAGTTTTCCTCGCGCAGGAAGAATACATCGGGGTCGCTGCCGTAAGCACGCCCATTGAGCTGGCGGCGGAAAATCGTGTTGCCGATGGACTGCCTTGTGGAGACCCGCTCGCGGTGGAAAAGCCGCATATACCACACATCGTCCCAGTCCAGCCCTACATCACACCCAATGCGGCAGTAGTCAACGATGCCAAAGGCAGGCATGACCGGCACACCGCAGCCGAGGATCAGCTTGTCGCCGCACCATGAGCGCAGCAGTGCCATGGCGCGCTGCATCCGTCCTGCGCGGGATTCCCGGGCGTTGCCGAACGGTGCTGCGCCGTAGAGAAAGTCCAGCTTGACAAGGTCAAAGCCCCAATCCTGCAGGACACGGTCAAAGACCTGCTTGAGGTAGGCCTGTACCTCCGGGTGGTCGATGTCCAGCGCATAAAAGCTGCTCCAGTTGCAGCCGCAGCACCAGGGCTGACCGTCCACCTGCAGCAGCCAGTCCGGGTGATCTTTGCAGAGCAGGGATTCCTTTTCGCAGACGAACGGTGCCAGCCACAGTCCTGCCAGAAAGCCGCTTTCATGGGCTGCATCTGCCAGCGGACGCAGCCCGTTGGGGAATTTGGCAGGGTCAGGCTCCAGCCAGTCTCCTACCTTGCGCTCCCATCCATCGTCGATCTGAAAGAGATCCCCTGCGCGGAAAAGCGTTTTGCAGCCGTTGAGGTCTTCCTGGATCGAGGCCTCGTCAATGTTCTGGTAGCGGTTATACCAGCTGGAATACCCGGCCAGCCTGCGCGTGGTGCGGGGGCGGCAGCCCAGCGCCGCAAACCATGCGTCAAATACCTCGTCCTCGGTGCCCTCGGCAAAAAAGAGGGAGAACGCAGGAAAGCTGCCGCCGGTATGCTGTACCCCGGCGCAGTCGCGTTCAATGCGCAGCTGTGCAGCGCGGCTGTCATAGGAAAAAATCGTATAGCCCGGTGCCTCGTCCAGGCTGGCCAAAAGGCGGTAGGTCTTTCCGCGCCGGAAATAGCAGTAGGAGAAGCCGTGGCTCTGTCCCCTTTTGCCGCTGTAGGGAACAAAATGATAATCGCCGTAACGGTCAAAGCTGTATTTCTCCAAAAGAAATTTCGGGACACGCTCAACACCGTGCTGCCGGTCCCATTTGCCCAGCTCCGGGCAGGCGGTCCAGGTTTGGTAGCCGTTCATGAAAAGCTTTTCTTCGTGCGCCATCGTCCACGGAAGCACAGCAACCGCATTTTGCAGCACTCCGGCGGGCAGCTCTGCCCTCAGGCAGACGGCACCGCTGCGCGGGGTGATGGCCACCGTACCGTCAAACCGGCCGCTGTCTGTTGCGGCATACCACTGCATCTCAGCCATTTTGAGTTTCCTCCCTGTGAAGCGCAGCGCTGATTTCGGCTGCGCGGTCATCCGTCAGGGTGAACCTGCGGCGGAACAGTACAAGCGCCGCCGCAAGGACGGCCATGGGCAGAACGGTCATCATGAGCCGCAGCCCGAACAGTGTACCGGCGCTCTGGGCAGCGATGGGGCCTGTCTCCTCGGCATTACCGGCCAGCCCGATCAGATCCAGGCCGATGCCGGTCAGAAAAACCGCCACACCGGACGCAGCTTTTACAACAAAGGTCTGCATCGAGAAGATAACGCTTTCCTCACGGCGCCCGGTCTTGAGCTGGCCGTAGTCCACACTGTTGGAGAGGAAAAGGGTCGTCAGTACGCTGAGCATGCCGTTGCAGGCAAACACCACCACGCCCGGCACACAGAGCAGTGCCAGACTGCCGGAAAAGCCCGTCAGGCAGAGCAAGAGCAGCACAGCATAGCCGCCCAGCGCCAGCCCCAGACTTACCGTAAATACGGCAGTGTTGCTGAGCTTTTTGCGCAGCACCGGATAGAGGACCATCATGCCGAGGATCTGTGCCGCACCGCCGATGGTTGAGAACAGCGTGTAGCTGGCCTTCCAGCCTGTGCCGCCGAAATCGTACTTGAAGAAATAGATGATAAAGTTGGAGGTCAGATACAGCGCCGAGTTGATCAAAACGATGCTGCCTACGACCACAAGCGCCTGATCGTTGGAGAACAGCGCCTTGAACATCTCGCCGACGGTGGCGGTCTTTATCTCGGCGCTGCCGGTCTCCTTGACGCTGGCGCAGCAGATCGCCTCGGTAACCACAAAGATGACAGCCACGAGCAGTGCTACCCAGCGGAAGCCGGTGCGCTCGCTGTCGCCGCCCAAAGCACCAACCAGCAGCATGGTAAACATCGCAATGAGCGCCGAGCCGACGCCCGCACAGGTGCGGCCCACGACTGACAGGTTTTCTCGGTCAGCAGGGGTGCGGGTCACGGCGGGGATCATCGACCAGTAAGGAATGTCCATCATCGTGTAGGTGACGCCCCACAGGATGTAGATGACGCTGAAGTAGACCATCATGTCGGCACCCTCCAGCACCGGCGCGGCAAACAGCGCGTAGAGAACCACCGCATTCAGGACGGTGCCGCTGAGGATTCACGGACGGAACCGTCCCCAGCGGGTGCGGGTCTTGGCCACCAGCACCCCCATAAAGGGATCGTTGAAGGCGTCAAACACACGCGCGATCATCAGGATCAGGCCGACAAAGGTGGCAGGCAGGCCCAGCACATCCTGATAATAGTACATGACATAGGAGGCAGACAGCGCGTAGACCATATCCTTGCCCACTGCGCCGATGCCGAAGGCGGCTTTTTGCTTTGTTGTCAGTTCCATACTGCACACTCCTTCTTTGTGACGGTAAATTCTACGGTGACAGGCGCACACTGTGGGGCCGAGACGGTCAGCGCGGCTGTACCTGTCTGCCCGGCTGTGCGCAGATAAGTCCCGCCCATGCCACCCTCGGCGGTTGCCGCCGCAGGGCCGACCAGCGCAGCGGCACCGGTCACGGCAAAGGTCAGCGGCAGCTGTGCATAGACGGCAGGGCTGCCGTTTTCATCAAGGATCCACACCCGAACTCCGGCCATATCGTAGGTGTCACCCTCCTGCAGGACGGTGGCGGAGGGTGTTACCTCAAGATGCAGCCGGTGGCTGGGGCAGAGCGTGACGCTCTTTACCACGGTATCCCCGTTTTTGGCATCGAACCGCCAACGCGTAGCCGCACCGCCCCAGTTGCCGACATACTTGCCGTACAGCGCCACACCGTCCGCAAAGCTCATCTTATAGCGCACCATGCACCACGCCAGCTTCAGCTTGTAGCGCAGCGGCAGCCCGGCCAAGCCGTAGCGCCCGGCTGCAAGCAGACAGTCGCGCAGCGTATCGGCCTTGGCTTTGTCAAAATGCTCCTGCGTTTCAAGCAGGACACCGATTGTGTCATCTACGGCCAGCGGCGGGTGCGGCAGCGCCGTCCAGCCGCTTTTGTGCAGGGTCGTCACAAACACATCGTTTTTGTAAAGATCCACCCGCTCGGCGTTGGTAAACACATAGACCGTGCCGATTTGCCCGGCAGGATAGTCACCGATGTCCATCGTGGAGCTGACCGTCAGCACCGGCTCCTCCCCGCCCTGCGATGCGTAGACGGACGCCGCCAGCTTGGGATTGCGGAAGCTGTCCAGCACGCCGTGATAGCAGATGCGGTCCCCGGAGCCGAAATCCTTGTGGGTGGCATAATCAAACATACACCAGCCAAAGCAG
The DNA here is from genome assembly GCF_900167555.1 of Gemmiger formicilis. GTDB lineage: Bacteria > Bacillota > Clostridia > Oscillospirales > Ruminococcaceae > Gemmiger > Gemmiger formicilis. Next base: position 12,108 of record NZ_FUYF01000019.1, on the reverse strand, counting down.
CCCGCATGCTCTCCATCTGCGTAGGCGGCGTCCAACACCCGCGCATGGCGCAGGGCATGCTCCTGCCGGTGCGGGGCATCGTCACAGGACTTGGTAGGGTACATGTGGCCGTTGCATTCTGAGATCAGCAGAGCCTTGCTCAAATCAGGCGTTACATCCTTTTTCCGCTTGGCCCCGGCGTTTGAGCCGTTGTGGGAGAAATCGTTGTAGGCGTAAACATCTTCTAGGAGATGGCTCTTTTCCAGATACCGCACGCCAGAGGTCGCCCGGCTCGGGTCCAGTGCGTGGGCGATTTGGTTGGTGCGCGTATAGAATTCGTCATCGTCCACGCTCTCGTTGATGCGCACACCCCACAGTATGATGCTGGGGTGATTGCGGTTTTGCAGCAGCATCTCCCGCAGCATGGCGCAGGCGCGGTCCTTCCATGCCCCATCGCCGATGTGCTGCCAGCCGGGCAGCTCGGTAAATACAAGCAGGCCCAGCCGGTCACATTCATCAAGGAAATACTGGCTTTGCGGGTAATGGCTCGTTCGCACCGCATTGCAGTGCAGCTCGTTTTTCAGGATGCGGGCGTCCTGCCGCTGCAGGCTTTCCGGCGCGGCGTAGCCAATGTAGGGGTAGCTTTGGTGGCGGTTCAGCCCGCGCAGAAAGGTCTTTTTCCCGTTCAGATAAAAGCCGTCCGCCCGGAACACAGCCGTCCGGAAACCGAAGGAGGTTTCCCGGCTGTGCAGTACCTGCCCATCGGTATCGAGCAGCTCTGCTATGCAGCGGTAGAGATTCGGATGCTCGGTGTCCCACGGTGCGGCATCAGGCAGCGTAAGGCGGCATTCCGCCGATTCTGCCGGGGGCAGCTGGCAGCTCACCAGCATCTCGCCCGCACTGCTGCAGAGCCGGACACGCAGCGCAGCGGCCTTTTCCGGTGCTTCTACGGTCAGCTGTACGGCAGCCTCGGTCAGCGTCGGTGTGTACACGAAAAGATCGCTCACACGGCTCTGCGGCGAGGTTTCAAGCCAGACCTCCCGGTATAGACCGCCGTAGGTCAGGTAGTCGATGACAAAGCCGAAAGGCGGCAGGCTGGGATCCTCGCGCGTATCCAGCCGCACAGCCAGCAGATTTTCTGTGCCGCGGTGCACAAGGTCGGTAATTTCGATGGTGAAGCCGGTGTAGCCGCCCTGATGCTGCCCGGCCAGCTGGCCGTTCAAGTAGATCTCCGCCTGATGGGCGGCCCCGTCAAAGCGCAGGAATACCCGGGGCGCATCGGGAACGGTCAGTGTGCGACGGTAACCGCAGACCATCTCATAGTCAGAGGGGTCTGCGTAGTGGAGCGGCAGCTCCCGGCAGGTATGGGGCAGACGCACCGGACGACAGCCAACAGGTTCACCCCGACAGAAGGCATCGCTCCATTGCTCTGTAAATTCCCAGTGATTGCAAAGACTATATCTCATCGTACCAACAACCCCTCCAGTAAAATGGAAATCATCTCATCCAGGGCATCCGTGTAGGATATGCCTTGCGCATCGAGCGTGCGGTCTGCAAGAAAATCCTCAATGGAAGCGGAGATCATCCGCTGCAGGACCGGCAGGGATACCCAACGGATAACGCCCTCCCCCATCGCCTGCTCCAGCAGCGCCAAGGTTGGCTCCCAGCCGGTTTCCAGATGCTCCCGCACGCGCGCTGCGACTCTGGGATATTTTTCATCCAAAAGATCCATCTGCTGCAGATCCAGCGCGGTGTACTCCTCCGGCAGGGCGATAATGACCGCCCGCAGCTTTTCAGCCAGGGTGCCGGGGCCGTCAAGGATGCGCTGCTTGCGGGCGTGGATCCTTGTGAACGCATCGTCCACCATATCCAGCAGCAGCGCCTCCTTGGAGGGGTAGACTGCGTAGATCGTCTTTTTGCTGATGTGCATCATCGCAGCGGCCTGCTGCATCGTAAAGCGCAGCCCATCCCTGCGGAACAGCTCCATTCCGACTGCGCGCAGTCTTGTGCGCAGCTCGTTGTGTTCGTCCATCGCTTGCCTCCTGCGGAAACCCGATTTAGCTTTTCAGTTTCCATTGTAGTGCGGAAACCGGTGCGATTCAAGCGGTTTCCTGCACTTTCTACCTTTTTGCTAATCGGGCACAGATTTTTTCGCCATATCGCCCATACGCTAAAGGCGTAACGGGACAGAAAAACGCCCCCGCACAGTGATGCGGGGGCGCTTTGCAGGTGCCTCAGTTCGTTTTTTCGTTTTTTTGCTGCAGGCGGGTCAGCTCCCGCAGCTCACGCACGGTGAAAAAGCCGCAGACGATGGCGGCAGCGCCGTCCGCAATGGGACCTGCGTACATGACGCCGTCAATGCCCATAAAGAGCGGGAAGATGACGATGAGCGGCAGCAGGAACAAAATCTGGCGTGTCAGGGACATGAATACGCCGAGGCGCGCCTTGCCAATCGAGTTGAAGAAGTTGGAGGTGACCGGCTGGATGCCGTTGATCAGCGTCAGGAACATATAAATGCGGAAGTACCGCTCCGAAAACTGGTAGTACATCTCGCTGCCGGTGCCGAAAATACTGATGATCTGCCGCGGGAAAAGCTGGAAGCAGGCAAACGCTGCCAGAGAAAGCCCGGTAGCCACAGCCAGCGCCAGCAGGTAGCTCTTTTTGACGCGGCGGTAGAGCGCAGCACCGTAATTGAAACCGATGATCGGCTGTACGCCCTGCGAAATGCCGATAACAAAGGACATAAAGATCATGTTGACCTTTGAGATGATGCCCGCGCAGGCCAGAGGAATATCGCTGCCGTAGATAGACAGTGCACCGTAGTGTGCAAGGGTGTTGTTCAAAACGATCTGGACAACACCCATAGCGATCTGGTTGAAGCAGGCAGATGCACCGTAGCTGAAAATCTTGCGTGTTCTGTCACCGTCAATCGTAAAGCAGCCCCGTGAGAAGGGTACAGATTTAAAATGGAAGAGATACCGTATGCTGATGCAGAACGAGACGATCTGCCCGAGAATCGTGGCAAGTGCAGCGCCGGTCATACCCATATCCAGCCCGAAGATGAACAGCGGATCAAGGGCCGTATTGATAAGTGCGCCGATGAGCATCGACATCATGGAATAGCGCGGGCTGCCGTCTGCCAGGATCAACTTGCTCATACCGGTATTCATAATAAGGAACGGAAACCCCAGCGCTGTGATGCGAGTGTAGGCCTCTGCGTAGGGCAAAACATCCGGCGTAGCGCCGAAGAATTTCAGCATCGGCGTCAGAAAAAGCAGCGTGACCGCCATCAGCACAGTGCCGAACAGCGCCATCAGACACAGGCCGTTGCCTGCATATTCAGCAGAACGCTTTTCATTGCCTGCACCCAGCTGGAGACTGAAATTCGTCGCACTGCCGATACCGAGCAGCAGCGCAATGGCTGTGCAGGCAATCGAGAGAGGAAACGCAATGTTGGTGGCAGCATTGCCCAGCAGACCCACACCCTGCCCGATAAAGATCTGGTCAACAATGTTGTACAGCGACGTCACCAGCATCGAGATAATGCAGGGAATGGCAAAGCCGACAAGCAGCTTGCCTTCTTTTTCATATCCAAGCGGGTTGGCAGCATCAGCCTGTGATGAAACTGTTCTTACGCTCATGCAGTTTTACCTCCTTTAATCCTGTTAATAATCGAAAATATAATAATAGTAACAAAATCCGGTAGGAAATGCAAGTCCGTTTGCCTTGAGGCGCTTGAGCTTGCCCTACATGAGCCGGAGACCGTGACACAAACAAAACCGGGGCGAACTTTTCGTTCGCCCCGGCAGTACCTAAATGATTGGAGTCATAGCCTCATAACCTTTATTCGTTATTTTTCGGAGTTGGTTCCTATTTTCATGGGGAATCATTCCCTTTGCAGAATTTCAGGCTTTGAGATTGAGGATCAACCTCTGACACTTAGTACATTGGAGTTTCTCCTTATGGATCAGGTGGATTTCAGATACCCTCTGTTGGGTGGCGTGGAACCAGTCATGATAACCAGCCTTCTTTCATCCTGATCTATATGCTGCATGGGGGTCTTTGATGACGGCCCCTGAGTCTGCTGTTTAAAAGTAAGCTGCCTGACATCTTGTTCAATATTCTTTGTACAGGTTATGACCTGCGGCTTCGGATGCGGCGCTTTTTCATTCAGCAGGCCCAGGCCCGCCGGTGATGAATAGGATCTTTAAAGTTTGCCATTGGACTTGAGCCCCCTTCCTTACGAAATACCGCCGGTGTCTTGCTTTCTTTGGAGATTTCTTATGACATTTCTCCTTGGAAGATCAGCTTCTCTTGGAGTTGTCTGCTCCTTATCTCCGGCTGTTTTCTTTCTGTGACTATACTATACCACAGCCCTTGGGATTCGTCTATTCGCAGATATGCCAACGATGCAGCGAAAGATTTGTGCAGTTTCAAGCTTGCCGCTCCGGGCAAAAAATGGTATAATAAATATGTTGGGCTGCTGTACAGCCCAGACCGTGCGCTGTCCCTTTTTGCAAGGGACAGCGCTTTTTTGGTGGGATTGTGCTGTGGTCCTGCGGGCTGACCTGAACAGGCATTAAACAATATTCACTGCAAAACTACTGTAAAGCAGCTGCCGCTGCCGGGGCGGCTGTCCACAGTGACAGCGCCGCCGTGCAGGGCGGCTATTTTTTGTGCCATGGCAAGGCCCAAGCCGTTGCCCTGCGTCCGGTGGCTGGTGTCCCCCTGATAGAACTGCTCAAAGATATGGCGGCAGGTCTCGGCATCCATACCGCAGCCATGGTCAGTGACAGCCACAACCGAGCTGCCCTGCTCACAGTGCAGTGTTACGCTTATGGTTCCGTTCTCCGGGCTGAACTTGGCGGCATTATCCAGCAAATTCAGCCAGATCTCCTTTACCAGCGCTTCGCTGCCGTGGTAGGTGCAGGGGGCCAGCGTGGCCTCAAACTGCAGCGGCTTATCGCGCCACTTTTGCCGGGTCACAAGGATGCACTGGCGCAGCTGCTCATCCAGCGAAAAGTCTGTGCAGTCGGTCAGAATAGTCTGTGCCTCGATACGATTCAATAGCAGCACACTGCTGGAAAGCTGCGCCAGCCGCCTGCTCTCATCGCGGATGATTTGTAGATACTCGCGCTGTTCCTCCGGGGTAACCTCCTCGTCCAGCAGCAGGTCGGCAAAGCCGCTGATGCTGACGATGGGCGTCTTGAACTCATGGGAAAAGTTATTCACAAAATCCTTGCGCAGCAGCTCGGTGCCGGAAAGCTCCTCCGCCGCTTTGTTGAAGGCTGCTTTGAACTCCCGGATCTCGGTGGGCTCATACCCGTGGGCGGCGGGCTGCAGGCGCACGGTGAAGTCCCCCGCCGCCAGCCGGTTCATCGCCTGTATGATGTTTTTGATAGGCTTTATTAACACAAGGCGAATCGCAACCACAAGGCTGACGGCCATCAAAATACAGCTGGCATACAAAATAACCAGCGCACCGCCGATGCTGACGCTGCCGTCTTGAATAAAAAAGCCGTGGTCAGCCTCCGATACCACCAGCACCGTCACAACGGTCAGATTCAGTGTAACGATGAAAAACAGGTTCAGCACCAGCAGCATCGTCAAATTTACGGTGCGCATGCAGTCGCGCAGCTTATTTACAAATTGCGCCATATCACACCTTCTTTATAGCACGGTAACCGATGCCGCGAATGGTCTGTATTTCAAACTCCGGCCAGTCGTAAAAGCGGGTGCGCAGCCGATTGATATGAACATTCACCGTTTTGTCGTCACTTTCGCTGTCCATGCCCCAAATCTCATCCAGCAGCTCCAGCCGGGTAAAGGTCCTTTCCGGGTAAGCCAGCAGCTTGTATAGAAGGTTGAACTCCTTGGGCGGCAGCACCTGTGCATCGTGGCCGCGCCGCACGGTATGGGTGTCGTAGTCCAGCTCAACATCCCCTATCGTGATCCTGTGCTCATCCACGATGCGGGCGCGGCGCAGCAGAGCCTTGATGCGCAGCACAAGCTCCTGCCGGTCCGGCGGTTTTGTCATATAATCATCGGTACCAACGATAAAACCCGTGTGCTTGTCCTGCGGCATATCCTTGGCCGTCAGCATTAAAATAGGCAGCATGCTGCCGCTTTCCCGGATGGTCCTGGTCAGGGTAAAGCCATCCATCCGAGGCATCATCACATCGCAGAGCAGCAGGTCTATCTGGTTGTGGTCGAGCAGTTCCAGCGCCTGCACACCGTCGGCAGCAATCAGCGGCTCATAGCCCTCTCGCTTTACGATGGCGCAAAGCAGACGCGCCGTGCTGGGGTCATCCTCGGCAATCAAAATACGAAACATCCGTGTATCCTCCTTGGTTCTATTATAGTACAGCGCAAAGATAAACGGAAGATAAACCTTCCCGTTTACCAAAGGTTTATTTTGGCGGTGTATCCTTAGGAGCATCGAAACAAAAAACAACCTACGGGAAAACGGAGGATACAGCTATGAAAACCATCTATCTTGTCACCGGTGCTGCCGGTTTTATGGGCACTAATGTCTGCGCACAGCTTTTGGAGCGCGGTGATGCCGTGCGCGCTTTTGTACTGAAGGGCGACCCCGCTGTAAAATTTGTGCCGAAGGCCGTCGAAATTTTTGAGGGTGACCTCTGCAGTGCCGAGGACTGCGAGAAATTCTTTGCCGTGGAGCCGGGCGTCCAGACTGTCTGCATCCACTGCGCGAGCATGGTGACGATCAACCCGAATTATAGTGAAAAGCTGATCGCCGTCAATGTGGGCGGCACCGAAAATATGCTGAATGCCGCCAAAAATCACCCTGAGTGCAAAAAGTTCGTCTATGTTTCCAGCACCGGCGCCATCCCCGAGCTGCCTAAGGGCGAGAGCATCCATGAGGTATACAGCTTTGTTCCCTACGATGATGATCGCGTGGTCGGCTGGTACAGCCGCAGCAAGGCAATGGCGACCCAGAAGGTACTGGACGCCGCCGCTCACGGGCTGAATGCCTGCGTGGTGCATCCCAGCGGTATTCTTGGCCCCAACGACCCCGCCATCGGGCAGACGACCCGCACGCTGATCCAGATTTTGAACGGTGAGATGCCCATCGGTATGCAGGGCTCGTTCAACCTTGTCGATGTGCGCGATCTGGCCGCCGGCACGATTGCCGCCGCTGACCGTGGGCGCAAGGGAGAGTGCTACATCCTTTCCAATGACGAGGTTTCGCTGAAGGAGCTGTGTGAGATGCTCAAGGCTGATACCGGCTGCCGCGGCTGCCTGTTTTATCTGCCGCTGTCTTTTGCGCATTTTGCCGCCAAGCAGATGGAGGCCCGCGCCGCCAAGACCGGTAAGCCTGCTGTGCTGACCGAGTTTGCCGTTTACAATCTGGAGCGCAACAACCATTTTGACTGCTCCAAAGCGAAAAACGAGCTTGGCTTTGCCCCGCGTCCCTACAAGGAAACACTGCATGATCTCGCTGTATGGCTCAAGCAGGAGGGAAAAATCGCATGAAGAAGCTGTATGAATCTATCTGCAAGCTTATGCAAATGAATGACCAGCAGTGGGAGTGCTATCTCCACGCACTGGATTCCCTGCACTGACACAAAGAAAAGGGGGTGCCTATTATGAAAAAGGTTTGCGTTATCACAGGCGGCGGCAGCGGCATGGGGCTTGCCACGGCGAAGCTTGTCTGTGAAGAAGGGTATTACACGATTTTGGTGGGGCGCACGGCATCCAAGCTGGAAAAGGCAGTCAACGATCTGCGCAGTGCAGGCGGCGAGGCTGAGGCGTTCAGCTGTGATGTTTCTGACCGTGAAAGCTGCTTTGCGCTGGCCAAACACGCCGCCGAATGCGGCGAAGTAAAAGCGGTATTGCACATTGCGGGCCTTAGCCCTCACATGGGCGATGCTGAAAAGATTTTGCGCGGCAATGCGCTGGGCACGGTGAATATCAACGATGCCTTTTATGAGGTCATGGCACCGGGCGGCTGTGTGATCGACACCTCCAGCATGAGCGCCTACCTTGCCCCGCAGTTTGTCATGCCCAAGGGTGCGTACAAGCTGGCGCGCACCAACCGTGAAAAATTCATCAAAAAGCTGGTGGCGCGGGCAGGCATCGCCCCTAAGGACGCCCGCCCGGGTCTGGCCTACGCCATCAGCAAGCATTTTGTAATTTGGTTTGCTAAGACCGATGCCGCACGCTTTGGCGAGAAAAATGTGCGTTGCCTGAGTGTGACACCCGGCAACTTTGACACGCCGATGGGCGCACTGGAAAGCGGGCAGGCAGATGTATTCAAAAAATACTCTGCTCTCAAGCGCAACGGAAAGCCGGAAGAAATCGCCGCCTTGTTTGCGCTTCTTCTGGATGAGCGGCTGGGCTTCCTGACCGGAGCAGACATTCTTATGGACGGCGGCGTTGTGGCAAGCGGCGCCAGCGGATTGAGCAAATAAAAAAGGGCAGCAAAGTAAACCCCGATTTTAGCTTTTGGGGTCTGCTTTGCTGCCTTTTGAATTTTGTGCTTTCGCTTGGCTGTACTTTAGTGCAGCTCGCTTTCGCAGCGGTCCAGCACGGCGGCGATAATCTGATCCATGTCGTAATACTTGTACTCACCCAGGCGTCCGCCGAAGATGACCTTCGGCTCGGCGTCGGCCAGCTTCTTGTACTCGGCATACAGTGCGCCGTTTTTAGCATCGTTGACGGGGTAATACGGCTCGTCACCGGGCTTCCACTCAGAGGAATACTCGCGGCTGATGATCGTTTTGGGCAGGTCGTTGCCGTTCTCGTCCTTGCCGAACTCGAACCATTTGTGCTCGATGATGCGGGTCCACGGCGTCTCGCGGTCCGTATAGTTGACGGCGGCGTTGCCCTGAAAGCTGGGCTTGTCGAGCAGCTCGTTCTCAAACCGGACGGAGCGGTACTCCAGCGTACCGAGTTTGTAATCAAAATAAGCGTCAATCGGGCCGGTGTAGACGATTTTGTCAGCCAGTGCGTCCAGCGCGGCCTTGTTTTCGAGGTAATCGGTGTTCAGCCGCACCTCGATGCCGTCCAGAAGATTGGCGATCATCTTGGTGTAGCCGCCGATGGGAATGCCCTGATACAGCGCGTTGAAATAGTTGTTGTCAAAGGTCAGCCGCACAGGCAGGCGCTTGATGATAAAAGCAGGCAGGTCCTTGCAATCGCGGCCCCACTGCTTTTCGGTGTAGCCCTTGATGAGCTTTTCATAAATGTCGCGGCCCACAAGGGAGATGGCCTGCTCCTCAAGGTTCTGCGGCTCGTGGGTGATCTCACGGCGCTGCTCCTCAATTTTGGCGGCTGCCTCCTCCGGTGTGACGACGCCCCACATTTTATTAAAGGTATACATGTTGAAGGGCAGCGAATACAGCTCACCCTTATAGTTGGCAACGGGAGAGTTTGTAAAGCGGTTGAACTCGGCAAACCGGGTGATATAGTTCCAGACCTTTTTGTTGTTGGTGTGGAAGATGTGCGCACCATACTTATGGACGTTGATACCCTCGATGTTCTCGGTATAAATGTTGCCCGCAATGTTGGGGCGCTTATCCACGACCAGCACGGATTTGCCGTGGACCTTGGCCTCATGGGCGAAGATGGCACCGTACAGACCGGAGCCGACTACCAGATAATCATATTTCATATAACAGGTGTTCCTCTCTTTAAAAGTCACAGGGATATTGTGCGGTAATGGCATTGAGAGCCTTACTCCACTGTCAAAAAGCGGCAGAAAGGCGTTTCAGTCTCTGCCGAATAGATCTCTTGTGTAGACCTTGTCCTGCACATCGTTGAGGCAGGCATCGTAGCGGTTGGCCAGAATGGCCTGACTCTGCCGCTTGAATTTGTCCAGATCGTTGACCACTGCCGAACCGAAGAAGGTCTTGCCGTCCTCCAGCGTAGGCTCATAGATGATGACCTGTGCGCCCTTGGCCTTGATGCGCTTCATGACACCCTGAATCGAGCTTTGGCGGAAGTTGTCGCTGTTGCTCTTCATCGTCAGGCGGTAGACGCCGATCGTGACGGGCCTTTCGCGGCTTTCGTCAAACTCATTTTCCTGATCGTAGCCGTAGTACCCGGCCAGCTTCAGCACGCGGTCAGCGATGAAGTCCTTGCGGGTGCGGTTGGACTCCACAATGGCCTCAATGAGATTTTCCGGCACATCGGCGTAGTTTGCCAGCAGCTGCTTCGTGTCCTTGGGCAGGCAGTAGCCGCCGTAGCCGAAGCTGGGGTTATTGTAATGGCTGCCGATGCGCGGGTCAAGACATACGCCGTCAATGATCTGCTTCGTGTTCAGGCCCTTGCTCTCCGCGTAGGTATCCAGCTCATTGAAATAGGCAACGCGCAGCGCCAGATAGGTGTTGGCGAACAGCTTGACGGCCTCGGCCTCGGTAAAGCCCATGAAGAGCGTATCAATGTTCTCCTTGATGGCCCCCTCCTGCAGCAGTGCCGCAAATTCGTGGGCGGCTGCGACAAGGTGCGCATCCTCCGGGTCGGTGCCGACGATGATGCGGGACGGGTAGAGGTTGTCATACAGGGCCTTGGACTCCCGCAGAAATTCCGGGCTGAACAGGATGTTCCGGCTGCCGAGCCTTTCCCGCACCGACACCGTGTAGCCCACGGGAATCGTCGATTTGATGACCATGACGGCATTTGGATTGACCTCCGCGACAAGGCGGATGACTGCCTCCACTGCAGAGGTGTCAAAGTGCTGGGTCTGGCTGTCGTAGTTGGTGGGTGCAGCAATGACCACAAAGTCCGCATCGGCGTAGGCTGCCTTTGCGTCCAGCGTAGCGGTCAGATCCAGCTCCTTCTCTGCCAGATATTTCTCGATGTAATCATCCCGGATCGGCGATTTGCGCGCGTTGATCAATGCGACCTTTTCCGGCAGGATATCCACCGCCGTCACATGATGGTGCTGGGAAAGCAGCGTGGCAATCGAAAGCCCCACATAGCCGATCCCGGCCACCGCGATCTTATATTTTTTCATAGCAGTTTATACTCCGCAGCTGCGAATTTTCCGTAAGGCAGCGGTCAAAATTGCGCCGTGCCAGCTTACCGTATGTAGGTTTATTATAGCACGTCACCGGCCACAATTCAATATTGCCGCTTCCCTCAGAATTGTTTGAACAATAATCCAGTATTGAAAACAATCGTCTCTACTCCGTCTTTGCTGTATCTGCTAAGATAGAATCACGGTACTGGCGTGGTGTCAGACCGGTTTGTTTACGGAAAACACGATAAAAGTAATTGTCATCCAGGAATCCGATCTGCTGGCAGATCTGTGCATTGGACAGATTCGTATCGCAAAGAAGCTTCATCGCTTTTTGGATGCGCAGGTGCGTGATCTGCTCGTTGATGCCGCAGCCATAGAGCTGCCGGGAAAGATAGTACAGCCCGGTACGGCTTAACGAAAGATCACGGCAGATCGTTTCGTTTGTCAATGTCTCATCCAGATGTTCCGCCAGGTAGCGGCTCAGCTTTTCCTGCGCACTGCCCGCTGCCAGCCGCGTCAGCCCCTTTTGGTACAATGCAGCCGCCGCCAAAGCCAGCAGATCCGCTGCTGATTTCAGCACCGGATAGGGCGTGTGCGGCAAGACATTATAGGCTTTTTGCAGTGCCGTTTTATCAATTGCGTAAGCCGAGCAGCATTTTTGCGCATAGCTCCACTCGCTCTGCTCATCGGCCCCCTGTACAATGTGGCTCAACAGCAAAAAGCCCACAACAGCACCATCGATTTGGACCGGCGTGATCACTTCGATCAACCCCGCATGGCAGGGGTAGATGATCGTCTGCTTTTGCCGCGTTGCCTTGCGGCAAGCCGCCTGGTCACACAGGTAACAGCCGGTCTTGCCATCAGGCACACTGCGGATCAAGCGGCAATAAGCTGGCAGTTCCGGCGGATAGGCAAGCACTTCGATTCCATACGAATCAAAAACGGCGGAGCGCAGCCCCGTAAGGCAGTGAAAATCCTGCAAGAGGACCAAAAGCTCCTTTTTATTGAAAACGGTTCCCATGGGTGCGCTCCTTTCCGAACATTTAGGGCAACACCGCATAATTCCCGCCTTACGGCTTAAGCACCGCTCCGGCGGCTGCGGCACGGCATCTGCGTTGCCAAAATGCTCGATAATACACAAA
>NZ_FUYF01000054.1 GCF_900167555.1 Gemmiger formicilis | reverse complement strand
GTGCAGGGGCTTCCTTACGGCCAGTACATCGTCGTGGAAACCACCGTACCGAAGGATGTTTTTCAGGCTGAACCGTTCCTTATCAATGTCAATGCATCCAGCCCGCAGAGCAGCTTTACTGTGCCTGCCGGCAGCATCACAACGCCCAGCGGCAGCTACATAACCTACAACATTCTGGATGAAGAGTTGGAGGGCTACTTGCAGCTTGTCAAAATCGACATTGAGACGGGCAAGCCTGTCAAAATTGCCGACACTGCGTTCAACATTTACTACATTGCCGAGGACGGCCGTGAAACCCTTGTGGAGATGAACGACCCGAAATCCGGCAATGCCTGGGCAAAGACCAGCACTTTCTATACCGATTCCAACGGCGAAATGAAGACCCCGGAAAAACTGCCGCTGGGCAGGTACCGCATCGTCGAGATCGAAGGTCCACGCGGGTATTTCAACGACCGCCAGTACAATGTCGTGTTTGAGCTGACCTCGGACCGTGTGTATCAGGTCAGCGGCGGCAGCGCCGACGGCATGGACGACTACGTCATCACCGAAAACTACTATAACCACGAGACATTGGGGCAAATCAAAATCCGCAAAATTGGTAACGTGCTGACCGGGTACGAGAACGGACAGTTCGTGTACGAGTCCGATAACCTTGCCAATGCCACCTATGAGATCCACGCGCAGGGCGATATTCCCACGCCGGACAATCAAGGCACACTCTGGTACGCAGATGGCGACCTTGTCGCTACCGTTACCACTGCCGAAGACGGGCAGGTGGACGAAGTCCGATTCAGCCCCACGCGGACACTCGCCACCTATGATTTCTTGAAAGTAACCCACGATGGCACGAAAGGCGAAGTCACTATCACGCTGCCGCTGGGTACCTACACGATTTCCGAGGTGCAGGCCCCTTACGGTTTTGTCCACACCGACCACACTTACACCGTGGTGCTGGACTGGGACAACCAGTATAACGACCTCGTTCTTGCAAAAAGCATCATCGACCACACGCAGGACGGTGATGTTGTGTACGACTACTCTATTATAAATGTAGGCAACGCCAATGCCGAGCAGATTGAAAAGCAGGTTCTTGTCTTTGAGAATGCCCGTGTGCTGCCGATCGTTGAGGAGGGCAAAGTCGGTGTCGGGCTGTATAAGCTGGATCGCGACACCTGCGATTTGACCGATGAAGCGCCCTATACAGACGGCTGTAAGACCCGCGCCTCCCTTTTGAACGGCGGCAGCAACCGCGCCGACATCCCGGCTGATGCCAATATGGTCGCGGGCGCCGTCTATGCGCTGTACACCGCAGACGACATTTACAGTATTTCCGGCGAGCTGCTGGCCGCCGCCGATACTCTGCTGGGCACAGCCACCACCGATGAAAACGGCCTTGCCTATTTTGATGTAGACGTTCCTCTGCGCGGTGAACATTACGGCGGCAGCGATGCCCACGACTGGACGACCAACAGCGGCCGCTACTATCTGCGTGAAATCAGCGTGCCGGACGGCTACCTGATTGAGCAGCGTGTGATTCCCGTTGAGTTCACCTATGAAAACCAGTTCATTGCATGGCAGGTCGTTGACTGCCTGCACTCCGACAAGCAGACCACCGTGGAGATTGACAAGCGCGCTTTCACTTCTGATTCCGATGACACCTTTGCCCTGCCCGGTGCCACGTTGACCGTGACCGATTGGAACGGCAATGTGGTGGACAGCTGGGAGAGCAGCGATACGGCTCATGTGATTTGCGGGCTGCATCTTTCCCACGACTTTGCCGGGAACCGCGATACCTCAAAAGTCTATACCTTGGCCGAGACTTGTCCGGCAGACGGCTATACCACCGCCCGCTCGATTCAGTTCCGCTTGGAGCAGGCCACGGACGATAATGCCTACTTGCAGGAAACGGCGGTCTGGGTTCTGCATGAATCCGAAGATACAGCATACCAGTCTGGCAGCATTATCTCCCCCACCGCGTTTTCCGACGATACCGTGGCTACGATTTCCGCCAAGCTGCACGCTTTCTGGGATAAGCTGCTGGGCAAGAATCCCGATGCAGACGGCGTTGTCATTTCCAACTGGTACTGCGTGAACGGCACGCTGGTGGTGAATTTCACCGATGCCGCCAACGACCGCGCGATTGCCAAATGCCTGCGGGAGAGCGACTTCTCCGACCTGACGTTTGACAAGGCCTATCTGAACGGCGCGGCGGCTCCCGCGTTCTTTGCCGATAAGCAGGTTGCAGAAAAGCCCGCCGATGCCGAAATCACCTACTCTGCAAGCTGGATTCTGCTGAAAGATTCTGATGGATTCAGCCAGACAGTGACGATGCTGGATGCGCCCACCCGCGTAAAAATCAGCAAAGCCGATATTACGACCCACGAAGAAGTCCCCGGTGCCACGCTGCGTGTGCTGGATAAAGACGGCAATGTTGTGGACGAATGGGTGTCCGAAGATACGCCGCACTACATGGAGGCTGTGCTGGTTGCGGGCGAAACCTACACACTGGAGGAAACGCTCGTACCCGATAATTCCGGGTATGTGCCTGCCAATGCCATTCAGTTCACAGTCGAGGATAACGGCAAGGTCCAGCACGTTATCATGCAGGACGACTACACGAAAGTGCAGATTTCCAAGACCGACATTGCCACCGGCAAGGAAATCAGCGGCGCAAAGCTGAAAATCACGGATGCAGACGGCAAAACCGTTGCTGAATGGGTTACAGACGGCACACCGCACTATATGGAGCGCATCCCGATGGGAACTTACACCCTGACCGAAACGGTGGCTCCCATCGAGCAGGGCTATGTCCGCGCCGAGAGCGTTACCTTTGAGGTTGGTCCTACCGAGAATATTCAGCGTGTGGAGATGAAAGACGATTTTACCAAGGTCGAAATCTTCAAGGCTGACATGACAGATGGTCACGAGCTGCCCGGTGCAAAACTGAAAATCACCGATGCCAGCGGCAACACCATTGCCGAGTGGGAAACCAACGGCCGGCCCCACCGCATCGAGCGCCTGAAGCCCGGCGACTATACGCTGACCGAAACTGCCGCCCCGGCCGGGTATCTGCTCAGCGAAGAGGTTCACTTCACCGTGCAGGAAACCGGGGAAATTCAGAAAGTCACGATGTACGATGCCCCGGCGCACTCGCTGATCCTCACGAAACGTGATATTGCCACCAATGCAAAGCTGGCGGATGCCCGCTTAACGATCCGCGATGCCTACGGCACGACCATTGACCGCTGGACGACAACGGACGGCGACCATGCCATCCGTGTACTGCCGGAGCGCTCCGCCGCCAAAGACCCACACAAAAATCTGCTGCTTTTGTCCGATGACACCAGTGAACACGTCTACACGATGGTGGAAGAACTGGCCCCGGACGGCTATCTCGTTGCCGAGAGCATTACATTCAAGGTCATGCAGATGAACAATGCACTTGTTGTGTTTGTATGGCAGGATGGCGGCTGGCAGAAATCTTCCGAAGGGTATCTTGCCATGTATGATGAGCGTACCGATACACCCGTGCCGCTTATGAAAACTTTCCCGCAGACCGGCAGAATTTTATAAAAACTGTGCCGAGTTGTTACGCTGCGCACAATTTGAGATTGGAGTGATATTTTGTCTGTTTCCTGTTTTACTTCCACCAATTTGCACCTCTGTAAGTTCCTGCGCACCACAGGCCGCGACTGGCGCAACACCATCTACATCGAGTGCGGTGACTGTCAGCGCGCTGTGAGCCGCAGCTGCAAAAATCTGCTCTGTGCCTTTGATACGGCCGGTGCGCCGGTCATTGT
>NZ_FUYF01000068.1 GCF_900167555.1 Gemmiger formicilis | reverse complement strand
GAGTAGATCTCCAGACGGTCATCGTAGATGTCAATGTGGACCTCGCTGCCGTAGACGAGATAATCGCGGTGCGCCAGCGCGTTGACAAGCGCCTCATGGTAGCTGCGCTCGACGTATTCGGGCAGTTCCTCCCGCGAGTTGGGCGTTTTGCGCCACATCATGCGGGCGTTGCGCTTGATGAAAGCCTCTCCGTTCTCAATCAGAGAAAGCACACTGCCGGAATACTCGGCATCGTCCAGCGCGTCCATTGTGCCGCCGCTTTTGTCCAGCCCATTCCAGCGTGTGCAGAACAACCGTGACCAGCGGATCGGGCTTTCATCAGCAATCAGGGCACCGGCATTTGTCAAAAAGCCGCCCTCGTCTGCCAGCCCGAAGGAAACAAGGTCTTTGTTGTCAAAGCTGTTTCCCGTCCACTTCTTATAGCGCTCCCGCAGCTTGGAAAAGGCGTAGTCCTCCACCCTGTAAAGCGTCATCTGAGAGTCGTAGGAGGTGTTTCTGCCGCGCAGAACAAGGCGTTTCAGCTCGGTAGCGGATGCCCTGACGCTCTCGTTTCCGATGCGTACAAACGCCTCTAAGGTGCCGTCGCCGGAGTAATAGTAGGGCGTTTCCTCGCCTTTGAACACGTCAAGAATCAGCAGCACTTTGCCGTCGTCGATTTTGTGAAAGCGCAGCCGAAACTCCGGGATAGGCTCCATGCGCGTCTTGAAAATCTCGCTGATTTTCTCGGCGTCGCTGTCGGGTTCGGTCAGCCCAACGATCTGCCCGTCATCCGCCATGCCGAAAATCAGCGCACCGCCCAGCGTGTTTGCAAAAGCGCTGACACTTTTGCACCAGCTTTTGGGCTTTTTTACCTCAAGCGCCGCTTTCTTGTCGTATTCGGTTGTTTCACCGATCAGGTTCTCCATATCCATCTGCTCCGACCACCTTTTGCGCGAAATATCGGTGCTTTTATTATACAACTTTGCAGGGGCGGTTTGCAATCGTAAGTTGTACTCTCCGGTGTTAAGTTGCACGCATGGCCGTAAGACCATAGCGGGAAGAATCCAATTTTTTGTGGTTTTACGGATAGGATACAATAGTATATTAGTATTTTATTTATTTAGTATTTATTTGTGTTGGATTTGCCGGTACAGGGAAATCCCGTCTAGGTAAATGCCGTTGCGGTAAAAAAATCTCCGAAAAGTGGGGATTTTAGGGCTGTATTTGACTGGACGGCTACCGCGCCGATAGGATGCGAACGCGCCCAAACAGGGGCGTTTCTCGCGGTGACAGGGGCAGTGTGCGGGAATGCCGCGGAGTAGTGCTTGTGTACAACTTCTTGCTAGAGGGTAAAACTTATATACGGATTCGTAGGGCTTTTCACTGGCAAGAACCCAGTGATGCTCGTATTCATGTTTCTCAATGAGACTAAAGCTGCGCATTTATTTGAGAGTTGCGAGTCAGAATCCGTCTCACAGATTTGCCCCCAAAACTGCCCCCAAAAGGGTTTGGAACGGGTCAGCACGATGCAGCACTCTTTTGTACACATGGGACAAAATCTATTCCGAGTCTTGGTACACAACACCACCAAACCCAACAAAACAGCACTGTAACGCACAAATTTTAGATTTCTCATAACCCGGAGGTCGCAGGTTCAAGTCCTGTCTCCGCAACCAACAAAAGCTCGTTGAAACGATAAGTTTCAACGAGCTTTTTTCTACATTATGGCAAAAGTGGTAACAAGCTGGTAACTTTGACCCCAAAATGACCCCAAAACGGCAAAACGACTGCGCCCGGGCGGTTGAAATTTTCAACCGCCCGGGCGCTTTTTGTGGATAAATCTTGCGGAGTTGGCAGGTAAAAATAGGAGCGGTCAGCGTAGTCAGCTCGCTTTGACGAGTACCAACACGCTGTTATTTGGTACGACGATCTTTTCCTGTTTGGTAGGAATGGGTGGGTTCTTGTATTGGCGTAGGGCTTTTTCGATTTGCTGCTTGACTTCCAGCAGGGCGGCGTCTAGTGTTGGCGCTTGTGTGGTGACTTTGGGGAAGTCAGGAACATGGGCAGTGCAGCCGTCCGGGGATAAGGTGCAAAGCACCGGATAAGGCTGGTTCTCCACAGAGATACTGTACTGCATCCCGAACATGTCATCCATCTTGTCCATTTCGTGCCGCTTGTGTTCGTCCATGCTGTGGACATAGGTGTCCATTGTGAAGGCTAGCGAGTAATGACCGAGGATGGCTGACAGGGTCTTGTAGTCCATGCCGCGCTCCAGCGCACGGGTGGCGAAGGTGTGGCGCAGGGCGTGGAAGGTAAA
>NZ_FUYF01000021.1 GCF_900167555.1 Gemmiger formicilis | reverse complement strand
CACCGTAGCAATCCAGCATGAACTGCTGAGCCAATTCCGCTGTAAAATATTTCTTTTCATTTTTATTGCAGTACGCTAACAGGTTCCTAAACGTCGAACGAAAGCCTTGAATATAGTTTTCGCTATAGTGCTTTGCAATGATGCAGGGGATAACTCTTTCCACAAGTTCATACACGGTCAGTCGATTTCCATCATCCACAATAACAACCTCCATCATATCTGGAATACTCAAATTATATAGTTATTATGTAGAGAAAAACAGACTGTTTTTATAATTTTTGTCGCTGTACAATTAAAGTTTGGAACGTGGGATACATAATCGCTTTCTTGCCATAACAAGCCTTATGTTGAGCTCAACATAATGCCTTGAATCTCCATTCGGTGTTCTACCATGGCACAGTCGAGTGGCGATTGTTCAATTCAACACTGCACGCGGGTGAAGCCAAAGCTAACATCATTCTGGCTATGGCAATCTCGGCGCAGGGCATCAACCAGAAGTACACGCAGTTCCGGAAAACGCCCATCGGGGATAATCCGGCGTTCACCTTCCGCACCTTTCTGCTGCGGCTGGGGCTGATCGGCCCGGAGTACAAAAATGTTCGGATGCACCTACTGAAAAATCTGCCCGGTGACAAGGCGTGGCGGCACGATAAGTCGCTGTATCCCAGCAATCAACCACGGCCCCGCACAGACGAGGCCAGATAGGAGAAGAAATGTCGAAAAAAGAATATTTTGCCTATGGCTCTAATCTGAATTTTGAGCAGATGGCTTACCGCTGCCCGGAGGCAACCGCCGTGGGTATCGCCAAGCTGGACGGCTATGAGCTGGCGTTCCGGCGCGGCTACCTGACGATTTTGCCCAAAGAGGGCGCAAGCGTTGAAGGGCTGATCTGGTCTGTCACTGACCATGACGAATCCCAGCTTGACTGTTATGAGGGTTACCCGACATTCTATGACAAGGAGACCATGACGGTTACGGATGCCGATGGCGCGCCGCATGAAATCATGGTTTACACGATGAACGCACCGTACCGCGACCAGTTGCTCCCGGTCAGCAGCCGCTACAATGCGGTTGTCATGCAGGGGTGTCTGGACGCCGGTATTTCTCCGCAGCAGTTCTATGATGCTGACGAAAAATACAGAAAAGCCTACAAGGCCAGAGCCGCGCCGGTCCCTAAGAAACACGCTCCCGAACGCTAACCAAGCCCGCTGCAACCCGCAGCGGGCTTTTTCTTTTGCAACAAAAGGAGAACCAGTATGAAAAACAAACACAGAATAAAGCAGGGATTGTCGCTGCTGCTGGCGGGAGGGATTGCGCTCACAAATCTGGGCGCAGCGCTGCCCGCCTTTGCGGAGGATGCCGCAGTAACCCCCGAAACTGCGCAGACGGCAACCCTTGACCCGGACGCGGCGGTTTTGTACGCCGACCTGCCGGATGCACCTGCCGGGTCCTACATCGGCAGCGAGGGGCTTCCGGTTGCGACAGGGCAGACAAAAATCGGTCTGTCACTGTGGGCGGACGGTCAGTTGGAGCAGGACAGTCACCTTGACCCGGATGCCCTGAACAGCGGCGACAAAACCGTGACCGTACCCTTGACCGAGGATACCGACTATGCCATCGTGCCGCTTATGGCGCAGGTCGAATACCCAGCGGACGGTTCCCGAACCGATGTGCTGCTGCCCGAAAATGTCACGCTGCTGGACTATTACGGCGAACCCGCGCAGGACACGACCGTTCTGCACAGCGAGTATACGGAAACCTCTGCCGCTGCCACAGGGCTGTATCTGCTGACCGACGAAGATTTCACAGCGCAGTTTGTCTACACTGCCCCGGATGGTAATTCACTGACTCAAAATCTGAATGTCGAAATTGACCGCAGCAGCACGGCAGCCCCTCCGTTTGCGGATATGGGGGTTGCACCTTACGCAGGACGTCCCACCCCGTCTGTGACAAGCGGGCGCATCACAAAAGTGGAAAAAGTCAACGCCACATGGCTAATTTGGTTTAACGGCGAACCCGCCTACTGCTGCACCCACGGTGCCAACGGTCAGCCCAACGGCTGCCCGCCGTACAGCTATTCCCACACCTCCACGGTGGGCGCAGACCAGTGCATCCCCGGTGACCATTACGGCAACCAGATTCGCATTTGGGGCGGGCTGAACCAGCTTTCTCTGGACGAGGACGGCGATTTTCCCGCTGTTTTTTGCGCAGAAGATGAGGCGGAACTGTCTGTCTCGGATTTTTGCGAAATGATTTACGACGATCTGCAGCTGTATATTATGCAGCACTACCCCGACAGCCGGGCGGCTGCGCTTTACCGAGAATCGGCAGAGGAACTGTTGAACGGGGTGCAGACCTATACCGCCGAAGCGGGATATTACACCTACATTTATCAGCCCGCCGCCAGCGGTTGGCAGACAGTCGCCTTGATTGGTCCCGCCATTGAGGGAGAAGAACCGGAGCCGGAACCCGAACCCGTGCCGCAGGAGTACTATGCCGACTGGCAGGCTCCCGCCCAGACTGCCGGCGGCAGCTTTGATTTGACATTCACTGTCAATACCGACAAGTACCAGCTGAACACGATGGAAAAGGTGGACAGCGCGGTCATTACCGTCACGCCCAGCCGGACCGGCGGCAGCGTGGACGGCGGCAGCTGGCAGATGAGTCCTGCCGCAGCGCAGACCATTACCACAAGCGGTCACACGCAGGATGACAGTTTTCACCTCAACGGCGGCGATGGTTCAGCCACATGGACGGTTCACTACGAGGTGTCCAAGACCAGTACCAGTACGCTTTCCGGGCAGGAAGGACCGTTCACCAGCCAAGCCGAAGCAGACGCCGCTGCCGAAGCTGCCAAGAATGCAGCCATCGGGCAGCTGCAGAACGAAGCGCAGGGCATGGTGGATGCCGCTATTGCCTCGGCGCGGGCGCAGCTTGCCAATATTACATTCAGCTATGACGAGGTCACCATCCCGCACGGCTTTGATTCCACGCCCTGCGCGCTGGGGAGCCACCAAACGATTACTGTTCCTGCCAATAGCAGCAACGACTACCCGATGAAAAACGATGAGTGGTCGGTAAAAGTCAGCATCGACAAAATCGACAGCGAAACCAAGCAGCGCATCAAGGGCGATGCCGAGTTTAAGATTTTTGAGTGGGACACCGTTCGGCAGTGCTATATCCCGTTTGGCGGATACAACCGGTACAAGGTCGAGCGCCAGAGCGATGGCACTTACAAGGTCATCAACCACAGCAATTATGCCAATGGTTCTGACAATATCTATTACACCCAGCGCAACGAGGGCAAGTTCGTCATTGTGGAGAGCCGCGCACCCAGCGAGTATTACGGCGATTGGACGGATGTGACCAAACCCGGCACGGCAGGCTCTGTTTTGGGCAAGCGGGCGTATGCCTTTGAAATTACCAAAGCACAGGACGGTCAGACGATTTGGCTGGGAAACGCCGATTATAACGCTGACATCAGCACGGCCAACAGCGGCGGCACGCTCATCGACATCGGCGAGGGCATCGTAACTATCACTTTTGGCAGCCGCAATGCAGATAAGACCTACGCCACAGACCCCACGGGCATTGCCAACAACGAAGATTCCTACATCATGCACGCCAACGCCGACAAGGTGCAGAACGACCGTGTCCTCGGCAATATTCTGCTGACAAAAGTTGATCTGGATGCCGCGCGGTATCTGGCTGCGGGCAGCAACGGCGACACCACGCTGGAAGGTGCTGTGTACGATCTGTACGCCGCAGACACCATTGAACATCCGGACGGCGTTTCGGGTGTGGTGGATTACTCCAAAATCATCGATGCCAACGGCGCACCCATTTGGCACACGACTGTTTTAACCAACGGCGGCTGGGATACCGATTACCTGCCCATCTTGCAGAAAGACCGGCTGGTAGCCTCTGCGAAAATCACAGACGGAAAGCTGGCGTTTGCAAACCTGTATATGGGCAGATATTACCTTGTGGAACGCGCCACAGGGCTGGTGCTGCCCATTGACGGAAACGGCAAGCTGTATGTTACCGGGAAGTATCCGCTTTTGAACAAAAAGCTCGAACGCACAGGCAAGTATAGCAATTTAGCTCGGAAGAATAATGAATATACCGATTACATCTACAAAAATCAGTATTCTGCTGTGGCCGAGAGCCGCAAGCTGAACGGCAGCAAGGCGTGGGATGGATACTATCTGTCTTATGCCAAAGGCTACCTCTGCGATGAGGTCAATCATTACAAAACGCTGACCTATGCAGATGAATCCACCTACCACATCCACGCCGAGCAGGAAAGCCAAGATGAAGTGCTGAAATCCGGCTTTAGTTTGCAAAAGTTGGTTTCGACCACCGGTCAGCCAAGCCCGGCACTGAAATTAGAGGGTGCGGGCTTCACCGTTTACCGCATCTCTAAACTGAGCAAGACGGCGCAGTTCAAGCAGAACCCGGATGGCAGCTACAATGCACAAAGCATTTTGGACGCCTACCGCAAGGACAACTACGATAACGCAACACTAAAATACGATTTCACCGCCGAGGGACAAGCCATCGCCAATATGTTCGAGGGCAACACCGATACGGTCAACGCCTATAACGCGACCTTGACCGCAGACGGCGACTACGCCAACGGCAGGGGCAACGGCTGGATGCCCACGGATCAGCCCGCCGAGTATAGGCTGGGAGAAATGTTCACGAACGATGAGGGCATCTTCCGCGTTGAGGGGCTGCCCTATGGGCAATACCTTGTCGTAGAAACCACCATCCCCAAGGATGTGTTCCAGTGTGATCCGTTCATCGTGACGGTGGACGCCAACAGCCCGCAGAGCCGATTTACGGTTCCGGCGGGCAGTGTCACCACCGCCAGCAACGATTATATGACTTTTAATGTGCTGGATGAGGAATTGGAGGGGTACTTGCAGCTCATCAAGACCGACACCGAAACCGGTAGGGCGGTCAAAATCGTCAACACAGCCTTTGCGCTGTATCGGCTGGACGAAAAAGACCGCAAGACCCGCATTTCCATGATCGACCCAGCCAGCGGCAGCGCCACCAAGAAAACGGATGTGTTCTACACCGATGCAGACGGGCTTATGAAAACACCCGAAAAACTGCCGCTGGGCAGATACCTGATTGAGGAACTGCAAGGTCCGGAAGGATACTATAACGATCCTGCCTACTCGGTAGAATTTGAAATCAAGTCCGACCGCGTCTGGCAGGTCGTGGGTAATGCCACCAACGACATGGATGAGTACATCGTTACCGAGAAATATTGCAATCACGAAACCCTCGGTCAGCTTACCATTCGTAAGCTGGGCAATGTGCTGACCGACTACCAAGATGGACAGTTCATCTACACGCAGGACGACCTTGCGGGCGCGGTGTACGAAATCCACGCTGCAGCCGACATTGCCACACCCGACCGCCAAGGCACCTACTGGTACAAATCCGGCGATTTGGTGGCAACTGTTACCACCGGCGCGGAGGGGCAGGTGGATGAAGTGAAATTCAGTCCCACCCGCACGCAGGCAACCTATGATTTCTTGAAAATTACCCATGATGGCACCAAAGGCAAAATCACCGTTACCCTGCCGCTGGGCAAGTACACCATTACCGAGGTTCAAGCGCCGTATGGTTTTGTGCTGACCCAGCAGAGCTACACTGTGGAATTTGGCTGGGACAACCAGAAAAATGACATTGTGCTGGCAAAAACTATTGTCAGCCACGAGCAGGACGGCGACAAGAAATGTTCGTACAGCATTGTGAATGTCAAGGATGCCTCGGATGTCCACAAGAATGGGCAGATACTTGTGTTTGAAAATGCCCGTGTGCTGCCTGTTCCCGAAAAGCCCGGCGATAAAGTCGGTAAAGTCGGTGTAGGCATTTACAAGCAGGACCGAGAGGCGCTGACCTATCTGCCCGGCGCGGTGTATGAACTCTACACCGTGGATGACATTTATTCCGCGGACGGTACAAAGCTGCTGGACGCCGGTACAAAGCTGGCCACCAGTAGCACAACCAACGCCAGCGGCTTTACTTGGTTTGATGTGGACGTGCCGATTCGCGGAGAATATTACATTGACCCTACAGGTCCGCGAAGCACCAGCCGCGAGAACAGCGGCAGATACCGCATTGTGGAAATCACCGCCCCTGCGGGTTACCTGCTGGACAGCACCCCTATGGATGTAGAGTTCACCTACGAGGGTCAGCAAATCGCGTGGCAGGTCGTGGACGGTACAAACACCAACCTGCGCACCAGTGTGGACATTTCCAAGCAGGACATCACCAACGGAAAGGAACTGCCCGGTGCGAAGCTGGAAATCCGTGATACTGACGGCAATTTGGTCGAGGGTTGGACCTCCGGCAAAGTGCCGCACACCGTGCGCGGGTTGGAACTGGAAAAGGAATACACCCTGACGGAAAAACGCGCCCCGGATGGCTACGCCGAAGCCGAAAGCATCGTGTTCAAGCTGGTGCAGGATGGTACAGAGCAGGTCAATGAGGTGTATGTGAAAACGGACGATGACTGGTCGAAAATGAATGGATCAACCATTGTCATGCAGGACGCGCCGGTGCTGGATATCGACAAGACCGACATTGCAGGCAATCTGCTGCCGGGCGCTACGCTGACGATCCGCGATGCAGACGGCGAAGTTATTGACACTTGGATAACCGACTACAAAACTCACCGTGTTCCCGTTTCGGATGCATTTATCAAGCTGTCAGGTGAAACCAAAGAGTACATCTACACTCTAACCGAAGATGCCGCCCCGGCTGGCTTTGAAATTGCCGAAACGGTGCAGTTCAAGTTGGAATTTGTGGGTGATGGGATTTCTCTGTTCGTCCGCGAAAATGCCGATGTAGAATGGGTGCGCGCCGACAAACGCCTGATTCAGATGATAGACGAGGCCACGCCCCGCGAGGACACGCCCACACCAACCCCGGCACCAACACCGCAGCCGACGCCCGCTGCATCCCCTGCGCCTACACCTGCGCCTACGCCGTATAAGGTGCAGACCCTCCCGCAGACAGGAGATGGTTTCCCGCTGCTGGCTATTGTGGTCGTGTCTCTTGCATCTGCGACAGGTATCGTGCTGCTGACCGTTATGCGGAAAAATGCGCTGAAAGAAACTTCTGATAAGGAGGATGCCGATGAAAGTGCTGATCGTTGAACCCGGCAAGTACCCCCGCGAAGCAGACATTGAGCACACCCTTGAAGCCGAGCAGGCGGTTGTCGGCGGCACCATCGAGGCCGTGTACCCTTGGCGGGATAGCGCCTGCATCGTCTGTAATGACAACGGCATTGCAGAAAACCTGCCGCTGAACCGTATGCTGGGCGACTATGACATCATCCACGGCACGTTTTTTGTCTGCGGTCTGACCCGCGATGACTTTACCGACCTTACCCCGCAGCAGATGAAGCGCTACGAGGAACTGTACCATGATCCGCAGCTGTTTTTCCTGCTGGGCAAGACCCTGTGTGTGGAACACACCACGCCGGAAGAATATTCCCGTGTTATGGCTCCACCGCCCAAAACAAAAGAATCCCCGGAGCGCTGATATGAATACTACCATCCTAGCCCGCAGCCCGCCTGCGGGCTTTTTCCTTTGTCCGAAATCATCCAATAAGCAAGGAGAAGAACTTATGAACGACATTTTTGAAAATACCGAAACCATGCAGGAAAACGAGCATCCCCGTTTCTACACTGCCGAATCCGTTATGCGAGGGCATCCCGACAAGCTGTGCGACCTCATTGCCGACAGCGTGCTGGACGAGTGCTTAAAACATGACCCCGCCAGCCGTGTGGCCTGTGAGGTTATGGCGACACGCGGGCACATCATTGTGGCGGGAGAAATCACGACCTCGGCCAAACCCGACGTGTTCAACATCGTCCGCGACACCCTGCGCGATGTCGGCTATGACCCGAAAGATTATCAGATCGACTGCTACATCCACGACCAAAGCCCCGACATTGCGGGCGCGGTGGAACCCGAATTGGCTGAGGGGGAGGACGAGGACACCCTCGGTGCTGGTGATCAGGGCGTTATGGTCGGCTACGCCTGCAACGAAACGCCCGAATACCTGCCGATGCCTGTGGTGGCGGCGCAGCGCCTTGTAACGCTGTTGGAAATCTCCCGCATGACCGGCGTTATCCCCGACATCGGCCCGGACGGCAAGGTGCAGGTCACGATGGAATACAACGGTGACACGCCTGTGCGCATCACCACGGTGGTCGTTTCTGTCCAGCACAAGGAGGACACCGACATCAATAAGTTGGCGGATCTGCTGGACGAGTATGTGTTCCCGCTGGCCTTTGACGGTATGCCCGCCGATGATGCGGAAATCATCCTGAACCCCAGCGGTAAGTTTGTGCAGGGCGGTCCGGATGCCGATACCGGCTTGACCGGGCGCAAGCTCATGGTGGACAGCTACGGCACATTTGCACCCCACGGCGGCGGTGCGTTCAGCGGCAAGGATGCCACCAAGGTGGACCGCAGCGGCGCATACATGGCGCGGTACATTGCCAAGAACATGGTTGCAGCCCATCTTGCCGACCGCTGTCAGGTCACGCTGGCGTATGCCATCGGGGAAAAAGAGCCTGTCATGGTGGATGTGAATACCTTCGGCACCGGCATTTGCGAGGATGACTGTTTGGCTGCAGCGGTGCGCAAGGCGTATGACCTGACCCCTGCGGGCATCATCAAGCAGTTGAACCTGCTGAACCCCATGTACAGCCGCACGGCGGCGGGCGGTCACTTCGGACGCGAGGATTTTCCGTGGGAAAATATCGAACATATGAGCGACCTCGCCGCTTACATTGTGTAATTGCCGCGCGTCAGTAAAGAACAGATCCATGCCGCCAACCGGATGACGGCTATCGAGTTCCTGCGGCGGTACCGTCCCGGTTCGCTGGTGAAAAGCAGTGCGCGGGGCGAATATCAGCTTGCAGAACATGACAGCTTCAAAATCAACGGCGAATCCAGTGTGTGGCACTGGAAAAGCCGCGACATTGGCGGCAAGTCGGCGCTGAAATATTTGATTTATGTGGAAGGTGTGCCGTTTGTAGAGGCGGTGCAGCTGCTGTGTGAGGAAAGCCCGATGTACATCCCAGTGCAGCATGAAGCGGTGGAGCGCGAGCGCCCACCGTTCCGTCTGCCGAACCCCGCGCTGAATAATGACCGTGTAACGCGGTATTTGCTGGGGAGAGGTGTGTCTCTGCTTACCATCCGATACTGTATTGAGAGAAAAATTCTGTACGAAAGTGCAGAATACCACAACTGTGTTTTCTTGGGCAAAGACCCGCAGGGTATGCCGAAATATGCGGCGCTGCGCGGCATTTATGACTATGGAAAACCGTTCAAGCGCGAGGCACCCGGCAGTCAGAAACAATACGGATTCTGCATCCCGCCGATGCAGCCCGGCACTACCGTGGCCGTGTTTGAAGCCGCCATAGATGCCATGGCAGAGATGACGCTCTGCGGGGATGCTGCAGATAAATACCGTCTGTCGCTGGGCGGGGTTTCATCCTCCGGCAAAGAGCCTTTGGCGTTACAGGAATTTCTGCGCCAGCACCCGGAGATCACCACGATAGAACTGCGGCTGGACACCGATGCCAAGGGGCGCATGGCGAGTGTCGGCATCCGGAAAATCTACGCTGACCGCTACACCGTGCATGACCTGCCGCCCGACATCGAGAATGGAGATTACGCAGATATGGCAAAAAACAACCTGATGGCAAGAACTGCCGCCCACCGCGCGGCGCCTTGCCGATAGAGAGAGAAATCAACATGAAAGTCAGAAATCGTTCGCCCACTTATAGGGCATAAACAGGAGGTAAATCGTTATGGCTGTGTTCCGTGTACAAAAGACGCAAAATTATACCATCATGTCCAACCATCATCTGCGCAACAAGGCTCTTTCGCTCAAGGCGAAGGGGCTTTTATCTTTGATGCTGTCTCTGCCCGAAGATTGGGATTATACCACGCGCGGGTTGGCGTCCATCTGCAAAGAGGGCGTGGACAGCGTGTGTGCCACCGTGCGCGAGTTAGAAGCAGCGGGTTATATTATCCGCCGCCGCATCCGCGACAGGAACGGCCAGATGCGGGGCATGGAATACACGGTTCTGGAACAGCCGCAGCCCCCGGAACAGGACGAGCCGAACTGTGCCCAACCAAAACAGGCAGAGCCTAAAAGGGAAAAACCTGTACAGGAAAATCCTGCACAATTAAATACTAAAGAAATAAATAAAGAAGAAACAAATAACGTATCGAATCCTATCCGCGCGGCGGGCCAGCGGACAGAGTACCGCGCCCTGCTGCTGAAAAATATCGAGTATCCGATTTTGGCGCAGAATAACCCGATGGATACGATGCGATTGGATGAACTGGTGGAGTTGATGCTGGATGTGGTTTGCTCCAAGCGGGCGGCTATCCGCATTTCGGGTGAGGAAATGCCTGCAGAAGTAGTAAAATCTCGATTCCTAAAATTGGGCGCAGAACACATTCAGTATGTTCTGGATTGTCTCAGGGACAACCCGCCCCGTATCCGAAACATCAAGCAATACTTACTGGCGGCGCTCTACAATGCGCCGCTGACGATAGAAAATTACTATGCCGCGCAGATCGACCATGACCTGTGCGGCAGAAATTGAGGTGATGCAATTTGCAGATGAAATTTTATTCTCCCTTGACTGCGGACTTTTTCCCGAATGACACCGAGGATTTGGACGATGACTACAGCGAATACGAGGGTATCCCTTACACCGGCAAAGAACTGACCGGCTACCGCGATGTTATCCGCGATGCCATCTACGAGGATGTCAAAGACTTTTACGGCGACCTGATGCGATATTACCGCGAGGACGATTCCGTCCGCCGCAAGGTCGTTCGTGCCGTTCCCACGGTGGACGAGGTGAACGGTGAACTGGTCGGCTCCCTGTGGGTCGATACGGACGCACCGCTTACCGCCGAGGAACAGGCCGTGGTCTGCGCATATATTTCCGGTCAGTACAGCGATGGCTGGGGCGAGGGCTTTGAGCAGCGGGAGATCGATGTTGGGGACGGCAAGCTGTATGTCCATTTCTGGCAGGATCACGATTTTGAACTGAAACGCGATGTGCCGGATATGACCGAGTTCAAAAAACTGTTGAACCGTCCCAAGAAGCCCAAGATGCAGCTGATTGGGCAGGACGGCAACATTTTCGCCATTATGGGGCGTGCCTCCCGGCTGCTGAAAAACAGCGGGCAAGGTGAAAAAGCCAAGGAAATGCGTGACCGCGTTATGTCCTGCGACAGCTACCCGAAAGCACTCAGCATCGTTTCCGAGTATGTGGAAACCGAACTGTCGCCCAGCCCTACGCCCAAGCGTGACCGGGGTGATGCCAGATGAAGAAATACGAGATCACCGACATCGCCCATCCTGACAATCCTAACCTGCACCGTATCCGTGCGGTGACGGATCTGACCGAGGATGTCCTTGCCGGGATGCTCGGCGGCTATGTGGAAAGCCGCGATAACCTAGACCAAGCTGGTCGCGCGTGGATTTCAGCGGATGCCATCGCCTGTGAAAATGCAGTTGTCTGCGGTGACGCCCTCCTTACAGATCATGCCGTTGCAAAGGGCTGCGCCTATGTCGGCAAGAACGCCACCGTAATGGGGGATGCCACTGTGCAGGATGATGCCATCGTATGCGGCGGGCTGCTCACGGGAAAAAGCTGTGTCTGCGGTTATGCCGTGATTCGGCAGGATGAGCAAACCTTGTGCGCACCGATCATTGACGGCAGCGCCCGTGTATATGGCGAAATCTCCGGCAATGTAGTCTGCCGCGGCAATGCCGTTGTTCTGCCCGGTACTAAGCTCGACAACAGGACGCAGGACTGCTTTGTACTCGAAGATGACCGTGTTTCTGTACAGACAGCCAGCCGCACACCGCCCCCGAAAGAACCCCGTACCCATGATTTTGAACGATAAAACGAAAGGAAGATGCCTTTGACGAAAACTCCCGAAACGCTCAACATTCTCAACCCGGATTTCCGGATGCCCGAACACTGCGGCGGTGACCGCTGGTCGATCTTGCACGGAGATTCCCTGCAGATACTCCGCCAGTTTGAGCCGAACAGCTTCGATGCCATCATCACCGACCCGCCTTACGCCAGCGGCGGCAGCAACCAGACCACCAAGAACCGCAGCACCAGCGAAAAGTACAGCAGCATGAGCAAAGAAAAGGCGCTGCCCGACTTTGACAGCGACCAGATGGATCAGCTGAGTTGGATGTTCTGGACGGCGGCATGGCTGCAGGATGCCCGCCGCATTGCCAAGCCCGGCGCGCCTGTCTGCCTGTTCATCGATTGGCGGCAGCTGCCCGCTATGACGCTGGCTTTGCAGTGGGCGGGCTGGACCTGGCGCGGTGTAGCCGTGTGGGATAAAGTCGCCAGCCGCCCACAGAAAGGACGCTTCCGCCAGCAGTCTGAGTACATCGTGTGGGGGTCCAACGGCAAAATGCCGCTTGAGAGAAATGTTGGGTGTCTGCCGGGCGTGTTCCGTTACCCGAATCCCCAGAACCGCATCCATGTCACCGAAAAGCCCTTGCAGCTTATGCGGGATGTGGTGCAGATCTGCGAGCCGGGCGGGCGCATCCTTGACCCCTTTGCCGGGGCGGGCACCACCGTGCTGGCCGCTGTGCAGGAAGGCTATGAGGCTGTCGGCATTGAGATGTCGGACGCCTACTTCCAACGCAGCACTGAACGGCTGAAAACTGCCCTTGAATCCGAAGTGAATCAGAACTGATTCACTTTTGACCGCCAACTTAAAAATAGTGAATCAAATTTGATTCACTCCCGAAATTCAGAAAGGAAACACGAAAATGAAACGACCTTGGGCTTTTATCTGCGCCAGCGAGGGCGCAACCTCCAAACATCTCCGCAATTATTGCCGTGAAGTCTACCTGCTGGGCTACCTGCCGGTATGCCCCAAATTGCAGGACAGCCAGTATTTGGTGCTGGAAGATGCCGTGGAACGCAGCGAATACACCGCCATTGTGCGGGATAAGCTGCTGCGCTGCCCGATGCTGGTGGTCTGCAGCCGGAATCAGGATGCAACCACCAACGCGCAGATCGGCTTGGCACAGAAATACAACCGTATTGTCACAACCTTGGACGGTTTGAAGAAAGCCGTTTCGGAGGGCGACGACCTTGTGTCATGAACCGTTCTGCGGGGTGTCGTGTTTGGCAAGCATAGCGTTTGGATATCCAAACGCACTTTTGGGGTGATCCCCAAACCCCCGCAATGCGCAGACGCGGTCATGTTATCCCGTTACGATTAAATGAGCGTGAATATCGGTATCTTTGCGAGCAAGTTGAAATGAGTGGTTTGCCGAGAGAAGAATACCTGCGCTCCCTTATCTTGGACAAAGAAATCCATCCGCGCCCCTGCACACACCATGCGGAACTTGTGCGGCAAATTTCCGGTTTGTGCAACAACGCAAACCAGCTTGCGCATCGCGCCAACAGCACGGGCGTGGCGGGGCAGCAAAGCGTGGACGAGATGATGCGCATCGCCAAGGAAGTCTGGCGTGAGATAAAAGAAAACTACTAGGAGGCTCTATGAAATATGGCTTACACATCCGTGATCCCTGTCTGCCGTCTGGATCGGGCGGTGAAGTATGTGATGAACAAAGAAAAGACCACGGCGGTATCTTTGCAGGACGCATTGGACTATGCAGCCAACCGCGACAAAACAGAGCAATCCTGCTTTGAAAGCTCGTATGCCTGCACGCTGGAAACCGCCTTTACCGATATGCGGCAAACCAAGGAACGCTGGCACAAGTCGGGCGGTGTGCAGGGGTATCACCTTGTGCAGAGCTTCGCTGCAGGAGAAGTCTCCCCCGAACTGGCGCACCAAATCGCAAAGGAACTGGCAGCTCGCGTGCTGGGCGGGCGGTATGAATATGTCATCGGTACGCACCTGAACACCGGGCATATCCATTCGCACATCGTCTGGAACTCGGTCAGCTGTGTGGATGGCAAAAAGTATCGCAGCAACTATAAAAGCTATGTGACGGAAATCCGCGCAGTGTCAGATGAACTTTGCCGAAAATATAAGCTGTCTGTCATCGACACCGAAAACTCTAATCATGTGGCAAAGCCCTACGCCGAATGGTTGGCGGAGAAAAACGGTCAGCCCACATGGCGCACCGCCATCCGACAGGATGTGGACGACGCTATCCAGCAGAGCCTTACCTGGCGGCAGTTTCTTAACGCGCTGGAGCGCAAAGGCTATGAAGTCCGCATGGGACGCAAGTATCCCGTTTTGCGTCCACCCGGAAAAGAGCGCTTTGTTCGCTTCAAAACGCTGGGCAAGCGGTACACGCCAGAAGCCATCCAGACGCGCATCCTTTATCCACAATTTAACCGATGTTTCGTGGAAAACTCACCGCGCGTCCAATATGGGCGGCTGCACGGCGGCAAGCCCCGTCGCAAGCTGACCGGGCTGCGGGCGCTGTACTACCGTTACCTGTACGAGTTGGGTGCGCTCCCTCGCAAACCTCGTCGCCCCAGCTATGCCGTGCGGCAGGATGCCTATAAGCTGGATCAGAGAATCCGGCAGATGGAGTTCCTATCCAAGCACAACATTGACACGCTGGAGCAGCTGGAAACTCACCGAAAAGCCCTGCAAACAGAAATTGGGCAGTTGCAGACAAAGCGTAAGCAACTACCCAAAACCGATGATGTACAATTGCAATGTGAATCGGTCAACACCGCCCTAAAGCAGCTTCGCCAAGAGGAACGGCTCTGCCGCAAAATCGCAGAACATTCAATCGAGGTGCAGCAGCACCTCACCGAAGCCCGCAGCGACCGCGCTGCGCAACAACAGCGCGAACAGGAACGTGCGCGTGACCTCCGCCCCGATATTACAACACGTTAATCTGTAAGACCCAGCAGCCAATCCCGCGCATTGATGCGGCGAATGCCGTCATACTGTTCCTCCGGATCATCATCCATCGTAAGAATATATTTAGGATAGTGGTCGCGGATGGACAGTAAGGGTCGCAGCTCCCGCTGCAGGGTATCCGCATCACGAACGGAAAGTGCCACTTGGTAATAGAAGGTACTGTTGCCGTTCATTGCCACAAAATCGACCTCAAAAGAATCGACCTTTCCGACATACACATCATAGCCGCGCCGCAGCAGTTCCAGATAAATCACATTTTCCAGAATATGCCCAGCGTCTGTATTGCGTTTGCCAAGCAGCATAAATCGCATACCGATATCTACGACATAGTATTTTCCTAAGGTTTTCAGATACTGCTTACCCTTGACATTATACCGCTGTGCGGGATAGATAATGTAGCTTTCAATCAGCGCATCAAGATAGCGTTCGACGGTCTTTACATCAACTTTTCGTCCTTCGGATGTCAGGGTGTCTGCAATTTTCTTGGAGGAAAGCGGACTGCCGATGTTGTCACAAACATAGCGCAGTACACTTTTCAACATCAACGGATCGAGGATCTTTCTTCGTGTCAAAATATCTTTTACGACGATCGTGTTGAAAATGCCATCCAAGTAATCCCGAATCTCGTTCGGATGCCCCTTAAGTTCCAGCGCATAGGGAAAGGAGCTGTTTTCCAGATATTCGGTATATTTTATTCCGCGATCTTCCATACTGCCGGTACTCTGCATATATTCCTTAAAAGAAAGCGGCAGCATTTCGATTTGCACATAGCGCCCGGAAATAAGGGTGGCTATTTCACTGGACAGCATATAGGCATTGGAACCTGTGACGTATATATCTACATTTTTCTTGATATACAAACTGTCGATCACTTTAGGAAAATCCGTGACATGCTGTATCTCATCCAGAAAAATGTAAGTCATCTTTTCGGGAACAAGACGGTCTTTCAGGTAAGCGTACAGTTTTCTATAGTCGGTAAGTTCCTCAAAATCCATATCCTCAAAATTGATGGCAATAATTTGGTCTTGTTCGACGCCATTCTGCAGCAGCCAATCTTGGTACATTTCCATCAAAACAGACTTTCCGCAGCGGCGGATACCTGTTACGACTTTGATGAGTTGCTTGTCCTTAAACGCAATCAGTTTATTCAGGTATTCAGTTCTGGTAATCCGCATAATAAACCCTCCACAGCTTTTAATGATAGTATACGCCAAAAAGTGTAAAATGTCACGCACTTTTTGGAATTGAGTCCAAAATGTTCAAGAAAGAAGGATGTATATGAATTATTCAAACAAAGACTACATCGAACACCTGCGCCGCAAGTACCCGCCCGGTACGCGGCTGCAACTCAGCTGCATGGAAGATGAGTTCCCCGTGCCGCCTGGTTCTATGGGCACGGTGGAATGTATCGACGATGCCGGGCAAATCCATGTAGATTGGGACTGCGGGCGCAGTCTTGCGCTCATCCCCGGTGTGGACTCGTTCAGCCGCTTGCCCGTGCCCAAAGAAAAGGACGGTGACGCCAGATGAATTACGGCTCCGAACCCGCAGACCAGGTCGTCCGCTACTCGCTGGAGGGTGCGGAGTTTGCCCTGCGCATCTCCGGCACCGCCGCGAAAAACTTCTTTATTTTCGCACAGGCGGTGCTGCACGACAGCAAAAAGACCCACGGCAAAACACACCTCATCCGGCTGCTGAAAGAACAGAAGCCGCTGAAATTTTTCACGGTGGACAAAGACCGTATGCATGATTTTGCCCGTGCCGCTAAAGCGCATGGGCTGCTGTTCTGTCCCATCCGTGACAAGATGGACCCCGACCACATTGAAATCGCTATCTTGCAGGACGATGCGTCCAAAGCAAACCGCATTATTGAAAAACTGCAGTTGGATGTCGTGGACACCGGCACGGCAGAACTTATCGACACCGTACAGCAGGAGCGCAGCGAGCCTACCCCGGAAACCGAGCGCGTCCAGACCGAGGATGGCGCGGTAGAATTTGAGGTCGGCGCAGACGAGGAGCAGTTCAACATGGGTTTTCCGCAGGGCTCGGAGAACGCCAGTCCGTCCGAGCCTTTCTCCGACAGCAGCAAATCTTTTGCAAACTCGCCGTCGCCGCGCGCCGATCAGCTTCGAGCCAAGGGTGAGCGCCCCAGCGTTCGCATGGAACTGCAGGATATTACCGCCTACCTGCGCCGCAAGGTCGAGCCGCCGAAAGATCGTATGCCGAAGATGCCGGTAAAAATCCGGCGCAAAGAAAAGGTGCGGTAAATGTTTTCTGTTTGTTTTCAAATGACGGATAGCTATTTGACCATGCTTATGGTATGTTGGCGATAGGAGGTGCAAAAACAATGACAGAACGCAAAGTGAAACTTGACCGTGCCAACAAAAGTATCCTGCTCCAGGCGCTGGGTGATGTCTACTACGGCCAGCGCGCCCGCGGCGGCAGTGCCGAAGAAACGGGACGGCTCATCCTGCGGGTGAACGATCTGCCCGCAGGAGGTAAGCTGACGATGTCGGCAGCAGAGTATCGGCTGGCAAAAGCCGCCCTCAACCAACTGCGCACCCAGCGCTTGGCAGAGGGCGGTTATACTGATGCGGTGGATGATGCACTCGCGCGGCTGCTCCACGCCCACACGCCGCTGTTTATCTGGTGAATCCGGTTATGACATGGGAAAAATTCTGGTCGATCATTGACCGAGTCCGCGCCAAAGCGGATATGCAGGATGAAGCGTCCGTGAAACAGTTCCTTTACACGGAACTCATCAAATTGCCGCAGGATGAACTGCTCGGCTTTGATTGCGTATGGCAAAGCTATCGCAATAAAGCCAACTTTCCCAAAATGGTCGCAGCAGCCTGCATCATCAATGACGGCAGTTCGGATGACAGATTTACCGATTTTCGTAACTGGCTGATTATGCAGGGGTACGATGCTTATCGGCAGACGCTGATTGACCCCGATAACCTTGCGGCGCTCAACATTCCGTTCCGAGATACTGAGTGGATGGGATGCGGGAATGTGGCGTGCTATGCCTACGCGGGGCAGAAGCTGCACACCTATTTTGAAAAGGAAGGAATTGCCGCCAAGTTATTCCGAAAGTATCCGGCTCTGCTGAAATCGTCTGCCGATTTACATCAGGCAATTATGCAGGAACAGCTTGCACCCCACCGTGCGCCGGAAACCGAATGGGAACGACAAATGCTGCGAACGGAAGTCAAGCACTACATAGATACCAGTGGGCTGGCGTACAGCTACAACGAATTCTATACTCAAAATATGCCGGATAAGGTTGCATGGAAAACGCTGCAAAGCGATTTGTTTGCAAATCTGCCGCAAATCAAGGCGGAACGTATGCCGCAGGACTTTTCCGTAGTTTTGCCGAAGTTGTGGAGAAAACGTCAGGCATGGAATGCCGAGCGTACAAAACGCCCGCCCTATCGCGGTGAGGAAAGGTAGTCCACCACGCCGGGAAGAAAGAATCCTTGGTGGGTCTGGCTGCTGCCGCTGCCCGTTGTATGGTGGGCGGCACTGGCGGTGGCTTGCCGTTGGCAGCCGGGCATGAAAATAACGGCTCTGTTGGATGCGCTGAACAGCGCACTGGCAGAGCCGTTTGCGTTGGCGTGGAGCAGAGACAGCCCGCGCTATTTGCTGGTGTTTACGGTGGTTTATGCGGTAGCGGTTATCGTAGCCGTGACCGATCAGAAGAATACCCGCCCCGGCGCGGAGCATGGCTCGGCGGCTTGGGGCGATGTGTTCCGGTTAAACAAGTTCTACATGGATAAGCGAGGACCGAACCTGTTGCTGACGCAGCATTTCCACATCGGAATCGACGGCTATAAGCACAAGCACAACACCAATATCCTGATTGTCGGCGGCTCCGGTGCAGGCAAAACGCGCACCTATGGTGTGCCGAATGTACTGGAATGTGCCTGCTCAATGGTAATTACTGACCCAAAGTCCGAAATTTTGCGTAAGACCGGCAATTTGCTAAAGCAAAAAGGGTATGAGGTAATTGTCTTTGACCTTATAAATCCCGCTGCATCGTTCTGTTACAACCCGTTTGTGTATGTACATGATGACCGCGAAGTGCTGACCCTGATAGAAAATCTGATTCAAAACACCACGCCACCCCATGCGCAGAGCAGCGATCCATTTTGGACCAAATCGGAGACAGCCCTGCTCCAAGCCCTTATGCTGTACCTGCTGCACGAGGCCCCGCCCGAAGAACAAAACTTCTCGATGGTGATGGAAATGATCGCCGCTGCTGAAGTCCACGAGGATGATGACAACTACCAATCCCCGCTGGACATCCTGTTCGAGCGCTTGGAAATGCGCGAACCCGACAGCATCGCCTGTAAGCAGTACCACATTTTCAAACAAGCGGCGGGTGTTGTATGCTCTAAAAGACTTCTTAATCAAGCGGTTGGGAAGTCTCTTAGAACACACAACCTAAAACCGAAGAAAGGAGCGCAAGTTATGAGAAAAAACGAGAAAATCACTGCTCTGTACGAACGACTGAGCCGTGATGACTTTGGCAAAGATGATGACCAACAGCGTGAGAGCAATTCCATTTCCAATCAAAAAGCTATGTTGGAGGAGTTCGCCGCACGGCAGGGTTTTACAAACATTGTCCATTTCACGGACGATGGCATTAGCGGCACCTGCTTTGACCGTCCCGGATTTTTGGCAATGATGAAAGAAGTGGAAGCCGGGAATGTGGAGTATCTGTGTATCAAGGACATGAGCCGCATGGGTCGTGACTATCTGAAAGTAGGTCAGATTATGGAAATCCTACGTCAGCGTGGCGTTCGCCTTATCGCCATCAATGACGGCGTGGACAGTGCCAGAGGTGACGATGATTTTACCCCTTTCCGCAACATTATGAACGAGTATTACGCCAGAGACACCAGCCGTAAAATCCGTTCCACTTTCCAGTCAAAAGGCAAGTCCGGCAAGCACCTCACAGGCACGGTCATTTACGGCTATCTCTGGAACGAAGCCAGAGACCAATGGTTGGTTGACCCCGAAGCCGCTGATGTGGTCAAGCGCATCTTTGCCATGACGATTGAGGGCTACGGTCCGTATCAGATCGCCAGCAAGCTGAAAGAAGAAAAAATCCTCATTCCGTCCGCTTACCTTGCCCAGCACGGCGAGGGTGTGAATAAAAACAAGACTTTCAAAGATGTGTACGGCTGGGGTTCTTCCACCATCTGCAACATTCTTGAAAAGCGTGAATATCTGGGACACACCATCAACTTCAAGACTCGAAAGCACTTCAAGGACAAGAAAAGCCATTATGTCCCGGAGGACGAATGGACGATTTTCGAGAATACCCATGAAGCTATCATTGACCAGCAGACCTTTGACCTTGTGCAGAAAATCCGTGGGAATGTCAGACGCTACCCGGACGGCTGGGGCGAAGCAGCTCCCCTCACAGGCTTGCTTTATTGTGCCGATTGCGGCGGCAAGATGTATGTCCACCGTACCAACAACGGCAAGCGTATTTCTCAATATACCTGTTCCCAATACAGCAAAGTCCCAGTTGGAAAGCTCTGCACGACACAGCACCGTATCAATGAAGATGTGGTACTGTCCCTTGTTTCCGAAATGCTCAAAGCTATTGCCGAGTATGCCAAGCATGACCGAGCCGAGTTTGTCCGTGTGGTGCAGGAAGCGCAGTCCAGCCAGCAGACGGCAGAGGTCAGAAAACAGCGCACACGCCTTGCCACAGCAAAGCAGAGAGTTTCCGAGCTGGAAGTCCTGCTCTGCAAAATCTATGAGGACAACATTTTAGGCAAGCTGTCCGACAGCAGATACGCCACTCTGGACGCTCAATACGAAAAGGAACAGTCCGAGCTTACCGCTGAAATCTCTGTTCTGGAAAAGGCTGTCAAGAGCTATGAGAAGCACGAAAAGGACGCTGACCGTTTTATCGCTCTGATTGACAAATATGAGAACTTCGACAAGCTGACCATTGCCATGCTCAACGAGTTTATCGAGAAAATCCTTGTGCATGAGCGTGACCGCAAGGGCAGTATACAGACCACACAGGAGGTCGAGATTTACTTCAATTTTGTCGGGCGATTCGTTCCTCCGGCGTTTGGAGAAGTGGAGCTGACCCCAGAGGAATTAGAAGAAATCCGCAAGCGTGAGGAACGCAAAGACAGGCTTCATCAGAACTACTTGAAGCGGAAAGCCAGCGGAGCGCAGAAGCGATACGAGGACAAAATCAAGGGGAGAAAAAAGGCAGAAATCGAAGCCAAGAAAGCCGCCATTCGTGCGGAGGATATTGCAAAGGGCGTGTTCGTTCCCGCCAGCAGTTTACCGCAGAGAGAGCCGATGAAAGGAGTACAAACAGCATGAATATCACTTACACACGGAACGGCGATTATCTTATCCCGAACATCATTATCCGCAAGACCAAGCCCATCGGACACTACGGCAGACTTCGCAAGGCGTATTTAGAAATGCACCGCCCGATACTGTTCAATGAACTGGTGCTATCCGACAAGCTCTTTGAACATTGCGCCGAGATTGAAGAAGCGGCACGAAAACGCATGGAGCTGATCGTGCCGAAGCTGGCAAAGCAGTACGGCGTGACCGAGCAACTGAAAGCCGATAATCAAATGGAATGGGTGCGGCAGATGAACGCTTGCAAGGCACAGGCAGAGGAGATTGTGAAAGCGGAATTGATTTATGATTGAGCGAGGAAGTCCGGGCAGAAAACTGTTCGGACTTTTCTCATATAGTCCAAAGTTGCGGTAGAACTGTTCACAAGTTTTATGGTATAATTTGAATACGAAAAGTGAGCAACAAATCTGGAATTTGTGGAGGCACATCAATGGAAACGATTTACGAAAAGTATATGGCACTTCCCATAGATAAGGGACTTTTATGTTTAGAATATGGAGATATTGCAGAGCCGTATTTTTGCTATCCCGTCAACGCAAAGCCAATCGGATTTGAAGGATGTATTCTGTATTGCTTTTTGCCGGAATATGGAGAAATGGTATTTGCCTGCAATCCAGAAAGTTGTGTAGACCAAAATGTATATCCATTAGCGGCAAATTTTGAAGATTTTATCCGTTTAATCTTGGCTTGTGGTACTGCTAACCCATTGGAGCAAATCGTTTGGATGGATAAAAATAAATTTGAAGAACACATGGCAAACGAAGAAAAAATACTGACCGATGAGCAGAGGACAGCGGCACAACAGCTACAGCGGGCATTAAGTTTGTTACCAATAGAAAATCCGTTTGAATATGTCAAATCCATTCAAAAAGATTTTGATGGTAGTAAAATACAATACAGTGATGAATACTATGAAGTTACCGGCATAGAGAACCCTAAAGGAACTAACACCCAAGATAAGCATTTAGTTGAATTTGAACCTGTCGTTTTTGAATTTAACCGCAAACAAGATAGCGACTAACAACTTCAAGTTTGGCGAACTGATAAAATCCCTTTAGGAACTAAAGGGCGCACTTCTATACTCTCCTATCGGGAGTATCGTGCGTCCTGCGGAGCTTCATTCTCCGTCAGCAGAAGAAAACTGCTTGACCGAGAATGTTGCGTCACTTCGTTCCGTCAAGGTGGCTACACCCCCTTGCGCCGCTAAAGCGGCTATCCCTTGTGGACTTGCCGTCCGCAAACAGCATAAAATGCTGTTCGCCGCCAGCAAGTTTGAAGGCGAATAAAATGAATTTTATGGAACAAGCAAATCGGAATTTGACAAAGGAGTGTGATTGTATGAAGAAGTTGATAACACTTGTCTTAGCATTAGTTTGTGTGTTAGGTTTGGTCGGTTGCAATCAAAAGGCTGTTAGTGCTTCAGAAGTGTACTCTTTCCCCGAACCTACAACAATGATTACAGTGTCTTTCTACTCACAAGGAGAAGAAACTGCATTTGAAATTGGTTCAGA
Source organism: Gemmiger formicilis (assembly GCF_900167555.1). Classification (GTDB taxonomy): domain Bacteria; phylum Bacillota; class Clostridia; order Oscillospirales; family Ruminococcaceae; genus Gemmiger; species Gemmiger formicilis. Next base: position 11,260 of record NZ_FUYF01000021.1, on the reverse strand, counting down.
GGAATATGACTCCAATGATTTATCTACAACCCCTGTTATTAACTGGTTCTATGATTTGAAGCTGACTGCTTGCGATGAGCCAGAAGCAGTAGAAGGCTCGGAAAGTTATGAATTCTATGTGAAAGGTGAAAGTGCCTTTACCTACGAAGATAGAGGTAGCGAAGCATATATTATCATTGGTGGGAGCTACTACAAGGTAAGCAATCCTTCTGCTCCACCGATTAACTAACCCAATTCCAGTTTGTCTAACTGAACACAAAAACCGAATACCGAAAATCAGACCGTTGACTGGTCGCACTATGCGAAAAGTTGACGGTCTTTTTTTATCCGCAAAATCAAAAAAGGAGGTCAATTACAATGACAAAACCGAAAACCCTTGAACAGCTTCGAGCCGAAAAGGAACGAGCCGAGACGCAGCTTGCACAGGAACAGCACAAGCTGGAGCGTCTGGAGAACCGAAAGAAGTTTCTGGAACAGGGCGAGCGAAAGAAACGCACCCACCGCCTTTGCAATCTGGGCGGAACGATTGAGAGCCTTGCCCCGGAGGTCAAAGATCTCACACGCACCGAAATGACAGAGCTGATGGAACACATCTTTTCTCTGTCCGAAGTCCAGCGAGCCGTCCGTCACATGGCGATTACCCACATCAGCCAAGCAAACAGAGAAAAGGAGTTGAAAGCCGATGGCACTATTTCATCTGAGCGTCACGCAGACTAAGCGAAGCGCAGGACAGTCCGCTATTGCTTCTGCCGCCTACCGTGCCGGGGAGCGATTGTATAGCGAGTATTACGGCGAATACAGCGACTACACCAGAAAGGGCGGCGTGATTTGCTCCAACATTCTCCTGCCGTCCCATGCACCGCCCGAATACGCAGACCGCCAGACCCTATGGAACGCCGTGGAAAAAGCCGAGCGTGGAAAGAACGCCCAGCTTGCATACAGCTTTGACATTGCCTTGCAGAATGAATTTTCCCTTGAGGAAAACATCGCTCTTGCAAGGCAATTTTTGTTGGAGAACTTTGTGAGCCGTGGCATGGTGGTTGACTTCGCCGTACACCAGCCAGACCGGGAGGACGGCGGCATACCAAACCCGCATTTTCATGTGCTTTGCCCTATCCGCCCCATCGAGCAGAACGGCAAATGGGGACTAAAGCAACGCCGGGTGTATGAGCTGGACGAGGACGGCAACCGCATCCGAGACGCAGACGGAAAGTTTGTGTTCAACGCCGTTCCCACTACCGACTGGGGCAGTCCCGAAACGCTGGAACATTGGCGTGAAGCATGGGCGGAGCTATGCAATGTCAAGTTTGCGGAAAAAGGTATTGATGTTCGTATCGACCACCGGAGCTATGAGCGTCAGGGCGTGGAGCTTCTTCCCACCGTCCATGAGGGCGCAACCGTCCGGGCAATGGAGAAGAAAGGCATACGCACCGAGAAAGGCGAGTTCAATCGCTGGATCAGAGCGACCAATGCCGTTATCCGGGACATTAAGAAGAAAATCGCTCTCCTGTTTGATTGGATTGCCGAAGCAAAAGCGGAGCTTGCCAAGCCGCAGGCACCCGACCTTGTTTCTCTGCTGAACGCCTATTACACCCAGCGCAGAGCCGGGGCTTATTCGCAGAAAGGCAAGGTCAGCAATCTAAAGGAGATGAACGAGACTTTCAATTATCTCCGGGCAAACGGCATTTACTCCCTTGGAGATTTGGAACACCGTGTCAGCGAACACAGTGCTGCCACAGAGAGCTTGAAGAAAACGCTGGACGAACAGACCGCCCGAATGAAAGCAATTAAGCAGCTCTATGACAGCTCCGCTGCTTTCCAGAGCTTGAAGCCTGTCTATGACGGCTTGCAGAAAATCAAGTTTGAGAAGCCCAGAGCCAAGTACAAGGCAGAGCATGAAGCAGAACTGAAACAGTTCTACGCCGCCAGACGCAAGCTGACCGGAGAGTTCCCGGATGGCAAGGTGGATATGAAAAAGCTGACCGAAGAGTATGACGAGCTGGAACAGGCGCACAACACCACCTATGGCGAGTTTAAGACCGTCAGAGACGATTTACACCGCCTTTGGAAGGTCAAGTCATGCGTAGATACTGCCGCCCGTTTTAACGAACGCACAGAGGAACAAATGCACCAAAATCGACCCCAAACACGACCCCAAACACGACAGAAAAAGGAGGATATATCCCGATGAAAAAATACGACTGGAAGAACGAATACAATCCCATCCGCAGAACGGCAAAACGCCTTTTGAGCGGAGAACCTTTGAGCGATGGCAGACCGCTTTCCGACCTAATTGAGCTGGACGAACACGCCCGGAAATGCCTTGCCTTTGAAGCTACCCTCACCGACCGCCAGATTGATATGTTGCAGGAGTTGGGATATCTGCCTGTTATCACAAGGCAGTACGGAAGGAATGTGCGAACTGCCCCTACACGCTGGACGAGCGTGAGCATGGCGTTTGCAGACGATGCGCTGTTTTCAAGAAGTAAGGAGGACGCCCATGCAGTACACCCAAGCACAGATTGACCGGGCAAACGCCGTCAGTCTGGAAGATTTTCTCCGCACACAGGGAGAGACACTTATCAAAAGCGGACGGGAATACCGCTGGAAAGAACATGACAGCCTGACCGTCCGGGGAAACAAGTGGTTTCGCCACAGCCAGAGCAAGGGCGGTTATCCCATTGATTTTGTCATGGAGTTTTACGGAAAGTCCTTTCCCGAAGCCGTCCAGCTCCTGACCGGCGAAAGCGGCGAGGGGCAGAGCGAAGCCAGCACAGCACCGCCCACAGCGTTTCACTTGCCCTTGCACAACAGAACAGCCGACAGAGCAATCCAATATCTCACAGAAAGCCGAGGTCTCAACAAAACGCTTGTTGAGACTTTTCTTCTTTCCGGGGATATTTACGAGGACGCAAAGCGGCACAATGTTGTGTTTGTCGGCAGAGACCGAAGCGGTACGCCGAGATACGCCCATGTGCGAGGAACGGCAGACCCATTCAGACAGGACATTGCCGGGTCTGACAAATCCTATCCGTTCCGCTATGAGGGAAACGGCAACCAGCTCTTTGTCTTTGAAGCACCGATAGACCTTTTATCCTTTATCTGCCTATATCCGCAAGACTGGCAGACAAGGAGCTATCTTGCCCTGGGCGGCGTTTCTGGCAAAGCACTTGACCGTTTCCTTTCTGAACGCAAGGACACCCGAAAAGTGTTCCTCTGCCTTGACAGCGACACCGCAGGAAGCGAAGCCTGTACCCGACTGGCACAGTCCATTCCCGGCGAGATTGCCGTCATTCGCCTTGTCCCGGCAAGGAAAGACTGGAACGATGTTCTCCGTCAGCAAGGGGACATTCCCAGCCGCAAATTCATAGCCGAGACAATCACGCTGCGAGAGCTGCCCACCGCCCAGCCTGTCCCCATGCTCCGCATGGCAGATGTGGAGCTGACGAGCGTGGATTGGCTATGGTTTCCGTATATCCCCTTTGGAAAGCTGACCATCATACAGGGCAACCCCGGCGAGGGCAAGACCTACTTTGCCATGCGTCTTGCGGCGGCTTGCACCAACCGAAAGCCTTTACCCGGTATGGAGACCCTTGAGCCTTTCAACATCATCTACCAGACCGCAGAGGACGGTCTGGGCGATACCGTCAAGCCCCGACTGATGGAAGCGGAAGCAGACCTTGAAAGAGTGCTTGTCATTGACGATAGGGACACACCGCTGACCCTTGCCGATGAGCGCATAGCAAGGGCAATCAGGGAAAACAACGCAAGGCTTGTTATCATTGACCCGGTACAGGCGTTTCTGGGCGCAGATGTGGACATGAACAGAGCAAACGAGGTGCGCCCGATATTCCGCAGTCTGGGAGACATTGCACAGGCTACCGGGTGCGCTATCGTGCTGATCGGACACCTGAACAAAGCCGCAGGAACGCAAAGCACCTACCGGGGATTGGGGTCTATCGACATTACGGCGGCAGTCCGCAGTCTGCTTTTTATCGGCAAGCTGAAGGACAGCCCCACAACGAGGGTGCTGATCCATGAGAAAAGCTCCCTTGCGCCGCCCGGACAGTCCCTTGCCTTTTCTCTGGGAGACGAGAAAGGCTTTGAATGGATAGGAGCTTATGACATTACCGCTGACGAGCTTCTTGCCGGGACAGACACCGCCAAGACCGAGAGCAAGACCGCACAGGCGCAAATGCTCATTCTGGAACTGCTGGCAGATGGAAAGCGTATGCCAAGTGCAGAGCTGGAAAAGACGGTCAATGAGCGTGGGATTTCCTCACGCACCATGAGAACGGCAAAGAGCCGTATCGGGGACAGACTTGTGACCGAGAAAGACGGCACAGCATGGGTCTGCTATCTCCGAGACTGACAACAGGAACACGGCAAGCGTGGCAAAGACGGCAAGGTTTTTATAGATACCTTAATGTTGCCGCCTTGCCTTGTTCCCTCATACCGACACCGCCCGATGATGAACAGTCACCGGGCATTTTTCATTTACAGGAGGATTTTGAATGAACAATACCGCAACCAACACCGCCACTTGCCCGACTGTCAGAAAGCAGATCGGCAAGACCACCTATATCGTCCGTGTCCATTTCAGCGAGACCGCAAAAGAGACGATGGAGGACAAAATCAAGCGTATGCTCCGTGAGGAAGTCCGCAAAATGTGACTTCTTTTTGAATTTGATGAAAAAGTCCTTGACTTTTTGTCTCTGGCAAAACGGCGAAATCGATTTTGGTAAGTGTAGGTGTGCGCCTTGCCGCGTTCAATCTGCCGTCCATCGCCAAGCTGACTATGACGGACGAACTGCATTTGCAGGAATTGGGCGAGCGCAAAATTGCGCTGTTCTGCTGCATCCCGGATTCGGACAAATCCCTCAACTATCTGGTCGGTATGATTTATACCCAGCTAATCCAGACGCTGTACCGTCAAGCCGACCGCGTACACAAAGGACGCTTGCCTGTTCCGGTGCATTGCCTGATGGACGAGTACGCGAACATTTCCTTGCCGAAAGATACATTCCTGTCGGCGCTGGCCACCATGCGTTCCCGCGCTATTTTCTGCTCCATCATCGTGCAGAACATGGCACAGTTAAAGGCTATGTACAAGGATGATTGGGAATCACTGGTCGGTCTGTGCGATGAGTTTCTCTACCTTGGAGGCACCGAAAAGGAAACCCACAAATACGTCTCGGAACTGCTGGGGAAAGGAACGATTTCCACGACAAGCTATAACCAAAGCAAAGGGCGCAGCGGCAGTTACAGCATCAACCACCAGCAATCCGGGCGCGACCTTATGACCCCGGACGAAGTGCGGTTGCTGGACAACAGTAAATGCATCTTGTTTATCCGTGGGGAACGCCCCGTGATTGACCTGAAATATAATCTGCTGAAGCACCCGAACATTCGCTGCACCGAGGACGGCGGCGCAGCCCCCTACGACTACACCACCGCCGACAACGCGCTGGACGATCTGCCCGGCGCACCCGAAAATTACGAACTGCTGGATATGGACGATTTTCTGCCCGCCGAACCTGCAGAAATGAAGCCAACCATACAAAGAATTCGGAGGTCTACATGAAGCTGAATCATAACAAAAAATCCGTGAAAATTTCTCTCAATTTGTTTGCGCTGTACGCCGTCATGGTGTGCGGCATCGTTTTTGCCCTGCCCGCGTTCGCCGCAGATGACCCGCTGGTCGTGGTCGAGAACCTCTCCACGTTCATCTTTTCGCTGATCCGCGCCGTAGGTCTTATCCTGCTGGGGTGGGGAATTGTGCAGGTCGGTCTATCCCTGCAGAGCCACGACCCCAGCCAGCGCAGCCAAGGCTTTTTGACGCTGGCGGGTGGTCTGGTGATTACCTTCGCCAAGGAAATTCTCGACCTCATTACCGCGTGAGGATTGCTCCAAGAGGAAAGGCGGTGATGCCCTGTGGGTGAGTCATGGATCGTCAGTAACTTAAATGCCGCGCTCTCCACATGGAACGACAAACTGGCGGAAATCTGGTCGCTGCTGACCGAAAGCCCGCAGGCATTCAAGGGCGGGCAGGTCTGGGGCGTGATGACCGGCATCCACAGTGCCTTGCAGGCAATCGGCTATGGGCTGCTCGTGCTGTTTTTTGCCGTAGGCGTTATGAAAACCTGCGGCAGCTTTGTGGAAGTGAAAAAGCCGGAACACGCGCTTAAACTGTTTATCCGTTTTGCACTGGCGAAAGGCGCGGTGACCTATGGGCTGGAATTGATGCTGGCGGTTTTCTCGATTGTGCAGGGCATGGTGTCTACGATTATTACCCAATCGGGCAGCTCCGGCATGAGCAGTGTGACACTACCACAGGAGTTGATCGACGCCATCAACAACGTGGGTTTCTGGGATAGCATCCCGCTGTGGGCAGTTACGCTGATCGGCGGGCTGCTGATTACGGTTTTATCCTTTACCATGATCCTGACCGTCTATGGCAGAATGTTCAGCCTGTGGATGTACGCCGCAATTGCGCCAATCCCGCTGTCTACATTTGCAGGTGAACCCACCAGCAGCGTGGGGAAAAACTTCATCCGCAGCTATGCGGGCGTGTGTCTGCAGGGCGTGGTGATTGCCTTGTCCTGCATCATCTTTTCCGCCATTTCGTCCAGCCCGCCCGCCGTGGATACCGGTGCATCCGTTGTCACTGCTGTGTGGACTTACGTTGGAGAGTTGGCGTTCAACCTACTGGTGTTGGTGGGAGCCATTAAGGGCTGTGACCGCATCGTGAAAGAAATTATGGGATTATAAGGGGGCAATCTATGGAAATCAAAATACCGAAAGAAGTCCGAGACTACCATGAAAATATCTTTTTTGGGCTGAACACGCGGCAGTTCATCTGCTCGGTGCTGGCCGTGGCGGTGGCTGTCGGCATCTATTTTGCCTTGCAGCCGTATGTCGGCACCGAAGAAATCGGCTGGATGTGCATCTTGGGCGCTGCGCCGTTTGCCGCCTGTGGTTTTTTCACCTACCACGGTATGACCGCCGAACAGGTGCTGTGGGCGTGGTTCAAGTCTGAAATTCTCTGCCCGAAACGCCTTGTGTTCAAGTCCGACAGTTACTACTACGAAGCCATGCAGCCCGCCATCCGTGCGGGCTTAAAGCGAAAGAGAGGTTTGCCTATGAAGAAAAACACCCATGACAGCGAGGAAACCGCTTGATTAAAACCCTGTCGAAAGCGCAGAAGATGGAACGCGAGAAGTTTCGTATTCCGCGCAGCGTACAGGATGCCATTCCCATCCGCCGCATCTTTGCGGATGGGATTTTCCAAGTCGGCAACCAGTATTCCAAAACATGGTCGTTTACCGACATCAACTACGCCATCGCCAGCAAAGAGGACAAAACCAGTATGTTCCTTGATTACTCGGAACTGCTGAATGCTCTCGACTCCGGCGCATCTGCGAAAATCACGATTTATAACCGCCGCATCAATAAGGCCGAGTTCGAGCGCAGCGTCCTGCTGCCCGACAGGGATGACGGCTTGGACGAATACCGCCACGAATTCAACCAGATGCTGACCGCACAGGTCACCGGTACCAGCAACAGCATTGTGCGGGAGCGTTATCTGACCGTAAGCGTGGTAAAGCGCAACGCGGACGAAGCCCGCAGCTACTTTGCCCGTGTCGGCACGGATCTGGTGACGCACCTTGCGCAGCTTTCCTCGGTGGCGCAGGAGTTGACGCTGACCGAGCGCCTGCACATTTTCCGCGATTTTTTCAAGGCCGGAGAACAGGCTGCGGCAGAGTTCAACATCCACGAACACGCCAAGCGCGGGCAGCATTTCAAGGATTGGTTCTGCCCCGACAGCATGGAATTTGCCGCCGATCATTTCAAACTGGACGCACGGTATGGCAGGGTGCTGTATTTGCAGGACTATGCCAGCTACATCAAGGACAGTTTTGTGTCGGAACTCTGCGACCTTGACCGCGATCTGATGCTGTCCATCGACATCCTGCCGGTGCCGACAGACGAAGCCGCCCGCCAGCTGCAAAGCACGCTGCTGGGCGTGGAAACGAATGTCGCCAACTGGCAGCGCCGTCAGAACGCAAACAACAATTTTACCGCGACCATTCCGTATGACATGGAGCTGCAGCGCAAGGAAACGAAAGAAATGCTGGACGACCTGACCACCCGCGACCAACGAATGATGTTCGGGCTGGTGACACTGGTGCATCTGGCTGACAGCAAAGAGCAGCTCGACAGCGACACCGAAACGCTCTACTCCACGGCGCGCAAGCACCTGTGCCAGCTTTCGACGCTGCGCTGGCAGCAGAAAGACGGGCTGGACACGGTGCTGCCGTATGGTCTGCGCAAAATCCAAGCCCTGCGCACGCTGACCACCGAAAGCACCGCTGTGCTGATTCCGTTCCGCGCGCAGGAAATCATGCAGCCGAACGGTCTGTATTATGGGCAGAACGCCGTCAGCAAGAACATGATCGTGGCGGATCGCCGCTTGCTGCTCAACGGCAACAGCTTCCGTTTGGGCGTTTCGGGTTCCGGCAAGAGCATGAGCGCCAAGGAAGAAATCGTGCAGATCGCGCTCTCCACCGAGGATGACATTCTCATCCTCGACCCGGAGAGTGAGTTCGGCTATTTGACCGAAGCCCTTGGCGGTGAAGTCATCCGCATCTCGGCCACATCCGACACCCACATCAACGCGCTGGACATGGATCCCGCCTACGGTGACGAGCGCAACCCCATCGTCAGCAAAAGTGAATTTGTGCTGTCGCTGTTCGAGCAGCTCATCGGTGACGGCATGGTGACGGCGAAAGAAAAGTCCATCCTCGGCCGCTGCACCGAGCAGGTGTATCTGCCCTACATTCGCAACGGCTATAAAGGCACGCCGCCCACGCTGCAGGACTTTTACCGTCTGCTCCAGATGCAGCCCGAACCCGAAGCACAGGGGCTGGCGCTGTCGTCCGAGTTGTTCATTACCGGTACACTGAACACCTTTGCCCGGCATACAAACGTGGACACGCAGGCGCGGATCATTGCCTATGACATCCGCGAACTGGGTGAGCAGCTTATGCCGCTGGGTATGCTGGTGACGCTGGATGCCATTTATAACCGCGTCATCCAGAACTGGAAGAAAGGCCGCAGAACGTGGATTTTCTGCGATGAGTTTTATATTTTGTTCCGCTATGAGTACAGCGCCAATTTCTTCTACAAGCTGTGGAAACGCATCCGCAAGTACAACGGACTTGTGACCGGGCTGACGCAGAATGTGGACGAACTGCTGCGCTCCGACACCGCCCGCCTGATGCTGGCTAACTCGGAGTTTCTCGTGATGCTGAACCAGAGCGCCACCGACCGCGCGGAACTGGCGAAGCTGCTGAACATCTCCGACAACCAGCTGGGCTACGTCACCAACGTCCCCGCAGGCTGCGGACTGATTCGGTGCGCGGAAAATATCGTGCCTTTTACTAACAGTTTCCCGAAAAATACTAAGCTCTACGGCTTGATGACGACCAAGCCGGATGAAGTGAGGAAGGAGTAAGTCAATGATTTGCAAAAATAGAGGACCGCCGAAGCGACCCTCTACTGTGCTACAAACAGGTATTTATGGTGCTTTTGAGTGTGGCGTTCTTTGCCGACACGCCGGACGAATTGCGGCAGGAAACCGATGCACTACAATCGGCAGCTGCCAATTTCAACTGTCGCTTTACCGAGATGCGCTTTCAGCAGGAAAACTGCTTTAACACCGCCATGCCCTATGGGCTGCGACGTGTGGAAAGCAGCCACATGATGCTGACCCGCAGCGTCACGGCGCTGGTGCCGTTTGTGGCGCAGGAGGTGCAGTCCCCGCAGGGTATCTTCTACGGCAGAAACGCCATTACCGGCAACCTGATCGTGGGCGACCGTACCAAGCTCATCAACGGCAATGCGATGGTGATTGCCACCTCCGGCAGCGGCAAATCCATGAGCGTGAAGATGGAAATTATAATGGAGTTTTTGCGCTGGCCGAACGCGCGGTTCATTCTGGTGGACCCGGAAAACGAATACGAGCTGCTGGTCAAGGCGCTGGGCGGCGAGGCAATCAAGGTGTCGGTGGACAGCCGGACACACTTTAATCCGCTGGATTATCATTACGACCCCAAGACCGATGTGCCGCCCGATGTTGCCAAAATCGAGTTTGTGTTGTCGATGCTGGACAAGCTGATCGGCGAGAATGGGCATCTTCTGCCAGAGGACAGAAGCCTGATTGCTGCCAGCCTCAAAAACATTTACAAACCGCTGATTGCCTCCGGCTACACAGCGCCCTGCCCGACGCTCGGTGATTTGTATCGAGATTTGAACAAATCCAACCTGCGCCGCGCAAAGCAGCTGGCGTTGATGCTGGATGTATTCACCAACGGCAGCTTGCAGGCGTTTTCCCACACCACCAATGTGGATATGAACAACCGCCTGATTTGCTTTAATATCCAAAGTCTGGGCGACCAGCTCCGCCCGATTGCCATGATGTCCCTGCTGGAGTTCATCAATATGCAGGTGATGACTAACCGCCGCAAGGACGCCACGGCAGCTACATGGATCTACTTTGATGAGATTCATGTGCTGTTAAAGGACCCTATGAGTTCCAATTTCCTGTACTCCTCTTGGAAAAGATTCCGTAAGTACAATGCCTACGCCACCGGCATCTCGCAGGATATTCAGGACTATCTGGATAACCCCGTGGCGTATGCGCTGCTTTCCAACAGCGAGTTTGTCATTATGCTGCGGCAATCGAAAAGTCTGGAAGCCTTGGAACGCCTGTACGGGCTGTCCAAGCCGCAGCTGGAATTTTTGCGCAACGCCAGCGAGGGACGTGGCATCATCAAGATGGGCAACAGCATGATACCGTTCTCCAATCTGGAACCCAAGGATACGGCGGTGTATAAGCTCATCACGACCAAACCGGGTGAGGCAACTGCAGAGAAATGATTTTGCATAAAGAAAAGGCAGGCCGAAGCCCGCCTTAGAGTCAGTGGCAGTTTAGTGCTGCCAGATATTGTTTTCCAGATCACGCAGACGCGCTTTGTAGTCGTTAATAAGCGCCTGCGTGTTTTCTGTATCCGGAAAACTGACAATATAGCCATCCTCGGATTCGTGAAAGCCGACAATGCCCGCAAGCCCTGCCATCTCCGCAACCTTAACCAAGGTGTGGTACAATGACCCGATTGGATATGCAGACCTTGTTTTGAACGGAAACCCCGAAATTTATCTAAAAACTGTAACTGAATGTAAACCCTTAGATTAAAAC
>NZ_FUYF01000033.1:7751-13513 GCF_900167555.1 Gemmiger formicilis | reverse complement strand
CTTTACACTGCCAATGGCCGTTATATCCGCTGCTGCACCGAAGAAGGCACCCGCCCGGTCATCATCGTCTGCGAAAAAGAGTACGAGGTCGATGTGCAAGAGTTTATGCTCTGGTCCATCCTCAACTGGCGCATCCTGCGGGAAGAGGAAATCAGTAGCTTCTACGAGAAGATGGCGAGCAGTTCCAATGTCACCATCCACCGCAGCTGGCAGGACTGTGTGCAGCGCCTGCTAGTTCGCGGGCTCATTGTGGTTGGCACCGGGGATACCGAGTATGATGCGCTATATGATTTGCTCTCCTGCCGCTTTATCATCCCCATCGGTGCGGCATGGCCGCTGCGGGTGCTGTCGTTCCTCAAACTGACGTTTTTGGAGGGCATCTCTTGGAAAATCACCCGCCGCCTGTTCCACGTTGATGCCCGTAGCGCCTGCGAGAAAAAAGTCATCCGCCTTGCCCGGCAGACACCGCTCTCGTGCGCGGAAATTATCAAGTGCATCGAAATGGACATCCGCCGCCTGAAGGACGGCTACGATGTGCTGGACAAGCTGTATGACGACAACGACCTGAACTGCGACAACTTCGCCCATGCAGTGCGGGAGTACCGTTGCAGCCGCGAGGTCATCACGGCAGTGTCAAACCTTTACCTGCGGCAGCAAATTATGCTTGATACTTACTGATGCGATAACCGACAAAATAGAAGCGGAAGATTCCCGCTGTCTTAAATGAGAATCTTCCGCTTCTATTCATATTATTGCTGTGGGACTTTTTCGATCAGATCATCTATACTGCAATGCAGGACACGTGCCAAGCGCAGCAAGGTTTCCCCTTGCGCCTTGTTAATGTCTTTCTGGCGTTGCTCATATTGCTGGATGGTGCGCACGGGGATTTCTGCCTGTCGTGCCAGTTCCGACTGGCTCATTTCGGCCAGTGTGCGCAGGCTCTTTAGGTTTGTTTCCGGCTTTGCTGCGCGGTACAGTTCGTTCATCTTATCAGCAAACTGGCGAACGTCCATTTCATGGTAGGGCGTATACAGCATTCGCACCTTGGAAATCGGCACAGCCTGCTCAATTTCAGAGAAGCGCAGCCCGGTATCCCACTGGTAATATGCGATAGCCCAGCCCGTCCAGTATTCGAGACTGCGGTCATACGCATAGGATGCCTTGCGGACGGGTTCTGGCTCCCCCGCCTGTTCCAGTACCCTGCGGGCAAGTTCCACACCGGAAGTGCCTGCCAAAATAGTGCTATCACCGAGTTCAAAGCGATGGGAAATCTCGCTCATTAAAAACCAGTTCCATACTGTTTCCAGCGGATACTGTAAATCATTGACCATGTAGTCCAGCATACGCGCAAGACATTTTTGTGCAGCGGTAAGATAATTTTTATCGTAAGCGTGGATCACTGGGCTTCATCTCCTCGTCAAGGATGGTTGTAATGTAAAGATCGCCCCTTTGGCGGCGGTTCCGCTCTACATCAAAGTATTGGCGGCGGGCGGCCTGGTCACGGAACGCTTTCTTCTTATACCATTCTTTGGCGTCTGCTGTATCATAGCCCATAAATTTCAGCTGCTCAAAGGCTTTTCGGCTTTTCAGTACAAATTGCTGACCCAGTTTGCCAAGGCGCATAGCGCTACACAACTGGCGATACGAGATTGCACCGTTGATAAAGTCAGAGGCAAAGGAAAAGTAGCTGTCATCGGCACGATAGCCGATAATGACATCTGCCGTTTTGTAGTCCAGATGAAAATTCTGTAAGAGATAATCCTTAGCTTCCGCCGCCAGCGGTGTGGACGCATCAAACTCACGGTTTTCAAGCAGAATCGTCAGCCAGTGCAGCATTGTATATTCCGGGGCATTCAAATCGAGAATCGTCAAACCGTCACATTCGATTTGATACTCATTTGCATAACCGTTGTGGTCAATACTTACGCCCCACTCTTTCGCCATGTTCGGGTTTTCGGTGCAGTAGAAGCCAACGCCATAGTCATTGTAGGGCTTTCCATAGCCATATTGGGGCTTTTCAATAATGTGATCCGAGCCGTGATAAATCGTCTTTTTCATCAGACCACCTCCTCATTGCAATTATACTCCTGCGGGAGTATAATTGCAAGCGCGTTGTTATCATCGTGCAGGAGCCCATACAAAATCCACCGTTGACATCCACAAGATATAGTATTATAATAATCTTATAGATGATTTTTATGCTATATAAGCATACGTTGTTATTTTTGTAATCGGTGCCGGTAGTAGATGGCATTGCGCTGAATTGGGCGCGGTGTCTTCCCTGCCGGCACTTTTTTATATAGATATTTCCTGCCACCGGCAGAAAGGAGTGAACCAAGAATCCATCCGCATCCCGCATGGCCGCCGAAAAGCGGCTGCACCTTGGGCTGCATCAAGTGTTCAGAATGGACACCTGATGCAGCCCTTTTTGTTTTTGTGAAAGGACGGTAATCGACAATGAAATCTGACAATGCCATCTGGAACGGTACAAGTATTTTCGTGGGCATCATTGTAGCCATCGCCGCGTTTGTGCGCGGCGCGCTGCTGCTGCCGCTTCTGCTTGTTGCCTGCTCCATCTGGGAACTGTATGTGCTGCACCATCTGCGCAGCAGCCTACCGGCAGTCCCCAAGAAGAAAGCAAAGGCACCCCGCCGCACCAAGTTTGTGGTGCCGGACATTGAGGACGAACCGCTCAGCGACATTCTGCTGCTTCATGTGAACCAACGCGTCACCGCTGCGCTTCGCACGGCGGACAGCAACATCACATGGGAATGGGCCACCAAAGATCCGCTTGCTATCGTCAAAGAGGGAGGGCGCTGCCTGATTCGTGTTCACGGATTGGACGGCTTTGAGAGTGCCGAGGTCGTTTTGGACAAGCAGGCTCACTTGCGGTGCGAGTTGATCAACACCGTGCCGCTGCGCCCAAATCCCACGGCAGACACGCCTGAAAAACCGCGTATTCCCGCTGAGACTCCCCCACTGCCCGACCCGCGCATTTGGTATGAAACTGAGGGACGCGCAACGCTGGAGGGCATAGTGGCCGACCTCAGTTCCCGCGGGCATCACTCGATGACCGTGCAGGAGGACGGTCACATCCAGCTTACGGATGGCAGCACATCGGTACTCCCGGAACTGCACGGTTTCCCACCTGTGGGCTGCTGGGAAAAGTTGAAACAGGTCTTTGCAGGAGATGGGCTGGCCGCCGAGGAAACTTCCGGCAAGCTGGTTCTCTCGTGGTAAAGGGAGGTTTCGCGTATGAAATCCGGTGTATCTTTACAGCAGATGCTGACCGAAGTGAAGCGGCAGAGCGAGTCCAAGGAGGACTACCTCATTGCCCCCAATCGCCTGCGGATGGAATCCTACGGCAAAGAAATGTTTTTGCACCTGTCGGACGACAGCGGCACTGAGCTGATTGAGCCCATGACCATCACCGGCATCGCTCATCGGCAGATCGGCACTCATCTGCGTATTCCCGCCGCCTACTATGACCGTATGCGGGAGGAACGTCCCGACTTGCTGGCCTACAACGCCAACACATGGTTCAAGCAGGAAAGCAGCCAGCGTATGCTGCGTACCTTGGACGGCTCCGCTCGTGCGTACCTGAGCAATCGCTACCGCCGCATCGACAATATCGACATTGCCGGAGTGACGCTTCCGATTCTCGGCGGGCTGCCTGACATCCGCTTTGAAAGCTGCCAAATTACCGAAAGCCGTATGTATATCAAGGCCGTGAACCCCCGCTTGCAGGCGGAGGTATCCCCCGGCGACATTGTGCAGGCCGGGGTCATCATCAGCAACAGCGAGGTCGGACTTGGTTCCGTCAGCATCCAGCCGCTGATCTATCGGCTGGTGTGCAGCAACGGCATGGTCGTGAATGAAGCCGCCGCCCGCCGTAACCATGTGGGGCGTGTTACAGATAGCGAGGAAAATTTCAGCGTCTACTCCCAAGCAACTTTGGACGCGGAGGACAAAGCCTTTGTTATGAAGATTCAGGACACCGTGCGCGCTGCTGTGGAAGAAGCGCGGTTCGCGCAGGTCGTCGGCAAGATGCAGGAGGCCAAAGCCGCGCAGATGGATACCCGTGATGTGCCGGCCGTCGTCAAACTTGCCAGCAAAGAGTTCCACATTACCGACAGCGAAAGCACTGGCGTATTGCAGCGGCTGATCGAATCCAACGATTTGACGCTGTATGGTTTATCCAACGCCGTGACTCGCCACAGCCAGGATGTGGAGAGTTATGACCGCGCCAGTGAATTGGAAAGTATCGGTTACAGTATTTTGACCATGCCGCCCCGGCAGTGGTCGAGAATCAACCAGGCAGCTGCTTGATGCTGCCCTACATATAGGAGGATTTTTTATGTCTATGATGAACGCTAACGCCGCAGCCACTACCGCCATGACCGCCAACGAGCCGCTGGATTTTGTGCTGCCCGAAATGGGTGATGCCGATTTCAGTAGTGAGGAACTTGCTGAGGATAGGGACGGGTTTACGATGTCCTTTCCCCGCATCAAGATTCCCGCAGGCGGCGTGCTGCAGTTTGAATTGCCCACCGGCGACCCTCAGCACCCAGATTACAGCCCCACTCTCACCGGCGTGATTTTGTTCAATCACGCAAGCTGCGCCTACTGGCCGGAGGGCGATGAGTACAGCGACGATGTACCGCCGCTCTGCTCCTCTGTAGACGGCAAACAGGGCTACGGTGAACCCGGTGGTGTCTGCGAAACCTGTGCGTTGAGCCAATTTGGCAGTGCCGCCAATGGTCGCGGCAAAGCCTGCAAGAATATGCGGGTGCTGTACTTGCTGCGCAGCGGGGAGTTTATGCCGCTGGCGATCAATCTCTCTCCCACCAGCATCAGCCCGTTCCGTGAGTTTTTGAATCAGGGTTTTGTTTTCCGCAACCGTGCCACTTATGGCAGCCTTGTGGAGATTGGTTTGAAACGCCAGACGAACCCGGAGGGCAAGGATTACAGCGTTGCCACGTTCAAGCGCTTGGGCGATTTCCACGGCGAGCAGCTTGCCGCTGTGCGCAAGTACGCCTTGAGCTTCCGTGAGCAGATTCGTGGCATGAATCGCCAGCGCATCGAGGCAAAACGTGAACAGGATGATGGTCTTTGTGAGGTGGAGAGCTGCGCTGCCGCCCCTGCGACCGCCGATGGCAGCTTCTGCATCGGTGCTACGGTGAACGGCGACACGCAGCCGCTGCCCGCGTGACAGTTTATGAAGGAGGTGTTTTATGCACGATATTCCGTTGAATGATACTCAGCGTATTTTTGCCGACAAGAACCACAACCTTGTTTACAAGTTTCTGCACGAGAAGAATCTGCCTGCCAGCGAATATTATGACATCGTCATTTTCGGCTATCTGCGGGCGGTGCAGCGGTATCTGACCGACCCGAACCTTGCAGGCTATTCCTTTGCCACGGTTGCGTGGCGGGCGATGGAGGGCGAAGTTGTCAATACCCGCCGCACCGACAAGCGCCGTTTCCGCGTCATCCGCTTCGTCCGACCCCGGCAGTCTTACACCGGGCATCTGACCCGGCGTTCCACGCCGACGGTGACGGACGAGGAAGCGCTGCGTGAAAGTGAGGTTGCATTGCTTCTGCATGCTCTCGCCAAGCGGGTAATGCCCCAGCAGATGGAGATTATCCGTCTGCGCACCAAGGGCTACCAGACGAACGAGATTGCGCAGATGCAGAACACCTCGCTGTACCATGTGAACACGCTGCTGGATAACGCGCGGTTCATCGTGGTGGAACTGTGC
>NZ_FUYF01000033.1:0-7741 GCF_900167555.1 Gemmiger formicilis | reverse complement strand
GGGCGATGGAAGGCGAAGTTGTCAATACCCACCGCACCGACAAGCGCCGTTTCCGCGTCATCCGTTTTGTTCGTCCCCGTCAGTCTTACACCGGGCATCTGACCCGGCATTCAACACCAACGGTAACGGACGAGGAAGCGCTGCGTGAAAGTGAGGTTGCATTGCTTCTGCACGCCCTCGCCAAGCGGGTAACGCCCCAGCAGATGGAAATTATCCGTCTGCGCACCAAAGGCTACCAGACGAACGAGATTGCGCAGATGCAGAACACCTCGCTGTACCATGTGAACACGCTGCTGGATAACGCGCGGTTCATCGTGGTGGAACTGTGCAGAGATGCTTAAAGGGAGGCAAGGACAGAATGAAAAAGCGGAAGCTGGAGCTTTACATTACCGGCAAACTCATGTCCGCACTGATGGTGGGCAGACCCGCCATCTTCAGTACGGGCGGCGAGATGTACCATACGGCTCCTGTGGTGAAGATTCACGAAACCGAGACGCAGGAGATCCACTTTGAAACATCCACCACCCATTATTACATCAAGCCTCGCCCTTTTGTACTCGCGGTCCTCAACCCGCGCCGACAAACGCTGGCCGCGTGTGCGTAAAGGGTTGAATGTTCGCAGAATTATTTAATTACAGCCGTGGCGGCGCTTTGCTGCCACGGCTTCTTTTGACGGAATAAGAGGTGAAATTGACTATGTATGAAGAAAAAGTACGCAAATTTAAGTGTTATTACTGCCCGGACTGCAAGCTCTATGCCGGGTCTGAAACGAAAATAGTTCACGGTCGGCGCATGAAACCGAACACAAAATACTGCACCGGCGGCAAAAAAATCATCATCTTTCGCTCTGATGACCCCAAGGTAAATGTACCGAAATGGTGTCCTAAGCGGCGCGTGCCGCCCACATTGCGGATTTACCACTTCCGTTCACCGGAAATCGAGGCAGGAGAGAGCATGCTTGCGGCCAACGGAATCTCGTTTTTCCCATACCCCAGCCGCTATGCAGTGCGGTATGAGGGAGAGTCACCTTATACGGCGATGGAATTTGCAAAGCAAATCAAAAATCATTCTTTGGCAGAGTTGCTCTCTATGCAGCTATTGCCCTATGAAATTCTGGAAATCGACGATGGCATCCGCCCGTACTGTTTCCTTGTAGAACGTCTCGGTCACGTGCGGTGCATCCGCTTCAAAAGCGACATTGCACGCAAAAGTAAGTATGAAGAGTCAGGCGGCAAAGCGATTTGATCCTATGGAATCATGCAGATGTTCCATTCACAGTCACCTGTAAAAGCGTCAAATCAGGCTGCCGCAGTGCGTTTATTGCTTGCCTCAAACCTATAAATGCGCTCTTTTGACAAAAAGGAATTGTTGCAGAAGGTCCCCGTGATTTTGAATTGATTGCTGCGGTTATTGATACTAAAGTAGGTAAATACAAATCATTCGCGAGGCATACTCAAACTTTGAACAGCTACTGAAAAAGCCAGAGTAATGAAGGAGGGAAACGTGTATGAATAGCCAACGGGCAATTCTTAGCAATGAATCCAATTATACAGTTTTCCGTGTGGGGGATAAGGTAATTAGATTTCGCGCACCATATTCATTGGAGCATTATACAGAAGTAAAAGAATGGAATCATGGTTATATTGTAGCGATGGCAAAGTATAAACAGAATGACAGGCCTGAAGAAGAGTATATTGATTTAATTCCTGTTTTGAAAAATTTATATTTTGATCCAGATACATTTTTGGCTCCGATCAAGGAAGTGAGCGTGGTAAATGGTTAATGTTAAAAATATAGCCGATGAGGCAGATATGATCATAAATGAACGTTATGAAATCGATGAACTGGCCGATGCGGCAGGTGGATATTTTGCGATGCCGTCAGCGGACGAACTTGCCTACACCGAACTTTTGTTTGACGTCTGCGACCAATTTGGAATCCATTACTATTCTGCCGATAAGAAAGCGCGCGCATTTGTTGAAGAAGTGACACGCGTGACGTGGGCAAAGCAACAAGAAGAAAAGACCGGGGTACAACAGAGTATCCGCCCTGCATTTACCGCGTAAAAGAGAATATGTATATGCCAGCCGGAAGGGATTTACTTCCGGCTGGTTTTTTCTAGAGGAGTATTAAAGGGAGTAAGTCTGTGCAATGTATCTATGTAACCGCTCAAGCACAGCCGTCAAGCAAAAATAAAGCTGGAGCCGAATCCGGCTCCAGCAAGCCTCAAATTTTCTTCTTGCAAATGTCAGGCAGCTTGTCCGACTACGGCAGCAGATCATTTAAGAACGCGCGGTCATTCGGATCATGCTCCCGGCCATAAAGATGTTCTGCAATCTCGTCCAGTAAAAAGCGGAAATACTCATACGGCTTCAAATTGTTGGCCTTGCCGTTTCTGCAATGCTGTAGAGAATCGCACTGGATTGTGCTCCTCTGGGCGTGTTGAGCATAATCCAGTTTTGCCCGACTGTAAAGGGACGATTTATTGCGATTGGTTTCGTATCATGCACGTCAAATAAAATCCTCTGCTTGCAGTTAAGGATGCACGGAACTTGTATCCGGATGAGGAATAAAAGAAATCTTTTTACTTGTCAATCTGCTGTAAATTATCGACTGAATTTGTGCAAAGCTAACAAAGTGAAAAAGAGAGCCGTTCTCGCCTTGACACTCCACAAAGAATGTGATATTGTAGTATTATACAGAATAAATCGTTATTCAAGTGCCTGATTTGTTTGCGCCTTACAAAAAAAGAAAAATGTACGTGAGCAGCGTCGTTGGATTGTTACCGTTTGGCGGGCTAGACCAACTCTGCATAGCACAAGCCGAAAGCGTGTTTCAGCCTTCGGTATGTTTGCTGTGTCAAGGGTGGTCTTTTTTTATTGCCTTTTTCAACCCGAGGAGAAGAAACAATGCAATATACCGTCAAAAAGCCAATCAACAACAACATTTTGCGCGTGGTGGACCCCACGGGCTGTGAACTGATCGTCACCGGGCGCGGTTTGGGCTTTGGTGTTAAGCCGGGCTATAAAATCGAGGCTGAAACCGCAGAGTGCAGCTACCGCATGACCAGCCCTGCCGTGCAGCAAAAGTTGGTGGAACTTCTGGAACGGATTCCGTATGAGCATCTACTGCTCACCGATGAGTTGGTAGAAACCATCCGGCAGCGGCTGAAATACCCACTGAATGAAAGCCTGCTCATCACGCTGGCCGACCACATCAGCTTTGCCATTCAGCGCAGCGAAGAGGGTATTCGCTTTTCTAACCCGTTGATGACTTCCATTCGGGAATTCTACCCGGAAGAGTATCACCTTGGCGTGGAGTGCCTTGCCACTATCCGCCAGCGCTTCCATGCAGACCTTTCGGACGACGAGGGCGGCTTTATTGCGCTGCACATCGTCAACGCAGAGCTCAACACCACCATGAGCGTGGTGAACGATGTCACCCGCTTTGTGGATGGCTGCGTGCAGGTAGTGGAATGCTTTTACAACTTCCATTTTGACCGGGATGCACTGGATTTCAGCCGTTTTACAGTGCATTTGCGCTTTTTTGCACAGCGCGTATTTCAAGGAAAACAGGAGCAGGAAAACGATACCCATGACGAAGTGTTCCGCGCCCTGATCGCCCGCAATTGCAGCGAACACTACAAATGCGCCTGTTGCATTGCGGAGTATGTGCGCAATACCTGGCACAAGGAGCTTTCGGACGAGGAACTGGTGTTCCTTACCATCCATCTGAAACGGATTTGGATGGGGAAATAAGCTTTTTGTTTCACCTTTGATTCTCCACAGGTCTTTCCTGTGTAGATATATGCTGGATACGAACTTAGGAAAAGGAGAACTTAAGATGAAAGACAAGATCTTTGGCGTGCTGCAGCGCGTGGGACGCAGCTTTATGCTGCCCATTGCACTGCTGCCTGTGGCGGGCCTGCTGCTGGGCATCGGCAGCTCGTTCACCAACGAAACGATGCTGGCGGCTTATGGCCTGAACAGCGTCATCCATCCGGGCACCCTCATTTATACCATTCTGGACGTGATGAGTCAGACCGGCAATGCGGTGTTCAACAATCTTGCGCTGCTGTTCGCCATGGGCGTAGCCATCGGCATGGCTCGCAAGGAAAAAGAGGTCGCAGCACTGTCCGGTGCAGTGGCCTATATCATTATGAATACGGCCATTCAGGCCATGATCAATGCGGCGGGCGGTGTAGAAGCTATGCCTGCCAACTCCACCACCACCATGCTGGGCATCACAACGCTGCAAATGGGTGTGTTCGGCGGCATCGTGGTCGGCCTGGGCGTGGCGGCACTGCACAACAAATTCTATAAGATCGAGCTGCCGCAAGTGCTGGCCTTCTTTGGCGGCACACGCTTCGTGCCCATCGTCAGTTCTATTGTGTATCTGGTGGTCGGCATTGCCATGTTCTATATCTGGCCGGTGGTGCAGAACGGTATTGCCGCGCTGGGTGCACTGGTGCTGGCTTCCGGCTACGCAGGCACCTTTATTTACGGCCTGCTGGAGCGTGCGCTGATTCCCTTTGGACTGCATCATGTGTTCTATATGCCGTTCTGGCAGACCGCTGTGGGTGGCACCGCCATCATCGACGGCGTGACCGTGACCGGCGCACAGAACATCTTCTTTGCCGAGCTGGCTTCCAAGTCCACCACTGTATTCTCGGTCAGTGCTACCCGCTTCATGGCCGGTAAGTTCCCCTTTATGATGTTCGGCCTGCCCGGCGCGGCGCTGGCTATGTACCAGTGCGCCAAGCCTGAAAAGAAAAAGGCGGCAGGTGGCCTGCTGCTGTCTGCTGCGTTGACGGCTTTCCTCACCGGCATTACCGAGCCGCTGGAATTTACCTTTATCTTCGTGGCACTACCCATGTACGCGGTGCACTGCGTACTGGCCGGTCTGTCCTTCATGTTGATGCACATCCTGAATGTGGGCGTAGGCATGACCTTCTCCGGCGGTCTCATCGATCTGGTGCTGTTCGGTGTGATGCAGGGCAACGCCAAGACCCACTGGGTGTGGGTGGTCGTGGTCGGTGCGGTGTACTTTGTGCTGTACTACATCATTTTCCGCTTTATGATCTCCAAGTTTGACTACAAGACCCCGGGTCGCGATGATGCCGAGGAAGTCAAGCTGTACACCCGTGCGGACGTGAACGCCCGCAATGCTGCTTCCGGCAGTGTGCCTGCCGGAAATGACCCGGTCAGTGCACTGATCGTGGAAGGTCTGGGAGGTGCCGCTAATCTGGCCGATGTGGATTGCTGTGCAACCCGTCTGCGCTGCACGGTCAAAGATGCGGCATTGGTCAAACAGGATGTGCTCAAAGCCTCCGGCGCCTCCGGCGTGATCTGCAAGGGCAACGGCGTACAGGTGGTGTATGGCCCCAAGGTGGCCGTCATCAAGGCAAAGCTGGAAGATTATCTGGAAAGTGCACCCAAAGACCCGGGTGCCGCTCCCTCGCCGGCAGCCGCACCCGCACCCGCAGCAAAGGATACCGTGCTGTCTGCCTGCCTGAACGGTACGGTAGTGCCGCTGGCCGATGTGAAGGATGAAGCCTTTGCCAGCGGTGTACTGGGGAATGGCATTGCCATTGAGCCTTCCGACGGTGAACTGGTGGCACCTGCTGACGGTGAGATCTCCTCCACCTTTGAGACCCACCATGCCGTAGGCATGACCACGGCTGACGGTGCCGAACTGCTGATGCACATCGGCATCGATACGGTCAAGCTGGGTGGCAAGCACTTTACCTACCTCGTCAACGATGGCGACAAGGTAAAGAAGGGCCAGCCGTTGATCCGCTTTGAGCTGGAAGCCATTAAGGCCGAAGGCTATCCCGTGACCACGCCGGTCATTGTCTGCAATACCGATGACTATGCCGCTGTCGAAGCTAAAGCCAGTGGCACCGTAAAGCAGGGTGATGCGTTGCTGGAACTGAAGCGCTAAGCGTTTCTCCCCAACTGTAAGACGGGGTTGTTATAAAGGAAAAAGCTATTCCGATAAAGGCAATGTCACTAAGTTAAATAGGCAATCCCTCTACACCAACGCAGAAATTGGTATAGAGGGATTTTTTCTTCTAAATACTTGACAATAGGCTCAGAATGTGCGGCCACTTTGCTTACCGAAGTAAGCAAAGAGGTCCTTATAGAGGTTGTGGCGAGGAAGCTTATCGCCGCTGGATGGAGTACAACAGAAAGAAGACAATTTGCGGGGAAAATCGCAACAGCTATTCCAAGACAGACACAGATGCCACTTTTATGCATATGAAAGACGACCATATGCGCAATGGTCAGCTAAAACCCGGATATAATGTTCAGTTTGCTGTCAACAGCGGTTTCATAACCGGCATTGGCGTATTCAGCAACAGAACAGACTTCGGCACGCTGATTCCGTTTTTGACCTATTTATGGCATAAGCACGGAAAATCCTATCGCAATGTCGTGGCTGATTCCGGCTATGAAAGTCTGGCCAATTACCGCTGGCTGTTTGAAAATGGCCAGACCGCATTTATTAAGCCCGCCAACTATGAATCGGGGAAAAAGCGTTCTTCAAAGTCACAGGTTGGCAGAATGGAAAACATGGGCTATTACGAACCGGATGACTGCTTTATCTGCAAGAACGGCAGACATTTGGATCTCAGTTCTCACTATACCTCCCATGCGAAGGACGGTACAGAGCGCAAAATCTCTGTTTACCGCTGCGAGGACTGCTCCGACTGCCCTTACCGTGCAGCCTGCTGCAAGGCTAAAGACAGCGAAAGGCTCAAGGAAATTTTTGTCTGCTGGGAATTTCAGAATCTGCGCAATAATTCGTATCACAACATTACCACCGAGGAAGGAAAGTTGCTGCGCTGCAACCGTTCTATTCAGGCAGAGGGTGCCTTCGGACAGCTAAAGCACAATCGGAATTTCAAGCGTTTCCTTACCGGCGGCAAGGTCAAAGTTCTGGCTGAGCTTCTGTTCTTGGGGCTTTCCCAAAACATTGCTCATCTGCTGGCAAAGTGCAACAGTGGACTGCAAAATCTGCATTTGATTCAGCCTAAAGCATACCTGAATTTCTGATTTTTGAAGAATTGGAAAACAGGCTCCTCTGGAAAACAATCGTTATTCAGAAGGGCCTGTTTGAGTTATCTCTTTTTGGAAAATCAGGGGGCCTATGGCGAGCGTTTTGGTGCTTTTGGAACCGTTTAACCGTAAAGGGGCTGCTGCACTTGGAATTTTTCCTTGTGCAACAGCCCCTTTTCTATTATCGATTCACATCAAAAATTTCAATGCAGCGTACAAACAGCACGCACTGTTCTTGGTATAAATCCTCGTCAAATACACCGTTTACTACGGAATATTTTCGCAAAAGATTTTTGTACCTCGCAAACAGTTCTTCAAAGGCCGATGTACTTCCCAATTTAGCTGAGAGTAACAGTTCCATAAAAGTCATTTTACATCCCCCATTTCGGCTCTCAGCTTTTTAATGCTTCTATAATAGGCAGATGCCACTCCTTTTTCTTTGAGTCCTGTTTCTTGAGCAATTTCCTTAAAGGGCTTTCCTTTTAGGGCATACTCTGTGACAACAAACCTCTCTTTGAGACTTAATTGCTGCATAGCAGCCATCAGTTTTTCATTTTGCGGCTCCATTCTGCTCCACATATCATACCCGGCGGTTCTAAATTCGGATTGTTCTGCCTCCTTTTTAGTTCTGGTTTCTTTTTCATGCTCTCTCTGTTTCTTCTTTATGTAAGATTGGCGTT
>NZ_FUYF01000030.1 GCF_900167555.1 Gemmiger formicilis | reverse complement strand
TATAAGCCAATTGATTATTTAGGTGTGTTCAGCATCGGCGAATTTGTCGGTTACCTTATACGGAGTCTTGTTGCCCCTGCATTTGTATGGTTTCCTGACATTCTTATTGGGATGCCCGACAACCTTATTCAAGCCATTGCAGCTGTGTGGTTGGTTGTGATGTCCATTTTTGTTCCCACCGTGATTGAGCGTGCGATTGACGGGTTCTAATAATAGCTTGGTCCTTGCACAACTTACCAATGCCCTTGTAAACAAAACCAAAATCCGCATCGATATTGCCGACATGTGCGATTTCGATGCGGATTTTTTCTTTTTCTTTGCAAATTATGCGTCAAAATCGTTAATTCCTCTCTGTTTAGTAATTGAAAGAATTCTTTCGACAAACAAAAACAGGGAGTATTTTTATGCCATTCAAAAGACAGAAATCCAATGTATCCCCGCATTACCATGACACACGGACGCTTTTGAGGAAGTACCGGGATGTCATGTGGAATTTGGAAGTATCAGATCTCGATTTGCAAGAGGAATTCAAGGCCGAATATGGGCTGTCCACGGACGCACTGTTTGTTGACAGCGAGGTCAACAAGGGCGGCAACCGGCTGGAAAGCTATGCCCGCGCCTTGGAACGCAGCAAAAAAATGATGCAGATCATCGACACCGCGATTGACCTGATGCGCCGCAAACACAAAAAGGGCGAGTTTTATTACTGGATTTTGTACTATGCCTATCTCTCCCCGCAGCAGTGCGAGAATGCGGGTGCAATTTTGCAGTTGCTCGAAACCAAGGGTATCTCCATTTCTCTGCGCACCTACTATGTTCACCGGGATGAAGCTATTGAGGTTCTCAGTTCGATTTTGTGGGGCTACACTTCCCAGGACTGCGAGAAAATCACCAATTTGCTGACACCCGATTGACCCTACACAACCTTCGCAATAAATCTGCGTTGCAAAGCTGTGCCGACGACTTTATTCTGTATAGAACAGAAAACGCCCGCGCTTGTCAGGCGCGGGCGTTATAAAAAGGAGAAACCGCGATTTTGCTTTACGCAAAACGCAGAATGAGAAGGGGGTATCAGGTTTTTATCAGCAGTATTTCTCAATTACTTTCTGCATAGCATCCCAGTTTTCTTCCATGCCGGAGGTCAGCTTGAACTGGGTGCGGGCGCGGTTAAGGTTCTGCTGTTCATAGTTAATGTGGAAGTAGTGGTCTCCCTCGAGATAATCGGAGAGGAAGCGCATGCCGCATTCCATTGTCATCAGCTTGGCGCCCCAGGGCAGGGTCTGTTTCTCTAAAGGCGTGAACGCCTCCCCTGCTGCCTGCAAGAAGCCCTTGGTGTAAATTTCAAACAGTTCCATGCTAAAATTCACTTTCGAGAGGTCAGCTTCATCCTCGGCGCAATGGTTGGCACCGAAGCGGATGGAATCGCCGAAGTCATTGGCGGCAAGGCCCGGCATGACGGTGTCAAGGTCGATGACGCAAAGGCCCTCCCCCGTCGTTTTGTCGAGCAGGATATTGTTCAGCTTGGTATCGTTGTGGGTGACGCGCAGCGGTAGCTTGCCCGCCGCCAGCAGATCCACCATCACATGATAATCAGCTTCGCGGGCGCAGACAAACTCGATCTCGCGCCGCACCTGGGCGGCGCGGCCCATGCGGTCCTCGGCTACAGCGCGCTGGAAATCAGCGAAGCGCTTGGGTGTGTCGTGGAAGTGTGGGATCGTCTCATGGAGGGTGTGGGCCGGATAAGCGGCAAGCTGATGCTGGAAATTGCCGAACGCAACGGCGCTTTGGTAAAAATCCTCGGCAGATTGCACCTGCTGCAAGCAGACGGTGTTCTCCACAAAATCATAGACACGCCAGCAGCTGCCATCGGCGGCTTGGTAATAAGGCTTTTCTGCCGCAGTAGGCACTACATGGAGCGTGGCACGCGCAGGGTCAGCCCCGCGCTGTTTAGCTTTTTCACGCAGAAAATCCGTTACGCCGCAGATATTTTCCATCAAGCCGGCGGGGTCCTTGAAGGTATCGGTGTTGATCTTTTGCAGGATGTAGCGCTTTGCGCCCTGCGCAGACGTTACCGTGAGGGCATACGTCTGGTTGATATGCCCCTCGCCATAGGGAACCGGCTCGGACACCGAACCGTTCCACCGCCAGGCGGCTAAAATCTCATTCATCATAAAATATCCTCTCAGTTTTTGTTTATGCCGCGATGCTGTACAGCACGACACCGGCCATGGCAGCCCCCGCCATGACCTTGATGGGACTGGGCTTCCACTTACGCAGAATAAAGAAGCCCACAAGGAAAACAGCCAGGGCAATCAGATCCATGCTGCCCAAATCAGCCGGGAAAGTGCGCTGCCCGTACAGGGCCATGCACAACAGGGAGATGCCGGCGGAAGCGATCATGGCAATAACAGCAGGCCGCAGCCCGGCCAGGATGCCCTGCATAACGCTTAGACCGCGGAAACGGTAATACACGTAGGCCAGCGTCATGACGATGACGCAGGACGGGAAAATACAGCCGATCGTGGCAATCAGTGCCCCCGGCAGACCCGCCACCTGAATACCAACAAACGTAGCAGCGTTTACGGCGATGGGGCCGGGGGTCATTTCGGCAATGGCCATAATGTCCGCGAAGCCCGTCATCGTCAGCCAGGGGTGAATATCCACGACTTGGTTTTGAATCAGGGGCATGGCCGCATAGCCGCCGCCGATGCTGAACAGGCCGATTTGGAAAAAGCTCCAGAACAGTTCCAGGTAGATCATTTGTCGTCCTCCCGCTTTTGCAGATACAGAGTATCCAGTGCGCCGATGACACCGCAGACCAAAATAATTAAAATGATATTCACCGAGAAGAAACGGGTCGCCAAAAAAGCCGCCAGCATGACCGCGATGGGCAGCCAGCGCTTCTTTTTCAGGATGGGCCACGCCATATTGATGACCACATCAAAGACAACCGCCGCCACACCGGCCAGCATACCGGCCATCGCCATACTCACATACTTGTTGGAGCGGAACGCCTGATAAAACGCGGAGATAATGGAAATGATGATAAGCGGCGGCAAGGCTGCCCCCACCACGGTAATCAGCGCACCGGGGATGCCTGCCACATGGTAGCCCACCAGAATCGAGGCATTGATGGCAATAGAGCCGGGGCTGGATTGGGCAATCGCCGTCAGGTCCAGCATTTCTTCTTCCTCGATCCAGCGCAGTTCTTTCACGAAGCGCTCGCGCATCAGGGGGATAATGACGAAGCCGCCGCCGAAGGTGCAGGCGCTCAACTTAAAGGTAGAGAGAAACAGCTGCCAGTATTTATTTTTCTTGTCCAATAGAATCTGTCTCCTTTTCAGCGGTACATTTGAACGGCGCGGACCATCTCGCACAGGCGCGGTTCCGCATAGGCAAAAAACTTTTGCAGGGCTTTGCAGTAGTAACTGCGCTGCGCAGTGTCGGTAGCATTGCGGTCGCGCTTGCAGCCGCCGCGGCACAGGCGGATCCATCTGCACTGCCGGCACTCTGCGGGGATCTGCCAGCCGTCTGTGATAAATGTCTGCATTTTCTTGCCGGTAAGCAGCGATTGCAGGGTGTCGTTTTGCACAGTTCCAAGTTTATAGGCATCCAGGCAGAAGAAGTCGCACGGGTACACGGCACCGCTACCCTCCACAACCATATAGGCACCGCAAGTACCGGTCGTGGAGCAGGTCCCCGCAGGGCTGCCCATAAGCAGATGAATATAATCCTCAAACAAACGGATGCTGATATAGGTGCTGGTTTTCCAGTCCCGATACCAGGCATCAAACATGGCACACAGGAACTGCGCGTACAGCTCCGGTGTTAAGGAGTAGTTCTGCTGCCCTTGCGGCGTATCCAACGGGTCCAGACAGGGAATGAACTGCAAATAGCGCACCCCCGTGGCTTTCATGGATTTATACACGCGCTCCGCCTTTTTGGCCAGCCGCTTGGTGACGACACACAAAAGGTTGCACTCCACGCCGCAGCGGCGCAGCAGTTTGATCGTCTGCGTGATTTTATCCCATGTCCCGTTCCCCTGTGCGTCCGGGCGCAGGGCATCATGGACATCCGGGGTGCCATCCAAGCTGATGCCCACGAGAAAATGGTCTTTGCTGAAAAATTCAGCCCATTCCTCGGTAATGGCAAGGCCGTTTGTCTGGATGGCGTACTGTACGGTGACGCGCTTCTGGTTGTACTTTCGCACCGTCTGCGTAAAGAAGCGGAAAAAATCCAGCCCGGCCAGGGTTGGCTCCCCGCCCTGAAAGGCAAACGAAACAAAGCCGCCCTGCTCAATTTCCACAAAGCAGCGCTGAATCAGCGTCTCGGCAGTCGCCCGCGTCATCATGCAGTCTTCGGGGTTCACGCGGTTTTGCTGCTCATCCCGGTAAAAGCAATATTGGCAGCGCATGTTGCAGTAGCCTGCGGCTGGTTTTATCAGGAATTGAAGCTGCTTCATAGCACCTCGGTATGCTGCAATACGGTCACGGGTGTTTTGCCCACAAGCAGGCTGTGGCCGTCGGTGTAGCCCTCTTCGCGGTTTTTCAGTGCGTTGATGAGAAGTTCGCGCAGCTCGGCTACGCGCGCTGGGTGTTCGTCCAGCACATTCTTGTTCTCGTGCGGGTCGTTGCGCAAATCAAAGTACAGCTCCCGCCCGGTCTGGGAGTACCAGATGTATTTATCCTCTTTTGTCAGGATGAAATGCATGGAATCCTCGCCAAGCGTATGCTCGCCGTGCAGATATTCACGCTCAACAGGGTGCAGCAGGCTCGTGCCGTCCACGGTTTCGGGGATCGGTGTGCCCGCCAGTTCCAGCAGCGTGGGCATAACATCCCGCAGCTCGGCCAAATCGGTGCGGACCGTGCCGTGCTTGCCGACATAACGCTCCGGCCCGGAGATAAACAGCGGCACATGGATGCTGCCCTGAAACGGCTTGGCTTTTTGGAACATCAGGTGGTCACCCAGCATCTCGCCGTGGTCGGAGACAAACAGAATAATCGTATTGTCCATAATCTGTTCCTCCACCAACGCGGAGACTAAGCGCCCGATTTGGTGATCCATGTGGGTAATCGCCGCATAGTAGCCCGCCCGCAGCTGCTGGATGTAGCTCTCATCCGAGGGTGCCGTCTGGGCATGGTAGCTGTGGCCGTCGCGCTCCCAGCGGACGCAGTCGTTCCAGTCGCCGCGCCAAGGCTCGGCCAGCGGCTTATCTTTGTACAAATTCAGGTAGTATTCCGGGGCATCCAGCGGCGGGTGCGGCCGCACAAAGCTGGCCATCAAAAAGAACGGCTTCGAGCGGTCACGGCGGCGCAGGAAATCCCGGCACTCGCTGGCGACCCAGTTGGTAGGATGGTACTTTTCCTCGTAGATCCAGGGGCGCACGACCCAGCTGTTGCAGTCAAGGCCGGTGTCCACGGGGTCGGCATCCACGCCAAGCTGCTGTTTGAGCCACCAATAATAATCATCGGCCACGCGCTGGTCCTCATAACTGGGCGTGGTGGGGCGGCGGTAGGCATGGAGATAGCCGTCATGCAGTCGCACATCGTTAAAGCCCAGGTTGTTGCGCAGCGGATGGACGTGCATTTTGCCGACGCACTGGGTATAGTAGCCCGCCTTGCTCAGTTCCCCGGCCAGCGTGTGGGGGTACTCCCACGGGATCAAATCTTCGTAGCCAACGCGGCCCGTGTGCTCCTGGGACATGCCGGTATACAGCGTGGCGCGGGCGGGAACGCAGGTCGGGCAGGCGGAATAGGCGTTTTCATAGCGCACACCCTCGGCGGCCAGGGCATCCAAAAACGGCGTTTTCACATCCGGATGCCCGGCAATACCCAGGCAGTCGCCGCGCATCTGGTCTGCCATAAGCAGGATAATATTGGGACGTTTATCCATAATAAACCCCTTATCATTGTTTTTGCAGGTAAAGGCGTGCCGCACAAACACGGCACGCCTTTGTCTGTTTTACAGATTATACCACTTGATCTCGTTCGCGTCCATGTGCAGGTCGAAGCTGCTGCCATCGCCGGTATAAACGGTGGTATCCTGCGGCTCGTAGGTGTTGTTTACCACGCAATACTTGCCGTTCTTGACGTAGGCATGTACTTCGACATTGTAGTTCGTGCTGAACCACTTGTGCAGGTCGGCCTCATCGTGGGCAGCCCACAGAATAGCGCGGTACAGCACGCGGTTGTTCACAAAGCTGTAGGGCAGGCCGCTGATGTACACGCCGCGGCCCTTGCCATACTCGTGCGCGGCCATCTGCACTTCCTTGTCGCGCTGAATCAGAATCTCGGTGCCTTCCAGCGCAAAGATGCTCTTCTTCCCCTCGCCGAAGTCCACGTCATGGTCGGGGCAGTCGGTCAGAATAAAGTGGTCACGGTGCTCGTCCCAGTTGTACTTGTCGTAGTTAAGCGTGAAGCCGGTTTCTTTCTCCACGCCGAGCGGTGCGGACAGCTGCAAATAGCGCCCCTGATACTGGTGGCCGCCCGGTTCGCCGACGCCGATCAGGCCGCCGCCACGATGGACAAAGCCCTTGACAGCAGAGGAAATCTCCGGGTCTTCCCAGACTTTGCCGCCGGTGTGGGCGGTGTCGCCGTCGCCGACATTGATAAGTACATCAATGCCATCCAGCACATTCGGGTCAGCCTTGATGTCGTCAAAACTGACAAACTTCACATCAAACGGTGCGCCGGACAACGCTTCGATGACGCCCGCATAGCTGTAGTTCTGCTTCTGGTACAGCGCGTGGTGGACCATGTGGCAGCCCCACGCGCGCTGCTGACCCCAACTGTTCAGCACAGCCACGGTCTTGACGCAGTAGGGCGTCGTGCCCTTGATGTTCTCATACAGTTCGCGGAACTCGTTGCAGACGCTCTCGACATAATCGAGAAATTTCGGGAACTCGCAGGCCAGTTTCAGATAGCCGCCGTAGCCGATGCGGTCAATGGGCTTGCGCAGGATGGCGCGGCGTGCGGTGACCCAGTTCTCCTTGGCTTCGCGCACGGGGTCGCCGCCCTCGTGGAAGGTATCGGGGAAGAAGTAAGGCAGGAAGCGGCCCTCGGTGTACTTGACGCCGGGAATGTCGGAGATCAGGCGCAGGGTGCTGCCGTTGCCGACGCTGCCGACGATGGCATCGACGCCGGATTTCTGAAATTCCGGCATGAACGGCTCACAGCCAATCCAATGGTCGCCCAAGAACATCATGGCTTCCTTGCCGTATTCGTGGACGATGTCGGTCATTTCTTTCATCAGACCGGCCACCTCACGGCGCTGGAATGCCTGAAAGTCCTTGTACTCCTTGCTGGGTACGCGGTACTGGTTGTTGTAGTAGCCTTGGTCGATGATGAACTCCGGGCGGAACTTGTAGCCGACTTCTTTCTCGAACTGCTCCAAAATGTAGGGGCAGACGGAAGCAGAGTAGCCGTACCAGTCAACGTACTTTTCACGGCGCAATTCATCAAAGACGAGCGTAAACAGGTGGAAAAACGTCGTGAAACGAACAACATTTACATAAGGATGGCTTTCGAGGTACTCCCGCAGACGGCGCATCGTGTAGGCATGGGTCTTGGGCTGGCGTACATCAAACGGAATCTGATGCTCGACGTCCTTCCAGTCGTTGATGACGGAGTTGTACATATGAACAGGGTCCCAAATCAGGTAGGCCAGAAAGCTGACGGTGTACTCATGGTAGGCGGCAGGGGCGTCGATGACAACACTCTCAGCCGCAGTATCGTAGCACCAGTCGGAAGTGGGGACAGGCTCACCCGTCGTGCGATCAATGACCTCCCACCAGCGGGCAATGTCATCGTGGTCGTTGACCTTCATCAGCTCACGGCTGATGCCTGTCATCAGGGGGATGGTCAGCGCACCGCCTTCAGCGGTGTAAAACGGCGTCATAATGTAGCACTGCTGGGTTTCGTCGGGGTTGGCCTTGGCCCATGCGTTGTCCTTGCGGGTGGTGTAGTAGGTGGCGTAAATCTTTGCGCCGGTGTCCTTCAGCTCCTGCGGAAACTCAG
Source organism: Gemmiger formicilis (assembly GCF_900167555.1). Classification (GTDB taxonomy): domain Bacteria; phylum Bacillota; class Clostridia; order Oscillospirales; family Ruminococcaceae; genus Gemmiger; species Gemmiger formicilis. Next base: position 6,335 of record NZ_FUYF01000030.1, on the reverse strand, counting down.
TGCCATCGCAGTCGCGGATGGCATCCGCGCCCCAGCGCTTCAACAGGTCGAGGGTTTCAGACACTGCGTCCGTATCAGTGGGAATCGTCACGCGGCCCATTTTTCTTACATCATTCATATAAAGATTCTCCTTGAAACGTAATATTTTGAATGGAGGAAAGTCAAATCAGCCCTTAACGCCGCCACTGGTAGCACCGACAATAATCTTTTCAGACAGGAAAAGATACAGCAGGAAAGTAGGCAGGAATACAATGATAACTGCGGCAAACATAGCACCGTACTGGCCGGAATATTTCATTGCGTTGACAATCTGCAACAAACCGACACCAACAGGGGTCATAGAATCGCTGGTAGTGAAAATCAACGCCATGAAGAACTCGTTCCACACAGACATGAAGTTGAAAATCGTAACCGTAATAATGGCGGGCTGAACCAGCGGCAGCATAATCTGCCAGAATGTCCGAGAATGGCTGCATCCGTCAATGTAGGCCGCCTCCTCATAAGACCGGGACAGTGATGAGAAGAAATCCAGCAGGTAAACCGTGGTATACGGTACGCGCAGCATAATGTACAGCACAACCAACAGCACGCGACCCTTGATGCCCCACTGCACAGCCAAAGAGTAGAGCGGCATGATGATCATAATGGTGGGAACACTCATGGCAATGACCAAGCCGATACGGATGGCCTTACCGCCGACAAACTTCCAGCGAGAAAGCACATAAGCACCGGGCGCGGAAATAAGCAATACGCCCACACAGGAAACAATGGCATAAACCAAGCTGTTGAAGAAATACAGCGATACATTTTGGGTGTTCCAAGCTGTGACGTAGTTATCCCACTTCAGGCCATTGGAAAAGTCCATAACACGGCCCGTCAGAATTTCCTTTGTTGAGGAAAGGCTGGCGCAGACGATCCAGAACAGGATGGCAGCCGTAAGCGCGACCCACGCGCAAACAATGATATAACCGGGCAGAAGCCGAAGCTCTTTCTTCCAGTTGATTCTATCGTGATATTTTCCCATAACTGCTCTCCTACCTTAATACTCCAGATCCGAGTCTTTCAAGATCAGGTTGGTGATAACGTACACAGCAATGATAATCAAAGTCAGCACAACGCCAACCGCTGCGCCTGCACCAGCATCGCGCTCTACAACGCCCTTGCCGCCAAACACCGTATCGTACAGATACACAACGGGCACAATGGTGGCCGTTTCCGTGTTGATGGGGGAGAACATCTTCGTCCACAGGAAGAATGTGGTAGCATTGATGCTCCAGAAAGTAACACAGGTGCGGATGACGCCTTTCAGCAGGGGCAGCGTAATCTGGAAGAAGCGGTCAAGGATATTCGCGCCGTCGATGGTGGCAGCTTCGTACAAATCCTGCGGGATACCTTCGATGCCGCTGATAAAAATCAGCATATAGTAACCAACACTGCCAAAGATGAAAGCAATCATCATAGCCCAGAAAATCAAGTCTGTACCCAGCCAGCGGACATTCTCGCCGCCGAATGCTTTGACGATCTGGTTCAGCAGACCATAATCATAGTTGAACACATACTGAATCCACATGGTAGCCAGTGCCACGGCGCTGATGATATTGGGCATATATATGGCGGCCTTGAAGAATTTTGCGCCGCGGATGCCACTGGTCAAAATCACGGCCATCAACATGGACAGGCACATGGTAATGATGCCGCCTACCAGCCAAATCATCACCATGTTTTTCATGGAACTGATAAAACCGGCATTTCGCAGGATTTTGAAATAGTTTTGCAGCCCATAGAAGCTCCATGTGCTTGTAGATGCCGTAAGGCTCTCTACCTTAAAGAAACTCATGATAACTGTCCGAACAATCGGATAGACATACATGAACAACAGGCAAAGAACGGTGGGCAGAATGAATAGGAAAATCATTGTCTTGTTCTTTTTCATACTGGTAATACCTCAAAAATGAAATGTCATAAGCAAAGGCGGCACCCATTCAGGTGCCGCCTCCGTTCAGATTGAGGGAATCCTGAATAAATCCATTACAGCCGCACCGCTTGACGGCGTACCGTGATTTATTATAGGATTAGCCGCACAGGGTATCCAAGTAAGCGCAGTAGTCGGCGCCGGTTGCGTACTTGCCTTCGAACAGCTCGATCATGGAGCTCTTGATGGAGGACCAGCCGTCCAGCGTGTTCAGAGAACCGCACCAGCTCATCGGGGTGGTGGTGTTCTTCAGCGTCTCAACAGAGCCGGCCAGGACAGACTCTTTCAGGCGGGTGTCAGCAGGGATCTGACCGCCCTTGTCAACCAGCTCCTGCCCGCAGGTGCCGGTAACGATGGTCATAATGAAGTCAAATGCAGCCTGCGGGTTCTCGCAGGAAGAGGAGATGGCCAGAGAGTTTGCACCGGCGTAAGCAGAAGCATCAACATTGCCCTCGACTTCGGGATAGTTGAAGAAGCCCCAGTTTACAGGCTCACCAACAGCAGCATCAACCTCGGAAGTGACATAGTTTGCGCAAGCAACCATAGCCGCCGTGCCAAGGCCAACCTTGGTCTGGCTGGCAGGATAAGCATCAGGTGCGCCCTCGGCCAGATAACCAGCGTTCACGAAATCAATGATTTCCTGCGCAGCCGTAACAGCAGCTTCATTGTCAGCCCAGCCACCGTTCTTGCCCAGCTCGGCAATGGTGTCCTCGCCCAGATGGCGGACCAGATGGTTGTAGAAGTTGAAGTTTGCGTAAGCACCGTCCAGCGCCAGCGGCTCATAGCCGTTGTCTTTCAGGGTCTGGCAGACAGTCAGGAACTCATCCCAAGTCTTGGGGGCGTCGGTAATGCCACAGGCATCGAAAACGTCCTTGTTGTAGAAGATACCGCCAATCTGGGGCTGCTCTACGATGGAGTTCAGGTAGCCAGCCCATTCTTTGGACTGATCATTGAAGCAAGCATAGCTGAAGTCATCATAACCGACAGCGTCTGCCATCTCGGTCAGGTCGTAGGTGTAGGGAGCGTAAGCGTGGCCGATACGGTTGTAATCATCCTCGAAGATGTCCAGTTTTTCGCCAGATTCCAGCGCGGCAGAAATCAGGGTGTTGACATCGCGGCCTTTCCACTCGATGTTGACATGTGCGCCAGTCTCAGCCTCGAAAGCGTCAGCGGCGGCCTGAATTGCATTTGCCTGAACCTCACCGGCAGACCACATGGACCACATGGTCAACTCAACGCCCTCATACTTCTTGCCATCAGTAGCCGTAGACTCGGCAGCCGTGGATTCAGCAGGAGCAGTAGAGGTAGCTTCCGAACTTTGAGCGCTGCCACCACAAGCAGCCAGAGATGCTGCCATAGCAGAAGCCATCAAAAGTGCAACGATCTTCTTCATTTGTGTTTTCCTCCTAAGTGTAATTTCTATGTCGGGATTTCATCCCTTTCGCGGTGACTTAAGTGTAGTGCTTTTCACATCATTTATCAATTATTATATTGCTCATCATTTTAGCAATATTGTTATTCACCGTTTTTTCGGCACAACGTCCGACTTTCGCGTCTGAAAATTGTGCACTTTACACGTTTGTATTTCGAAACAAAGCAACATATTGATAAAATCGCCCAAAAAATTCGTTGCATTTTTCGGACGTGTGCCATATAATAGAATTATGACAATATATCAAAAAGTTCGGAGGCCTCGCCATGAGCCACATCAACTATGCTTTCAACCCGGAGGATGACGCACTCCCCCGCGACAAGATGAAGCTGCGCAATATAGCCTCTACAAAATACAGCGGCGATTGGCCCTCCATCCCACATTCCCATAGCTACGCAGAGCTATTTTATATTGTCGATGGCGAGGGGCAGTTTCAGATCAATGACAAGCTGTTCCCCGTGCAGGCGCACCAGCTGGTCGTGGTCAATCCCAACGTCATCCACACCGAAGTCAGCTTTGAATCACACCCGTTGGAATATATTGTGCTTGGCATCGAAGGGCTGGAATTTACGATTTCCGATGCCGCCGAGGGCAGCTTTTGCATTTATACCTTTAAAGAGGATAACGATGTGCTGGTCTGTATGCGCAAGATCCTGCGGGAAATGCAGAACCGAGAGTCGAGTTTCCAGATACTTTGCCAGGCCTACATGGATATTATCGTTGTACAGCTGATGCGCAACGCCAGTGTTTCGGCTGTGCCGATCCACTCCCGCCTGCCTGCCAACCGCCAGTGTGCAACGGTAAAGCGCTACATTGACCACCATTATAAGGAAAATATCACGCTGGACCAGCTGGCAGAAAAGGTCAGCATCACCAAATATTATATGGTACACGCCTTTAAGCGCGAATACGGTGTTTCGCCCATCAATTATATCATCAACTGCCGCATAAAAGAAGGAAAGCGTCTCCTGGCCGAGACGGACCTTTCTCTCTCTCAGATCGCAGCTATTCTGGGCTTTTCTTCTTCCAGCTACTTCTCCCAAACTTTCCGCAATGCAGAAGGAACCTCGCCAACAGAGTACCGGAAAGCAAACCAGGTGAAATTTTAACATTTGTTTTCGTTTAATAGGTTTTCCCTTTATGGCCGAAATTTCACAAAAGACTGCCATCGGGTCTGCGCCAATACCATTTTGTATCAGTTGAAACCGGAAATGATGGTGCCCAATGTTATCTGCGCTGCCAATATAGTCAATCACTTCCCCGCCGTTACCGCTTCACCTGCGGTAACGGCGCTTTGCGTTATATGGGAATATCTATATTACTGTCTTGCCTCTCCAAGTATCAACCGCACAAGGAATTTTGTACAGGAACTGGTTTTGTGATAAAAATAGGGCTGCCGTCTCATGACAGCTCTATTTTCATTTCTACGTTTGAATATCTTTTGTTGCTGGCATCACTGTCCTATGCTACAAAATTGCGAGAAAATCACCAATCTCCTTACCCCTGATTGAACCTGCACAACATCCGCAATACATCCGCAGAGCGAAAGCCTTTTTTCCTGCACAGCCAATTTGTTATTATGGTAATGGTCTACTTTTGGCAACTCATAAAGCATTTTTACACACAGGAGGTTTCAATGATCAAGAAAAACACGTATTCTTTTTACCACAAGCGCATAAGGACAGCCCTTTGCGCTGTCCTATGCAGTGTACTGACCGCAATGCCCGCTTTTGCAACCGGCGAGGATAATTCTCCCACCGCCGCAGCCAGCACAACCGTCTGGACGAAAGCCAGCGAGATCATGCAGGATGTCTACTCGCAAATCATCTCTATCTCCACCGTCACAGCTGTAGTCTGCGCCGCCGTTGCCCTGCTGCTGATGAACTTTTCCAAGAACGGCAAGACCGTGGATGATTCCCGCGCATGGCTTAAGCGCATTGCCATCACCTGGGCGATTCTGAACGGTCTCGGCTTCATCATGGCCTACGTTACGCCGTTCTTCCAGGGCGGCACTTGGAATCCGTAAACCTGCGCGGAATTGCAGCAAGGAGGTGAACGCCTTTGGGCATTTTAGATGGCATTGTGGATTGGCTGGCAACGCAGGTGATGAATTTGCTGGATTTGGCATCAACATCAGTACTTGGCGCGCTGGGCTGCAATATGGATACGTTCAAGCGGTACTTTCCTGCCGCATCGTCCATGTACGAGATTTTTATCTGGACAGCCATTGGGCTGGTGCTGCTAAACCTTGTGTGGCAGCTTTACCGCTGCTATGGCGCAGGGTTTGACATTGACACCGAGAATCCCATCAATCTGGTGGTGCGCTCTGTAATTTTCCTGCTTCTGATTTGGTATTGCGATGACATCGTCAACCTTGCCTTGCAGATCGGCGGCACGCCCTACACCTGGATTCTGGACAGCAGCCTGCCCGGCGTGCAGTTTGGAGACTTCAATTCCGTGCTACTCATCATCATTGGCGTGATTGCCAACGGTTCTGTGGCCTTGATTGCGCTGATTCTTGTTGTGATTCTGGCTTGGAACTACTTAAAGCTGCTTTTGGAAGCCGCCGAGCGATACGTTGTACTGGGAATTCTGGTTTTCACCGCACCCCTTGCCTTTGCTATGGGCGCGGCGCGCGGCACAAACAACATTTTCAAAAGCTGGTGCCGAATGTTCAGTGGGCAGCTTCTGCTGCTGATTATGAACGCATGGTGCTTAAAACTGTTCGTCAATATGGTCGGTGAGTTTCTCGCCAATCCGCTGTCCTTATAGGAGATTTTTTACATGAAAAAAACTCTGTTTACCCTATTCACCGCCATCAACCTTGCGCTTCTGTACTGTCCGGCCGCTTTTGCTTTGACCGAGGATGAAGCTGCTGCGGCCGTAGACGCGCATGGCAAGGATGCCGTCTCCGGCAATCTGTTCCTGTGG
>NZ_FUYF01000022.1 GCF_900167555.1 Gemmiger formicilis | reverse complement strand
GGCTTGTTATGGCAAGAAAGCGATTATGTATCCCACGTTCCAAACTTTAATTGTACAGCGACAAAAATTATAAAAACAGTCTGTTTTTCTCTACATAATAACTATATAATTTGAGTATTCCAGATATGATGGAGGTTGTTATTGTGGATGATGGAAATCGACTGACCGTGTATGAACTTGTGGAAAGAGTTATCCCCTGCATCATTGCAAAGCACTATAGCGAAAACTATATTCAAGGCTTTCGTTCGACGTTTAGGAACCTGTTAGCGTACTGCAATAAAAATGAAAAGAAATATTTTACAGCGGAATTGGCTCAGCAGTTCATGCTGGATTGCTACGGTGTGCAGCCGGGAACAGTAGAACGGCGATGCTCACGAGTTCACCGTGCAATGGATTTGTTGTCAGACTACCAACATTTCAACGCGGTTATGCTTCGGCGGAGGTTGAATCGAGAGTTCCCTGCAGGACTGCAAGAAGGTGCGGTCAACTACTTGCAAAAGCTATCTCTCCACGGACGCAGGGAGAATACGCTGCGCAGCCACAGAAATGTTCTTCTTCGCTTTACAGATTATTTGTTCAGCGTTGGAGTCACGGATTACAAATTACTTTCAGCAGATATTGTAAATCGATACGTCAAAGTTGTTTCGTGCAATTACAGCAATTCGGTTGTAAGGCTCCATTACAGTATCCTTTTACGCTTTTTTCAGTACCTTGCGCATAGTGGCTACAAGGAAACAGATTTGTCTTTGAAAATGATGCCAATTGTAAAAGTATCCGCTTCCGCGCGAATTCCTACAACATTAGATCTTAGCCAAATCGAAAGTATCCTTGCATCTGTTGACCGTGAAAGTCCACAAGGGAAACGCGATTATGCAGTTTTAATGATTGCAGTAAAACTCGGCATTAGAACCAGCGATATACGTAATCTTCGCCCTGCCAATTTTAATTGGGAACAGCATTTGGTGTCTTTCACCCAAGTCAAAACAGGAGAGCCGATAACTTTACCACTTCCCACAGATGTTGGATGGGCTGTAATAGACTATCTGAAAAATGGAAGGCCTGTAAGCGATGCCCCGGAAATTTTTCTCCGCGCAGTCGCTCCATACGTCTCTCTGCAAAATTTTGACAACATTCTTATTAAGCATATGCGAAAAGCGGGCATTCCTTTGGATTCAATAAAGCACCACGGGCTTCACTCGCTTCGACACAGCCTCGCAACACATATGTTAGATGAAGGAATCCCCATTACCTCGATTCAGGGTGTATTAGGACACATAAATGCCGATTCTACTCAAAAATATATTGGTGTAAATGTACGTCAGCTTCGCAGCTGCGCATTGGAGGTGACTGATTAGTGTTTGAGGAAAAACTTCTTGAACCCCATTTTACCAGTGTGCTTGCACCATATATGCTGGATGTTGTGGAGCAAAAACGTGCCCTTGGCAATAAATACAACGCCGGTGTTGAGGCACTCAGTGCATTCGATGACTTTTGCAATGAGCAACAATTGCGTATACCTGCCATTTCGAAAGAACTGCTGCAAAAGTGGGAGAAAAAGAGACCTCACGAAAACGAAACCACGCAATGTTTTCGGATTTCGTATGTGCGAATTCTTTGTAAGTATTTGCACAGCAATGGCTATGATGCTCCATGTGCATTCCACCCTGCGCCTCATGTAAATAAATGTTTCGTTCCCTACATTTTTACGAAAGACGAAATCGAGAGATTGTTTTCTGCGGTAGATTGTACCAAAGAATCTTCAGAATCTCCACTACGACATTTAGTTATGCCGGTTCTGTTTCGCCTGCTTTATACATGTGGGCTGCGCGTGTCAGAGGCTCTGCACCTTAAGGTTGCAGATGTTGATTTGGATGCTGGAGTTTTAGCCATATACGGTGCAAAAGGAGACAAAGAACGGCTGGTAGGAATTTCGGACTCAATGCTTACATACATGAAATCCTACCGCAGTAATCCATTAGTGGCAAATGCAAAAAGTATTTACTTTTTCCCTGCTCCTGATGGCGGATTCTATGATACAAGTACAATTTACGATATTTTTCGAAAATGCTTATTTGATGCCGGGATTCCACACCGAGGTCGAGGAAAAGGGCCTCGTCTCCATGATCTCAGGCATTCCTTTGCGGTCCACATTCTAAACAAATGGAGTTCCGAAGGAAAAGACATATATACCTGTTTGCCGATTCTCCGCACTGCTCTTGGGCATGACCGAATTACAACAACCGAAAAATACTTGAGGCTTGTCCCGGAAGCCTACATGGAAGTCACCGAACCATTCAATGAGCGATTCCATACCATTACAGAGGTACTTTGCAATGAGGAATAGATGCAGCTACGCCGGTTTAGTCTCCGCATACTTTAGCGTGTATCTGGCAGGAACTAAAAATGTCAGTACAAATACAATTTACTCTTACCGGGACACCTTTGTTATTTTTCATGGCTACCTTGAAAAGTATTGTGGCCTTAAATTAGAGAAAATGCTTTTTAATGACCTTTCCCGCGAACTGATTCTTGAATTTCTACAATATCTTGAAACTGAACGCAAATACAGTATATCTTCTCGAAACCAACGACTTGCTGCGCTGAAGTCATTTGCAAAATATGTACAAATTGAATGCCCGGATGAAATGATTCTGTGTCAGCGCATTCTTTCAATTGACAGCAAAAAAGCAGCAAAGCCGACGGTTCAATATTTGAGTAACCAGCAAACCGATATTCTAATGGAACAGCCTGATATTTCCACGCCAAAAGGTCGCAGAGACCTGGCGATGATTCTTCTCCTTTACGATTCAGCTGCACGAGTGCAGGAACTTTGCGATTTAAGAATCTGCGATATCCGAATAGATTCACTACCGGTTGTACATTTATTAGGGAAGGGGCGAAAAAGTCGAGATGTTCCGCTTACCAAACCGTGTGCACAGGTATTGCGCCAATACATTTGTGAGAACCATCTTGATATACCAGAACGCCGCAATGACCAGCTGTTTACAAATCCGCAAGGGAAAAAGTTGACTCGCAGCGGTGTTTCTTACGTGCTAGCAAAATATATCCACAAAGCAAATACTGCGGTGGATTCATTTTTTCCGCAGATTACACCGCATTGTCTCCGGCATTCTAAAGCAATGCATCTTGTTGAGGCAGGCAAAAATCTCATTTATATTCGTGACTTTTTAGGGCACGAATCTATTGAGACAACACAGGTTTACGCAAAAGCTAATCCCGAAGCTCGGCGCAAGGCATTAGAAACAATGGACACGAGGATGAATACGCCTGCCATGCCGGATTGGAACGACGACCCTGACTTAAAGGCGTTTTTAAAGACCTTGTAGAAAATTATGCTGAGATTTCTGGTGAATAGTCTCGAAGTAACGTCTGTTCTAAAAGATTCTCAGCATAACTTTTTTCTGCGCATAAAAGGCATTATGTTGAGCTCAACATAAGGCTTGCAATATGCATTCTGTATTCTATCACGGTACAATCGAATGGCGGTTGTTCAACTCCACGCTCCATGCGGGTGAAGCGAAAGCCAACATCATTCTGGCTATGGCGATCTCCGCGCAGGGCATTAACCAGAAGTACACGCAGTTCCGGAAAACGCCCATCGGGGATAATCCGGCGTTCACCTTCCGCACCTTTCTGCTGCGGCTGGGACTCATCGGTCCGGAGTACAAAAATGTGCGGATGCACCTGCTGAAGAACCTGCCCGGTGACAAGGCGTGGCGGCACGACAAGTCGCTGTATCCCAGCAATCAACCACGGCTTCATACAGATGAGGTCAGATAAGGAGAAACCCAATGTCTCGAAAAGAATACTTTGCCTATGGTTCCAATCTGAATTTTGAGCAGATGGCTTACCGCTGCCCGGAGGCAACCGCCGTGGGTATCGCCAAGCTGGACGGCTATGAGCTGGCGTTCCGGCGCGGCTACCTGACGATTTTGCCCAAAGAGGGCGCAAGCGTTGAAGGGCTGATCTGGTCTGTCACTGACCATGACGAATCCCAGCTTGACTGTTATGAGGGTTACCCGACATTCTATGACAAGGAGACCATGACGGTTACGGATGCCGATGGCGCGCCGCATGAAATCATGGTTTACACGATGAACGCACCGTACCGCGACCAGTTGCTCCCGGTCAGCAGCCGCTACAATGCGGTTGTTTTGCAGGGGTGTCTGGATGCCGGTATTTCTCCGCAGCAGTTCTATGATGCTGACGAAAAATACCGCAAAGCCTACAAGGCCAGAGCCGCGCCGGTCCCTAAGAAACACGCTCCCGAACGCTAACCAAGCCCGCTGCAACCCGCAGCGGGCTTTTTCTTTTGCAACAAAAGGAGAACCAGTATGAAAAACAAACACAGAATAAAGCAGTGCTTGTCGCTGCTGCTGGCGGGAGGGATTGCGCTCACAAATCTGGGCGCAGCGCTGCCCGCTTTTGCAGAGGATGCCGCAGCCACGCCGGAGACAGCCGAAGCCGCTACACCGGAAACCGCTGAAGCCAATGCCCCGACACCGAATCTTTCGCAGATCACTGAAAATCTGTACAACGATCTGCCGGACGCGCCTACCGGCAGTTACCTTGGCAGCATGGGTCTGCCCGTGGCAACCGGCGAGACAAAAATCGGTATCTCCGCGTGGGTTTCCGACCTGTATGACGGCGTAGATGCCCATATGGATGCCGATGCGCTGAACGCAGATGAGAACACGGTCACAATCGGCAAAACTCCCGGTACAGACTATGCCATTGTTCCGCTGTTGGCGCAGGTCGAATACCCGGCAGACGGTGCGGTATCTGAAATCATACTGCCGGACGGTGTAGAGCTTTTAAGCTACCGCTCCACCGATTATGAGCCTATCCCGGCAGACGAGCAGGAGCAGACTGAAATCCTGCACCAGACATACTCGGAGCAGTCGGCGGCAGTCACCGGCCTGTATGTGAAAGCCTATACCGATTTTACGGCACAGCTGGTCTATACGGATTCGGACGGCAGTTCGCAGTCAAAAGCTATCCATGTACAGATCAGCGAGGATGCCGCACCCACACAGATGTATGCCGACACCGGTGATGACGGCATTGCCGCCTATGCTGCAGGATCGACTCCGCCGTATGCCACCGGCAAAATCACAAGCATCGCCAAGGAGGGCGGCACATGGCTGATTTGGTTCAACGGTCAGGAAGCCTACTGCTGCAGCCACGGTCTGAACGGCCAGCCCAAGGGCTGCCCCACTTACAGCTTCTCTCATGTGTCCCGCCTTGAACCCGGCCAGTATACCCCCGGCAACCACTATGCAAACCAGGTCAACATCTGGGGCGGTCTTGGTCAGCTGAGTCTGGATATGCTGGATGACCGTCCTGTTGTGGCAAGCCTTGAAGATGATCCTGAAGGCGGCGAAGAACAGCCGGACATCCTTGGCAGTCTTTACGATGAAACCCAGCAGTGGATCATGGAAAACTATCCCGACAGCTACGCGGCGCAGACCTATATTGCTGCTGCAGAAGAACTGGTAAACGGTACAGATGCACAGTCCGGGGAAAACGGCTACTACACCTACATCTATAACCCGCCCGCAGGGTATGCGTGGCAGGTTGTGGCGCTGGTTGGTGAGGAAATTGCGGGCGGCACTGAGATCCCGGATGTGCCGAGTGTTCCGGAACCGAAGTATTATTCCGCTGCATGGACAGCTCCTGCGCAAAGTGCCAGCGGCAGCTTTGATCTGACATTCACTGTCAACACCGACAAGGTTCAGCTAAACACGCTGGAAAAGGTGGACGGGGCGGTCATTACCGTCACGCCCAGCCGGACCGGCGGCAGTGTGGACGGCGGCAGCTGGCAGATGAGTCCTGCCGGAGCGCAGACCATTACCACAAGCGGTCACACGCAGGATGACAGTTTTCACCTCAACGGCGGTGATGGTTCTGCCACATGGACGGTTCACTACGAGGTGTCCAAGACCAGCACCAGTACGCTTTCCGGGCAGGAAGGACCGTTCACCAGCCAAGCCGAAGCAGACGCAGCAGCAGAAGCTGCCAAGAATGCGGCCATCGGGCAGCTGCAGAACGAGGCGCAGGGCATGGTGGATGCCGCTATTGCCTCGGCGCGGGCGCAGCTTGCCAATATTACATTCAGCTATGACGAGGTAACCATCCCGCACGGCTTTGATTCAACGCCCGGTGCGCTGGGCAGCCACCAGACTATTACTGTTCCGGCTAATAGTTCCAATGACTATAAAATGCAGAACGATGAGTGGTCGGTAAAAGTCAGCATCGACAAAATCGACAGCGAAACCAAGCAGCGCATCAAGGGCGATGCCGAGTTTGAGGTTTTCGAGTGGGATACCGTCCTGCAGTGCTATATTCCGGCAGGCGGGTATAACCGGTACAAAGTCGAGCGCCAAGCAGATGGCACTTACAAGGTCATCAACCACAGCAATTATGCCAATGGTTCTGACAATATCTATTACACCCAGCGCAACGAGGGCAAGTTCGTCATCGTGGAGAGCCGCGCACCCAGCGGGTACTACGGTGATTGGACGGATGTGAACACTCCCGGCGCGGCAGGCTCTGTTCTCGGCAAGCGGGCGTATGCCTTTGAAATCACCAAAGCATTGGACGCCCAGACCATTTGGCTGGGAAACGCGGATTATAACGCCGACATTACCACGGCCAACAGCGGCGGTACCCTTATCGACACCGGTGAGGGTGTGGTCACCATCACCTTTGGCAGCCGCAATGCAGATAAGACCTACGCCACAGACCCCACCGGCATTGCCAATAACGAAGATTCCTACACCATGCACGCCAATGCCGACAAGATGCAGAACGACCGTGTCCTCGGCAATATTCTGCTGACAAAAGTTGACTTGGATGCCGCGCGGTATTTGGCTGCGGGCAGCAACGGTGACACCACGCTGGAGGGGGCGGTGTACGATTTGTACGCCGCTGACGCGATTGAACACCCGGACGGTGTTTCGGGTGTGGTGGATTACTCCAAAATCACCGATGCCAACGGACAACCTATCTGGCACACCACGGTTCTCACCAACGGCGGTTGGGATACCGATTACCTGCCCATTTTGCAGAAAGACCGGCTGGTAGCGTCTGCCAAAATCACAGACGGAAAGCTGGCTTTTGCCAACCTGTATATGGGCAGATATTACCTTGTGGAACGCGCCACAGGGCTGGTGCTGCCCATTGACGGAAACGGCAAGCTGTATGTTACCGGGAAGTATCCACAGCTAAACAAAAAGCTGGAACGCACCGGCAAGTACAGCGATTTGGCGCGGAAAAACAACGAATACACCGACTACATCTATAAAAATCAGTATTCCGCCGTAGCTGAGAGCCGTAAGCTGAACGGCAGCAAGGCGTGGGATGGCTACTATCTGTCCTATGCCAAGGGCTACCTCTGCGATGAGGTCAACCACTACAAAACCCTGTCCTATGCCAATGAATCCACCTACCACATCCACGCCGAGCAGGAAAGCCAAGACGAAGTCCTCAAATCCGGCTTTAGTTTGCAAAAACTTGTTTCCACCACTGGACAGCCTAGTCCTGCTTTGAAATTGAAAGGTGCGGGCTTTACCGTTTATCGCATCTCCAAACTGAGCAAGGCGGCGCAGTTCATGCAGAACCCGGACGGCAGCTACGATGCACAAAGTATTTTGGACGCTTACCGCAAGGATAACTACGATAATTTGACGCTCAAGTACGATTTCACCCATGAAGGACAGGCCATCGCCAATATGTTCGAGAGCAACACCGATACGGTCAACGCCTATAACGCGACCTTGACCGCAGACGGCGACTACGCCAACGGCAGGGGCAACGGCTGGATGCCTACGGATCAGCCCGCCGAGTATAGGCTGGGAGAAATGTTCACGAACGATGAGGGCATTTTCCGCGTTGAAGGCTTGCCCTATGGGCAATATCTGGTAGTAGAAACCACCATCCCCAAGGATGTGTTCCAGTGTGATCCGTTCATCGTGACAGTGGACGCCAACAGCCCGCAAAGCCGATTTACAGTTCCTGCGGGCAGCGTCACCACCCCCAGCAACAATTATATGACTTTTAACGTGCTGGACGAGGAACTGGAAGGCTATTTGCAGCTCATCAAGACCGATACAGAAACCGGCAAGGCGGTCAAAATCGCCAACACGGCCTTTGCGTTGTACAAATTAGATGACAAGGGTAATAAGACCCGCATTTCCATGATCGACCCAGCCAGCGGCAGCGCCACCAAGAAAACGGATGTGTTCTACACCGATGCAGACGGTCTTATGAAAACACCCGAAAAACTTCCGCTGGGGCGCTATTTCATTGAGGAACTGCAAGGTCCGGAAGGCTATTTCAATGATTCCGCCTACTCGGTGGAGTTTGAAATCAAGTCCGACCGCGTCTGGCAGGTCGTGGGCAATGCCACCAACGACATGGATGAGTATATCGTAGAAGAAAAATATTTCAACCACGAGACGCTCGGTCAGCTTACCATCCGTAAGCTGGGCAATGTCTTGACCGATTACAAGGATGGTCAGTTCATCTACACGCAAGATAGTCTCGCAGGCGCAGTGTACGAAATTCACGCTGCAGCCGACATTGCCACACCCGACCGCCAAGGCACCTACTGGTACAAAGACGGTGACCTCGTTGCCACCGTTACCACTGGTGCGGAGGGTCAGGTGGACGAAGTCCGGTTCAGCCCCACCCGCACGCAGGCAACCTATGATTTCTTGAAAATTACCCATGATGGCACCAAGGGTGAAGTCAACGTGACCCTACCGCTGGGCAAGTACACCATTACCGAGGTTCAAGCGCCGTATGGTTTTGTGCTGACCCAGCAGAGCTACACTGTGGAATTCGGCTGGGATAGCCAAAAAAACGACATTGTGCTGGCAAAAACTATTGTCAGCCACGGGCAGGACGGCGACAAGGAATGTTCGTACAGCATTGTGAATGTCAAGGACGCCTCGGATGCCCACAAGAATGGGCAGACACTTGTGTTTGAAAATGCGCGGGTGCTGTCCACGCCCGAAAAGCCCGGCGATAAGGTCAGCAAAATCGGTGTAGGCATTTACAAGCAGGACCGAGAGGCGCTGACCTATCTGCCCGGTGCGGTGTATGAACTCTACACCGTGGATGACATTTATTCCGCAGATGGATCGAAGCTGCTGGACGCCGGTACAAAGCTGGCAGAAAGCAGCCCCACCAACGAAAGCGGCTTTACTTGGTTTGATGTGGATGTTCCCATCCGTTCTGAAAGCTATCCCGACTCCGGCAACAGCGGCAGATACCGCATTGTGGAAATCACCGCCCCTGCCGGTTACCTGCTGGACAGCACCCCTATGGAAGTTGCCTTCACCTACGAGGGTCAGCAAATCGCGTGGCAGGTCGTGGACGGTACAAACACCAACCTGCGCACCAGTGTGGACATTTCCAAGCAGGACATCACCAACGGAAAGGAACTGCCCGGCGCGAAGCTGGAAATCCGCGATGCAGACGGCAGTCTGGTCGAGGGCTGGACCTCCGGCAAAGTGCCGCACACCGTGCGAGGTCTGGAACTTGAAAAAGAGTACACCCTGACGGAGAAACGTGCCCCGGACGGCTATGCCGAAGCCGAAAACATCGTGTTCAAGCTGGTGCAGGAAGGCAACGAACAAAGCAATATCGTCTATGTGAAATCCAACGATGCTTGGGTAAAACTCGACGATGTCACCGTCATTATGCAGGACGCGCCGGTACTGGATATCGACAAGACCGACATTGCTGGTAATCTGCTGCCGGGTGCTACGCTGACGATCCGTGATGCTGGCGGCGAAGTTATTGACACTTGGGTGACAGACTACAAAACGCATAGTGTTCCCATCTCGGATGAATTTATCAAGTTGTCAGGCGAAACCAAAGAGTACATCTACACCCTGGCCGAAGATGCCGCTCCGGCTGGCTTTGAGATTGCCGAATCGGTGCAGTTCAAGTTGGAATCTGTGGATGATGTGATTTCTCTGTTTGTCCGCGAAAATGCCGATGAAGAATGGGTGCGCGCCGACAAGCGGTTAATTCAGATGATAGACGAAGCCACACCCCGCGAGGATACGCCAACACCAACCCCGGCACCAACACCGCAGCCGACGCCCGCTGCAACTCCGGCACCTACACCGCATAAGGTGCAGACCCTCCCGCAGACAGGAGATGGTTTCCCGCTGCTGGCTATTGTGGTCGTGTCTCTTGCGTCTGCGACAGGTATCGTGATGCTGACCGTTAAGCAGAAAAATGCGCCGAAAGAAACTTCTGATGAGGAGGACGCCGATGAAAGTGCTGATCGTTGAACCCGGAAAATACCCCCGCGAAGCCGACATTGAACACACTCTTGAAGCCGAGCAGGCAGTTGTCGGCGGCACCATCGAGGCAGTGTACCCTTGGCGGGATAGCGCCTGCATCGTCTGCAACGATAACGGCATTGCAGAAAACCTGCCGCTGAACCGTATGCTGAGCGACTATGACATTATCCACGGCACATTTTTCGTCTGCGGGCTGATCAGCAACGATTTTACTGACCTTACCCCGCAGCAGATGAAGCACTACGAAGAAATGTACCACGACCCGCAGCTGTTTTTCCTGCTGGGCAAGACCCTGTGTGTGGAACACACCACCCCGGAAGAATACGCCCGTGTTATGACCCCGCCGCCGAACACAAAAGAAAGCTACGAAAGATAAGGAGAAAACACCTATGAACGACATTTTTGAAAATACCGAAACCATGAAAGAAAACGAGCATCCCCGCTTTTACACCGCAGAATCCGTCATGCGCGGCCATCCCGACAAGCTGTGCGACCTTATTGCCGACAGCGTGCTGGACGCCTGTCTGCAGCATGATCCCGCCAGCCGTGTGGCCTGTGAGGTAATGGCAACCCACGGTCACATCATTGTAGCGGGCGAAATCACGACCTCGGCAAAGCCCGATGTGTTCAACATCGTCCGGGATGTGCTGCGGGATGTCGGCTATGACCCGAAGGGCTATCAGATCGACTGCTACATCCACGACCAAAGCCCCGACATTGCGGGCGCTGTCGAGCCGGAATTGGCTGAGGAAGAGGACGAGGACACCCTCGGCGCGGGCGATCAGGGGGTTATGGTCGGCTACGCCTGTAACGAAACACCCGAATACCTGCCGATGCCTGTGGTTGCCGCCCAGCGCCTTGTAACGCTGTTGGAAATTTCCCGCATGACCGGCGTTATCCCCGACATCGGCCCGGACGGCAAGGTGCAGGTCACAATGGAGTACGACGGCGATACCCCCGTGCGCATCACCACGGTGGTCGTCTCTGTGCAGCACAAAGAGGATACCGATATGGACAAGCTGGCAGATTTGCTGGACGAGTATGTGTTCCCGCTGGCCTTTGACGGTATGCCCGCCGATGACGCGGAAATCATCCTGAACCCCAGCGGCAAGTTTGTGCAGGGCGGTCCGGATGCCGATACCGGCTTGACCGGGCGCAAGCTCATGGTGGACAGCTACGGCACATTTGCGCCCCACGGCGGCGGTGCGTTCAGCGGCAAGGATGCCACCAAGGTGGACCGCAGCGCCGCGTACATGGCGCGGTACATTGCCAAAAACATGGTCGCCGCCCATCTTGCCGACCGCTGTCAGGTCACGCTGGCGTATGCCATCGGAGAAAAAGACCCTGTCATGGTGGATGTGAACACTTTCGGTACCGGCATCTGTGAGGATGACTGTTTGGCAGCAGCGGTGCGCAAGGTGTATGACCTGACCCCTGCGGGCATCATCAAGCAGTTGAACCTGCTGAACCCCATCTACTCCCGCACGGCGGCGGGCGGTCATTTCGGGCGTGAGGATTTTCCGTGGGAAAATGTTGAACATATGAGCGACCTCGCCGCTTACATTGTGTAATTGCCGCGCGTCAGCAAAGAGCAGGTCAATGCCGCCAACCGGATGACGGCGATAGAATTTCTGCGGCGGTACCGCCCCGGTTCGCTGGTGAAAAGCAGTGCGCGGGGCGAGTACCAGCTTGCGGAGCATGACAGCTTCAAGATAAACGGCGAATCCAGTGTGTGGCATTGGAAAAGCCGCGATATCGGCGGCAAGTCGGCGCTGAAATATTTGATTTATGTGGAAGGTGTACCGTTCGTAGAGGCGGTGCAGCTGCTGTGCGAGGAAAGCCCGATGTACATTCCTGTGCAGCATGAAGCAGTGGAGCGCGAGCGCCCGCCGTTCCGTCTGCCGAACCCCGCACCGAATAATGACCGCGTAACGCGGTATTTGCTGGGGCGCGGCATCTCACTGCCCACGATTCGCTACTGTATTGCGAGAAAAATTCTGTACGAAAGTGCAGAATATCACAACTGTGTTTTCTTGGGCAAAGACCCGCAGGGCGTGCCGAAATATGCGGCTCTGCGCGGTATTTATGACTATGGGAAACCGTTCAAGAGGGAGGCTCCCGGCAGTCAGAAACAGTACGGTTTCTGCATCCCGCCGATGCAGCCCGGCACCACCGTGGCGGTGTTTGAAGCCGCTATAGATGCCATGGCAGAGATGACGCTCTGCGGGGATGCTGCGGACAAATACCGTCTGTCGCTGGGCGGGGTCTCGTCCTCCGGCAAAGAACCGCTGGCCTTGCAGGAATTTCTGCGCCAGCACCCGGAGATCACCACGATAGAACTGCGTCTGGACAACGATGCCAAAGGGCGTATGGCGAGTGTCGGCATCCAGAAAATCTACGCTGACCGCTACGCCGTGCATGACCTGCCGCCCGACATCGAGAATGGAGATTACGCTGATATGGCAAAAAACAACCTGATGGCAAGAACTGCCGCCCACCGCGCAGTTTGCCGATAGAGAGAGATCAACATGAAAGTCAGAAATCGTTCGCCCACTTATAGGGCATAAACAGGAGGTAAATCGTTATGGCTGTGTTCCGTGTACAAAAGACGCAAAATTATACCATTATGTCCAACTATCACCTGAATGACAAGGCTCTTTCGCTCAAGGCGAAGGGGCTTTTATCTTTGATGCTGTCCCTGCCGGATAGCTGGGATTATACCACGCGCGGGCTGGCATCCATCTGCAAAGAGGGTGTGGACGGGATTCGGGCAACGGTTCGGGAACTGGAAAACGCCGGGTACATCATCCGCCGCCGTGTCCGTGACCAAAGCGGGCAGGTGCGCAGTATGGAGTACACGGTGTTTGAGCAACCGCAGAAACCAGAACCGGAAAATCCCGTACAGGCTAAACCTGAACGGGAAAAGCCTGTGCAGGAAAAACCCGCGCAGGAAAATCCTGCACAGGAAAATCCCACACAATTAAATACTAAAGAAACAAATAACGAAAATAGTAAATACGAATCAGACCTTATCCGCACGCAGTACCGCAACCTGATTCTTGACAACATCGAGTATGCGCTGCTTGCGGCGCGCAATCCGACAGACAGGGCACGGTTGGATGAACTTGTACACCTGATGCTGGACACCGTCTGTGCAAGGCGAAAAACGATTCGCATTGCGCAAAACGACTTCCCGACAG
Source organism: Gemmiger formicilis (assembly GCF_900167555.1). Taxonomy (GTDB): domain Bacteria; phylum Bacillota; class Clostridia; order Oscillospirales; family Ruminococcaceae; genus Gemmiger; species Gemmiger formicilis. Next base: position 19,834 of record NZ_FUYF01000022.1, on the reverse strand, counting down.
AGGTGGTGAAATCGCAGTTTTTGAAGCTGAACGCCGAACATATCCAGTATGTTTTGGACAGGATGCGGCAGAACACCACCGAGATCCGAAACATCAAGCAGTACTTACTGGCGGCGCTGTACAATGCGCCGCTGACGATGGAAAACTACTACGCCGCGCAGATCAACCATGATCTGTACGGCAGAAACCGAGGTGATGCAATTTGCTGATGAAATTTTATTCTCCGCTGACTGCGGAATTTTTCCCGAATGAACCTGATTGGGAGGACGAATCTTACAACGAATACGAGGGTTGCCAGCTGAACGGTCATGACCTGCTGCAATATGCCGACGCTGTTAATGAGGCTGTGAAAAAGGACATTGCAGATTTCAACGGCGACCTGATGCAGTATTACCACGAGGACGATTTCGTCCGCCGCAAAGTGGTAAGTGCAGTGCCGTCTGTGGAAATTTGCGGCAACAAACTATGCGGGTGCATGAACGTGGAATTGCGGGAACCCTTGAACGAGGGTGAGCAGGCGGCTCTCTGCGACTACATTTCCGGTCAGTACAGCGACGGCTGGGGCGAGGGCTTTGAGCAGCGGGATATTCGTGTGGATGACGGCACGTTGGCTGTTCATTTCTGGCAGGAAGATGGATTCAAGATGACACCATCTTTTGAGAAAATCCCGAAACCGGGAAAGAATTCTCTGCGCCCCAAGATGCAGCTGATTGGGCAGGACGGCAATATTTTCGCCATCATGGGTCGCGCATCCCGGCTGCTGAAAAGCAGCGGGCAAGGTGACAAAGCCAAAGAAATGCGTGACCGCGTTATGTCCTGCGACAGCTACCAGAAAGCACTCAGCATCGTTTCCGAGTATGTGGAAACCGAACTGTCGCCCAGCCCTACGCCCAAGCGTGACCGGGGTGATGCCAGATGAAGAAATACGAAATCACCGACATCGCCCATCCCGACAACCCGAACCTGCACCGCATTCGCGCGGTGACAGACTTGACCGAGGATGTCCTTGCTGGGATGCTCGGCGGCTATGTGGAAAGCTGCGATAACCTCGACCAAGAGGGGCGTGCATGGATTTCGGAGGATGCCATCGCCTGTGAAAATGCAGTTGTCTGCGGGGATGCAGTTCTTACAGATCACGCCGTTGCAAAGGGCTGCGCCTATGTCGGAAAGAACGCCACCGTGACAGGGGATGCGACTGTGCAGGATGATGCCATCGTCTGCGGCGGGGCCATTATGGGAAAAAGCTGTGTCTGCGGTTATGCCGTGATTCGGCAGGATGAGCAAACCTTGTGCGCACCGATCATTGACGGCAGCACCCGCATCTATGGCGAAATCTCCGGCAATGTAGTCTGCCGCGGCAATGCCGTTGTCCTGCCCGGCACTAAGCTCGACAACAGGACGCAGGACTGCTTTGTACTCGAAGATGACCGTGTTTCTGTGCAGACGGCAAGCCGGACCCGGCCCCCGAAAGAACCCCGTACCCATGATTTTGAACGATAAGAAAGAAGGATGCCTTTGACGAACACTCCCGAAACGCTCAACATTCTCAACCCTGATTTCCGGATGCCCGAACACTGCGGCGGTGACCGCTGGTCGATCCTGCACGGGGATTCCCTGCAAATTCTCCGCCAGTTTGAACCGAACAGCTTCGATGCCATCATCACCGACCCGCCCTATGCCAGCGGCGGCAGTAGCCAGACTACCAAAAACCGCAGCACCAGCGAAAAGTACAGCAGCATGAGCAAAGAAAAGGCGCTGCCCGACTTCGATTCTGACCAGATGGATCAGCTGAGTTGGATGTTCTGGACGGCGGCATGGCTGCAGGATACCCGCCGCATTGCCAAGCCCGGCGCGCCCGTCTGCCTGTTCATCGATTGGCGGCAGCTGCCCGCCATGACGCTGGCTTTGCAGTGGGCGGGCTGGACCTGGCGCGGTGTAGCCGTGTGGGATAAAGTCGCCAGCCGCCCGCAGAAAGGACGCTTTCGTCAGCAGTCCGAGTACATTGTGTGGGGGTCGAACGGCAAAATGCCGCTTGAGAGAAATGTTGGGTGTCTGCCGGGCGTGTTCCGATACCCGAACCCGCAGAACCGCATCCATGTCACCGAAAAGCCCTTGCAGCTCATGCGGGATGTGGTGCAGATCTGCGAGCCGGGCGGGCGCATCCTTGACCCCTTTGCCGGGGCAGGCACCACCGTGCTGGCCGCTGTGCAGGAAGACTATGAGGCTGTCGGCATTGAAATGTCGGACGCCTACTTCCAGCGCAGCACTGAACGGCTGAAAACTGCCCTTGAATCCGAAGTGAATCAGAACTGATTCACTATTTTGCAAGAGATACCGAAAAGTGAATCAAATCTGATTCACTCCCGAAATTCAGAAAGGAAACACGAAAATGAAACGACCTTGGGCTTTTATCTGCGCCAGCGAGGGCGCGACCTCCAAACATCTCCGCAATTATTGCCGTGAAGTCTACCTGCTGGGCTACCTGCCGGTATGCCCCAAATTGCAGGACAGCCAGTATTTGGTGCTGGAAGATGCCGTGGAACGCAGCGAGTACACCGCCATTGTGCGGGATAAGCTGTTGCGCTGCCCGATGCTGGTGGTCTGCAGCCGCAATCAGGACGCTACCACCAACGCACAGATCGGTTTGGCACAGAAGTATAACCGCATTGTGACGACCTTGGACGGTTTGAAGAAAGCCGTTTCGGAGGGAGATGACCTTGTGTCGTGAACCGTTTTGCGGGGTGTCGTGTTTTGCTAGCATAGCGTCTGGTCGACCAGACGCACATTTTGGGGATGCCCCAAACCCCTGCCGTGCGTAAACGCAGATTTGTTGTCTCATTCCATGTCGATGAGAATGAATTATCATTCTTGAATCGGCAGGTTGCGGCCAGCAGTCTGAACCGAGAGGAATACCTGCGCACGCTCATTGTAGGCAAAGAAATCCATCCGCGCCCCTGCACGCACCATGCCGATCTGCTCCGCAAGGTGGCAGGGCTGTGCAACAATGCAAATCAGCTTGCCCACCGTGCCAACAGTACCGGAACAGCAGGGCAGGGGAGTGTGGATGAAATGACCCGGCTAACCCAAGAGGTCTGGCGGGAAGTAAAAGAAAACTGGTAAAGGAGTCACTATGAAAAATGGCCTACACATCCGTGATCCCTGTGCGCCGCCTTGATCGCACAGTGGACTATGTACAGAACAAAGAAAAAACAACACCGAAATCTCTGGAAGAAGCTGTGGACTATGCGGCAAACCGGGATAAAACCGAATCAGCCTGTTTTGAAACGGGACTGGGCTGCACAACCACCAGCGCCTTTGAAGATATGCGATTGAATACGCTTCGCTGGCACAAAGAAACCGGTGTGCAGGGATACCATCTTGTCCAGAGTTTTGCAGAAGGGGAGGTGACTCCAGAACTGGCTCACCAGATCGGTGTCGAGTTTGCTGAGCAGCTACTGCATGGGAAATACCAAGCAATTGTGACAACGCATTTGAACACTAAGCATTACCACAACCACATTGTATGGAGCGCCGTCAGCTTGGAGGATGGGAAAAAGTACCACAGCAACAGCAAAAGCTATTACACTGAGGTACGCGCCCTTTCAGACGCGCTCTGCCAAAAGTATGGGCTTTCCATCATTGAAACACCGGAATCGCTGCGAGGAAAGCGGCAATATGAAAAGTGGAGGGCTGAGAAAAACAACCAGCCCACATGGCGCACAGCTATTCGGCAGGATGTGGACGATGCCATTCAGCAGAGCCTTACGTGGCGGCAGTTTCTTTCCGTGCTGGAACGCAAAGGGTATGATGTCCGCATGGGGCGCAAGTATCCCGTTTTGCGTCCACCCGGAAAAGAGCGCTTTGTTCGATTCAAAACGCTGGGCAAGAGGTATATCCCCGAAGCGATTCAGACGCGCATCCTGTATCCACGAAGCTACCGCCCTTATGTTGAAAATCCACCAACAATCCAACATGGCCGTCTGCGCAGCGGCAAGCCCCGCCGCAAGCTGACCGGACTGCGGGCGCTCTACTACCGCTACTTGTACGAGTTGGGCGCACTCCCCCGCAAGCCGAGCCGTCCAAGTTATGCTGTTCGGCAGGATGCCTACAAGTTAGACCAGCGCATCCGGCAGATGGAGTTTTTATCTAAGAACAACATTGACACGCTGGCACAGCTGGAAACCTACCGACAAGCCAAGCTGGGTGTAATTGTCCAGCTCACTGCAGAAAGAAAATCGCTGTATAAAACAAACCCGGACAGCCTACGCATCCAGCAAGTCAACACAGCCCTAAAGCAGCTTCGCCAAGAAGAACGTCTCTGCCGCAAAATCGCAGAACACTCCCTAGAAGTGCAGCAACACCTCACCGAAGCCCGCCGTGACCGCGCTGAACAGCAACAGCGCGAACAGGAACACGAGCGTGACCGCCGCCCTAACATTGATTTGACACTATAATCTTGAAAGGAAGGATGCCTATGAAATATCCCAACAAAGACTACATCGAACACCTTCGCCGCAAGTATCCGCCCGGTACGCGGCTGCAACTTGGCTGCATGGAAGATGAGTTTCCCGTGCCGCCCGGTTCTATGGGCACGGTGGAATGTATCGACGATGCCGGACAAATCCACATGAATTGGGATTGCGGGCGCAGCCTTGCCCTCATCCCCGGCGTGGATTCGTTCAGCCGCTTGCCCGTGCCCAAAGAAAAGGACGGTGACGCCAGATGAATTACGGCTCCGAACCTGCGGATCAGGTCGTCCGCTACTCGCTGGAGGGTGCGGAGTTTGCCCTGCGCATCTCCGGCACCGCTGCGAAAAACTTCTTTATTTTCGCACAGGCGGTGCTGCATGACAGCAAAAAGACCCACGGCAAAACGCACCTCATCCGGCTGCTGAAAGAACAGAAACCGCTGAAATTTTTCACGGTAGACAAAGACCGTATGCATGATTTTGCCCGTGCTGCCAAAGCGCATGGTCTGCTGTTTTGCCCCATCCGCGACAAGATGGACCCCGACCACATTGAAATCGCCATTTTGCAGGACGATGCGTCCAAGGCCAACCGTATCATTGAAAAATTACAGTTGGATGTCGTGGACATCGGTACGGCAGAACTGGTCGATGCCGTGCAGCAGAATTTGGAAAATGCAGCCCCCAACCACGAGGACACGCCCGCCGTGGATTTTCCTCTGGGCTCGGAGAACGCCAGTCCGTCCGAGCCTTTCTCCGACAGCAGCAAATCTTTTGCAAACTCGCCGTCGCCGCGCGCCGATCAGCTTCGAGCCAAGGGTGAGCGCCCCAGCGTTCGCATGGAACTGCAGAATATTACCGCCTACCTGCGCCGCAAGGTCGAGCCGCCGAAAGACCGTATGCCGAAGATGCCGGTAAAAATCCGGCGCAAAGAAAAGGTGCGGTAAATGTTTTCTGTTTGTTTTCAAATGACGGATAGCTATTTGACCATGCTTATGGTATGTTGGCGATAGGAGGTGCAAAAACAATGACAGAACGCAAAGTGAAACTTGACCGTGCCAACAAAAGCATCCTGCTCCGGGCGCTGGGCGATGTCTACTACGGTCAACGCGCCCGCGGCGGCAGCGCCGAAGAAACGGGGCGGCTAATCCTGCGGGTGAACGATTTGCCCGCAGGAGGTAAGCTGACGATGTCAGCGGCAGAGTATCGGCTGGCAAAAGCAGCCCTCAACCAACTGCGCACCCGGCGCTTGGCTGAGGGCGGCTACACTGATGCCGTGGATGATGCCCTCGCGCGGCTGCTCCACGCCCACACGCCGCTGTTTATCTGGTGAATCTGGCTATGACATGGGAAAAATTCTGGTCTATCATTGACCGAGTCCGCGCCCAAGCGGATATGCAGGATGAAGCGTCCGTGAACCAGTTCCTTTACACGGAACTCATCAAATTGCCGCAGGATGAACTGCTCGGCTTTGATTGCGCATGGCAAAGTTATCGCAATAAAGCCAACTTTCCCAAAATGGCCGCGGCGGCCTGCGTCATCAATGACGGCAGTTCGGATGACAGATTTACCGATTTCCGTAACTGGCTGATTATGCAGGGGTACGATGCTTATCGGCAGGCGCTGATTGATCCCGATAACCTTGCGGCACTCAACATTCCGTTCCGAGATACTGAGTGGATGGGATGCGGGAATGTGGCGTGGTATGCCTACGCGGGGCAGAAGCTGCGCGCCTATTTTGAGAAAGCAGGTATCGCCGCTGAACTGCACAGAAGGTATCCAACCCTGCTGAAATTGCCTGACGATTTGAATCGGGCAATCATGCAGGAGCAGCTTGCGCCCCACCGTGCGCAGGAAACCGAATGGGAACGGCAAATGCTGCGGACGGAAGTTAAGCATTACATTGAAGTCAGTGACTTGGCATACAGCTACAACAAATTCTATGCCCAAAACATGCCCGACAAAGTTGCATGGAAAACGCTGCAAAGCGATTTGTTTGCAAATCTGCCGCAAATCAAGGCGGAACGTATGCCGCAGGACTTTTCCGTAGTTTTGCCGAAGTTGTGGAGAAAGCGTCAGGCATGGGATGTTGAGCGTACAAAGCGCCCGCCCTATCGCGGCGAAGAAAGGTAGCCTACCACGCCGGGAAGAAAGAATCCTTGGTGGGTTTGGCTGCTGCCGTTGCCTATTGTCTGGTGGGCGGCGCTGGCGGTGGCTTGCCGCTGGCAGCCGGGCATGAAAATAACGGCTCTGCTGGATGCGCTGAACAGCGCACTGGCAGAGCCGTTTGCGTTGGCGTGGAGTCAAGACAGCCCGCGCTTTTTGCTTGTGTTTACGGTGATTTACGCGGTAGTGCTTATCGTGGCTGTGTCGGATCAGAAGAACACCCGCCCCGGTGCGGAGCATGGCTCGGCGGCTTGGGGCGATGTGTTCCGGCTGAATAAGTTCTACATGGATAAGCGCGGACCGAATCTGCTGCTGACGCAGCATTTCTACATTGGAATCGACGGCTATAAGCACAAGCACAACACCAATATCCTCATCGTCGGCGGCTCCGGTGCAGGCAAAACGCGCACCTACGGTGTGCCGAATGTACTGGAATGTGCCTGCTCTATGGTAATTACAGATCCAAAGGCCGAAATTTTGCGTAAGACCGGCAATTTGTTAAAAGAAAAGGGCTATGAGGTTATCGTGTTCGACCTCATAAATCCCGCTGCATCGTTCTGTTACAACCCGTTTGTGTATGTGCATGATGACCGTGAAGTGCTGACCTTGATTGAAAATCTGATTCAAAACACCACACCATCACATTCAAAAAGCAGCGACCCCTTCTGGGAAAAGTCCGAAACTGCGCTGCTCCAAGCCCTTATGTTGTACCTGCTGCACGAGGCCCCGCCCGAAGAACAAAACTTCCCGATGGTGATGGAGATGATAGCCGCCGCCGAAGTCCACGAGGACGATGACAACTACCAATCCCCGCTGGACATCTTGTTCGAGCGCTTGGAAATGCGTGAACCCGACAGCATCGCTTGTAAGCAGTACCGCATTTTCAAACAAGCGGCTGGCAAGACCGCCAAGTCCATTTTGGTCAGCGTGGGTGTGCGCCTTGCCGCGTTCAATCTGCCGTCCATTGCCAAGCTGACGATGACGGACGAGCTGCATTTGCAGGAATTGGGCGAGCGCAAAATTGCGCTGTTCTGCTGCATCCCGGACTCGGATAAGTCGCTCAATTATCTGGTCGGCATGATTTACACACAACTCATCCAAACGCTGTATCGCCAAGCCGACCGCATACACAAAGGTCGTTTGCCTGTGCCTGTGCATTGCCTTATGGACGAGTACGCCAATATTTCCTTGCCAAAAGATACCTTTTTGTCGGCGTTGGCCACCATGCGTTCCCGCGCAATTTTCTGTTCCATCATCGTGCAGAACATGGCGCAGCTCAAAGCCATGTACAAGGACGATTGGGAATCGCTGGTCGGTCTGTGCGACGAGTTTCTCTATCTCGGCGGCACCGAGAAAGAAACCCACAAGTATGTTTCGGAACTGCTGGGCAAGGAAACCATCTCCACCACCAGCTATAACCAAAGCAAGGGACGCAGCGGCAGTTACAGCATCAACCACCAGCAATCCGGGCGCGATCTTATGACCCCGGACGAGGTGCGGCTGCTGGACAACAGCAAATGCATCCTGTTCATCCGAGGGGAGCGCCCGGTGGTGGACTACAAATATAACCTGCTCAAGCATCCCAACATCCGCTGCACCGAGGACGGCGGCGCAGCCCCTTACGACTACACAGCCGCCGACAATGCGCGGGACGATCTGCCCGGCGCACCCGACAATTACGAACTGCTGGATATGGACGATTTTCTGCCCGCCGAAGCCGCAGAAATGAAGCCAACCATACAAAGAATTAGGAGGCCCAAATGAAGCTGAATAACAACAAAAAATCCGTAAAAATTTCTCGCAGCCTGTTTATGCTGTACGCCGTCATGGTGTGCGGCATTGTTTTTGCCCTGCCCGCCTTTGCCGCAGATGACCCGCTGGTGGTCGTGGAGAACCTCTCCACATTCATCTTTTCGCTGATCCGCGCGGTGGGCCTTATCCTGCTGGGGTGGGGCATCGTGCAGGTCGGCCTGTCCTTGCAGAGCCACGACCCCAGCCAGCGCAGTCAAGGTTTTCTGACGCTGGCCGGTGGGCTGGTTATCACGTTCGCCAAAGAAATCCTCGACCTCATTACCGCGTGAGGGCAGCACCAAGAGGAAAGGTGGTGATGCCCTGTGGGTGAGTCTTGGATCGTCAGCAACTTAAACGCCGCACTCTCCACATGGAACGACAAGTTGGCGGAGATTTGGTCGCTGCTGACCGAAAGCCCGCAAACCTTCAAGGGCGGGCAGGTCTGGGGCGTGATGACCGGCATTCACGGCGCTTTGCAGGCAATCGGCTATGGGCTGCTCGTGCTGTTTTTTGCCGTGGGCGTCATGAAAACCTGCGGCAGCTTTGTGGAAGTCAAAAAGCCCGAACACGCCCTCAAACTGTTCATCCGCTTTGCGCTGGCCAAGGGCGCGGTAACGTATGGGCTGGAATTGATGCTGGCGGTTTTCTCCATCGTGCAGGGCATGGTGTCCACCATCATCACCCAATCGGGCAGCTCCGGCATGAGCAGCGTATCGCTGCCACAGGAGTTGATCGACGCCATCAACAACGTGGGCTTTTGGGATAGTATTCCGCTGTGGGCGGTCACGCTGATCGGCGGGCTGCTGATTACGGTTTTATCTTTTACCATGATTCTCACGGTCTACGGCAGAATGTTCAGCCTGTGGATGTATGCCGCCATTGCACCGATTCCGCTGGCTACCTTTGCGGGTGAGCCTACCAGCAGCGTCGGCAAAAACTTCATCCGCAGTTATGCAGGGGTCTGTTTGCAGGGCGTGGTGATTGCCTTGTCCTGCATTATTTTTTCCGCCATCTCGTCCAGCCCGCCCGCCGTGGATACCGGTGCATCTGTGGTGACGGCTGTCTGGACCTATGTTGGGGAACTGGCGTTTAACCTGCTGGTGCTGGTGGGAGCCATTAAGGGCTGTGACCGCATCGTGAAAGAAATTATGGGGTTGTAAAGCAAAAGCGACGCACCATTATGGTGCGCCGCAAATATTATGCCTGATGATAGAGAATCCATTCCAGCAAATCCGCTGCCTTTGCACGACCGCTTGCAATTTGCAAAATAATGTCAATCAGTTCTTCCTGCGTGTAGTCAAGTTCAATTCCGTTAATTGCCAGAAAAACCAGCATAACGTGGGCGCCGATGCGCTTGTTGCCATCCACGAATGGGTGATTGCAGACTAAGCCAAATCCAAGCTGTGCCGCCTTTGCCTGCACGGATGGATATAGATACTGCCCGCCGAATGTGGCAAAAGGCGCATTCAAAGCAGATTCCAATAATCCATCGTCACGGACACCGGCAGTACCACCAAATGCTTCCAGCAGGGTATTGTGCAGTTTTAACACCTGCTCCTTGCTCAGCGTTTTCATTTGGCAAGCACCTCATAGGCTTGCTTGTTTTTGGCAATCAGGCGCTTGGAGATTTCGAGAATATCCTCGTCTTTAGCCTGTTGCTCGTCCTCGACTTGGCTGAACTCCATAAGGACATAACGCGGGACATTATTCTTTAAGATGACCGCCGCGCCGTTCTCATCAACCATCCGTGCTACACGGGAAAAATTCTGGTTGGCCTCCGTGATGGATACAAGATTGTCTGTGTTAATAACCATAATTCAACGCCTCCTTTGAGTATAGTATACACGAATTATAGGATAAATTCAACCTATTTATTAAAGAAGGAAGGAATGCAGTATAGAAATCAAAATACCGAAAGAAGTCCGCGACTACCACGAAAATATCTTTTTCGGGCTGAACACCAGGCAGTTTATTTGCTCGGTGCTGGCGGTCGGCGTGGCAGTAGGCATCTACTTTGCCTTGCAGCCGTATGTCGGCACCGAGGAAATCGGTTGGATGTGCATTTTAGGTGCTGCGCCGTTTGCCGCCTGCGGGTTCTTTACATACCACGGCATGACCGCCGAACAGGTGCTTTGGGCGTGGTTCAAATCTGAAATCCTATGCCCGAAACGCCTTGTGTTCAAGTCCGACAGTTACTACTACGAAGCCATGCGGCCCGCCATCCGTGCGGGCATGAAACGAAAGAGAGGTTTGCCTATGAAGAAAAACACCCATGACAGCGAGGAAACCGCTTGATTAAAACCCTGTCGAAAGCGCAGAAGATGGAACGCGAAAAGTTCCGTATTCCGCGCAGTGTGCAGGATGCCATTCCCATCCGCCGCATCTTTGCGGATGGGATTTTCCAAGTCGGCAACCAGTATTCCAAGACGTGGTCGTTTACCGACATCAACTATGCTATCGCCGGCAAAGAGGACAAAACCAGTATGTTCCTTGATTACTCGGAACTGCTGAATGCTCTCGACTCCGGCGCATCGGCCAAAATCACGATTTACAACCGCCGCATCAATAAGGCCGAGTTCGAGCGCAGCGTCCTGCTGCCCGACAAGGATGATGGTCTGGACGAATACCGCCATGAGTTCAACCAGATGCTGACCGCCCAAGTGACCGGCACCAGCAACAGCATTGTGCGGGAACGCTACTTGACCGTGAGCGTGGTAAAACGCAATGCAGACGAAGCCCGCAGCTACTTTGCCCGCGTTGGCACGGATCTGGTGACGCACCTTGCACAGCTTTCCTCGGTGGCAACCGAACTGACGCTGAACGAGCGCCTGCATATTTTCCGCGACTTTTTCAAAGCAGGGGAACAGGCTGCGGCGGAGTTCAATATCCACGAACACGCCAAACGCGGCCAGCATTTCAAAGATTGGTTCTGCCCCGACAGCATGGAATTTGCCGCCGACCATTTTAAGCTGGATGCCCGGTATGGCAGGGTGCTGTACTTGCAGGACTACGCGAGCTACATCAAGGACAGCTTTGTGTCGGAACTCTGCGACCTTGACCGCGATTTGATGCTGTCCATCGACATCCTGCCGGTGCCTACGGACGAAGCTGCCCGCCAGCTGCAAAGTACGTTGCTGGGCGTGGAAACGAATGTCGCCAACTGGCAGCGCCGCCAGAACGCCAACAACAATTTTACTGCCACGATTCCATACGATATGGAGTTGCAGCGCAAGGAAACCAAGGAGATGCTCGACGACCTGACGACTCGCGACCAGCGCATGATGTTCGGCCTTGTGACACTCGTGCATCTGGCTGACAGCAAAGAGCAGCTCGACAGCGACACCGAAACGCTCTACTCCACGGCGCGTAAGCACCTATGTCAGCTTTCCACGCTGCGCTGGCAGCAGAAGGACGGTCTGGACACGGTGCTGCCGTATGGACTGCGGAAAATCCAAGCCCTGCGAACCCTTACCACCGAAAGCACCGCCGTGCTGATTCCGTTCCGCGCACAGGAAATCATGCAGCCGAACGGTCTGTACTACGGGCAGAACGCCGTCAGCAAAAATATGATCGTGGCAGATCGCCGCTTGCTGCTGAACGGCAACAGTTTCCGTTTGGGCGTGTCCGGCTCCGGCAAGAGCATGAGCGCCAAGGAAGAAATCGTGCAGATCGCACTCTCCACCGAGGATGACATCCTCATCCTCGACCCGGAAAGTGAGTTCGGCTATCTGACCGAAGCCCTCGGCGGCGAGGTCATCCGCATTTCGGCTACGTCCGATACCCACATCAACGCGCTGGACATGGACCGCGCCTACGGTGATGAGCGCAATCCCATCGTCAGCAAGTCGGAGTTTGTGCTGTCGCTGTTCGAGCAGCTCATCGGTGATGGCATGGTGACCGCGAAAGAAAAGTCCATCCTCGGTCGCTGCACCGAGCAGGTGTACCTGCCCTACATCCGCAACGGCTACCAAGGCACACCGCCTACACTGCAGGACTTTTACCGTCTGCTTCAGATGCAGCCCGAACCCGAAGCACAGGGGCTGGCGCTTTCGTCCGAGTTGTTCATTACCGGCACACTGAACACCTTTGCCCGGCACACCAATGTGGACACACAGGCGCGGATCATCGCCTACGATATCCGCGAACTGGGCGAGCAGCTTATGCCGCTGGGGATGCTGGTGACGCTGGATGCCATTTATAACCGCGTCATTCAGAATTGGAAGAAAGGCCGCAGAACGTGGATTTTCTGCGATGAGTTTTACATTTTGTTCCGCTATGAGTACAGCGCGAATTTTTTCTACAAGCTGTGGAAGCGCATCCGCAAGTACAACGGACTTGTGACCGGGCTGACGCAGAATGTGGACGAACTGCTGCGCTCCGATACCGCCCGTCTGATGCTGGCCAACTCGGAGTTTCTGGTAATGCTGAACCAGAGCGCCACAGACCGCGCGGAACTGGCGAAACTGTTGAACATCTCCGACAACCAGCTTGGCTATGTCACCAATGTCCCCGCAGGCTGCGGGCTGATTCGCTGCGCGGGCAATATTGTTCCATTCACCAATTCCTTCCCGAAGGATACAAAGCTCTATAAACTGATGTCGACCAACCCGTCTGAGAAAAGGGAGTAAAGCCATGCAATACAAAAATAGAGGACCGCCGCAGCGGTCCGAAGGGGTGCTACAAACTTGAATTCGACGCTATGATATTTCCTTTTCGTCATCTCTCGGTGGTCGAACATAGCGTAGCATTTCTTTTACACAAGCACCGAATTGCAAGAAATTGGATTTTGCTTCTTTTAGTGTTATTCCATGATTGGAGTCGCTTGGCTCGTTATCAGAAGTGATGAACGGGTCATTCTCCCAAAAGCAAACGGGACAAATATACCCACAATCTTCATCTGCCGGGACATTGTAGGTAAGAAATCCACAACAAGGACATGGATATTTTTTCATTACGGAGTTTGTTCGCCCCTTTCATTTTTCAAATTTATAGACCTATTTTAATGCTGCCAAATATTGTTTTCCAAATCCCGCAGCCGTCCCTTATAGTCATCTATCAGAGCCTGAACATTTTCCCCCTGCGGGAAGGTCACCAGATAGCCGTCCCCGGCCTCATGAAAACCAATGATTCCCGCAAGCCCTGCCATCTCGGCCACTTTCAGCAGGGTGTGGTAGTCATACTCGGCGGCACTGATATATAAATTCATGGGAGAAACCTCGCGTTTTAAAGATATAGTCCTATTATAGCGACATTCTTTCATAAATGCAAAGAAAATGCTGTATCGTCCAGAATCGGAAGATACAGCATTGCTTTTTTATATGTAATGGCCCTTTAGCCCAATTTGTTGTCTGGCCTTGACCGAGCGATTGCTCTGGCATGGTCTAAGGCGCAGTGTGTAGGTGCGGGATGTTTCCCACGATTGTTTTGATTACGAGACTTATTATAGTGGAGACTTGTGTGCAGAATTTAAAAGCCGTTTGAACGATTTTGAAACTTCTTTTGAAGAAATTATGACAGGGGTGATGCCATGAAAGAGATAAAAGAAAAACCAACCAAGCGTGTGCCGAGAAGCAATGCTGCAGGGAAAATCCCGAAAGCTGCGCTGAAAAAGGCGTGGACAGAAGCCAAGGAGAAAAGCCGAACCAAGCTGCGGGAAAGCATCTCTACGCAGGGGGAAGGCAACTATACCACAGCCCAAGACACTGCGGCGATGCTGACAGATACATCCTATTCTGCCATCAAGCAAAACACCGATTTCACCGTAGAGCAAGGCCGCAAGCTTGCCCTCAAGCAGATAGAAAAGTACCGCGAACGCCGCGCCGCAGAACAAACCGAAACAACCCGCACCCACACCGCTGGTGAGCACAATGTCAGCCCGAAACAGACCGAGCGCGGCACGCTGCCCGATGCAGAGCAACGTCCGCGTTGTGGGGCAGATTTGCCCCGACAGCGGGCAAAAGAAAAAGCCGTCACCGCCAAGACCGCGCCACGAGATATTCGTGGTGTGACCCAAGGTCAGCGCCAACTGCGAACCGTCGCAAATGAAACTGTGCGGAGCATAACAACCCAAACACAAATGCAGACCCGTACCCGTCAAGTGCAGCTTGCTATCCAGAAAGCCGCCAGCAGCACCTGCAAGACGGCTGTGGCGGTACGCTCGGCAATACGGCATTTTCTTGTCAGCCTGCACAGTCTTGTCGCGGCCATTGCTGCAGGGATTAGCGTGGCACTCAGCATTATTATTGTCATCAGCCTTGTGGCCTTTGTGTCCGGCTCGGCCTATGGCATCTTTTTTGCCGCCAATGCCCCCAACGCCGACACAATTACCGTACAACAGGCAGTAGAAACACTGACAGTAGAATACCGCGACAGGCTGGAAGAAATCTCCGACACCGTACAGCATGACCGCCAAGACATTACAGCCAACGATGACATGTACTACATTCGTTGGCAAGATGTCCTGGCGGTCTTTTCTTCGTATGTTTCGGGAAATGAACAAGGCGCACCCGTTGCGGCACTGACAGAGGAACAGGTGGATAAACTGCGGGAAACTATGTGGGCAATGAACGCAGTGGACTATTCCACCCACCCGGAGACGACTACCATAGACACTACCGATGAGGACGGCAACCCGACTACCACAGAAATCACCGAAACTGTCCTTGTAATCGAACTGACCCACAAAACACCCGACGAGATGGCGGCAGATTATCATTTCACCACCCGTCAGAACACCTATCTGCAACTTTTACAAGACCCGCAGTATGAGGAACTGTGGGCAGAATTGCTCGGCGGTTTTGCACAGGGCGGTGGAGAACTTATGAACCCGGACAGCACCCGCATCCCGACAGGCACCCTGCAATGGCCGCTGCCTGTCGCGGGTACGATTACTTCTCAATTTGGTCACCGCGTGGACCCCATCACCGGCGAGGTAAGCTCCCACACCGGCACCGACATTGCCTGTGCCGAGGGAACACCGATCCTCGCCGCCGCAGACGGCATCGTCACCGGTGCCAACGGTCTTGATAGCTGGGGCGGCAGCTACGGTTACTACATCCAAATTGACCATGGCGACGGGCTGGAAACACTATATGCACATTGTTCAAGTATCTGCGTTACAACAGGGCAGCAGGTGCAGACCGGACAGGTTATCGGCTATGTCGGCCACACTGGGCGAGCCACAGGCAGCCATCTGCACTTGGAGGTACATGTAAACGGAAGCAGGGCAGACGCAATGAGTTATTTCGGAACGTAAATTGTAAAGAAAAACATCGATGAAATAGTGAATCCACTAATAAGCAAAATAGCCGTCCGCACTGACCGATGGGCGGCTATTTTTTGTTTACGCCCATTTAAAATCAACGTCTGTAACATCTTCATGATATGAATTTTATATGGAAGTATTATGTTTATCATTATCGCTGTCACGCATTTTCTCAATAGCGTTTTTTAGTAATGGTGGAATCGATGCTCCCATCTTTTCTGCGTTTTCCAGAATACTCCCCAATTCGGATACAATGTACCAAAACAGGACGATTGGCGTAAGCAGCATGTCATAATTAAAAGGAAGGGTAAGTCCTGAAATGTGATTCAGCGTTAATCCAAGCAAAATGTCGGTCAAGACACTGACAAAAACCATAATGATGCTTCCGCCTTTATGCCACAACCCTTGCCTGGCTTTATGGGAACTCCATTCGCCATTTTTAATGGCTTGTGCTGTGCCGGTCAGACAATCCAGCATCATACAGGCAGCATACAAGACAACAAGCCAACCAAGCCAGCCGTGCATTGCAGCCCATAAGCCAATGGCACCAACACCGGCAGCCTTTTCAACAGAATCTGTTTGCATACCTCAATAGATTCTCCTTTTGCTCATTTACTATTCAAAGAGAGTAAATACCGCAAAATGTAAACGCGATTTACATTTTACAGTATTTGCTCTCTTTACTTTTTGAGTGGCCACTCAAAAAGATGAAAAAAGGAGAATAAAAATGGCATACGAATTTAACCATTACTACGAGATTCAGAACGTAGCTACGGGTAAATACGTGAACGTCCTGGGCAATCACGAGGATGGTACCGTAAAAAACGGTGAAACGGTTAACCTTTTCAACCGCACGAACAACCCTGATCAGCGTTGGGCGTTGGAAAATTTCGGAGGCAATGGCAATGTCCGCATTGTTTTGCAGCGGGGCGAAGGCTGGTACGCGTTGAACTATAATACGCGAAACACCAATTGCATCGTTTGGCACCTGAATACCGCGGATGATACTGACACGGTTATTACTACCGTTGAGGTAGAAAATCGCCCCAATACTTATTATCTTATGCTGCGGGACCGCAGCATTTACCTGACGGCTGTTGGCACTGCCCTAAAATGGAGTGCCTATACGGGCGAAGAAGAACAGATGTTCACCATTTTGAAACCTGGCACCGGCAGTGATGGCAGTGATAGCGGAGAAGTCTCTAATGTTCCCGATTCGAAGCTGGTAACCAAATTTATTCCGGCTTACGAAGGAAATTACACGAAAGACCGCAAAGCACAGGGTGGGACTATTTCTGAAATCACAATTCACCATTGCGCAAGCATTTTGACCATTGACGCGCTGGGCGCACTGTGGCAGCGTGAAGGACGAAAGGGGTCTTCCCACTACGGTGTTTCTGAAACCAGCATCGGCCAGTATGTCCACGAGAATGATGTGGCCTGGACGAACGGTAACTGGGAGGCAAACTGCCGCGCAGTAACGATTGAAACCTCTAACAGCGCTGGTGCTCCAGATTGGCCCGTATCGGATACGACGTTCAATACTCTTGTAACGCTGGTTGCAGATATCGCCCGCCGCAACAGTCTGGGCAAATTAGTTAAAGGGGAAAACTTGACGTGGCACAGCATGTATGCCGCTACTGCCTGCCCCGGCCCCTACCTTTCCAACAAACTTCAGGAACTTGTTGATAAGGCCAATGCCATTAATGGATTTTAATTGTTTTCGGTTCTTGGTTTACAAAACCTTCTGCATAAGCTCTTTATTTAGTGAACGTTCAAAAAAGCGCCTGACGAGGTGCGAATGCCAATCAATCAAAGGAGTGACAAAGCATGTATACTTTTGAAAGATTTTACTATTTTCGCCCGTATCGAGGCAAAAGCAATTATTGGTTGAATCGCTATGGTGAGGGTGCTATCTCTAGCCATCAGAAAGCCACGCTTTATACGGCAACGGGGGCTGCGGATCAGCGACTTCAAGTTCACAAAGTCGATGGTGGGTGTCAGCTGATTTCGGCTCTTTCGACGGATTTTAAAGATGAGACGAAGATGTTTGGCTTGAACATCTATGGTAGTAAAGCAGGCAGCGTTTGCGATTTCTTCCCTGTGTATAACAATTTCGATGACGCGCTGATTGATTTGCTAACTGTTGATGCTGCCAATAGCCTGTATCGCATCAAACTAATCAAGCACAATCTTTATCTGACTCCGGCATCTAACGCGAACAATGCAGGGCTGACTTGGGAAACGGCATCTAACGCCGATAACCAGGTGTGGCAGCTTTGTGCATCACAGTCCAGCGGTGGTTCCAGTGGTGGCGATTCTACCAATAGTGGCGGTGGTGTAGGCCCGTACGGTGACTATGTTTATCCGACCGTTTCTCGGAAATATAGCAGAACGTATTCGTATTCTCACCCCGCAATGGATATTCGTGATATTGCCCAGGATCATAATGTATATGCAATTGCAGATGGTATCGTTGCATATACACAAAATTCCTCTGGCAGTTGGAAGCCGGGCACTACTAGTCACGATAACACAATGGAATCCATGGGCAACTGCATCGCAATCAATCACGTGAATCCATTTAATGGTCATTCTGACAATCGTTCTGGTGCATACGCAAGATCTATTTATATGCATATGGCAGAAAACCCGACTGTACGCCCCGGTGATACTGTTAAGAAAGGACAGATCATTGGCACCATTGGAACAACTGGTGTTTCTAGCGCAAATCATTTGCATTTTAGCATCAGTGTTGGCAACGGGAGCTCTTTGGCACCGGGCCAGACAGGCTGGATTCAAATTAAGTTCTTACCGGATTTCAACCCGGTATATGCATTCCCTGAGTATAGCCTCTAATGAATAACACTGCACAACAAAATCAATAGCGAAAAGAGACGTTTTGCTGAACTCCGGTGAGGTTAAGCAAAACGTCTCTTTTTAATATACTCCAAAAAAATCACTTTGTGATAGAGGAATCATTCAAAGAAAGAAGTAAATACCGACTATATTGGTTCTCTGGATGAATAGCAAAAGTGTAATTCAAAACACCTAAATCATCCACGTATCCAGGTTCTTTCCATATCATTTTTGCATTGCAATAAAGTGTTTGACCATCTAACGAAATACTATCTGAATCTAATTCAGCATAAAGATACCCATAGTCATATGCGTCACAAATTTGAGTCAATCCGTTTTCTGATTTTGGAAGATAGTTACTATAATCGATTGAATCACCGAACATAGAATGTAAAAGATTGGAATAGTAGTCGGTAGGATAGCATTCATTACCATTTGTGTCAAATTCTTTTTTGTCCGGAAATTTTTTCTGTAAATAAAGCGAAGAGATCAACCAAAAATCATATTGTTGGAACGAATCACCATCATCGGGCACATTGACTATATTGCCGAAGTGCGTGTCATTCCAATAATCCAGGAAAAGTTCTTTTTCTTCATTTGCTGAAAGCGCGCTTTCGGCGGAAGAAACATCATTATTATCAGAACTGGAATCTTCCTCGTGTGGTATTATGTTATCCGTCTCCGAAGAAGATGAACCGACATCAAATTCGGAATAACTTATTGGAGAATTAAAAGACAAGAACGAACAGCCAGTAAAAATAAAAATGAAAATAATGCCAAATAAAAAAACGTAGTATTTTTTCATCTTAATCTCCTTGAATCATGAATATCAATCTTGATTTTCCCAAATATTGGTTTACAAAAAGTACTTTCTACGCTCTTTACTTAATGAACGTTCAAACAAGTTCCTGACGAGGAGCAAATAAAAAAGAATAGGAGAATATTAAATGGCTTTTCAGTACAATCACTACTATGAAATCTATAATGGCGGCAAGTACGTAAACCTGAATGGTGACCACGAAAATAATGTGGTCAACAACGGTGAAAAAGTCACCATGTATGCCCGCACGAACAATCCCGACCAGCGTTGGGCACTCGAACGCTATGGCAGTGATAACCAGGTGCGAATTGTTCTTCAGCGCGGTGGCGGTTGGTATGCCCTGAATTACAACACCGAAAATACCAATTGTATCGTTTGGCACCTGAACTCCGCTGCGGACAAGGATACCGTTATTACGCTGGAACCGGCTGTAAGTTTCGGTGGCGTATATCGTCTGAAACTGGCACAG
>NZ_FUYF01000047.1 GCF_900167555.1 Gemmiger formicilis | reverse complement strand
TACGGCTCCGGCGATGTTGCGGGCAACGTGGTCTATGCGTTCCTCTCCTCGTTCGTTATGATTTACCTGACCGACACCGTCGGCCTGAATCCCGGCATCGTTGGCACGCTGATCGCTGTGTCCAAGCTGTTTGACGGCATTACCGACATCTTCTTTGGCTCGATGATCGACAAGACGCACTCCAAGCTGGGCAAGGCTCGTCCGTGGATGCTCTACGGCTACATCGGCTGCGCCATCACACTGGTCGGCATCTTCGCCATCCCCATGGGCATGAGCGAGTTTGCCAAGTACGCATGGTTCTTTATCTGTTATTCCCTGCTGAACGCTGTGTTCTACACGGCCAACAACATCGCCTACTCTGCCTTGACTTCCCTTGTCACCAAGAACAGCGCCGAGCGAGTCGAGATGGGTTCCTACCGCTTCATGTTCGCATTCGCCACCAGCCTTGCCATTCAGTCTTTCACACTGCTGGCTGTCTCTGCACTGGGCGACACTGCCGAAGCATGGCGCACCGTGGCTATCGTCTATGCCATTATCGGTCTGATCGTCAACACGCTCTCTGTTTTCTCCGTCAAGGAGTTGCCGGAGGAAGAGTTTGTCGATACCACGGATAAAGCCGAAATCGAGAAAGACGAGAAGTACGGTCTTGTCGAAGCTGCCAAGCTGCTGGTCTCCAACAAATACTACCTGATGATCTGCGTCACCTACATTTTGCAGCAGATCTATGGTGCCATGATCAGTATGGGTACCTACTACGCCGCCCATATCCTTGGTGACAAGAACCTGTTCGGCGTGTTCTCTTGGGCCATCAACATTCCTTTGATCATCGCACTGGTCTTTACCCCGACCCTCGTTGCCAAGATGCACGGTATGTACAAACTGAACATCGGCAGCTATGCCCTTGCTACCGTGGCCCGCGCGCTCGTTGCCGTGGCCGGCTATACTGGCACCGGCGGTGTCAAGATGATGCTGCTCTTCACGGCCATCGCTGCACTGGGTCAGGGCCCGTGGCAGGGCGACATGAATGCCGTTATCGCCTCCTGCTCCGAGTACACTTGGCTGACGAAGCACAAGCGCGTGGACGGCACGATGTACTCCTGCACCTCGCTCGGTGTCAAGCCGGGCGGCGGTCTCGGCACCGCCATCACCGGCTGGCTGCTGGCGTTCAGCAACTACGATAAGGCGCTGGCTGTGCAGCCGGAATCCTGCATCAATATGCTGAAACTCATGTACCTCGTAATTCCCTTTGTGCTGGACGCCATCATCACCTTTATCCTCTCCCGCATGAAGGTCGAGGAGGCCAACGATAAGATCCGCGCCGAAATGAAAAACTGATATTCACTATTCTCCTTCTCAAAATACCTCACGCGTGCGATTTGCGCGCGAGGCATTTTTCGTTATATCAAACTTTTTAACTGAAATTATTATATACCTATTGAAATTTGCTATACAAACCAAAATTGCATCAATAATGGGGAGGCTGTTCCCATTATTGATGCAATTTTGGTTTACATGCTCTTATTTTGATTTTGCATTGATCAGGCTTTCTTCGTCACATACCCCTTGCGCATGACGGAGGTGATCTCGATCTGCGCGCCGAGCTTGTGGCGCAGCTTGGCGATGTGCATATCAACCGTTCGGGTGTGGATGGGCGCGGTGATACCCCAAACCTGCGCCAACAGCTCGGAGCGGGTGGTAATGCGGCCGGCGTTGTCGAGCAGATACAGCAACAGGTCGAACTCAGTCTGCGTCAAGTACACAGCCTTGCCATTTTGCGATACCTGCCGTGCGGCGGCGTCAATTTGTAAATTGATGTTGTTCATCATGTGTAATACCTGATTATTCGTAAAATCCGGCGTGACCGTTGTCTAGCAGCCATGCGTGTATAGTACTGATTTACAAACCTCTGCAAAGGCTCACAACGCGTCCAAATCTACGCCTGCCCACTCGTAGGCTTCCGTCAAATCGTTGCCGATGGCCCATGCAAGCGCCGCGGCTACAACGACCAAAAATATCGGCACCCACAGCAAATTGTACGGCGCGCCCGCGGCGTTCGTGCCCTGCGTTTGGCACAGTGCGGCGGCGTGGAACAGCGGGTAAAAGCCCAGCCATTCGATGCCGTTGCTCATGCCCGAAAGCGCCAGCAGCGCGGGTAGGCAGTAGCCGACTGCCGAGACGAACAGCGCCGCCAACAGGCTGCCCAATTTTTGCCCCAACCACAGCGTCAGCCGCGCCATGCACAGGCAGGCTACCGCGCGGCAGAGCAGCCAAAACAGCAAAAGATCCGACAGCGTGATACATTTCGGAACGGCTTCCAACTCGGAAATGCTCATCGCGGGGGCCAACAGCGCGGGCAAGCCGTAATCGCGCAGCCCCTGCCACAGATGCGGCAGCGCCGTGCCTGCCGCAATCACGATGGCCGCCAAATTGCTTTGCCGCAGCTTGGCGCGCACGGTCGCACGGCGACCTAAGGGCGTCGCGCGCAGCACGGTCTCCATGCCACCCTTACGCTCCATCGCAAATAGACCGCTGAAGCACAGTGCGCACAGTAGCCCGGCCCACAGCGTGTCCTGCACGTCAGCGGTACCGCTGAAGCCGAACAACTTTTTGTAGCCGCTCTCGTACACCAGCCACGCGCCGGGGTGCTCCTTTAAGTAGTAGTTGATATTGTTTTGCACGACCTGCTGGTAAATATTGTACTTCTGCTGCAGTGCGCCGTAGGCCAGCATTGCCTCGTTGCTCAGCTCTCCGCGCGCCACGCGCCGCTGCACGGCCAGCATCGGGGCAAACTCCTCGCCCTGCGCGGTCAGCCAATCGCGGCTCTCTGCCGTCCACGGGCCGGAGATATGCTTCATGTAGTAGGCATAATAAATTTCGTCGGCGTCGATGTAGCTCTCGCTCGTCACGCCCTGATACACGCCGAACGCCAAGAACGCTGCCAGGAACACCGCTGCGCCGTTCAGCACAAACAGCTTGCGGCCTTCTTCCTTTATAACAGAGGTTGCTTTCGTCCTGCGCGTCAGCCCCAACACAAGGCCGCGCTTGGCGGCGGGCAGCAGCTGTGCGCGGGCGAATACCGTGCAGAACGCCGCAGCGAACAGCGCTCCGTAGAACACCGCCGCCGTCCACTCGACCAGCGGCAGCCCGATCGGTGTGCCAAACCAGAACAGGTTGCGATAGTTGCCGAGCAGTTCGTTGGTCTGCAGCAGGCTGACGAGGTTCGCGTATTTAACCACGTTGAGGTGGCTCGTGGCCGGAATAGCCGCGCGCACGCCGTACATCGCCAACGGCAGCGCCAACGCGCCGATCCAGCCCGCGGCGGCGCGGCGCGCGGTCAGCGCGGCCAGCATGACCCAAAGGCCCATCACGAACGCCCCGACCCACTTGGCCAGCAAAAACCGCAGCAGATACTGCCCGACCGTAATCTGCATCGTGCAGCGCATCAGGGCCGGCACGCTCTGGATCGTGCGCGTCAGCGGGCCCAGACCAAAGCTCGCACCGCAGTAGGCGAGATTCACGCCGTACAAAAGCGCCAACACGGCCAACAGGCTGACGCCGAACGTTGCTAATTTAGCCAACGCCGTTTGCAGTCGCCCGCCCGGCAGGCTGCGCACAAGAGCCAGCAGACCGCTGTCGCGCTCCTGCCGCACAAGCAGCAGCGCCAACAGCAGCATGGCGGCCAGTAAAATCAGGTCGGTAAAGGCGTAGGAGATCGCCGTGTACAGGCCCTTTTGCGGGTAGTAGTCGATCTCGGTCGCAGTCAGCCCCGCATACACCTTGGCCGTGGCTTCGATGTTCTTTAAGTCGTAGCCGGTTTTGTCGTTTTGAAAAATCGAGATGCCCGCCAGCTGCGTCGCCTTGGTCTGCACGCCGTCCAGAAAATCGGTGTAGGCGGCCACGGTGTCGTACTCGTTTTGCAGCTGATTGAACAGGCGATATTCGGTGTTCAGGTCGTCGGTGAACAGTGTATAGCTTTTGTCCTTGTATTCCTGCTCGTAGGCGTCGAACATCGCAGCGTTCTCGTCGCGGTAGGCTTGCAGGTAGCTGCTGCCGGCGTAGGCCATATCGCGGTAGAAGCCGCCGATCTTGACAAGGCTCTCAATCTCGGTATATTTCCCGTGCAGGTACGCACCCTTTTCTTCCATTGTCAGGCCGTCGAGCTGCGCGCCGACGGCGCGGTAGACCGCGGCGGACGGCTGCCCCGCGGTCGGGCGGGTGCCCATCCAGAGCAGCAGCAGATTGGCGGCGGCCAGCACGGCCAGCAAAAGCGGGAACAGCCGGTTGCCCCACACCTTGCGCAGCTCGGCCCAAAACAGACTCATTTACCGTCCCCCTCGCCGAACACGTTCAGATACACGTCCTCCAGTCCACTGCCCGGGGCGTAGGTTTCAATCAGCTCCGGCACGGGGGCGGCATCCACAATTTTCCCGGCACGCAGCAAAATCACTTTTGTTGCCACGCTTTCCACGTCCGAGACAACGTGCGTTGCCACCAGAATGATGCGGTCCTGTGCCATGCCGGCCAGCAGCTCGCGCAGGCGCACGCGCTCCTTGGGGTCAAGGCCGGCGGTCGGCTCGTCCAAAATCAGCAGCTTGGGGTCGCCCAGCAGGGCAGCGGCCAACAAAAGGCGCTGCTTCATGCCGCCGCTGTACGCCGCCAGCCTCTTGTCGAGCTCATCGGTCAGGTTGACGGCCGCGGCCACGCGCGCCACCTCGCCGGGCACGGCGGCGCGCGGGATTTCCTTCAGCGCTGCCATGTAAGCGAGGAAGCGGCGGCCTGTGTAGCTTTCGTATAGCCCCTGCTGCTGCGGCATATAGCCGAGCACGCGGCGGAACGCGATGCCCCGCGCCGGGCGGCCGCACCACAGCACCTCGCCCGAATCGGCGGCCAGCCCGCCGGTGATGATGCCGATCAGCGTGCTTTTGCCCGCGCCGTTCGGTCCCAAAAGGCCATACAGACCCGGGCCGAGGGTGAGCGACACCCCAGCCAGAGCCTGTTTGATTTTCGGTTTGCCCTGCCCGCGGCGGTGCAGCAGCGGGGCGGGCAGCAGGTAGGTTTTGCGCAGATCGTTCAGTTCGAGATCGATTTCATGCATCTGGTCCATAGTGACGTCCGTTCTTGTCCGCGAAAATCTTGTATGCTTGCGTATCAGCCGATTTTTTCAAAATCGCGGTAGTTGGCATTTCCTGACCAATAGTCCGCTTTGGAAATCAGCGCATAGCGCCTCTCGCCGGTCGAGACGTATTTAGACGCACCATCGTCTGCCTGCACAGCGGCAGTATCTTGCACTCCGGCTTCCACGAGATAGGTGTCGGCATCTTTCGCTGCAACGACAGCGCAAGCGGTATCTTTATCATAGAGCGAGTAGGTCAATGTCCATGGGGAAGGTTCCTTGTCGCTTTCCAATACATAAAATCCGTCCGCATATTGTGAGTCTGCACCAGCATTTGAGCATTGCTCAAATAGTAGTTTGCCATCGTCGGCATAGTAAAGGTTCACATAGCTGACTGCCTGATCGGGCACCGTGTACCCCGCCAATTCGGTGTCTTGCCCAGTGGAAAGGTCAAGGAGATGAAAATGATCGCCCTTTTGATAAACCAGCGTTTGACCGTAAACGGCGGCAGGTTGCAACACGCTGGAAGATTCTGTATAGAGAACGGCTTGCTCCCCAGTGACCGGGTCATAGGTGAACCATTCCGAGTTGTCGCCGGACGTGCTTTTCAAAAGCAGTTTATCACCTACAACGCCTTTGATCCATGTGCTGTCCATGGAAAACATCTTTTCGCAGGTTCCGGCAGTTGGGTCGATGCGTACCAGAAAGCTTTCCATTGAGTTGTCGGAGGTTTCCCACATACAGGCATAAATAAAATCCCCGTCTGTGACCATTGGGCGCAGAAACTCTTGGTTGGCTGCAAAGGTGATCGTTTCGGTTCGGTCGGAACCGTCTAACCCCATCGTTTCGATGCGCGGCAGGGTTGCGTTTTCTTCGGCATGAACATTGCCCGGATAAAACAGTACCAGATTTTGACCGACAATTTCCGGCACGATGCCGCCCGCCGAATAGGGAAGATACCCGTTACAGGCGGCTGTATTGTGCGCACAGTTCGGTTGGGAGCATAGTAAAATCTGCTGCATGGTGTCGTAATCGCAATACATCAGCGAGGTGGAATCGTCACTTCGGACTGCTGCGCTCACAAAATAAAAGCCCTTTGCGCCTGCGGCACCGTAAGACCAGCCATCATTACTTTGCAAAAGTGTCAGCGGTTTGGAGACAATGTCCGATGCAGCTTGCGATTCTGCTCCGCTTTGTTCAGAGGTTACAGTGACATTCTTGGCACTGTCATGCGATGAACAGGAAACCAAGACCATCATTCCAAAGAGCGCTGCCACATATAAAAATTTGTTTTTATTCATAACAACTTCCCTCAAAGTA
>NZ_FUYF01000056.1 GCF_900167555.1 Gemmiger formicilis | reverse complement strand
TCTTCGTCAGAAAAATCAAATTTCAGCGTGTCCTGATCGTAGCTGGATTTACGGTAGACATCCAGAATGCTGGCGGTATCGTAACTGCCATCGGCGTTTTGGGCAAACTGGTCTGCCTTGCTCAGCAGCGATACACGGTACACTTTGAACCCGGCACCGCCCAGCTTAATGGCAGGGGAGGGCTGACCGGTGGTGGACACCAGCTTTTGCAGACTGAACCCGGATTTCAGTACTTCGTCCTGCGTCTGATCTTCAGCGCGGACAACGTAAGTGGATTCATCTGCATAAGTAAGGGATTGATAGTGGTTGACTTCATCACAGAGATAGCCTTTCGCAAAGGACAGGTAGTAGCCGTCATAGGTCTTGCTGCCGTCTAAGGCGCGACTCTCGGCAACAGCAGAATATTGGTTGCGGTAGACATAGTCGATGTATTCTGTGCCATTGCTGGCGAGGGCGGCATAGCTGCCGGTAGGCTCCAGCTTTTTGTTGAGCAGGGGATACTTGCCGGAAAGATAATACTGCCCGTTGGAATCCACGGGGATCACGATGCCGGTGGCGCGCTCCACAAGGTAGTAACGACCTAAGTAGAGATTAGAAAACGCCAGCTTGCCGTCCTTGATGGCGGCGGAGGCCACAAGGTAATCCTTTTTCAGCACCGGGAGATAGTCGGACTTCCATGCGCCGTTGGTAAGCACGGTGGTATGCCAGATGGGGTTGCCGCTGGAATCGGTAATCTTGGAGTAATCGACAATGCCGGAAACGCCGTTCGGATGAAGAATGTCCTCGGCGGCATACAGGTCGTACACGGCACCTTCAAGCGTTGAGTCGCCATTATTGCCTGCGGCCAGATACCGGGCGGCATCAAAGTCTGCTTTGGAGAGAGTGATGCTGCCGAGAGTGCGGTCGTTCTGCATGGTGTCGACATCGGCGTGCATGGTGTAGGAATCCTCGTTGCTGGCAATACCTGTAGGATCGGTGGTATAGGTCTTATCCGCATTGCGACTGCCAAATGTAATTGTGACGATGCCCTCGCCGGTGTCGATGAGCGTACCACCGCTGTTGGCCGTGGTAATGTCGGCGTTATAGTCCGCGTTGCCCAGCCAAATCGTCTGACCGTCTAATGCTTTCGTGATTTCAAAGGCATACGCCCGCTTACCCAGCACAGAGCCTGCCGTGCCGGGTTTGGTTACATCCGTCCAATCGCCATAGTACCCGCTGGGAGCATGGCTTTCCACGATGACGAACTTACCCTCGTTTCGCTGGGTGTAATAGATATTGTCAGAACCGTTGGCATAATTGCTGTGGTTGATGACTTTGTAAGTTCCATCTGCTTGGCGCTCAACCTTGTACTGGTTGTACCCACCATTGGGGATGTAGCACTGCCGGACGGTATCCCACTCGAAAATCTTAAACTCGGCATCGCCCTTGATGCGCTGCTTGGTTTCGCTGTCGATTTTGTCAATACTGACTTTGACCGACCACTCATCGTTTTTCATCTGGTAATAGTTCGAGCTGTTGGCAGGAACAGTAATCGTCTGGTGGCTGCTCAGAGCACCAGACGTGGTATCGAAGCCGTGCGGAATGGTGATTTCATCGTAGCTAAACGTAATATTTGCAAGCTGTGCCCGCGCCGAGGCGATGGCAGCATCTACCATACCTTGTGCTTCGTTTTTCAGTTGGTTGATGGCTGCATTTTTGGCAGCCTCGGCAGCGGCATCCGCTTCAGCCTGGCTGGTGAACGGTCCTTCCTGCCCGCTGAGTGTGCTTGTGCTGGTCTTGGACACCTCATAATGTACTGTCCATGTGGCAGAACCATCGCCGCCATTCAAATGGTAGTTGTCGTCCTGCGTGTGACCGCTGGTGGTAATGGTCTGCGCTCCGGCAGGAGTCATCTTCCAACTACCGCCGTCCACACTGCCGCTGGTCTGGCTTGGAGTGACGGTAATGACTGCACCATCCACTTTCTCCAGCGTATTCAGCTGATACTTATCGGTGTTGACGGTGAACGTCAGATCAAAGCTGCCTCTGGCGCTCTGTGCAGGAGCGGTCCATGAAGCAGAATAATACTGCGGCTCAGGAGCACTCGGCACGTCCGGAATTTCGGTGCCGCCAGCAATTTCCTCACCAACCAGCGCCACAATCTGCCATGCGTAGCCTGCGGGCGGATTATAAATGTAAGTGTAATAACCGTTCTCACCAGACTGCACCGCCGTGCCGTCTGCCAATTCTTCGGCGGCAGCAACATAGGCCTGCGCAGCATAACTATCAGGATAGTTGGTAATGATCCACTGCTGGGTTTCATCGTAGATCTCACTGATGAGGTCGGGCTGCTCTGTATCCGCGCTCATAACAACGGGCTTGCTGTCCAGCATATCGAGACTCAACTGACCGAGGCCGCCCCAAATGTTGATTTGGTTCGCGTAATGGTTGCCGGGGGTGTACTGGCCGGGCTCAAGGCGAGACACATGGTCAAAAGTGTAGGTCGGGCAGCCATTGGGCTGACCGTTCAGACCATGACTGCAACAGTAGGCTTCTTGTCCGTTGAACCAAATAAGCCAAGTGCCGCCCTCTTTGGCAATGCTGGTGATTTTGCCGGTGGCATAGGGCGGGGTAGGACCTGCTGCGAGTGTTGCAACACCGTTATCGGCATAAAGCTGTGCAGGGGCTGCATCATCCGACAATTGTACATGAATAGATTTCTGTAAAGTGGTGCCGTCCGGGCTGGCGTAAACAAACTGCGCAGTGAAGTCAGAAAAAGCCTTCACATAAAAGCCTGTTGCAGCCGCAGATTGCTCGGCGTAAGTCTGATGTAGGATTTTGGCTTGCTCGGCATCATCGGCAGAAATGAGGTCTGCATCAGTAGATGCGTAGCTGAGAACCTCCACCCCTTTCGGAAGTACAACTTCTGCTGTTGCACTGTTTGCGGGGTATTCGGTTTGTACCAACAGAGGAACTACCGCATAATCTGCATCGGGATTGCGGCCAACGATGACGGTGCTTTCATTTCCGTTCAGCGCATCGGCGTCCATGTGGGCATCGGTACCATCATACAGGTCAGATACCCATGCCGAGATGCTGATTTTCGTCTCACCGGTTGCCACAGGCAGCCCCATGCTGCCGAGATAACTACCAGTAGGTGCATCGGGCAAATCGTTGTACAGATTTTCGGTAATCTGAGAAAGGTCTGGGGTTACGCTGTCCGTAATTTCGGGAACAAATGTATCTGCTATCTCTGGCGTGGAAATCTCCTCGGCCGAGGCAGCAGGAATCATCGTACAGCACATGGCACCCGCCATGAGCGCCGCAGATAAGCGGTGTTTGAGTTTATATTGCATTGCATATCTCCTTGTGTGGTTTTATACGTCAAAAGAGTGCGTGCGATTTAGGATTTTACATCTGCACCACCTCCATCAATCAGCTTGGCAACGACCAACAGGCGGCTGTTAGGGTCTGCCGTGCAGGTGGAAAGCGTCAGAATATGGTCATCAGTCGTCACGTCCACACCGTAGTCGAACGCACAGCCGGCAACAGCCTTGTCCAGAATTTGCTGAAATGCTGCATCGTCCGGGTCAGCCTGAATACAATCGGTATCATCGTTTGCATCGCAGACCCACACACTGAAAATCTGGTACGCCAACTTTTCATCTGCCAGCGAAACATAAATGTACGGGTTTTCCTGCCCGAACTCGAACACGCGGTATTTGTGCAGATCCTCAAACCCGCCGGTATAAT
>NZ_FUYF01000048.1 GCF_900167555.1 Gemmiger formicilis | reverse complement strand
GATGAGGTCATCGGTTTGCTTGGGGCAGACAATTTGCAGTTTCTTTGAAGTGAGGTTAGCCTTTTCTGCCAAATGCTCATATACTTCACGAAATGCACGCTTTGTTTGCTCGTCCCTACACTTCTTAATGTATCGGCTCAACTCGTCATGGGCCTCATTGCAGTGTTTGGGAAACAAAACCTGACTGCTTTTCATATCATAATTCTGTTCTTGACACATTTGCAGATAGTCGCTGTAAGTCGAGATTGCTTCTTCCATCGGGGAACGATAGAGGAAAGCCCGCTTCAGCTGCATATAGTCTGGCAGCTGGCTGTCCATATAGCGCATGAATTTTCTTGCCGTCATATAGGCAAACCACTGCGTTGGAACCGTATGCACATGATTTTTGAGCTGCCACTGTAAAAGTTCCTGCCGACTGCGCAAATTAAGCTTCGTGTATTGCTGGTATGCTCTCAATGTATCGATGCCAGCATTTAACTCACGCAGCATGGTCAAATCTTCTTTGTTGACCCGTAAAATGCGGTGTGTGCGTTTTTGCGTGTCATCAATTTCTGATCCCATACCGTGCCGATACACAATGTCTGCGACGATGTGCTCGAATCCGACTTTGACAAGATGCTCAATGAGTTTTGGATAGCGCCGATATACGCGCAGATAGGTACTGACCTGCATTGCCTCCTTCGTAGGTTCATAGAACTGCCGGAGTGCGCAATACTGCCACGGTGTTCCCTGCAAGGCTCTTTTCAGTGATGGCAGGTAAACCGCCCCGGTATCATCGGCTTCATAACTGCTTGTATAGGGAGAAAACCTCGGACGGTTTCCTCTCCGCCAGTGTGTTGCGCTATCATAACCGCTGTCATAATAGAACGCTTCTGTGTCGGTGCCTTCTTTCCCAACGACGCGGATAAATAACCTTGCGTTCTCATAAATTTCTTTCGCAGGCGTATTCTTTTTTTCCTTATATGCCCAGCGTACCTTGAAGATCCGTATCAGCAATTCTTCATCGCTGATTTTTTGAATAACCTGGCAGGTTTCCCTGTCCTCATGGTAGGCGGCTCTTCTCCCCTGCGCTTTGGCGATTGCCTTTTGTTTGCATTGCGGGCAGACAAAGATTTTTCCGGTTTTCGGCTTTTTTATCACAGAAAACTTCTCGCAATAGGTACAAAAAACCTGCGTTGCTGGCTGGTTCCTGTCATACGAATAAAACAGATAGTGCGGCATGACATTTTGGTCAATCCAGTGTGCCAAGTTTGAGGGTGCAGCCGGGACCTTTTTCATTTTCTCGACTATGTCCGCATCACGTTTGCAGCGGCGAGCTTTTGCCTGCTTATTACGGATGCTATACTGATAGTTCTGTAACTCCTTCAACACGGCGATGCCACTTACGTTGCGATGGATAAAGTCCGCGATTGCAGCGCCATCCGTCCCTTTATAGAAAACGCAGGATTCTCTAAAATTATAGAAACTTTCATCGGCAAGGCTCATCAGCATGGCATCCCGCCACTTGACGTTCCCCTCGGCATCACGCTCCAGCGTGGCAAAGGTATCCTTGCCCTGAAACACGACCCACTTCGGCATACGGTCATTTGTTTTCAGGCGTTCACAGTCATAGAAGTAAACTGTCAGCACCCTATGCCCGCCAAGCAGTTTGACGGCAGCGGTGACAAGGTATTTCACCCGTTCCGTGTACAACACACCGGCATTTAGGCTGATGTGCAGCGGAACATTGGCTGCATGGCGGCAGGCTCGTTTGTCCAGTTTCATCCTGCTGCCTCCTCTGTGCCGAAGTCACCAAAGGTGAGCTGTTCTTCGTTCGCGGGTTTCGGGGCTGGTTTGGGCGCTGCTTTCTTGGGCTTATCTTTTTTGACTTTGCCTGCCTTGGGCATTTTCCCGTTGTAAGTTTTGGGGACAAACTTTTCTTCCGGTTCGGCATCCTCCTTGGCTTCGGCATCGCGGAAATATTCCCGCGCCCACTGGTAGCAGAGTTCGTCCGGCACATCGCCGCCGAAACCGCCGCCCATAGGCTTTTCGTCATTGTCCTTCATTTCCTGTTCCAGATACTCCCGCGCCTTGCGGTTGATGTAGTGGAAGCAATTCACCATCTTTTTCTTGGGGTTCATCACAAGGCGGGCAAAAGCGGGGTCAGCCAGACACTCGGTCTGCACGTCCTCCATGACGCATAGCTTCATGTTGCGGCGGGTCAGGCGCTCGGTATCCTGCGAAACGCGGTTCATGGATGCCTGCATCACGTCATCATCCGACATAGCGGCAAGACGGTCCAGCTCCTGCTGCTCCCGCAGTTTCTTCTGTGCCTGTTTTGCTTCCCATTCGGCTTTGCGCTTGGCTTCGGCAGCATCAAATTCAGCCTTTTTGCGGGCTTCTTCCGCGTCCTCCGCTTGCGGTTCCGGCTTCGGGGGTTCAACCGGCTCAAATTCTTCGCTGAAAGAATCTACGGTTTCACTGTCCGAGGACACCTCGAAAGCATCATCCTCGGCATCGCGGTTCATCATATCCATTTCAGAGAGTATACCCATTGTTCTGTCCTTTCTAAAAAAGGCAGAGAGCCTCCATACGGTAGCTCTCTGCCATAACTTTGCGCGGCATCAGGCCACTTTTTCTTTTGCTTCTTCCCGCCGCAAAGCAAGCTGCCAGTCGTCTATGCCCTTGTAGGCAGTATTCCAGACAAGGCTTGTGCTTTGCAGCCCGGCTACGCGGGCAATCTGCTGAACCTTTTCGGCGGCAGATGCCACATATTCATTTTCTAACTTGTCCATGTCATAGGCTTCCACGACCAACTTGGTGCCGTTCTGTGCCATGCAACGCAGCGCGGATTCCAAGCCGTTCAAGCTGTTCACCCCTGCCACAGCGACAAACGAGCGTCCTGTCAGGCAGCGGGCAATATCGGCTTTGAGCAGCCCCTCGGTCACATACACAGTCTTGGCAAACGGCTCGCCCACAAAATGCAATGGGCTGCCGGAAGTCACGCCATGCGGCTTGCCTACAGACGACAGCCAGATATACTTAGCTCCGCTTTTGCCCGGTGGGTCATCCCTGCGGCGCAGCGGTATGTCCAGCCGTATCTGCATACCGCAGATCAAACCATCCATACCGACAGCCGGGAGCAGGATGCCCGCCGTGCGGCTGCCGAAATTGATCGTCCACCGCCCGGCATTGTCCGTATAGAAGCCCGGCACGCCCTGCAAAGTGCAGCCCTGCCGCCGCAGACGCTCGGCATAACTTCGGCACAGAAACGCTGGCGGGGTCGATTTGAACCCGAACCTTGCAATCTGTTCCTCGGTCAGTCCGCGCCGCGGTGACAGTAAATGCGCTTTATGCGTGGGTGTCAGCGGCAGCATGGAGAGCAGCAGCGAGTAAGTCTGGTGTATCTCCTGCGGGGTTGCGCGGACATTTTGCTCTGGCTTTACCCCGATGCAGTCATTCACCCTTGGCCGGGGTGTGTATCGCCCCAGCGCTTCACAAATCTCGCGGTAGGCATCGGCATTACCGGTGCAGTTATAACGGGCATACAATGCAAGCATACCACCCGCCGCGCCGCAGCGGTTGCAGCGCCAGACGTTTTTGTCCGTATTGACATTGAGCCGCCCGCGCTGATCCCCGCAAAAGGGGCAGTTCAGGTACAGGCTCGACGGCAGACGGCGGCGGACGGTAAGGCCCAGCAGTTCTACCACATCGGCAATGCCAAACGGAAATGTATCGGAAGATGAGGTCATGCAAAACGGCCTCCTTCCCGGTTATCCTGCCTGTTTCTCCTGCAAGCTGTCCCATATAATGGCGGCCGCCGCGCGAAGAATGTTGTTTTCTCCCTGATAGCCTTTCACATACCAGCGCAGGCTGGCAGGGCGGCGGTCAGCCACCTGTGCCAACGTCCAGCCCTTGCAGGTGCCGCAGTCTACGATGACGTCCTGCGCCTGCTCGTAGGTCATTTGGCGGCAGATTTCCTCCACCGGGCTGCTTTGGGTATATGCGGCGGCGGGTGGTTCCTGTTCCAGCACAATGACATTCTGCGGCGGTTCTGGCGGGGTCTGTGCAGACTGCACGGATTCCAGTACAACGGTTTTGGGCTTTTCTACAACTTCTGCCGTTACCTGTTCGGGGATGGGCATATCGTCCGCCATGATGGCATCCAGCGGGTCAGCCTTGGCAGCCTCCTGCGGGGTAGCTTTCACGGCTTCCGGCTGCTTCTGCACAGATTCTGTGACTTCCGCTTTCGTCTGTACCGGCTTGGCAGCTACCGTTTTTACCTGAACAGGCTTTGCAATCTCTGCTTTTGCACCTACCGGCACTTCGCTGCCGTACTCCTCGGATTCACTGCCCACATCGGCAAACTGGATGCCAAAGCCCGCATTGGAGAGCGCCGTGTCCAGTGCTTCCTCCTGCGCAGCCTCCACATACAGCCCACCGGGCGTTGCGTCCAGCGTGCAGTTGGCAACGTAGCTGCTCAGCGGCTCGGCATCCTCACGGTCACGGTAAACCTTGGCTTCAAAAATGGCCATTTTCTCAGTGATGCGCAGGGCATTGAGCTTCAGCCGCCCCGTGGGGCAGGCCAGCCGGAACCACAGCTTTTTGTACCGCAGGTCAAGGCGCATCACGTCCTCTCCGGTTTTGCGGGAAATCGTGCGGCGCAGGAATTTCAGCGGGTCAAAGCCGGGTACGTGGTTCAGTGCGGCTACAGCGGAGTTGGTTGTGTACAGCATAGGTTCTTGATTCCCTTTCATGGGTGATTTCTCCCTTCATTATTACATTCAGCCGGCCTGTTGTAGTTCCGGCAGTGCGTTTCGTTCGGTGTTGTAGGCCTTGCAGTACAGGCGGATGCGCTCCCCCAGCATGGTATTTCGCTTGCTGATATCGGCGCGATGAACCGCCATAAACAGAATCGGCTTATGCCCTACAAGGATAACCTTTTTCTTGGCGCGGGTCACAGCTGTATACAATAAATTGCGATACAGCATGATTGTGTGCGCCTTGACGATGGGGATGATGACCGTTTCAAACTCGCTGCCCATTGCCTTATGAATCGTGGTAGCGTAAGCAAGGTCAACATGCGCCAGCTGTTCCGGCGTGTAAGTCAACTTGCGGTCGCCGCCAAAATCCATCTGCACGAGCCGTTCGCCTTTGCTGCCTGTGGTGATGCCGGTAATAAAACCAAGGTCACCGTTGGACACTTTCTCGGTGTTCTTTGTCTGCATGACGCGGTCATGGACGCGGAAAGTGCGGTTGCCGATCTTCACTTCTTCCTCGGCCGAACGGAACGGATTGACCCGTTCCCGAATGGCCCGGTTGAGCTGCTCAGACGCTGCCTCGCCTTTCTCACGGAACGGCGAAAGGATCTGCACATTTTCGATACCACGCTCGGCGGCTTCCTTGCAGTAAATATCTTGGATGCGCCGCGCTGTCTCGATTTGCGTCGGGCTGTCCACAAACACAAAGTCATTGCCGTAGTACAGCTTGGTGCTGCCTTCGTTGATGAACTTTGCGTTGTAAGCAATCAGACCGTCCTTTGACTGGCGGAAAATCCAATCCAGCACGGTGACAGGCACCATTCCGCTGTGAATCAGTTCATAGAACACATTGCCCGCGCCCACGCTGGGCAGCTGGTTCGGGTCGCCCACAAGAACGACCCGCGTGTGCTGGCCGATGCGCTTGAAAAACTGTTGTGCCAGCCACATATCCACCATAGAAAACTCGTCCACGATGATAAGGTCGGCATCCACAAAGCGGACTCGCTCGCCGTCTCCGATTTCTTCCCCTGTGCCGAGACCCAGTGCGCTGTGCAGCGTGCGGGCTTCGTCAACGCCGGTGCTTTCCGCCATACGGCGGCTGGCGCGACCTGTGGGAGCCATAAGGGCGAACTTGCCTTTCGGGTGCAGGTTCTTGAACACCTCGATAATGGCCTTTAACACGGTGGTTTTGCCGGTGCCGGGTGAGCCGGTGATAATCGTCAGCCCATGCTGAAATGCCGTGCGCACCGCTTGCTCCTGTTTTTGGGAAAGCGTAATGCCCAGGCTTTCGCGCACCGATTCCAGCGCAGATTCAATGTTCTCTGCCACGCTGATATTGGCAAGCCGTTCGGCAATCATGCGGGCGGTGTCATCCTCCTGCCCAAACACGCGCGGGCTGTACAGGTACTGCTTGTAGGCGACTACTGCGCCGTGCAGGATCATCTGCTGCAGGGTTTCCTGCACTTCCTCGGCGCGGACGCGCTGTTCCGGGATGGGAATAGGCGCGTTGAGCAGAAGTAATGTTTCTTTCGTCAGGTCCTC
>NZ_FUYF01000060.1 GCF_900167555.1 Gemmiger formicilis | reverse complement strand
ACAATGACCGGCGCACCGGCCGTATCAAAGGCACAGAGCAGATTTTTGCAGCTGCGGCTCACAGCGCGCTGACAGTCACCGCACTCGATGTAGATATAGTGGCACCACTCGGCCTGTTCCTCGGTGATATACTTATGCCGAAGCAAAAAATCGGTCATCGTTTCGGCAAGGTGTTCCATGCTGTGCGCCCCCTTGCTGAATACGATAAACCGATTTGTCCGCAAAGTCCAGAAAAACGGCGAAACTGCAAAATTCCGTGCGCAACTGCAAGTTTTGCCTATTTTTGTGCAGCAGCAACGGCTTTTTCGTTGGCGGCATCCGCCCATTCAAGGCAGAATAAGAAAGAGCCGTCTTTATAATCCATCAAATAAAAAACATCATATTTGTGCAGGATATCCATCACATTTGGCAGACCAAAGCCGTGCAATTCCGGCTCCGGCTTGGTGGTGGGGATATGGTCGCCGAAAATTTTGACCGGCTTGCTGGCATTTTTGACCGAGAAAAACAGCGTCGGCGGGTTATCGCTTTTGTTATAGATTGCTTTCACAGTCATGCGGCGTTGCTGCTTTTCCAGCTTTTCACAGGCTTCGATGGCGTTGTCCAACAAATTACTCATCACGACCGTCAAGTCGACCGAGGGAATCGCCACTTCGGAAAGATCGTTGATCTCGAAATGCAGATCAATATCCTGTTCCCTGGCCGCATAGCCCTTTTGGTTGAGGATCGCGTCAATAATCGGGTTGTGTGTATTCACCAGCAGGATGCGCTCGGTCTGGCGCACCTTCAACTCGTCAAGATAACTCTGCGCCGCCTCCGTATCACCGTTTGCCAGCATATCCGAGAGTGCAAACAGATAGCCGCGGAACTCGTGCGTCATTTTGCGCTGTGCCTTGTAGGAATTGCCCAGCGCCTTGACATTGGCGCTCTGCACCTCGGCGCGCTGATGTGCAACGGCCAATGCCTCCCGCATCTGGGCAGTGGATTCCAACTGATCCAGCAGAAACAGCGCGACCATATCGACCGCGCACATCACAAGCAGGCAAAACGTCCATGCGTCATTTTCGCCTGCGGCACCTTCTGCGTTGAACACCCGGTAAAGCACAAACAATGTACACAGGGGGAACAGTGTTGATGCCGGTATCCATGCGCGCGGCTTTCCGTTTTCCTGCGGCGGTGTGTGGAAATGCCGAACCAGTATAACAAACGCCACAAGGCACAGCCCCCGCAAAAAGATAAACGCGGTGTACAACGGTTTATTATATACATACTCCGTCCGCGTCATACCCGAATAAAGCAGCCATGCCTTTTCGGGCAGTACTGAAATAGAAAAAAAGCAGGCATAGCCCGTTATTACAACAAACAAGCGACGGTCCCATCTGCTTCGATATAACATCAAGTTCATAGCATACTCGTGCGCAATTTCAATCAAGAAGCGGATAATATTGCTATAGTCATAATCGTTTGGCAACACATTTAGAACGACTGTGATAATGGCAGTCCATAACAGCCAATATGCCCAGAATTGTTTCCCGTTAAAACGTCTTGTAAAAAAGCTGTCCCACAGTTTTGTGAGTAGCCAAGTTCGCAGGGCGTTCATCAAAATACTCAATACATACCCCATCAGCCGCGCCCTCTCCATGCCATGTATTTCATTTTGATTGCTTTATACCCGTGCAGGCTGACGGGAAGCACCTGACCGGTAGTCAACGTAACGCCGCTTGTTTGCAGGGCAGCAATATAGCTCATATTGACCAAGAAGCTGTTGTGGATGCGCAAAAATCCCTCCTCCGCCAGTTTTTCTTCCAGCGTGCGCAGGCTCATGCGGCTTTTCAGCGGCGCTGCCGGTTCCGCACGATGAAAGATCAGCATCCGTTCCTCGGTTCCGACGTAGACCAACTCGTCGAGCACGATGTTCGTACCCTCGCCGTCGCACAGAACATTCAGCGTGCGGGTACGGCTGCGGCAGGCTGCCAGTGCCTGCCGAAAATAGTCTGGCAATTTTTCGGCCAGCTGAAGCTTGGGCAAGAAGCGAAACGCACTTACCTCGTACCCCTCGGCGGCATATTCGCCGTAGTTTGTCACAAAGATCAAAACCGCATCCTTGCGGATCGTGCGTATCTGCCGCGCCAGCGCAATGCCGTTCACATCGCCCATATCAATGTCCAGAAAGATCATGTCAGCCTTTTGCACGGCTGCCTTTTTCAGTGCGTTGGGGTCATGGACGCATTCGATCTGCATATAACGGCGGTTGAACTCCGGCTGTGCTTCGATCAGTCGTTTCAGTGCTTCGGTAAATATCGCGTCATCGTCACACAGCAGGATGTGCAGCATACCGTCACCGGCTTCCATCGTTGGATTTTTAGCGTTTGAAATTGTATCCAAAATAACGCGCCCCCTTTCGTTGTCAAGCCAAATTGCCCCATTATAGACAAATGCGATGTTATAAATCATAGTATCTGAATATTTGTCCCCTGTCAACCGATACACCATAAGAAGTAGGAGGTTGACGCAGATGATGATGGATTTTGCAGGCAGGCTTAAACGTCTGCGCATAGAAAAAGGGTACTCTCAGGCGACGCTGGCGAAAAAAATCACCGATGCAGGCCAAAAGCCGGGCGAAGCATCCATCGCCAAATACGAGAACGGGCGCATCTATCCCAATTTGCAGACCGCCGCCTGCATGGCGGATTGCTTCGGGGTTTCAATCGATTATCTTGCCTGTGGCGAGAAAGCCGCGGTCGTTTCGGTTGACGGTCTGACCGACGAGCAGATCAATTTGATGACCGAGCTTACCCGTGCGCTGCGCCAACAGAACAAAGGCCGCCGGGGCAACCCCAAAAGCACCCCGACGCCGGAACGGCAGGAACTGGTGTTTAAGCGGGTCGCACAGTTTTTGAAATAATGCTCTGACGATACGGAAAAGGCCGGACGCTTTCACGCACCCGGTCTTTTTTTGCAGTTGTGCACGAAATTTTGCAATTTCGCCAGTTTATTGGAAATCTTTGCCGGAGCGTGATAGAATGTGGGTGAGCCAAGAGGATGCGGTGCATCCCGCAAGATCCCATCGAAATGCCGGTGCACAGGCGTTTTGAATATCCGTCCCGAAACAAACCCGATACAAAATGGGCAGACATAGTTTGTGTCTGTCCATTTTAGAATACTTTGAGGGAAGTTGTTATGAATAAAAACAAATTTTTATATGTGGCAGCGCTCTTTGGAATGATGGTCTTGGTTTCCTGTTCATCGCATGACA
>NZ_FUYF01000063.1 GCF_900167555.1 Gemmiger formicilis | reverse complement strand
CTGCGCGCGCAGCAGAATAAGGGAGTATTTTTTGTGTGCAGCCTGTCAGGTATGGTTATTCCGCGAGCATTTCTCTGCATCGATCGCAAGCACGACCATCAGCGCGCAGAGGGCATCTCTTAGAGGAAACAAACACATAGCGAGGGGCCATACCGTGCCTTTTCACAGATTTTTTCCGTTCGTTTCGGCCACCTTGGCGTACCAGGCAGCGCTGTCCTTGGGGGTTCGTTTGCCGGTTGCGTAATCGAGATAGATCAGACCAAAGCGCTCGTTATAGCCCTCGCTCCACTCAAAATTATCCAGCAGTGACCAGTGGAAATAGCCGCGCACATCCACGCCACTGTCAATCGCGCGGCGCAGCGCCAGAAGATAGCGGTGGGTGAAGTCAATGCGCGCAGGGTCATGCACCTTGCCGTCCAGATGGATGCTGTCGGTGCAGGAAAGGCCGTTCTCGGTGATGTAGATGGGCAGACCGTACCGCTCCCAGATAAAGCGTGTCCCCCACTCCATCGACTCCGGGGTGATGGGCCAGCCGATGGCTGTGCGCGGATGTCCTGCGGCCCGGGGGCAGAATTCCGGCTTGCCGTTTGCCCCGGCGCGCACCATGACGGAGTTGTAGATGTTCA
This sequence comes from Gemmiger formicilis, assembly GCF_900167555.1. GTDB lineage: Bacteria > Bacillota > Clostridia > Oscillospirales > Ruminococcaceae > Gemmiger > Gemmiger formicilis. The sequence continues at coordinate 1,934 of NZ_FUYF01000063.1, read as the reverse complement.
TCCCGATGAAATCCAGCCTGCCCAGCGGCAGAGCGTCCAGCTGCTCCTGCGGGATGGCATCCACCACACGCTGGGCCTGACCGCCCGCGATCACAGGCCAGCCGCGCCCGCACAGCGGATCAAGTGCCGGGGCATAGGTGAAGGTCCAGTCTCCGTCCGCCAGCGCAAAGGTTGCCTCGCGGGCCGCCGCAATATCGGCAGGGTCGTCTGTTGCCGGGGTGCAGATGCGCCCTGTCGGGGCCATGCCGACCCGGGCATCGGGGTCAGCCCTGCGGATCGCATCGGCCGCAAGGCAGTGGGCGTAGATCGTGTTATGCCACGCTGTAAACACCGAGCCGTCATCCAGACGGAAACCGGGTGCGTGTACACCGCTGCTGTAGCCAAGCCCCACGCTGCACTGCGGCTCATTGAGGGTAAAATAGTACCGCACCCGCCCCTTAAAGTGCGCGGCCACCGCGGCGGCATACCCGGCGAAGGCTTTTGCCGTATCATCATTCAGCCAGCCGCCCTTGTCCTGCAGGGCTTGCGGCAGATCCCAGTGGTAGAGCGTGACATAAGGCTCGATCCCTGCCGCAAGCAGCGCATCGACCAGCCGGTCATACCAGGCAAGACCTGCCGGATTGACTGCCCCCGTGCCTTCCGGGAAGATGCGCGGCCAGGCAATCGAGAACCGGTACGCCTTCAGGTGCATCTCTTTCAGCAGTGCAATATCCTCTGCCCAGCGGTGATAGCTGTCGCAGGCGATGTCCCCTGTATCACCGTTCTTTGTTTTGCCCGGCGTATGGCTGAAGGTATCCCAGATGGACAGTCCCCTACCATCCTCCTGCACTGCGCCCTCGATCTGATAGGCTGCGGTTGCCGCGCCCCAGACGAAATTTTCCGGAAATGACATCGTGTATTCCTCCGTTCTTTCTGTCGTTTTCTTTTTTCGCATAAACACCAAAAAAGGTGCAGCGCAAGCGCACTGCACCTCCGTAAGTGTTATTTTACCCTTTCACACTGCCGAGCGCAATACCGCGGACAATGTACTTGGAAAGAATCAGATAGACTAACACGGCTCTCTGAAAATGCCATGACTATATTCTTGTTTTTTCTTGCCATTTAAGAAGGTGCGTTACCCCGTTCCCGGAAAAAAGAGCATCGCCGTGATGACCACGCGCGTGGAGGAAGGGGAATAATAGCAGCACTTTGGAAAGTGAATCAGAACGGATTCACTTTTTCGAGTCAAGATTTTTGGATGAATCAGAAGTGATTCACTCTTGAGAGCATATACGAATTTGTGCGGGTATCGGGTTTGTTTGTCATCGTTTTGGGATAGACATGTTTTGCTAGCATAGCATGTGGTCATCCACATGCACATTTCTGGGGTGTACCCCAGACCCCCGGCACAGTTCTTGCGTGACGATAGTGACGCTAATGACGCTCGTGACGCTGTTTTGAGGATATCCCTATACCATATCCCAGATTCAGCGTCATTAGCGTCATCTGCGTCATTCTGATTTTATTTTTCTCGTAGTATCATTGTTTCCGTTTCGAGCAGTAGTAAACTGCAAGCGTCATTTCACTATAAGCGTGACGGTAGTGACGATGGTGACGGTGTTTGTGGGATAGGGTAAAGGGGTATATCAAAAACATCGTCATTACCGTCAGCATCGTCATTCTACAGGCAAGCCGTTTTAATCTGCGGCTTGCCTGTTTTAATTTTGATGAAAATTTTTATAGCAGGTAAGATTTTGATTTTTCCCAATGGCTATATAATGCCGGCATTTTATTACAAATTATTACATTTCAAAAGTCTGCGATACTTTTTGCCCTTTCCCAGTGGCTATATAGTGAAAGCGTTTTTCACTACTTACATAGGAGGAACCCATGAACACGGAATTTCAAGATTTACCCAATGTTGTAAGTCCCAAGGAGGTGCAAACTTACTTCGG
>NZ_FUYF01000049.1 GCF_900167555.1 Gemmiger formicilis | reverse complement strand
AGGCCCCTGCCGACACCGCCGCCCTGCATCCGCTGCAGGAGGCCGTGGCTGCCGGCTTTGTCGAGACCGACCGGGAAATTTTCAACCGTGCGGTGGAAAACCTGCTGGCCGCTGTTCCGCCCATCACCGATGGCCGCGCCGATGCGGCTGTCTACCACCTGCTTGTCTGCCGGCGCATGGTGCAGGCGCGGCTGGAACGCTCCGGCGTGCAGTGCGCGGGCGGCAGCAACGACCTGCTGGATGCCGCGCGCGAGACCGCCGATTACCCGGCGCTGGAAGCACTGTTCAAAAAATCGCTGGAGGAGCTGTACGGCCAGATGGCCGGGCAGGTCAAGAAAAATGAACATAAGGACATTCAAAAGGTGACCGACTATATTGCCGCGCACTACTGCGAGAACCTGACGCTGGAGGTGCTGGCAAAGCATATCCACATGAATCCGTTCTATTTCAGCAGCTATTTTAAAAAGCAGCTGGGGCAGAATTTCAAGGATTACCTGAACCGCGTGCGGATGGAACACGCGCTGGAGCTGCTGTTAAACAGCGATAAGCGCAGCTACGAGATTGCCGAGGAGGTCGGCTTCAAGGACTACCGCTATTTTAACGAGGTGTTCAGCCGCTACTATGGCAAGACCCCTGCGGCCTACCGCAAGAGCTTTAAGGAGCAAAACAATGGATAACGAGCGCACACAGTGGGCCGCCCGGATGCTGGCCCTGCTGGAACCGTTGAAAAGCCGCCTGACGCCGGGCGGCAGCGGCTTTGCTTTGGGCGCAACCGCCGCCCATTACGAAACCGCGACCATCCCGATGGAGGCCTTCAGCCGCCCGCTGTGGGCACTGGTGCCGTTCTGGGCGGGCGGCGGTCATGATGCCGCGTGGGAAGAAATCTACCGCCGCGGTCTTGTGTCCGGCACGACCCCCGGCGGGCCGGGGTATTGGGGCAGCTGCCGCGACCTTGACCAGAAATTTGTCGAGATGGCGGCGATCGCCTACGGTCTGCTGCTGACCCCCGATGTGCTGTGGGACCCGCTGACCGACACCGAACGCGAAAATCTGGCAAAGTGGCTCGACAACATCAACCACTATGAGTGCAGCCACAGCAACTGGCAGTTCTTTTGCATTCTGGTCAACTGCGCACTGAAAAAACGCGGTATGCCGTATAATAAAGAACGGCTGGAATTGGGGCTGGCCCGCATTGACAGCTATTATGACACCCACGGCTGGTACTTTGACGGCAAGGGCGGCATGAAAGACTACTATAACGGCTTTGCCATCGTATTTTACTCGCTGCTCTACGCTATGACGATGCAGCAGGATGACCCTGCGCGGTGCGAAAAATTCCGCGCCCGCGCCTGCAAGTTTGCGCAGGATTTTATCTACTGGTTTGATGAAAACGGCGCGGCGGTCGCCTATGGCCGCAGCCAGACCTACCGCTTTGCACAGGCGGCATTTTTCTCGCTCTGCGCGGCGGCAGAGCTGCCGGTGTTCACGCCGGGCATTATCAAGGGCATTGTCACGCGGCATCTCGACTGGTGGGCGGCGCAGCCTATCACCGATAACGGCGGCGTGCTGACGATCGGCTACGCCTACCCGAATCTGATGATGTCGGAAAACTACAACGCCCCCGGCTCCCCCTACTGGTGCATGAAGGCGTTTGCGTTTCTGATGCTGCCCGCGGCGCATCCCTTCTGGCAAACCCCGGCGGAGCCGCTGCCCGCACTGGACGCCGTGCGCCCGCTGCCCGGTGCCGAGATGCTGGCCCAGCGGGTAAACGGCATGGCCGTGCTGTACCCGGCGGCGCTGCGGGTCAAACACCCTTTCCCCCAGATGGAGGAAAAGTACGCAAAGCTTGCTTACTGCTCACGCTATGCGTTCAGCGCCGCGCGCAGCCAGCGCACGCTGGAGGAGGCTGCGCCGGATTCGGTGCTGAGCTTCCGGTATCTCGGGCATATCTTCGTCAAGGCTGCGCCGGAGTCGTGGGAAATGACGGAGAACGGGACCCGCGCCGTCTGGTTGCCGCTGCCCGGCGTGCAGGTTGTGACGGAGATTGCTTTGTGTGATGGCGGGCATCTCCGCCGCCATACGGTTATGAGTGAAATCGCCTGCGAGGCGTTCGATGCCGGGTTTGCCGTCCCCGATGACTGCCCCGGCGCAGCACACAGTTGCACCGCCGCTGCCGCCCGCGCGGAACATCCCGGCGGCTTCTGTGCGGTAGAGGACTTGACCGATTGCGGCACGCCGCTGGTTTTGGAACCCATGCCCAATACGAGCCTGCAGTACCCCCGCACGGTCATCCCGATGGTACAGTATGCGATCCATCCCGGCACAACGGTGCTGGAAACAAAGGTGACATTTGCCTGAGGAAAGCAAGATGAATGATAGTTTCGATCCCCGCAGCTACGGGGCTGTGGCTGACGGTCACAGCAAAGACACGGCTGCCGTGCAGGCGGCGATAGATGCCGCAGCCACGCAGGGCGGCACGGTACGGCTGGCAGGCGGTACATTTGTCTGCGGTACGCTGTACCTGAAAAGCAATGTGGCGCTGGAAATCACCAACAGCGCCACCCTGCTGGCCAGCCCCGATATTGCCGACTATGGCACCGATACCCACCACAACCGCTACCGCAACGAGCCGGAGCTGGACCGCTGTTTCCTGTTTGCCCAAGCTGCCGAAAATGTCACAATTTGCGGCAGCGGCGTCATTGACGGCAATGCCGCCGCGTTCCCCAACGCAGGCAGCATCTACCGTCCCATGCTGCTGCGGGTGCTGCGCTGCCGCAATGTCCGCGTACAGAACCTGCGGCTGCTGAATGCTGCCGCGTGGACAACGGCATTTCTGGACAGCGATTTCATTTGGGCAACCGACCTGCACATTGAGAATCACCGGAACTACAACGGTGATGGTCTGGATTTTGACGGCTGCCGCCATGTCTGGGTGCGCGGTTGCTATATCGACGGCACCGACGATAACCTCTGCCTGCAATCCAGCGGTCTGCCCGTGCAGGATGTGCATATTTCCGACTGCGCATTTACCTCGGTCTGCGCGGGCATCCGCATCGGGTTAAAGTCCATCGGCGAGATTTCCGGCGTGGTTATCTCCAACTGCACGATGCGCAATATCTGGCGCGAGGGCATCAAGCTGGAATGCACCGAGGGCGGGAGCATTACAGATATTCTGGTGGAGAATGTCACCATGCACAATGTCCGCCGCCCGATTTTTGCGATTTTGAACAACCGCTACCGCCCGGACGATTTGGGCAGCAGTGTAGAGTTAGACCACATACCGCCCATCGGCACGATGGCCAGACTGCGGTTTGTCGGCATCACAGCTGTAGATGACGAGGGAATGGCCCACGCCCAGCGCCGTTTTGACAACGACATCATGGGCGAGCCGAAGTTCGGCGGCTGCCGCCTTGACGCCAACGCCGCCCACCCGATAGAGGATGTGACGATCCGGGACTTCTGGTATACAGCCATCGGCGGCGTGCGCCTTGCCGACCTGCCCGCCGCGCCCTACCCGGAGGTCCCCGACCGCCTGCAAGCTCCCACCGCCCCCGGCAGCGAGAACTATTATCCGGATTGGAGCCGCACCACCCACTTGGACGCGCGCAATGTGCGGGGGCTTACGCTGGAAAATCTGCACTTCAACACTTTGTACCCTGACGAGAGACCTAAGATGCTGACAGAGGGTCCTACGGTTATGTTATAATTATACAGCTTCAGCAGTAGATGGTGCAATCGTAAGTTGTCCTCTCCGGTGTTAAGTTGTACGCATCACGGCAAGATTCCAGTGGAAAAAATCCGTTTTTTGTAGTTTTACGGATAGGATACGATAGTATCTTAGTATTTTATTTATTTAGTATTTATTTGTGCAGGATTTGCCTGTACAGGGAAATCCCGTCTAGGTAAATGCCGTTGTGGTAAAATAAAAAATCCCCGGGAAGCGGGGAATTTGGGGCAATATTTGGCTGGGAGGGCACCGCTCCGACGCGGTGTGAATGCGCCCAAAAAAGGGCGTTTCTCGCGGCGACAGGGGCGGTGTGCGGGGATTGTGTGAAGTGGTGCTTGCGTACAACTTCTTGCTAGAGAGTAAAATTTCATCATTAGTTCGTGGGGCGTTTCCTGTGTAAGAACCCTGTGATGGGGGTATTCGCATTTCTCAATGAGACCAAAGCTGCGCATTTATTTGAGCGTTGCGAGCCAGAATCCGTCCTGCCGATTTGCCCCCAAAACTGCCCCCAAAAGGGTTTGGAACGGGTCAGCACCGTATAGTACCCTTTTGTACACATGGGACAAAAGCTGTTTTACCCTTTGGTACACAATACCACAAAACCCAACAAAACGGCACTGTAACGCATAAATTTTAGATTTCTCATAACCCGGAGGTCGCAGGTTCAAGTCCTGTCTCCGCAACCAACAAAAGCTCGTTGAAACGACAAGTTTCAACGAGCTTTTTTCTACATTATGGCAAAAGTGGTAACGATCTGGTAACTTTGACCCCAAAATGACCCCAAAACGGGAAAACGACTGCGCCCGGACGGTTGAGATTTTCAACCGCCCGGGCGCTTTTTGTGGATAAATCTTGCGGAGTTGGCAGGTAAATATAGGAGCGGTCGGTGCGGTCAGCTTGCCTTGACGAGTACCAACACGCTGTTGTTCGGTACGACGATCTGTTCCTGTTTGGTGGGAATGGGTGGGTTCTTATATTGGCGCAGGACTTTTTGGATTTGCTGTTTGACCTCCAGCAGGGCGGCGTCTAATGTTGATGTAGTGATGACGATTTTGGGGAAGTCGGGAACATGGGCTGTGCAGCCGTCCGTGGATAAGGTGCAGAGTACAGGGTAGGGCTGGTTCTCCACAAAGATGCTGTACTGCATCCCGAACATATCGTCCATCTTGTCCATCTCGCGCCGTTTGTGTTCGTCCATGCTGTGGACGTATGTGTCCATTGTGAACGCAACGGAATAATGACCGAGAATGGCTGACAGGGTCTTGTAGTCCATGCCGCGCTCCAGCGCACGGGTGGCGAACGTGTGCCGCAGGGCGTGGAAGGTAAAGTGCCCGATGTCGGCATCCTTCAACAATCGGTCGTAGTAATCCTTGAAAGTTTTCTGCTCAAAGTAGTGTCCAAACTCGTTGGTGACGATGAAGCCATCGTTGGTGTACTTATCCCCTGCCCGAATCTTGTCCTGCGCCTGCTGCTGTTTCGAGCGGGTAAGCTCGTCTGCCATTGTGCGGGTCAGCGGAATCGTGCGGCGGGAGTTTTTCGTTTTGGGTGTACCGAATACGATTTCGGTTTTGTTTTCGCCGTCGTGGGCTTCGTACTTGGCAAGGCGGTTAATCGTGCGCCTGACATGAAGCTGCGCGGTGGAAAAGTCGATGTCCTCCCACTTCAGCGCCAGTAATTCCCCCATGCGTAATCCGGTACACAAATCCAGCCGGATAAATACCCCATAGCGATGGCGGTAGCTGGCTTGCACCAGCGCCCGTTGCTGGTCGTTGGTAAATACTACAATTTCGGGCTTTTCTCCGCTGGGCAAGGTCACGGCATCGCAGGGATTGTACACTAACAAGCGCTCCTTTACGGCCTGTTGTAAGCACTTGTGTAATGCCATGTGGTAGTTGCGCAAGGTCTTGGGGGATAATCCTTCCTCACGGAATTTGTAGTTGTAAAACTCCTGCAAGGTGTGCGGCTCCAGCTTTTTAAGCAGGATTTTCCCCAGCACACAAAAGTGCTTGTTGAGATAACTGCGGTAGCTGGCGTAAGTAGATTGCTTGACGGTGTCCTT
>NZ_FUYF01000050.1 GCF_900167555.1 Gemmiger formicilis | reverse complement strand
GTGCAGGGGCTTCCTTACGGCCAGTACATCGTCGTGGAAACCACCGTACCGAAGGATGTTTTTCAGGCTGAACCGTTCCTTATCAATGTCAATGCGTCCAGCCCGCAGAGCAGCTTTACTGTGCCTGCCGGCAGCATCACAACGCCCAGTGACAGCTACATGACCTACAACATTCTGGACGAAGAGTTAGAGGGTTACTTGCAGCTTGTCAAAATTGACATAGAGACGGGAAAACCTGTCAAAATTGCCGACACCACGTTCAACCTTTACTACATTACCGAGGACGGCCGTGAAACCCTTGTGGAGATGAACGACCCGAAATCCGGCAATGCTTGGGCAAAGACCAGCACTTTCTATACCGACTCCAACGGCGAAATGAAGACCCCCGAAAAACTGCCACTGGGCAAGTACCGCATCGTTGAGGTCGAGGGCCCGCGCGGGTATTTCAATGACCGCCAGTACAATGTCGTGTTTGAACTGACCTCTGACCGTGTGTATCAGGTCAGAGGCGGCAGTGTCGATGGCATGGATGACTATGTCATCACCGAAAACTACTATAACCACGAGACATTGGGGCAAATCAAAATCCGCAAAATCGGCAACGTGCTGACCGGGTATGAAAACGGGCAGTTCATGTACGAGACGGACAATCTTGCCAATGCCACCTATGAGATCCGCGCACAGGACGACATTCCCACGCCGGACAATCAAGGTACGCTCTGGTACGCAGACGGCGACCTTGTCGCCACCGTTACCACTGCCGAAGATGGACAGGTGGACGAAGTCCGGTTCAGCCCCACACGAACCACTGCAACCTACGATTTTCTGAAAGTGACCCACGATGGCACCAAGGGCGAAGTTACCATCACGCTGCCGCTGGGTACCTACACGATTTCCGAGGTACAGGCTCCCTACGGGTTTGTCCATACCGACCACACCTACACGGTGGTGCTGGATTGGGATAACCAGTACAACGATCTGGTGCTTGCGAAGTCTATCATCGACCACACACAGGACGGCGATGTTGTCTACGACTACTCTATTATAAATGTAGGCAATGCCAGCGCCGAACAGATTGAAAAGCAGATTCTCGTCTTTGAGAATGCCCGCGTGCTGCCAGTCGTTGAGGAGGGCAAAGTCGGTGTTGGGCTGTATAAACTGGACCGCGACACCTGCGATTTGACTGATGAAGCACCATATGCAGACGGCTGTAAGACCCGCGTCTCCCTCTTGAATGGCGGCAACAACCGCGCCGACATCCCGGCAGATGCCAAGATGGTCGCAGGGGCTGTTTATGAACTGTACACCGCAGACGACATTTACAGCACCTCCGGCGAGCTGCTGGCCTCCGCCGATACGCTGCTGGGTACAGCAACCACCGATGAAAACGGCCTTGCCTATTTTGATGTAGACATTCCCCTGCGCGGCGAACGCTACGGCAGCAGCGATGTCCACGACTGGACGACCAACAGCGGACGCTACTATCTGCGCGAGGTCAATGTGCCGGACGGCTACCTGATTGAGCAAAGCGTAATCCCTGTGGAGTTCACCTACGAGAACCAGTTCATCGCGTGGCAGATCGTTGACTGCCTGCACTCCGACAAGCAGACCACCGTAGAGATCGATAAGCGCGCTTTTACCTCTGATTCTGATGACACCTTTTCCCTGTCTGGTGCCGCCTTGACCGTGACCGACTGGAACGGCAATGTGGTGGATAGCTGGGAGAGCGGCGACATGGCTCATGTGATTCGTGGGCTGCACCTTTCCAATGACTTTGCAGGGAACTGCGATCCCTCCAAAATCTACACCTTGACCGAAACCCGCCCGGCAGACGGCTATACCACCGCCCGTGCAATTCAGTTCCGCTTGGAGCAGGCCACGAACGACAACGGCTGCTTGCAGGAAACCGCGGTCTGGATGCTGCGCGAAAGCGAAGATGACGAATACCAGTCCGGCAGCATCATCTCCACCACCGTGTTTTCTGACGACACCGTGACTACGATTCCCGCCAAGCTGCGCGCTTTCTGGGATAGGCTGCTGGGCAAGAATCTCGATGCAGACGGCGTTGTCATTGCCAACTGGTGCTGCGTGAACAGTACGCTGGTGGTTGATTTTACCAACGCTGCCAATGACCGTGCGATTGCCAAGTGTCTGCGGGAGAGTGACTTCTCCGACCTGACGTTTGACAAGGTCTATTTGAACGGCGCAGCGGCTCCTGCGTTCTTTGCCGATAAGCAGGTTGCCGACAAGCCCGCCGATGCAGAAATCACCTACTCTGCAAGTTGGATTTTGCTGAAAAATTCCGATGGGTTCAGCCAGACCGTGACAATGCTAGATGCGCCCACCCGCGTAAAAATCAGCAAAGCCGACATTGCGACCCACGAGGAAATCCCCGGTGCCACGCTGCGCGTGCTGGATAAAGACGGCAGTGTTGTGGACGAATGGGTGTCCGAGGACACGCCGCACTACATGGAAGCCGTGCTGGTTGCGGGCAGAACATATACGCTGGAGGAAAGCCTTGTGCCGGACGGCTCCGGGTATGTTCCTGCCAGTGCCATTCGGTTCACGGTCGAGGATGACGGCAAAGTCCAGCACGTTTTCATGCAGGATGACTACACGAAGGTGCAGATTTCCAAGACCGATATTGCCACCGGCAAGGAAATCAGCGGTGCAAAGCTAAAAATCACGGACACCGACGGCAAGACGATTGCTGAATGGGTCACGGACGGCACGCCCCACTATATGGAGCGCATCCCGATGGGCACGTACACCCTGACCGAAACGATGGCTCCCACCGAGCAAGGCTATGTTCGCGCCGAGAGCGTTACCTTTGAGGTTGGTCCTACCGAGGATATTCAGCGCGTGGAGATGAAAGATGACTTCACCAAGGTCGAAATCTCCAAGGCTGACATGACGGATGGCCGCGAACTGCCCGGTGCAAAGCTGAAAATCACCGATGCCAGCGGCAACACCATTGCCGAGTGGGAGACCAACGGCCAGCCCCACCGTATCGAGCGTCTGAAGCCCGGTGAGTATACGCTGACTGAGACAGCTGCCCCGGCCGGGTATCTGCTCAGTGAGGAAGTACACTTTACCGTGCAGGAGACCGGGGAAATTCAGAAAGTTACGATGTACGATGCCCCGGCGCACGCGCTGATTCTCACCAAACGAGATATTGCCACCAATGCAAAGCTGACAGATGCCCGCTTAACGATCCGCGATGCCTACGGCACGACCATTGATCGCTGGACAACTACGGACGGCGACCATGCCATTCGCGTACTGCCGGAGCGCTCCGCCGCCAAAGACCCGCACAAAAATCTGCTGCTTTTGTCCGATGACACCAGCGAACACGTCTACACGATGGTGGAAGAACTGGCCCCGGACGGCTATCTGGTTGCCGAGAGTATCACGTTCAAAGTCATGCAGATGAACGATGCCCTTGTTGTATTCATCTGGCAGGACGGCGGCTGGCAGAAATCTTCCGAGGGGTACCTTGCCATGTACGATGAGCGCACCGATACGCCCGTGCCGCTTATGAAAACTTTCCCGCAGACCGGCAGCATTTTATAAAAACTGTGCCAAGTTGTTACACTGCGCACAATTTAAGAATGGAGTGATATTTTGTCCGTTTCCTGTTTTACTTCCACCAATTCGCATCTTTGCAAGTTCCTGCGCACCACAGGTCGCGATTGGCGCAACACTATCTACATCGAGTGCGGCGACTGTCAGCGTGCTGCGAGCCGTAGCTGCAAGAATTTGCTCTGTGCCTTTGACACGGCCGGCGCGCCGGTAATCGTGCCGGTACATGATGTGGAATACTTGTTCAGCACCACCGTGGACAAGTCCGAGTGCCGTGCCATCCTCACGAAAGCCAACTTCTGTGAACTATACAAAGGCTGGATTGATGAGCACATCCGCGACCCCCACGCCTGTCCGTTGAATGATTTGTACGTCAGCTGGGAGATTCCCGAGCCTTGCGCGGCGAGGATTTTTCTGAATCGGTAAATAGGCGCCAAATAACAACAATCCCCAAGGTGACTTCATGCTGCCTTGGGGATTTGTTTGTATCGCACTCGATATATGACACTAACTTCGTTCTGTCTTTTGTTCTTGTTGTTACATTTCCCTTGTGTTCAAGAACTTTTGTCTGATTTGCTTTACAGTCTCCAAATGTCTGTTTGCATAGAACTTTTTTACGGCATCGGACGTGTGCTCAACCTCTGAATTCAGAGCATTTTCCAACTTTTCAAGGTTTTTCCTTGTGACTTCTGTATCCGTCTCGTCACGTTCTACTGCGCCACCCCTAAAAGATATTTCTTTTAATATAGTTAGCATTTCTTGCTGTTCCGATATATTTGCTTTTTTGTACGCAGAGAGAAATGCGGCAAGTAGCTCGTCATTAAAGCATACAAGTATTTTAGATTTCGCTGCGAGACCTCTTTCGTATGTTGGGTTCTTTAAGTAATCTATAAAGAAAATCTCGTTCATTAAGTATGGCCACTGATCTTGCAACTTCTCTATTTCCTCATTGAGCGATTGTTCTTGTGGCGTCAATTTAGTTTCGCCTTCGTCTCTCATAAGTCTTCGGTGTCCACGTTCTTCACAAATATCTCCCTTTATAATTTTAGCTTTTCTATTATGGAATCCCTGAAGCAATCTTGCATCATCAACGTCACACTGTATAGGAACACCTATTTTCCGGAAATCATCAAGCCTTCCTAAAAGAGCCACATAATCATAGTGCCTCTCCCATACCATCAGTAGGAAGTTTTAGGCTGTGCCATAACCCATACACACGTTCAAAATCTATCAAACATGATTTGAATGTTCTGAGATTGCGACTCCCGCTTTCTTCAAATACTTGGAATAGCTTTGGGCTTTCTTTTTTCAAGAATTCCTTGTATTCACTTGTTTCTGTCTTGTAGTCTTCAATCATTTCCTGTTGGATTCTTCGATACTCCATGTCCAACTTGACTGTTCGCTCTACAACTTTTTCCTTAAAAGTTTTGTAATTTTCCTCATCTTCTATATTATCTTCCGATGCAATTACTATTGTCTTAATTCTTTTGTCTTCTACATAGGTATTTATAATTCCCAATAAATCAATTACACCGATTTTACATCGCTCAAAATCGTCAAATACTAAAACCAATTTCTTTTTAACAGGCTGCTCTTCCCCTGCAACTATACAATAGACTTCTTTCTCAATCGGTAAAAAATCATGGATATCAATGGACAGCAACATATTCGCACTTTTTGCTATCTTTTTGATTTTTCCAAAGTCAAACAGTACACCAACATCCGTTATCCATTTCCCGCTGATCCGCCGTATGTTCCCAAAGAGAACCCCTGCGGCGCTTACCTCTACGACTTCACCTACCAAAAGGATGCCGCTGCCCCGCGTGCATTTCTGAACTTCGAGGGCGTTGCCTCCTGCTTCTATGTCTGGCTCAACGGTCAGTTTGTCGGGTACAGTCAGGTCGCCCATTCCACAAGCGAGTTCGATGTAACGAAGTTTTTGCAGGACGGCACCAACCATCTGGCGGTCCTCGTGCTGAAATGGTGCGATGGCAGTTACATGGAAGATCAGGATATGTTCCGCATGAACGGCATTTTCCGTGATGTCTACCTGCTGCACCGACCGGAACAGTGCATCGAGGACTATTTCATCACCACCGACATCCACGGCAGCACCGCAGGGGTTGCTGTCCGCCTGCGTTACTACGATTCCGCCG
>NZ_FUYF01000066.1 GCF_900167555.1 Gemmiger formicilis | reverse complement strand
AACATTTCTACTTTCTCACCAATGACTACCACGGCGAGACGCTGTTGTGGCTGCTCTGTCGCCCGGATGTCATCGGGCAACTAAACGCCACGCTGTTGCAAGAACTCCAGCTGCCTTGCCGTAATGCTTTCATCGAAAACGATGCTCGTACCGATGCAGGCGCGCCGATTCTGTTCTGCTATCTGCCGGATCTGCCGCGTCTGTTTCGATTCCTGTCTGCCTTGGAGTTGCTGCAAATGAAGGGGGCCATCCTCTGCTTTGATTTTCAGGCAGGCGCGCTGCGGCCACTCTGCGGCGACAAGGTCGAACTGCAGATCATCGACTTTGCCGAGTTCGAGAGGAGGTTTCTGACTTCGCCATGAAACGTCCTTCAAAAAGATGGCAGATTCTGTTGGCAGTCACGCTGCTGCTCTACGCCTGCGGCTACTTGACGCAGTTCATCGGCAACTATGCTGTCTGGCAGAAAAACGGCGGTATGCCGGGCGGTACTTCCCCGCCGTTTTCCTCTTTGACGCCGCTGGCTTGCCTCAAAGGTATTTTGTGGTTTCCGTACAGCCTTTACTGTATGGCAGGCTGCGCAGCAGCAGTCGCCGCGATTTTCCTGTACCGAAAGTTATTCAGCCAAGATGCCTTAACGGATTCTGAGCGCAACTTTGATTTCTCTGCGAAAGGCACTTACGGCACGTCCGGCTGGATGCAGCCGCGAGAAATTCCTGCTGTGCTGAATATAGTTTCCGACCTGTCCCAGCATACGGGCACCGTGCTGGGGATTCTCGACGGCAGGTTTCTTTGCATCCCGGAGAAAACCCGTATGAACGGCAACCTCGCCGTCTACGGTGCCAGCGGCTCGATGAAAACCCGTTCGTTCTGTATGAACCGCATCCTGCAAAGCGCTGCCCGCGGAGAGTCGCTGATTATCTGTGACCCCAAATCGGAACTCTACGAAAAATCCAGCGAATATATGCGAGTTTTGGGCTACACGGTGCGGGTGTTCAACCTCGTCAGCCCCGAAAATTCCGATTCATGGAACTGCCTGAAAGAAATTGAGGGGCAGGAGCTGATGGCGCAGCTTTTCGTGGATGTCATCATTAAGAATACCAACGGCACAGGCAAGAGCGATCGTTTCTGGGATTCCGGCGAGATGAATCTGTTGAAAGCGCTGGTCTTATACGTTGACCTCACCTACCCGCCGGAACAGCGGAATATTGGTGAGGTGTACAACCTTATCACGCAATGCAGCGAAAGTCAGTTGGACAGCCTGTTTGATGTTCTGCCACTGACACACCCCGCCAAAGCACCGTACAGCCTGTACCAGCGGGCCTCGGATTCGGTGCGCAGCGGTGTTATCAGCGGGCTGGGCAGCCGGTTGCAAGTATTTCAGTCTGAGCTGATTAAGAAAATTACTGCGTATGACGAAATCAGCCTTGAACTGCCAGGGCAGCAGCCCTGCGCCTACTATCTAGTCACCAGCGATCAAGACAGCACCTTTGACTTTCTTGCATCGCTGTTCCTGTCCTTTGCCTTCATCAAACTCGTCCGATATGCCGATGCCAACTGCCCCGGCGGGCGGCTTCCTGTTCCGGTTCATGTGCTGGGCGAGGAATTGACCGCCTGTGGTACGATTTCCGAATTATCCCGGCGCATCAGCGTCATTCGCTCCCGCAACATCTCTATGTCCTGCGTATTCCAGAATCTTGCCGGTCTGCAAAACCGCTATCCGCAGAACCAGTGGCAGGAGATTTTGGGCAACTGCGATGTGCAGCTTTTTCTCGGCTGCACGGATCAGCTGACCGCCGAATACGTTTCCCAGCGTACCGGCATCGCCAGCGTGGCGGTGTCCAGTACCTCCAAGGTTCTAAGCACCCTGCGCGTCTCCGACTACACGCCACAATACCGCGAAAGCAGCGGCGTTGGCAAACGACCGGTGCTTACCCCGGATGAAGTGCTGCGCCTGCCGGTAGATGAAGCGCTCGTGATATTGCGCGGCCACAAGGTTCTGAAAGTCCACAAGATGGACTACTCTCTGCACCCCGCTTACAAGCAGTTGCGGGAGTGCAAAGCATCTGCCCATATCCCGGAATGGCGGAAAGTCTTACCAGAAACACTCGAAGCTCCCCCGGCGGAAACAGCTAAGGCGTCACCTAAGGTGCCGCCTAGACGCCGCGGCCGTCCCGCCAAATCAAAAGCGGTGGTTGCCACCGACAAAGAATCTATCATAACAAAACCTGAAAACGAAAAGGAGATTCCTCATGGAAATGAACAGTGACATTTTTACCCCCGACCTGCCTATCCCCGAACTTGTGGAGTTTGAGGATGCACCCATTCCCGCCCCTGTCGAAGAAGAAAAGCCTGCCGAGACTCCCCCG
>NZ_FUYF01000067.1 GCF_900167555.1 Gemmiger formicilis | reverse complement strand
CGGGGGAGTCTCGGCAGGCTTTTCTTCTTCGACAGGGGCGGGAATGGGTGCATCCTCAAACTCCACAAGTTCGGGGATAGGCAGGTCGGGGGTAAGAATGTCATTGTTCATTTCCATGGGAAATCTCCTTTTCAGTTTCAGGTTTTGTTATGATGGATTCTTTGTCGGTGGCAACCACCGTTTTTGATTTGGCTGGACGGCCACGGCGCTTAGGCAGTGCCTTGGGGGATGTCTTTGTTTCCACCGGGGGAGTTTCGAGGGGTTCTGGTAAGGCTTTCCGCCACTCCGGGATATGCGCAGATGCTTTGCACTCCCGCAACTGCTTGTAAGCGGGGTGCAGAGAGTAGTCCATCTTGCGAACTTTCAGAACCTTATGACCACGCAATATCACCAGCGCTTCATCTACCGGCAGGCGCAGCACTTCGTCCGGGGTCAGCACCGGGCGCTTGCCGACACCGCTGCTTTCGCGGTATTGCGGCGTATAGTCGGAAACACGCAGGGTGCTTAATGCCTTGGAAGTGCTGGACACCGCCACGCTGGCAATGCCGGTGCGCTGGGAAACATATTCGGCAGTCAGATGATCTGTGCAGCCAAGAAAAAGCTGCACATCACAGTTACCCAAAATCTCCTGCCACTGGTTCTGCGGGTAGCGGTTTTGTAGGCCGGCAAGGTTTTGGAACACGCAGGACATGGATATATTGCGAGAGCGAATGACGCTGATGCGCCGGGATAGTTCGGAAATCGTACCACAGGCGGTCAGCTCCTCGCCCAGCACATGGACTGGCACTGGAAGCCGCCCGCCGGGGCAGTTGGCATCGGCATAGCGCACGAGTTTGATAAAGGCGAAAGATAGGAACAGCGATGCAAGGAAATCAAAGGTGCTGTCTTGGTCGCTGGTGACGAGATAGTACGCGCAGGGTTGCTGCCCCGGCAGTTCAAGGCTGATTTCGTCATACGCAGTGATTTTTTTAATCAGTTCAGACTGAAACACTTGCAACCGGCTGCCCAGCCCGCTGATGACACCGCTGCGCACAGAGTCCGATGCCCGTTGGTACAGGCTGTACGGTGCTTTGGCAGGATGCGTCAGAGGCAGAACATCAAACAGGCTGTCCAACTGACTTTCGCTGCATTGCGTGATAAGGTTGTACACCTCATCGATGGTCCGCTGCTCCGGCGGGTAGGTGAGGTCAACGTACAAGACCAGCGCTTTCAGCAGGTTCATCTCTCCCGAATCCCAGAAGCGGTCACTTTTGCCGGTGCCGTTGGTGTTCTTGATGATGACATCCACGAAAAGCTGCGCCATCAGTTCCTGCCCCTCAATTTCTTTCAGGCAGTTCCACGAGTCGGAATTTTCGGGGCTGACAAGATTGAACACACGCACCGTGTACCCTAAATCTCGCATATATTCGCTGGATTTTTCGTATAGTTCGGATTTTGGGTCACAGATAATCAGCGACTCGCCGCGGGCGGCGCTTTGCAGGATGCGATTCATGCAGAACGAGCGGGTTTTCATCGAGCCGCTGGCACCGTAGACGGCGAGGTTGCCATTCATGCGCGTTTTCTCCGGAATGCAGAGAAACTTTCCGTCGAGCATCCCCAACACGGTGCCTGTATGCTGGGATAGGTCGGAAACCATATCCAGCACGGCGGGAACCTCTCGCGTCTGCATCCAGCCGGATGTGCCGTAAGTACCCTTTGCGGAGAAATCGAAATTGCGTTCGGAATCCGTTAGGGCATCCTGGCTGAACAGCTTTCGGTATAGGAAAATCACAGCGACTGCTGCTGCGCAGCCCGCCATGCAGTACAGATTGTAGGGAAACCACAGAACACCTTTGAGACAGGTCAGCGGCGACAAAGAGGGAAACGGCGGAGAAGTGCCGCCCAGCATACCGCCGTTTTTCTGCCAGACGGCATAGTTGCCGATGAACTGCGTTACGTAGCCGCAGGCATAGAGCAGCAGCGCGACTGCCAATAGAATTTGAGCGCGTTTTTGAGGTTGTTTCATGGGTTGGAGAAGAACCTCCTCTCGAACTCAGCAAAGTCGATGGTCTGCAACTCGACCTTGTCGCCGCAGAGTGATCGCAGCGCGTCCGCCTGAAAATCAAAGCAGAGGATGGCCCCTTTCATTTGCAGTAACTCCAAAGCAGACAGGAACCGGAACATTCGCGGCAGGTCCGGCAGATAACTGAACAGAATTGGTGAGCCTGCATCTGTGCGAGCATCATTCTCGATGAAAGCATTACGGCAAGGCGGCTGAAGCTCTTGTAGCAGCGTGGCGTTTAGTTGCCCGATGACATCCGGG
>NZ_FUYF01000052.1 GCF_900167555.1 Gemmiger formicilis | reverse complement strand
CGATACTGAGTGAGTCCATAGCCGCCGTAAGCCTGTTCCCGATAATACTGCCCGATTTTCACAAGGCTTTCTATCTCAGTGTATTTGTCGTGAAGAAAGGTCCCTTTTTCTTCCAGGGTTTTATCGGAAAGCTCGGCACCTACTGCGCGATAGGCTGATGCGGGAGGCTGTTTGGCCGTGGGGCGGGTACCCATCCACAGCAGTAGGAGATTGGCAGCCGCCAGTATAGCCAACAGGGCAGGGAACACTCGGCTGCCCCAGACTTTGCGGAGTTCAGCAAAAAACAGGCTCATTTACCGTCTCCCTCACCAAACACGTTCAGGTACACATCTTCCAGCCCTTGGCCGGGAGCGTATTTTTCAATAAGCTCCGGCACAGGTGCAGCATCCACAATCTTGCCGGCACGCAGAAGGATAACTTTGGTTGCCACTGTTTCTACATCCGAAACGACATGCGTTGCCACAAGGATGATTCTATCCTTGGCCATATCTGCCAGCAGTTCGCGCAGACGGACGCGCTCTTTAGGGTCAAGACCTGCCGTTGGTTCGTCTAAAATCAACAGCTTTGGATCTCCAAGCAGAGCTGATGCCAGCAGCAGGCGCTGCTTCATGCCGCCGGAATAGGCAGAAAGGCGCTTGTCCAACTCGGCGGTCAAATTTACGGCAGCGGCCACACGATCCACCTCGGCTGCAACAGATTTCCTAGAAATTTCTTTCAGGGCAGCCATGTAGGCAAGAAAGCGTCGCCCGGTATAACTGTCATACAGCCCCTGCTGCTGCGGCATATAGCCAAGAATGCGGCGGAAGGCAATACCCGTTGCAGGCTTGCCGCACCAGAGAACTTCGCCAGAGTCAGGAGCAAGCGTCCCAGTGATGATGTGAATTAAAGTAGATTTTCCCGCTCCATTTGGCCCCAGCAATCCGTAAAGTCCCGGCGTTAGATTAAGCGAGACACCAGACAGCGCTCTTTTCACTTGCGGCTGCTCGTTTTTTCCCCATGCAAATATTGGAATATTCGAAATGTAGGTTTTGTAAAGGAAATCAAGGGTAAATACAGTATCCATAAATCATAAGTATGAATTAGAAGTTCATTTTGTTATGCAATCAGAATAATACGATCTCCGAGTCTCTTATGTCTCTACATATGAGGATATGTATCAACTAAGCCTTTGAATGAAACGGAGCAAGATTATAGCACATCGTCATTTATCGCTATATAATTTGGAATGTTATTCCAGTAATCGCTTTTAATCATCAAGGAAACATCAGGAAGCAACATATTTGTGGTTATTTCCTGCCCATCCGGGGCTAAATCAGGTACAGAATATTCCTTTACTCCAGCTTGTACAAGAAAATAGTCGAACCCTTCTTGCAAAATATTGACATTGTATTCATTACGACTCAATGTTAGAGTTTGAAATGTGTTCTTCTCCAAATCAAATGCAAAACGGGTGGCTTTACCTACATCCGTGGAATCAGGAATTGCGGTTAATAAGATATGGTTATCAAAAGCGTCCGAAGATAGTGTTAGGTTGGTGTATGTATCCCCATTTTCGCTAATAATAGCACCAGAATATAGGCAGACTGTGGAACCACTTCCCAAATCGTACTGGTATAAACCGGGTTGCTCCTTATCCCAGAAAAACATTTTATTATCGAGATACATTTCACTACGAGTCCCTTGATGCCATTGACAAAGAGACTGTTGTTGCCCATCAGTTGAAAACAGAACAAGTTCATGTACTTGTTGCTTAAAGGCATTAACAATATCTTCACTGGAAAGGTCTTCGGTTATTGTAATCGGATTTAAAATGTTTTTTATTACAATTTTATCTTGATAGGTTCCTACGATAAAATGTCGTGCATTCTGTGAAAGCTGACAGATTTCATTTTTTTCGCCGCTCGTTATATTTAGCTGTATTAGTGAGAGAGGAGAACTATTTCCATCTTCTTGTACAAAATAGTTGAGATAATATAAATTCTCCGAATCCGAAGCAATACAACCATCTGCGATGGTTTCGTTAGGAGCGAGCCATGTGAGAATCTGACGGTTGGAGCCATCAAGATCATATTTCGCAATATATCCTCGTTGCATATCGGTTTCACTATCAGCAAAAGCAGGGGTGTTTAATTTGAACAGAATAAGATATTCATATGTAAGCGAGAAATAGCAACCACCTACGGTACTTTTGAGCCAACTAGAATCAGACTCGTTATTGTGTTCACCGGTTATACGACTTGAAAGATAAATACGGCTTTTCGATGCGTAATCAGTATAGAGAATGTTGCCATCCCCGACAGGTCTGTATAGAACTTCATAGCATCCATTTTTATTACCGACCATACCAGAAGCAATTATCCCGTTATGCGAAGATATGATATTCATTTGTGATGAAGAGAGGGGCGTTCCTGTAGAGAGAGGTGCTTCTTGAATTGTTTCGGGATTCTCCGCAGACGAAATAAAATCTTGTTGGGAGCTTTCTGCGGTATATATTCCACAAGAAGAAAAAAATAAGGTAATACATAGACAGAGAGCTAAAAGGCGCGTATGCAAATATTTCATACTCTAACCAGACCTTTCTACAGCGCAAGAAACACTGTAAAGATTTGAGAGGTTTCTAAACCTAAATTCTGTATTTATCTTAAATCTATGGGTGAAAAAAGAACGCCACTGTCAGATTGACTACAAGGGGGATGCCTCTTGTCTTGTACTAAATGGTAGTTAAAGGATAAAGCGGTCTTACAAGATTGGCGATGGGAAATCATTGGGAAGTGATTGACTCTAGTTGATAAACGACATTCCCATCAGAATTATCAGTGTAAGTGAAGTGATAAACCAAGGAGCTTTTTTGTTTTGAGGAATCCTCAAATTGATTATCAGCTGCTTCTGTAAAAACTAGAGCTTCAGAAGCCGCCGTATCGAATGTTACATCTGTTACTGTAATATCGCCGTAGGGGAGAGAGGTTTCTTGGCTGTAATAGCACGTCCCATTTTGCGGATCACCAAAGGGCCACTCGGTTATATTCGAAATAGAAAGATCAGAAAGCCCTAAATATAGATCGGCAGTTTGCAGAATATCGCTTTCGGGAATTTCCCAGAAAAAATTGGAATTCTGTGTATAAGAAGAACCTTCTCCGTTTCTTTCAAAAGTCTGGTACAGCAAAAAGAATGACAAAGAATAATCTAAAGGAATATCTTTTGTGCTTTGCATAGGGGAATGGAAAAAACGTCCCAAGGTTTGGGTATATAAAGCAAGATCGGATTTCTGCACTTCGTTATCGGGAAATACGGAAATTTGTTCATTTTGGGCAGGAGTACTATCCGGAAGCACATCACCAGATGCCGACTCGACAGGTTCATCCACAGAATCAGTGGCAGCAGGAGTTGGGGATGGGGCTGCTGAAGCGGACGTATCCGTCGAATTTGTGTCCGAATTATTTTCTGAACTTGATAAAGGAGTGGATGATGCCGAAGACGATGCAGGGGTAATAGAAATGTTGCATCCCGACAGTAAGCAAGTGCATAATACAATAGAAAGAATGGCTTTTGTGTTTTTTTGAGTCATAATCGAAATCCTCCTTCAATAATATCTAACCACAAATGGAATGCTCCAAAAGTAAGCGCTGTTATTCAAAATGGTTTAATTACAATCCAAATCTACCAATAGAATTTTGACGATAAGGCAAGCAATAGCCGAGTTAAAAGGCAAACAATTCTCTATAAAAAGCGCTTAAAACTGATTATTAGACTGAAGTTGAGTAATATCGAATGATAGATAGTTTGGAACAGAATTCCAATAGTCTTCCTTTTTGATTAATTTATAATCAGTGATAGGATAATCAATATTATAGATAGACCCATCTGTGCCGGTAGCAGAACGGGGCAATGTTACAATTCCAGTATTAACTAAAAAATATTGCTCGTTTTCTGCCATAATGGAAACAGGTATAGTTCCGCCATCATATTCGTAAGAAAGTAAAAGAGGCATTGTCTTTTTTGTCGCCAGATTGTAACAAAAGTGCTGCTCATTTAAATTACTGAAAACTATATTGTTATCATGAATTTCACCGACAAGCATTACGGAACCAGAAGAGTCAGATGAATCTGATCCATATAAGTTGTCGGAGACCACCAAATCCTTACCGGTTTGCAGACTATGTGCATACAAGCGTAAATCGCCTTTTTTAACATAATATATTGTATCCTGATTGATTACCAGCGACAGTTCACCCTGCTTCCACGTGAAATTTGTATCTATCAAGCAATTATCGTGAAGTGAGTATAATTGAAGTTCATAGTGCAGATTTGAAAGCTGATCGTCAGAATTTTGACTTGAATGCTCGGATGGGAGCCAAGAACATTGTAAAATAAGTCCTTCTGAGTATGTACCGATTATGCTCCAATCCTTTTGATTTCCCAACGAACATAAGCGATTCATTTTGTTCTTGTTGAAATCCGTATAACACAGTGTAGTATTTGTGATTTGCATTTTTTGAGAATCATAGTCCAAAAGAAGTAGGTACAAATTGCTCCCATCGGCGGCAATACCAGAACTATAGGGGAGCAGACTGCCTTGAGGGACAGAAAGTTTAGTGCGGTTTGCAGCGTTCGGTTCCATTTGCAAAAGAAAAGTAGGTGACCCATCGTAGTTGATATTTGGTATAGGAGATTTTCCATATTTAATGATATAGAGTTTCTCGTTTACTGCTAATGGAACTGCACCACCGAATATGTCTTCTATCCAACCGGGATTTTCATCATTGTTCGTCACAACTACTTGGTCAGACAGATAGATTAACTGTAAAGTTGTATAATCGTAATAAAGTAATTGTGCAGAGTAGTCGTTTGTGTTGGGTAGAATATAGTAAGCACCATCTTGATTTCCGCTAATTTCTGTACTGAAAATTCCCGTACTGGGCAGTGCCATTGTCATCTCAAGAGGAGCAGAAGTTCTCAAATCAGTACTTTCTATCTGTGTAGTTGGTTCAGGAATATCAGAAGATGAATTAGTATTGACCTCGTTTGAATTCGTACAAGCAGACAACAAAACTATACAGAAAAGTGAAAATAAAAATATAGGGTTCCACAATTTCATATGTGAGAATACCTCATAAATATTAATAGGGAGCATCCGTAAACAGAGTATAGGTCTTATCTGTGTACTCTTGTTCATAGGCATCGAACATGGTGGCATTGTCCTGCCGATACTGAGTGAGTCCATAGCCGCCGTAAGC
>NZ_FUYF01000053.1 GCF_900167555.1 Gemmiger formicilis | reverse complement strand
ACCACAGCGCTGGCCTCGGTGGCGACAAGCTCTCAGCCGCTCGAAATTCTGCTCTGTGTCTTTGTGGGCATCGGTTCGGGCATTTCCATTCTGGTGTCGCAGGCAGTCGGGCGCGGTGACCGTGACCAACTGCAAAAGCTCGTGCGCACCTCGGTGTGGCTGCTGTTTGCGGCGTCCCTGCCGCTGACCGTTATCGGGCTGCTGCTGGGGCCGTGGATGCTGCGGCTGATGCAGGTCCCGGCAGACGCCATGCCGGGGGCGGTGCTGTATCTGCGCATCACGATGCTGGGCATTCTGGGCAATATGGGCTATAACTTCAACGCAGGTCTTTTGCGCGGCCTGGGCAACAGCTCGTCGTCGCTGCAGCTGTTGTTTATCAGCTGCGCGGCGAATATCGTGCTGGATCTTGTACTTACCGGCGCGCTCGGTCTTGGCATCGGCGGCGTGGCAGCTGCCACGGCGATTGCGCTGTTTTTGTCGTGGATATGCAGCATTTTTTACATCCGCCGCTGCACAGAGCTTGCGCTGCCTGTTTTGCCCCGCGGTTTTGACGCCGGCACCCTGCGTCAGATCGTGCGCATCGGCCTGCCGCTGGGGCTGAACTCGGCGCTGTACTCCATCGGTCACGTCTTTTTGCAGGCGCTGTACAACCTGCAGGGGTCGGTTTTTGTGGCGGGCTGCTCGGTGGCGGGCAAGGTCGGCGGGCTGGCCAACATCACGGTCACCTCGCTGTCGCAGGCAACCTCGGTGTTTGCGGGGCAAAATCTCGGCGCACAGGACTACCGCCGCCTGCGCAAGGGCGGGTGGATGATCCCGGCGGCGTCGGGGCTGCTTTCGCTGGCGGGCGGGCTGCTTATGGCAGCGTGCTGCCGCCCGCTGCTGCTGCTTTTTACGCAGGACGAAGCCGTACTGACCTTTGCTGTGCGGTATATCCGCATTGTGCTGCCGTTCCAGTGGTGCTATGCAGCCTTCAACGCGATTATGAGCTTTGCCAACGGTATGGGCGAGATCCGCTATGCCACCATCGTCAACATCATTTTGCTGTGGGGCGTGCGCATCCCGTCGTCCTACCTGCTGGCGTGGCTGGGCTACGGCGGCTACGCCATGGCGGGGGTGCCGCTCAGCTTTGTGGCGGGACTGTTGGCGATGCTGTTTTATTATAAGTCCCACGCATGGGCGGACATCCGCGCCCATGCCGAGGCACAGGAGAGCGCAAAATGAAATTTCTTGACCAACTGCAAAACCCGCCCAGAGAATTTACCGCCATCCCCTTTTGGTTTTTGAACGGCGATCTGACCGATGCCGAGCTGCGCCGCCAGCTGGCGGACTTTGCCGCCCACGGCATTTACGGCGTGGTGCTGCACCCGCGCATGGGGCTTAGCCCCGACATCACCTATCTGGGTGAACGCTACTTTGCCCATATCCGCACGGCAGTGCAGACCGCCGCCGCGCTGGATATGAAAATCGTTTTGTATGACGAGGGAATGTACCCCTCCGGCTCGGCGTGCGGGCTTGTGGTAAAAGACCACCCCGAACTGGCCAGCGAGGGCGTCACGCTGACCCAAACCGTTTTGCCGGGGGACGAGCTGCTGGCGCAGACAGAAAACGGCGCGCTGGTCGTTCGCAAAAGCGGCGGTACGATGCGCGGCTTGCATTGGGGCGAGGATGACGGCGAGAAAAACGCCCCGCTGACGGCGGACATCTTGAACCCTGAAGCGGTCCACCGCTTTGTGCAGCTGACGCACGAGGCGTACTACCGCGAGGTAAAGGAATACTTCGGGTCAACGATCATCGGCTTTTTCACCGATGAGCCGAGCATTTTGGGGCGCAACGTCAGCGGCATGTTCCCGTGGACGCACGGCTTTGCCGAGATTTTCCGCCGCGCGGGCGGCAACGCCGCCAACCTCGCCGCCCTGTTTGACGGCAGGGAAAACGACGATACAAGGCTGTATCACAAGCTGCTTTTGCAGCGCGAGGGCGAGGTCTACTACGGCACGCTCTCACGCTGGTGCGAGGCGCACGGCATCGGCCTGATGGGACACCCCCACCAGAGCGATGATATAGAAGTTGAAAAATACTTCGCCGTTCCGGGGCAGGATCTGGTGCTGCGCTGGCTCGCCCCCGAAAAGGACGGCTTGGCGGGCATCGACTCCACGATGGGCAAGTGCAGCGCTGACGCCGCGCGGCTGATGCACCGCCGCCGCAACGCCAACGAGTGCTTCGGCGCCTGCAACAAGGATGACAACCCGTGGCAGCTTTCGGGCGGCGACATCAAATGGTACACCGACTGGCTGGCGGTGCGCGGGGTCAACCTGTTTATCCCACACGCCTTTTATTACAGCATCTGCGGCAAGCGCAAGGACGAGCGCCCGCCCGATGTCGGTCCCCACAGCATCTGGTGGGTACATTACGAGGCATGGAGCACCTACTGGCGGCGGCTGTCCTGGCTGATGACCGACATTGACCTGCACGCGGAGGTTGCCGTGCTTTGCCGCAACCGCGACCTTTGCCCCGACACCGTGCGCCCGCTGTTTGAACGGCAGATCGGTTTTCAGTACATTCCCGAAAGCTATTTTCCCGCCTGCACAGTCGAGGACGGCGCGCTTTGCTTACACGGACACCGCTACACCGCCGTGCTGGGGGACAAGGCGCTGTTCCCGGACGCCGCGCATCCGGAGGTCTCGGCGCTCGAGCCGGACTGCCGCTGCGACCCGCCGCAGCCCATGCTGCGCTGCGCCTCTTTTAATAAGGAAGGGCGCGCCTGCTGGCTGCTGGTCAACGAGGGCAACACCCCCATCAAGACCCGACTGACCCTGCCGGTGGACGCCCCGCTTTGCCGCTGCGACTTGTGGAACGGCCAGCCCTGCGCCTGCCCGGCCGAGCATACCGCCAAGGGAGCCTGCCTTCCGCTGGAGCTGCCCGCGCGCGGCAGCCTGCTGCTGTTCACCTGCACCACGCAGGAAACCAAAATCCTGCCTTTGCCGCCCACCTATCTGTCACTGCCCGTGCCGGACTTTATCCTTGTGGAAGAGGACGCAGCCCGTGCCGCCAAGACCTACCGCGCCGTGCTGCAGGTCGCGGCGGCAGATA
The DNA here is from genome assembly GCF_900167555.1 of Gemmiger formicilis. Taxonomy (GTDB): domain Bacteria; phylum Bacillota; class Clostridia; order Oscillospirales; family Ruminococcaceae; genus Gemmiger; species Gemmiger formicilis. The sequence goes on along the minus strand of NZ_FUYF01000053.1, from coordinate 1,500 downwards.
TCGAAGCCGCCACGCCGCTGCTGACGCTGCGCGGACAGGAAATGGCGGAGTTGACCGTAAACGGTCAACCGGCGGGCGTCTCCTTCTGGCAGCCGCACAAATTCCCTCTGGCGGGGCTTTTGACCCCCGGCGAAAACACCCTGACGCTGACCCTGACCGGCAGCCCGGCCAACCGCTACGGCAAGCACCCGGTGCCCTACGGGCTGGAAAGATAAACCGTTTTTTATTCAACAGGAGGTATTTTTATGTCTGTCTGCACACCCAAATCCTTTGACCTGACCGGCAAGGTCGCCCTGATCACCGGCGCATCCTACGGCATCGGCTTTGCCATTGCTACCGCCATGGCGAACTGCGGCGCCACCATCGTTTTCAACGACATCAAGCAGGAGCTGGTGGACAAGGGGCTGGCTGCCTACAAGGAGGCCGGTATCGAGGCCCACGGCTATGTCTGCGACGTCACCAACGAGGACGCCGTCAATGAGATGGTCAAGAAGATCACTGCCGAGGTCGGCCACATCAACGTGCTGGTCAACAACGCCGGCATCATCAAGCGCATCCCGATGATCGAGATGACCGCTGCCCAGTTCCGTCAGGTCATTGATGTTGACCTGAACGCCCCCTTCATCGTTGCCAAGGCGGTCATTCCCGATATGATCGAGCAGGGCGGCGGCAAGATCATCAACATCTGCTCCATGATGAGCGAGCTGGGCCGCGAGACTGTCTCCGCCTACGCCGCTGCCAAGGGCGGTCTGAAGATGCTGACCAAGAACATTGCCTCCGAGTACGGCAAGTACAACATCCAGTGCAACGGCATCGGACCCGGCTACATCGCCACCCCGCAAACCGCACCCCTGCGCGAGATCCAGCCCGATGGCAGCCGTCATCCGTTCGACCAGTTCATCGTCGCCAAGACCCCTGCCGAGCGCTGGGGCGAGGCCGAGGACCTGGGCGGACCCGCTGTGTTCCTCGCCTCTGAGGCTTCCGACTTTGTCAACGGTCTGATTCTCTACGTTGACGGCGGCATCCTGGCTTACATCGGCAAGCAGCCGGGGTAAGGTCATTACTCCGACGCTGTTCTGAGCCTTTCTGATTTTGTTTCTGGTTTAGTTGCTTCGTCCATCAAGATTTTCTATAGCTTTATGCGCTATCTTGAGAAATCCTGGTGGCCTTTTTTAATAAAAAGCAGTTCATTTGTGCAGAGTGAATCAGAACTGATTCACTTTTTCGAGTCAAGATTTTTGGATGAATCTAAACTGATTCACTCTGGAGTATATACGAATTTGTATGCGCATCCGCTTTGATTACCCCCCCCCGCTTTGAGCGGGAACATGTTTTGCTAGCATAGCGTTTGGATATCCACAAACGCATTTCTGGGGTGTTCCCCAGACCCCCTCGCTGCTCTTGTGTGACGATAGTGACGCAGATGACGCTAATGACGCTGTTTTGGGGATATCCCTATACCATATCCCAGATTCAGCGTCATTAGCGTCATCTGCGTCA
>NZ_FUYF01000070.1 GCF_900167555.1 Gemmiger formicilis | reverse complement strand
ATGGTGTCGTATTTGTTCACCGTATCGCCAACCTGAGCCAAAAGCTGGCTGCAATGGGCGTAAAGGGTGCAATACCCGCCGCCGTGGTTGATGACGAGATAATTTCCATAACTGACATGGTAGCCGGCCTTTATGACCGTACCGGCCTCCACCGCCAGAATTGGTGTGCCGTAAGGATACGCAATGTCCATGCCATTATGGTTGGTGGTATCCTTGCCGGGAATGCCGACATCATCACGTTTACCAAAGAAAGAAGTAATGTGCTGTTCCCAGTTGGGGTCATTGAACGGATTGCCGAACACGCCGTTGGGGGCAGGGGAGTCATCATCAATAAGTGCATCGTTGATTTGTCCCAGAATCGAGATACCTTCGCGTTCTTCAATTTCGTGGAGGTAGACGGTCAGGTTATGCGCATAGGCATCGGCATAGCTTTTCTGCTTGTCGTCAAGCTGCCAGACCGTGTCGGCAAAGTAGTCATCGCCCACATAGGAAAGCGCGAAAACGGTGTAGGTGTGATCCTCTTGTACAGTTATAGTCTGCCCACGCACCTCTTTCTGTACAGGCTCAGTGCGGACTTCCTCGGAAGTGGTGTAGGCATAATATTCTGTCTGGTGCGCTTGCACCTGTTCAGAAAGGTCAGTTAGGCTGATTTTGGTATAGTCGTCCTCTCCTTGATAGGCGCAATACATGGAAATGAGCTGAAAGGCATTGTAGGAGACATGACCGCCCACGGAATCGACCACATCGCTGTAGGTAAGGTTTGCACGCTCGGATTCTATTTCGGCAAGGGTATCCTCGTAGGCTTCCTGCAAAATATCCGATACGGCATTGCGAAGCTGTATCACGTTGGCGGCAACTTCTAAATCGTTGTTGACCGCCGTACTGGGCTGCGTTAGCGTGCCGAAAATCGCACCGGGAAGCATGAGCAGAACCAGAACCGGCAGCAGCAAGACAGCAATGACAACGACCAGTACTTCCTTGCGATACTGCACCACAGCTTCGGCAGCAGCCCCAGCGGGGCCGCCCTGCACTCCCGCTTGCGCGATTTTGGCAAGTTTGGGCGCGTTACGAAGTGCTGCTGAGGCTGCCTGCCGTGAATTTTGAGTATCATTTTCAATCATTTAGTGTCTCCGCGCCGGGGCTTTGGGCATGGCGGCGACCTTGCGCTCATCATACTGCATACGCCCACGTTCGTCCTGAATGGTGGGCGTTTTTTCTACGCGAGTCGTGGCATAGACCTTGTACCACTTTTCGCCGTCGCGGGAAGTCTGCTCTGTGAAGTGACCCTCCGGCTTCTCATACTGACGGGCATTGTACATGGCAAACTGAATCTGACCGCGTCCGGGGATGATCTCGCGCCCCTGAATTTTTCCGCCGCCGATTTCTACGTCCGTGACACTGTTGCCCATCTGCCCCAACAACACGCGGTTCATGGCGGCCTGCTGAATAGAGGACGAAGTGGGAATGGTGGTCTGCTCCGTAACAGCAGGACTGCCACCGGCGTGCATGGTAATTTCGCTGTCGCGGGTAGGCGAAACATCAACCGTGCTATCGCCCTCCAGCGCCAGCGGCGTGGCGGGGATAGGAGAGTCTGTTACGGTATCGCTTTCAGCTGTTGCCATTGCAGTGGGAATATTTTCACCGGTGGCAGGAATCTGCATAGCGTCCATGTCGCTGGTACCTGCAAAATAACCATTGAGCGCTTCCACGGCGCTGTCACCTGTAATGCAGCCGCTGGTTTGCCCGGTGGCGATGGAGCCGATGACCTTGCTGGCAAAACCGCCATCTTTGCCAAGGCTGTTGTGATACATGGTTCCGCCCAGTGATGCGCCGATGCCGCCGGACTGCCCGCTGATGGAACTTGCCGTGCTTTGCTGCACATGGCGGCTTACCATGCCGGAAAGCCCGCCTGCATAGGTATTGCCGGGTGTGTTTTTTGTGGCAGCAGTTGTGGCGGCGGCTTTTGCAGCGCCCAGCCCCATAAAGGCTTTGCCAATTTCAAAACCACGGAAAGCCAGCAATGTCTCGGACAGCATTGAGCCAGGCGAACGCGAAACGCCGATGCCCAATGAATGCAGGATGCCGTCCAGTTTGGTGCTAACTTTCAAAAAAGCGATAGCGCACAGCAGCCACAGGAACAGATTGCCGGAGACGGCATCCTTGCCATGCGCGTCTACGGCCGCAGCAGCTTCATCCTCGGTCAAAGCAAAAGCGGCCGGACAGT
>NZ_FUYF01000055.1 GCF_900167555.1 Gemmiger formicilis | reverse complement strand
TCTTCGTCAGAAAAATCAAATTTCAGCGTGTCCTGATCGTAGCTGGATTTACGGTAGACATCCAGAATGCTGGCGGTATCGTAACTGCCATCGGCATTTTTGGTGAACTGGTCAGCCTTGCTCAGCAGCGATACACGGTACACCTTGAACCCGGCACCGCCCAGCTTGATGGCGGGCGAGGGCTGCCCGGTGGTGGACACCAGCTTTTGCAGGCTGAACCCGGATTTCAGCACTTCATCCTGCGTCTGGTCTTCGGTGCGGACAACGTAAGTGGATTCATCTGCATAAGTAAGGGATTGATAGTGGTTGACTTCATCACAGAGATAGCCTTTTGCAAAGGAGAGGTAGTAGCCGTCATAGGTCTTGCTGCCGTCCAGGGCGCGGCTCTCGGCAACAGCAGAATACTGATTGCGGTAGACATAGTCGGTATATTCCGTACCGCTGCCGGCGAGGGCGGCATAGCTGCCGGTAGGCTCCAGCTTTTTATTGAGAAGCGGATACTTGCCGGAGAGGTAATACTGCCCGTTGGAATCCACCGGGATCACGATGCCGGTGGTGCGCTCCACAAGGTAGTAACGACCTAAGTAGAGATTGGAAAACGCCAGCTTGCCGTCCTTAATGGCGGTGGAGGCAACAAGATGGTCTTTTTTCAACACCGGGAGATAATCGGACTTCCAAGCGCCGTTGGTAAGCACGGTGGTGTGCCAAATGGGTGTGCCGCTGGCATCTGTGATTTTGGAGTAATCGACGATGCCGGAAACGCCGTCCGGGTGATAAATATCCTCGGCGGCGTACAGGTCATACACGGCGCCTTCGAGTGTTGAGTCGCCATTACTGCCTGCGGCCAGATACCGCGCGGCGTCCAAGTCTACTTTGGAGAGCGTAATGCTGCCGAGAGCGTGGTCGTTCTGCATGGTGACGGAATCAGCGCGCATGGTGTAGGACTTCTCATTGCTGGCAATTCCAGTAGGGTCAGTATTATAGACTTTGTTGCCGTTGCGGTCACCAAACGTAATGCTAACAATGCCCTCGCCGGTGTCGATGAGGGTGCCACCATTATCGGCTGTTCCAACGTCAGCGTTGTAATCAGCATTGCCCAATTGGATGGTCTTGCAGTCTAATGCCTTGGTGATTTCAAGGGCATAGGCGCGCTTGCCAAGAACAGAACCGGCTGTGCCGGGATTGGTTGAATTCGTCCAATCGCCATAGTAGCCGTTGGGAGCGCGTTTTTCAACGATAACAAATCGGCCCTCGTTGCGCTGGGTATAGAACAAATCATCCGAACCGCCCGCATAGTCGCTGTGGTTGATGACTTTGTAAGTGCCATCCGACTGGCGCTCAACCTTGTACCGGTTGTATCCGCCAAACGGGATATAGCACTGCCGAACGGTGTCCCACTCAAAAATCTTAAACTCAGCATCACCCTTGATGCGCTGCTTGGTTTCGCTGTCGATTTTGTCGACGCTGACTTTTACCGACCATTCATCGTTCTGCATTTTATAGTCGTTGGAACTGTTGGCAGGAACCGTAATGGTCTGGTGGCTGCCCAGCGCACCGGGCGTTGAATCAAAACCGTGCGGGATGGTGACCTCGTCATAGCTGAATTTCAGGCTATCGAAGTATCCGTGTACCGCCGACAGCGCTGCTTCGATTTCACCATTGACCTGACTTTCACAGGCGCTCTGCGCAGCAGATTGTGCCGCAGATGCCTGTGCGTCTGCATCCTGCTCACTGTTGGCCGTTACGCTGCCGCTTTGGGATGCCGACTTGCTGACGCTGTAATGCACCGTCCATGTAGCGGAGGCATCGCCGCCATTGAGATGGTAGCTGTTATCCTGCGTGTGGCCAGAAGTGGTTACCGACTGCTTGCCAGCCGGGGTAATCGTCCAACTGCCACCGTTGATATCGGAAGGGATGCCATCCAGAATCGGGGCGATGTCAATGCCTGCACCGTCAACTTTTTCGAGAGTCTCCAACTGAATTTTGTTTGTGTTGATGGTATACGAAAAATCCAGCGTTTCGGTGCGCTCATAGCTGGCGCTCCACGGTTTATCTATGGGCTGGCCTTCCGGAGTAAGTTCGGGGATCTCGTTATCTCCGCCCAGCGTGACCGGGGTATAATCCAGAATGACAAACCGCTGCCACGCAGCGTTGCTAGGAACGTACAGTGTTCCAATGTACACCGTTTCGGCGGTATCATCGGCATAGGTCGCCGCACCGTTCACGATTTCACCGGCAAGGCTGTCCGGAAACTGCTCTGCCTGCCACGCAAGGCGGTCAAGATAGGCGTTGTTGTCGGTGGCATCCTCGACCTCGCAAGCAGAAACCGCGGACGGTGCGCCGCTGTTGAAGCCCTGTGCCCACATGGTTGCCTGATCCGCTGTCCAGCCTTTACCAAAGAACGAGGCCAATACCCAGACACTGCCCGCCGAGAAATAATTTGCTACCGGCGGATACTTGTTGGCATAGGTTGCACCGGGTCCCCACGCCCATTTGCCGCTATCGGCACACAGGGCGGGCTGCCCGCCGAGATAGTTCATCCAGCCCACGCTGGTGTAAACGCATTGCGTGACCTGCAAACTTGCGTAAGCTGCAACACCTGCGTCTGCCGAGCAGGTGGCAGGTTGTGCCTCTTGTGCAAAACGATCCTGCAGGATGCCAGGGAACGGCGCAGAATCGTCGAGCGTGACATGGAGCGCTTTTGTCAGGCTCTTTTCCGAGTCTGTATAGGTCAGCGTAACGCTGAAATCCTCGGTAGCTTTGACATAGATGCCCGCCACCGATGCCGTGCCTTCGGAAAAATCATAATGGAGCTGCCGCTGGCGTTCTTCTTCGGTGGCGGCACACAGGTCGCCACTGGTGAAGCTGTATCCCAGCAGTTCTACATTGTCGGGCAATGTGATGTCCGCACTGCCGCCGTTGGCAGGATACAGCACCTGCATACTGATGGGGACGATGGCGTAGTCCTCACCGTCCATGCGGGGAAAAGAGGCTGTGGCGCTGTCGGTATTGAGCAATCCCTCATCAAGTGCGACTCGAATCGTGCTGTCGGCATCGTAGTCACGGTAATCCTCATCGCCCCAACCCTCGATGCTGATTTTTGTCTCACCGGTCAGCACCGGCAGACCGTTGGAGTCGAGGTAGTACCCGGTAGCCGTCTGCGGCAAGCTGGGATACATCCGAGATTGGATTTCTTCCACGGACAGCCCGCCGTCCGATGCCGCAGGCTGTTCTACTTGGTTGGTGGCTTCTGCGGCTGCGGCTTCTGCCGTTTCCGGCGTGGCAATCTCATCGGCCGAGGCGGCGGGAATCATCGTGCAGCACATAGCACCCGCCATAAGCGCCGCAGATAAGCGATGTTTGCGTTTATATTGCATTTGCATAGCTCCTTCGTATTATTTTTACATCAAATGCGAAAAATCACGATGCTACATCTACATCACCTCCGTCAATCAGCTTGGCAACGACCAACAGGCGGCTGTTGGGGTCTGCCGTGCAGGTGGAGAGCGTCAAGATATGGTCAGCGGTCGTCACGTCCACACCGTAGTCGAACGCACAGCCGGCAACAGCCTTGTCCAAAATCTGCTGAAATGCCGCATCGTCCGGGTCAGCCTGAATGCAGTCGGTATCGGCGTTTGAATCGCAGACCCACACACTGAAAATCTGATAGGTCAGCTTTTCATCTGCCAGCGAAACATAAATGTACGGGTTTTCCTGCCCGAACTCGAACACGCGGTATTTGTGCAGATCCTCAAACCCGCCGGTATAAT
>NZ_FUYF01000072.1 GCF_900167555.1 Gemmiger formicilis | reverse complement strand
GTTTTTTGCAATGAGGTTTTTTGTTTTTGTTAGTGTTTGATTTTCAGAATAATTTTAGCAGCATATCGTCTGCCGCATCGGTGTACTGCCCTTTTCCTAGACGCTCGTTCCTCAGCCTGTTTATAGTGATTCGCATGAGGCGGATTTCTTCTGTAGAAAAAGTAGCTTTTTTATCGGCTGGGACAGAATCAATTTTCAGTATCAGTCGCCCCGGGTTTTCCGTGTTATGGCCAAGTGCCTTTTCTTGATAGTAATAGGGTGCCAGTGCTTTCAGTAAGATACTTTTGTTTGCGCGTGTCAGCTTGATTTTTCTCGTCATAATCCAATCGCCTTTCCAAGTTTTTCTTGCGCTTTGCGCTTGTTCTTGTCGAATGCGTGGGCGTAAATATCCAGCGTTGTACTTGCCTGTGCATGACCAAGCAGGCTGGCAACCGTTCGTACATCCACGCCCTGTGAAATCAGCAAGCTGGCGTTTGTGTGCCGCAAGCTATGCACATTCAAATCCAGCGGCAAGTTGTTTGCTTTCAAAATCAGCTTGAATCTGTAAGTGAATGTGCAAGGGTTCATCGGCTTACCGTTAGGCTGGCGGAATAAGTAGTCATCCTTATCCACAGTTTCATTTGCTGTCTGCTGCCTATCCCACTCGCACTCTTTCCGCCACGCCTTGAGTAGCTGGCACATTTCTTTGCTCAAGTAGACCATACGATCACCGCTGCTGGTCTTGGGATCCTTAGTGATTGATTCTTGGTGGCTAAGTTTGATCACACCCCGCTGTACATGGATTGTACGCTTGCGCCAGTTGATGTCACTCCATTTTAATCCACAGGCTTCCCCACGCCGCAACCCGGTTGCCAGTACCAGCTTGAAATAGGTTTCGTACTTCATACTCTGACCTTCAAACGCTGTAATCAGTTTCTTTACGGTTTCCTCGTCAGCCACCGGGCGCTCTTTCTTCTGTCCTTTCGGTTTGTAACATCTCCATGCGGGATTGTGGGTCAAATAACCCTCGTCCACAGCCGCCGATAGGATGCCGCACAGCGTGTTGTGTAAGCCTTCGACCGACTTCTCGGATAGATTTCCTCTGCCGTCCAAACGCGGGCTGTGCCGCATTTCTTCGTAAAAATCTCGGATGACTTCCTTGCGCAAATCCGTCAGTTTATAGTTGCCCAACGCCGGCAGAATGCGCCGAATGTCCTGCAAATCTCGTTGGTACGTAGAGTCCGCCAGTTTCTTCGGTCCTATGTCAGCCGCCCAATGCTCAATGTACTTTGCCAGCGTAATGCTTCGGTTGATGGGTTCCGGTGTATGCTGAACCTCGCGTTCAAATAGGATTGCCTGTTCTTTTACCCATTTCTCTGCCTGTTTGGGTGTGTACTCCTTGGGTGGCTTGACCGTTTTCTGCACAGATTTTAGTCGGTTCCCTTCGTAGTCATACCCACGAGATACCACGATCAAATAGCTATTACTGCCGCGTTTTCTGATAGACGCCATGTTTTGCACGCTCCTTAGTGTTATTTTATTGACCTGCGGTACTACAAAGCATACCGACAACTGCGACAGAAAGCTATCACCACACCAAACAATCTTTTGCCCTAAAATCCACCTATTACTGACAAAACGGCACCGCCATCTTTGACGGTGCCGCTGTTTATTTAACCTGCCTTCTTGGCTTCCCTATTCTTATTTTTCATAAATGCAACATAGCACGGATTTTGGTTGTTCAGCAAATCTTGCATCAGGTTTGCGGCCTGCTGCTTCGCCACGTCCTGCGGGTGGCAGTAGGTGCGTTCCAAGAATGCCGTATCCGCATGACCCAGCAGGGATGCCGCCACCTGTTTGCTGGTGCCTTCCTGCAGCAGATAGGTTGCGTAGAAATGCCGCAGGGTATGCAGGTGGTATTCCTCAGGCAATCCGCATTGCCTATACAGCCTACGCAGATGTCGGGTAAAGGTATACGGGTGCGGCACATGACCATCGGGGTCTGTAAAAATCGGCTGCTCTCTATCCGGAACGCCGCTATGCAGCACCTGTTGCTGTCGTAGCGCCATCAGAAGCTCCCATATCCCCATCGGAATGGTTACAATCCGTTCCCGATGGCTCTTGGTGTCGCTCTCAACAATCTGCCCGGATGCGCAGCTGCGGGAACGGCGGACGGTCAGTTCAC
>NZ_FUYF01000057.1 GCF_900167555.1 Gemmiger formicilis | reverse complement strand
CCGGCCAGCGTGGGCTGGATGCCCAGGATATACTGGCTCACATCCACAAAGGTCCAGGCCGCCGTGCCGGTCAGCCAGCTGTTTTTTGCTTCGCCGAAGGTGGCGGCGTCGCGGCCAGCCACCATCGGAGAGCAGTTTGTCAAGACGATTTCGTAAATATTAATATAGCTTTACGATTTTCCAGTACGGAAATCTCCTAAAACCTCGTGCCTACATACATCTTTGATAATTCTTTCAAGCGGCTTTTTTGCTGTTTGGGATGCACCACAACACAGCGAAAACTCTGCTTACATTCACTACTGCATTTTCTGCAAAGTCCGTTGTAGGTAATGCGATTTCTTTCATTCAGAAACAACGACCACTCTTGTTTCCGCTGCTTGCTCATTCTCGGCATAGCAAGCAATCCTCCTTTCCTGCCGAAAATAGAAAAACCACAGAGAAGATACATTAAGCCTTATTTGTGTCATTTCTCGGGGCGAAAATCGGGGTAAATATCCCTTTCTAAGCCTTTCAAAATAGCACATAAGGTATTTGTACTAACCTGTGGTTATGTATTGAATTATGGGTTTTGGGTAACAAAAAACACCGTATTTCTACGGTGCGTTCTGTCAGATATATTCTGTTTTATGATAGCAGAAAACTGGAATTCACAGTTCTTCCATCCTTCCCATCTTCAGCGCCATAACAAGAGTTCCGGCTGCCATCACAAAGACACCAATTTCAATCACATAGATGGGAAGAAGCGCCGGACCTGCCACGGCAAAGAAGTCCACGATAAAATGAATCCCATAAGCAAGAACCGCTGTAAAAGCCGCTGTCCTGCATTTGCCTGCCTTGACCGCCCGGTAGATCAGCAGTGACAACCCGATATGCAGAATGATGGCACTGATTCTTTCGATTCCGCTTACAAAAAAGAGTGGTGCCGGTGTTGTCCATAGGGCCGACAGCTGTGACACGGTCTGGTTTGCAGACTCAGCAGGAAGTGCCGCCAGCGTATTCTGCATGGCTCCGCTGTTGATCATCAGCATGGACACAAGATTGCTGATTCCGGAGAGTCCTCCGAGCAGAATGGCCTCCACACCGCCATGCCCGATTCCATACATCAGTGCATTTGGAAAATCCAGCCATTTCTTCATCCAGAACTTCATGGCAATCAGTCTTCCGGTCTCTTCAAAAACCGCTGCAGCCAAAGCCGCGTACACATAGTAAAGCCATGGCCTGCTCTGTGCGTTCAGTCCGCAGAACTGAATGACAAGAACATGCAGCTGCTGCTCCAACAGCATTGCGAACAGCAGAAAGGTTCCTGCTCCGATAAAGAACGAGGAAATCCTTGCCTTAAGCTTCACCCTTCCTGCAATGAACAAAGCAATCGGTACTCCAATCGAGAGGACAACGGAGCAGATAACCCCCGCTATCGCCAGACCTGATATTGTGTTCAATTCCATCTTTATATCTCCCTGATTCTCAAAAAATTCCTTTATTGTATTTGAACTGTCCATACAATATAAAGCCTAATCCGACAATAACTGCTGGATGAATGATATAATCTACAATTATTTCACTCCAAAACGAAACAATAAAACCTAATACAAGAGATATTCCTATAATCAGCGTTCCTGTGCCGACTGTTTTTCCATACTTTGGTATATCTTCTTCCTTTACTTTTCGCCTGTTATAAGAGTGAATTGTGCTGATATTGCCTTTGATATTTACAATTCCCACAACAGATATGAACACTCCCAAAATCAACATTATAATATTTTCCATAATGACCTCCTAAAAATAGAATACTTCCTCAAATTTTTTGTCCAATGCAATACAAAGAATTAGAGCCAATTTTGCAGTAGGATTAAACTGTCCTGTTTCGATAGAACTAATCGTGTTTCTTGATACACCCACCATTTCTGCAAGTTGAGCTTGAGAAAGATTTGCTTCTGTGCGAACTTCCTTTAAGTGATTTTTCAGTTGTAATTGTTCTTTCATATTCTCACCTCTAAAAGGCGGCTAACAAATCCAACAAATGCCAAAATGGAAATCACAAAAAACAGAACAGTCAAGACCAAATCGCTCTTTCGCTTCATTTTGATAAAACGAACTAGCCATTGTGTTGCAATAATGCTGAAGTATATAACCCACGGACTGTAAATCATAGTATGAGCAAGCACAGAAGATAACAGCGAAAGCAAACAACACACTAAAGCACCAACTCTGCTTGCGTGACTTCCGGCTTGATATACCACTTCCATTTCAGCCAAGTCCTTATTGCGATGTTCTTTTCTGCTTGCATTTAAGATTTCGTCCTTTTTCATAAAAACGCCTCCATGCCAAGTTTTCTTTGCATATTTTAATTATATGCATGCCAAGTTTTCTTGTCAATAGAGTTCATAAAAAAGTTACAACCGATATAATAGGTAACTTTTCTACCACTTCGATTATACTCACGACTTAATGACTTCTTGAATACTTGCCGAAAAAGAAAAACTGCCATCGGTTTGACAGCAGTTCTTCTTCGGTTGGTATCCGTTAGGAATACACAATATCATTCAATACAATCTCATCGGCACAGGCTCGAATGTTATTCATCAATCCTATCCATCTCATCATATCCGTTGCTTTCAGTTCTTCCGTTACACCCTGCTTCTTTGCCATTTCCTTTATCAGATATTCCGCCATACAGTAAACGATTTCGGCGCATCCCCACGATCAAGGATGTCATGTACTCTCTGACCTGTGATGCCGACATCATGACCAAGATTACCGAGGATACGCAGGACTACACCAACAGCAAGAGCGCTAAAATTACACTTACGGAGGTGCAGTGCGCTTGCGCTGCACCTCTTTTGATGTTTATGCGAAAAAAGCAAACGACAAAATACGGAGGAATATACGATGTCATTTCCGGGAAATTTCGTCTGGGGCGCGGCAACCGCAGCCTATCAGGTCGAGGGCGCAGTGCAGGAGGATGGCAGGGGACTGTCCATCTGGGATACCTTCAGCCATACGCCGGGCAAAACAAAGAACGGTGATACCGGGGATATCGCCTGCGACAGCTACCACCGCTGGGCAGAGGATATTGCCCTGCTGAAAGAGATGCACCTGAAGGCATACCCCTGCCGTTTGCTGCTGCTCTACCAGTGCGATCAGCCGGCAGATTTTGCTTTTATTCAAGCCGGGGCTTGCAATGTAAATGCTTTTGTTTGCCTGCTGCAAATCCTTTTCGTAAACAGGCAGATAGGATTCACTGTCGAAAATTGCATGATCACATCTTTTTCAGAGCCCTGAAATTGGTGTACAGTGGCGCATATCGCCAAGGAGCTTTGGAATTGGACCGATACATACACCATTGAGGTTGCCGACCTAAGAGATGCCCTCTGCGCGCTGATGCTCGTGCTTGCGATCGATGCAGAGAAATGCTCGCGGAATAACCATACCTGACAGGCTGCACACAAAAAATACTCCCTTATTCTGCTGCGCGCGCAG
>NZ_FUYF01000073.1 GCF_900167555.1 Gemmiger formicilis | reverse complement strand
TTTGGCACCTGAACTCCGCTGCGGACAAGGATACCGTTATTACGCTGGAACCGGCTGTAAGTTTCGGTGGCGTATATCGTCTGAAACTGGCACAGCGTAATCTGTACCTTACTGTTGTGGGATCTTCTCTGAAGTGGATGGCTTTTACTAACAATAATGATCAGATTTTCTCTTTCGTGGAACCTGGTGCCAATCCCGACAGTGCAACTGGCAACGGTCTCTCGCTGCGATGCCCTGTTTCTTATTCCGGAATTAGTACGAAGTTTGTTGATGGTGGGCACCGCGGGGTAGACTATATTGCAAGTAAGGGTACTCCTGTTTATGCAGCAACAAGTGGGCGCGTAATTCGCGTCTATAGCTGGCAGGGATCCACAAACGAAGCTGCCGTTGACTCTATCGGCAATGCTGTTTTTCTGGAACATTTTGATAGCAAGGGTAACACTTGCGGAATGACCTGTTACTACCATCTGCGCGAGGCGCCTACTAGCTTGATTTCTGCCGACCAATATGTGGCGGAAGGCGATCTGATTGGCTATGTTGGCAATACTGGTAAAGTTGTTGCTATCAATGGCGATGGATCTCATCTTCATTTTGAGGTTAAAACGGGGACTTATTTCAACAACTCGACTGTTCAAGAACTGTATCATTCTGGTATTTGGGTGAACCCGCTCAATTATATTACGCACTAAAAAGATATAAAACACACCATTGAGATTGATAAAAAACAATTTCAATTCTGTTGAGAATGTTCCACAACTTTCTCCTTCTGGAATTTTGGCTATGCGTTAGAATTCCAGAAGGAGTTTTTCTATAAGCGAAAAACTCAAATAGTAACCCGAATGAACGATCCCGTAGCACAATCTTAGGAACATAATTCCACGCTCTGAAGCAGACAATATGGGGCATCTGTTTCAGCGTCTCGGAATTCAAAGGTGTAACGCAAAACGTGGTAATTTTCCCAAATACCGCGATCTTCAATTTTTAAAATAGGAGCAATTACATATATGGTCGTTCCATTTATTTGGATTTGAACATTGTCACTATCTACTCCATAGCCTCGGACGGCGATAATATCGGAGAAAGAATGTGCGGAAATTATGTGATTCGCATTATCATACTGCATAAAAAAGGCATACGGCCTTTGTTCATCAATCTGATTAAAGTCGATTGTAGTGCCAAAAAGTTTCTTTCCCCAATTTTCGACATCCGACTCTTTTAATGTGATTATTCCATTCGAGTTATCAATAATCAACGAATTGCGGCTACACATAAAGATGGCTGGGTCTATAATCTGATGACTTGCAAGACCTGACATCTCACAGGGCTCATACACATAAGATGCAAGAATTTCAAGATATATTTTGAAATAAGCAAGATTTTCCGGAACTGAAAAGAATTTCTGTGCTGTTGTATCAATAAGTTCTTCGGATTTATAATCGTTCGACTCATCTGTCGAAAAGGGTTCGTCAGATGTACTCGAAGAGGACGATAATGACTCCCGCATGGAATTGGAGGATTTCAAAACGGCATCGGATTCATTTGGCTCTTTGGAAGTGGTATCTGAAGATGATGATGGGATAGGAAAATTTTCAGAACTACTTGTGGAATCCTTGGACGGAAAAAATACACACTTCCAAAGACTGAAAAGTATAATACTACCAATAAATAACAAAATTAATTTCTTCATAGTTACTTATTCCTCACATAGGATACGTAGAAAATCCTTTGGGCAGCTTCAGAGGCAAGTATGCAGGTGAAAGCGTAGCATCCTGAAAAAGATTGGTGACATCACAGATATTGGCTTACAAAAAGTGTTTCCTATTCTCTTTACTTAATGAACGTTCAAACAGGTTCCTGCCGAGGAACAAATAAAAAGAACAGGAGAATATAAAATGGCTTTTCAGTACAATCACTATTATGAAATCTATAATGGTGGCAAGTATGTAAACCTGAACGGTGACCATGAAAATAATGTGGTCAACAACGGTGAAAAAGTCACCATGTACGCCCGCACGAACAACCCCGATCAGCGTTGGGCACTCGAACGCTATGGCAGTGATAACCAAGTGCGAATTGTTCTTCAGCGCGGTGGCGGTTGGTATGCCCTGAATTACAACACCGAAAATACCAATTGTATCGTTTGGCACCTGAACTCCGCTGC
>NZ_FUYF01000058.1 GCF_900167555.1 Gemmiger formicilis | reverse complement strand
GCGTCCTCGACGCCCCGCGGAGGGGTCAAGACCCCTCCCTACGATGCAAAAGATAAAGGGGCGGCAATGGCAAGGCTGCGGGCCGGGCATGCCCGGCCCCTACGGAGCTACCGTTACTCTTTCAATCTTCCTTCTTCAACCGATACCCAATCTTGTACACCGTCTCGATCTTGTCCATCCAGCCGAGCTTTTTGCGCAGACGGGCAATGTGGGTGTCAACGGTGCGCAGACTTTCGGTGTCGGGGATGCCGCCCCAGACGCGCTCATACATCACGTCGCGGTAGAGCGCCGCGCCGCGGTTGCGCATCAAAAGCTCCAACAGATCGTATTCCAGGCGGCGCAGCTCCACAGGTTCACCGTTCCGGCGGGCGGTGTGGTTGACCGTGTCCAGCACCACGTCGTAGGCGCACAGCTCCCGCCCGCCGCGCCCGGTGCGGCGCAAAACCGTCTCCATCCGGGCAACAAGCTCCTCCGCCGCGAACGGCTTGGTTATGTAATCGTCCGCGCCCAGGCGCAGCCCCTGCACGCGGTCCTTCACCGCGCTTTTGGCCGTGATAAAGATGACCGGCACGCCCTGGGGCCGCAGACATTCCAGCAGTGCATAACCGTCCAGGCCGGGCAGCATAATATCCAAAAGCGCCATATCAAAATTGGTGGTTTCGATGAGATCCGCCGCCGTCCGGCCATCCTCGGCCAGCGTGCAGCGGTACCCGGCGCGGGTCAGCGTCATCTCGATCAGCCGTGCGATCAGGTGCTCATCCTCCACGATCAGTATGTTGTTCATCCGCGTTTCCTCCCTGTTTGGGGGTATTGTAACCCCGTGTTGTTACAAGGTTGTGTCCTCACAGCTATAATTTTACACTTTTTTATTTTATTTTCCACCCGCGTCGTGGTATAATGTTGAAAACTGCTTTGTCAAAGGAGAATTTTCCCATGTACGCTACCGTTCAAGAGCTTGTGGACGCGCTGACGCCGGAAGAAAAGGCCGGTCTTTGCACCGGCGCGGCGGTCCCGCGGCTGGGCCTTCCGGCGCTGCGGGTCAGCGGCCTGCACAGTCAGGAATCTGCCGGGGGCGTCTGCTTTCCGTCGGCGTGCGCGGCGGCAGCGTCGTTTGACCCGGAGACGGCCCGCCGCATGGGCGCGGCGCTCGGGTGGGAGGCGCGCAGCGGCGGCGCACAGCTGCTGGACGTGCCGGACGTGAACCTGAAGCGCGGCCCGTTGAGCGGACGCAGCGCCGACACCTGGGCCGAGGACCCCTGCCTGACGGGGGCGCTGGCCGCGGCATTCCTGCAAGGCGTGCAGAGCGCGGGTGTGGGTGGCTGCGCGGGGCGGCTGGCCGTGGTCAACCAGGAGACAGACCGCCGGACGCTGAACCGCCGTGTTGACGAGCGCACGCTGCAGGAGCTTTACCTGCCCGCGTTTGAGACCGCCGTGCGGGACGGGCAGCCCCGGGCCGTTGTGTGCAGCGCGGGGCTGCTGAACGGCACCCGCATCTGCGAGGACACGGCTCTGCTGACCGACACGCTGCGCGGCGCGTGGGGCTTTGCCGGTGCGGTGCTGGCGGAGCCGGGCGCGGTGCAGGACCCGGCCCGGACGCTGGCCGCGGGTGTGGACTTTGCCCCTGCGGACGCGGGACGTCTTGTGGATGCCGTGCAGTCCGGCGCACTGGACGAGTCCGTTTTAAACCGCGCTGCATCGAACATTATACGCATTCTTTTGGTCGCATCGCCCCAGCCGTCCCCCGCAGACCGTGACCGCACCGCAGACCGCAGTCTGGCTGTCGAGCTGGCCAAGCAGAGCGGTGTGCTCCTGCGCAATCTGGGCGCACTGCCGCTGCACAAGGGGCAGAAGGTAGCCTACATCGGCGCCTTCGCCGACCACCCGCGCTATTCCGCCGGTCATCCCCGTGCGCCGCAGGTCACAAGTGCCATCGACGCTGCGGTCCTGCATGACCGCAAGATCCATTATATCGAGGGCTTCCCCGCGGACCGCGACCAGCGCGACGAGGCGGAGTTCCTGCGTGCCGTGGCCGCCGCCGAAGCTGCGGACGCCGCGGTCATCTTTGCCGGTCTGCCCGAATGCGCCGAGCTGGCCGCCGCGGACCGGCGGCACATGCGCCTGCCCGAATGCCAGAACAACCTGATCGCCCGCGTGGCCGCTGTGCAGAAGAACACCGTCGTGGTGCTGCACACCTCCGGCCCGGTGGAGTGCCCCTGGGCGGACGATGTATCGTCGGTTTTGTGTATGTATCTGGCGGGCGAGGGTCTGGGCGAGGCCACGGACGCCCTGCTGTGGGGCGACGCCGACCCCTGCGGGCGTCTGCCCGAGACCTGGCCCCTGCGGCTGGAGGACACGCCCTGCTATCTGGATTTCCCGGGTGACGGCGTGACCGCCGACTACCGCGAGGGCGTCTACGTGGGCTACCGCTGGTACGACGCCCGCAAAATGCCGGTGCGCTGGCCGTTCGGCCACGGGCTGAGCTACACGGGCTACGTCTACCGCGGCGCGGCGCTGGACGCCGACACGCTGACGCCGGGCGGCACCGTGACCGCGCGGGTGACGGTGAAAAACAGCGGCGCGATGCGCGGAGCCGAGGTCGTGCAGCTCTATGTGGCCGACGCCACGGGTGCGCCGGTGCCGGGCGGGCGGGTGCCCCAGGCGCTGCGCAGGTTTGCGAAGATCGACCTGCAGCCCGGCGAGGAGCGGGAGATCGTCTTTACGCTGACGCCGCAGGATATAAGCCGTTACAGCCCCGAGCTGCACGCCTGGTGCGCCGCGCCGGGCCGGTACGAAATACGCATCGGGCATTCGAGCCGCGACATCCGCGCGGTGCTGGCCTTACAGTATGCGGACGCAAAAATTTGAGCTTATTATAAAGGAGATGCAACTATATGTCTATCAAGATCACCGAACAGAATTTTGACACCGAGGTTTTGCAGAGCGCCATGCCCGTCGTGGTGGATTTCTGGGCCGACTGGTGCGGCCCCTGCAAGATGATGGGCCCCGTGCTGGAGGAGCTCGCCGCGGCGCATCCCACCGTCAAGGTCGGCAAGCTGAACACCGACGAGAACCTGAAGCTGGCCATGGCCCGCAAGATCGACGCCATCCCGGCGCTGCTGCTTTTCAGGAACGGTCAGGAGGTCAGCCGGTCCGTCGGCTACAAGCCCGCCGCCGAGCTGGAGGCGTGGCTGCGGGAAAACGGGGCGATTTGATTTACGGGGGTTTTGTTCCTTCTTTACAAAGAAGGAACCGAAGAAATTCCAATAAAATAGACGCAAAAAGCGCTGCTGTCGGAGAGTGACAGCAGCGCTTTTTTTGGCTATGGCGTTGTCGGGGTTTTGGGACGAGTGCTCATCTGTATTACAGCTGTAGGGCGGCATGCCCCCATGCCGCCGAAGGTCCGCGTGGCCGCC
>NZ_FUYF01000076.1 GCF_900167555.1 Gemmiger formicilis | reverse complement strand
AGGCAGGCCGCGAAACGACAGATTAACCAGAAAATCAGCAAATCCGACAGGGTTATAAACTTGGGTACAGCCTGCAAGTCGGAGATACTCATCGCAGGTCCCAGCAAAGAGGGAAGGCCATAGTCACGCAGCACCTGCCACAGATGAGGCAGAACGGTTCCGAACGATATAACCGCTGCCACGGCGGTACTTTGCCGCAGCTTTGCCTTTACAGTGTATTTGCGGCCCAATGGTGTGCAGGCCAGAATCTCATCCATGCCGCCTTTGCGTTCCATGGCAAACAGGCCGCTGAAGCACAGCGCACACAGCAGCCCCGCCAGAAGTGTATCCTGTACATCGCCGGTGCCGGTAAAGCCGAACAGCTTTTTATATCCGGTTTCATAGACAAGCCATGCACCGGGATTCTCTTTCAGATAGTAATTGATGTTGGACTGCACTACACGCTGATAGACAGAATATTTCTGCTGCAGTGAACTGTAGGCCAGCAACGCATCACTGCTCAATTCGCCGCTGTTGACACGCTTCTGTGTCTCCAGCATGGGAATAAACTCGTTACGCTGATTCCGTATCCAGTCGCGGCTTTCTTCGCTCCACGGGCCGGAAATGTGCTTTATATAATAGGCATAGTAAATTTCGTCCGCGTCTATGTAGCTCTCCGCCGTCACGCCCTGATAGATTCCAAACACCAGAAACGCTGCCAAGAATACTGCGGCTCCATTCATCAGCAATAACTTCCTGCCCTCTTCATGGGTAACAGAGGTCGCACGCGTTTTGCGGGAAAACGGAAGTGCAAAGCTGTGCCTGGCAGCCGGCAGCAGCTGTGCCTTGGCAAAAACCGCGCAGAATGCCGCAAACAAGCTGCCGCCCAAAACGGCTGCCGTCAACCATTCGACCAACGGCAGGCTGACAGGATTACCAAACCAGAAAAGATTCCGGTAGTTCCCCAGCAGCTCGTTGGTCTGCAGCAGGCTCACCATATTCGCATATTTTACAACGTTCCAATGACTTGTGGCAGGTATTGCAGTACGAATGCCGTACATTGCCAAGGGCAGGGCCAAGGCGCCGACCCACCCGGCGGCAGCGCGTTTGGCGATAAGGGCAGCCAGCATAACCCACAGCCCCATCACAAACGCACCAGCCCATTTTGCAAGCAAAAACCGAAGTAGGTATTGCCCAACTGTAATCTGCATTGTGCAGCGCATCAATGCGGGAACACTTTGAATCGTGCGATTCATAGGCCCCAAACTGAACGACGCCGAGCAATATGCGAGGTTGACCCCATACAGCACCATCAGAACGACCAATAAGCTGGCAGCAAATGCCGCCAGCTTTGCAATGGCCGTTTTCAGTCGCCCACCGGGAAGACTGCGAATCAAACTCAACAAGCCGCTGTCGCGCTCTTGGCGCACAAGAATCAACGCAAGCAAGAGCATAGATGCCAGCAGGATAAGGTCGGTGAACGCATAGCTAATGGCCGTGTACAGACCTTTCTGCGGGTAATAGTCTATGGGCGTCTCCGTTAGCCCGGCATAAAGCTGTGCGGTCAATTCGATGTTTTTCAAATCGTACCCGGTACGGTCGTTTTGAAAAATTGAGATGCCGGACAGTTGGGATGCCTTGGTCTGAACGCCATCCAGAAAGTCGCTGTAGGCCGCCACGGTGTCATATTCGCTTTGCAGCTGGCTGAACAGGCGGTACTCTGTGTTCAAGTTATCCGTAAATAGAGTATAGGTCTTATCTGTGTACTCTTGTTCATAGGCATCGAACAT
>NZ_FUYF01000065.1 GCF_900167555.1 Gemmiger formicilis | reverse complement strand
GCGGGAACGGCGGACGGTCAGTTCACAAGCACCGGTTATGTCCCGCCATTGCAGGGCGCACAGTTCCCCACGCCGCAATCCGGTCGTAATTGCCAGCGTGTAATACGCGCGATACAGAATCGGTTCGTTCTGAATCGCCCGCATTAGTTTACTCATTTCATACTTCTGCGGAA
Source organism: Gemmiger formicilis (assembly GCF_900167555.1). GTDB lineage: Bacteria > Bacillota > Clostridia > Oscillospirales > Ruminococcaceae > Gemmiger > Gemmiger formicilis. Next base: position 2,213 of record NZ_FUYF01000065.1, on the reverse strand, counting down.
TATGCTGCACCTCCTTTTCAAAATGCTTCTTCCGAACGCGGTGCGCCGGATTAAACGGAATAATGTCATTTTTCTTGGCATCCTCCAGTATCGAGGAAACCGTTTCCAAATATTTCTGCACAGTAGTTTCCTTGATGCAGTTTCCACCACGTCCGGGGCGCTTGCGCAATTCCTCGCACATTTCCTCTAAAGTCATGGGGAGCAGCTTTGCAAGCGGAATACCGCCAATCAGCGGGTAAACAATACCCAGATTTCGTTTGTACCCTGCGTAGGTGGTAGCCTTAAAGAACGGTTCCTGCCGCTTGAGCCAGTTTTCCGCGTACTGTTCAAAATGGGTCTGGTCACTTTCTTCAACGCCATACTTGAACTTTTTCTCGATGCGTTCCGCTTCAGCCATGACATACTGCTGAATGCCGCGCTTGGGAACTTCCGGCGGTACGGTAATCGTCTGGGCTTTCATCCGTTTTTGTCCGTTGACCTTATAGCCGTTGCAGACGGTGATTTTGAATTTTCGTTCGGATTTTTTCTTGATGTAAGCCATTGTACCTCCTTATCAGCGCTGCCGAGAACGGTTTCGGCAGCGGTTCCTATAGTTTGTATTTTGATTTCGGTTTTCTTGGTCTATACGGTTGGATTCGCGTGTGCGTTGAATACGCTTGATTGCTCCCTCTGCAATCTTGTGCTCTTTACGCAGTTTGGCGATTTGGCAAGTCAGAATCATGCGCTGGTCAGCCAGTTCCGACGGTGCTTCCTTTCGGCGCATCTGCTTAACGATTTCAGCCCGCTGTGCGGCAAGGGCATCTATCTGCCGGGACAAGCCCTTGCGATAGTCCGCGATAGCCTGTAAAGACGGGAACTTGTGGTCGTGAACAAAGGCGTGTTCTGCAAGAATTTTCTCGGTGTCTTTCCAGATGCGCTCCAGTTCCGGGCGGTTGATGCAGAGATGCTGTTTCTTGGGCAGGATGCCTAACTGATAACAGTAGTACAGATACAAGCGGTGCATCTGGGATTCTCCGAAGAATACCTCGAAGAAAATTTGGAGGATGCTTTTTCCTGCATAGGTATCCTTGGGGCGATATCGTTTCGGCGTATACTGCTGGGGTGGGTGTTTCAACTCATACAGCCTTGGTCCGTACAACAGGTAATTTCCGCGCAGTCGGTCATCTATGGCAGGTAAATCGTATTCTTCCCCCAGCCTATAAAGCCGCACGGCTCGTCCGCCATCCCGCGCCCGGATGGTTGCGTACCTACGGTTCGGGTCACTGCCGAAAATATACCCTTGCCGATACAGCGCCCTGTGAAAGTCCTCGGCCGTGCTGGCATCTTCACAGGCTTGGTCGATGGCTTCGCGCATCCGGGCGTACCGTGCCGGCTCCTTTGCCTTGGGCTGCTCCAGCACCGACAAGCCGTACTCCCGGCACAGCTTGTCTGAAGTTTCTCTAAATTCCGCATATTGGCTGCGGCGTTGCTCGTATTTCTTCCCGTCCACATAAGACACAGAATTGATAACAAAGTGGTTGTGCAGATTGTCCGTGTTCATGTGTGTGGCGACCAGCACCTGAAATCGCTTGCCCCAGACCTTGCGGGCCAGTGCCACGCCGATCTCGTGGCACTGCTCCGGAGTAACCTCCCCTTCGCGGAAGCTTTGGTAGGCATGGAGTGCCACCACGCCGTCTGTTTTACCAAAGCGTTCCTGTACGGCTCGCATATCTTCCCACGCATGGTCTGCCCTGCAATGGATGCCGGTGACAAGCTGGGCGCTCTCGTTCAGCTTGGTCTTGGCATCGTTCTCTGCGTAGTGCAGTGTCTTGGCAAGGGCATCGTATTCGGTTTTATCCGGGTTGGCCGCGTAGTCAAGGACACGCTGTAGGCTGTCCTTGATGGTCCAAATCTTAGTTACCGCCAATGAGCAGGTCTCTCAAGCGGTCAGTCTGGGCGTTGATGGCCGCGCCATCTCGCACAGAACAGCTTTCTGCCATTTCATCCAATTTATCCAACACATCAAATACCTCCTTGGGCGGATGCCCGCCCGGTTCATATCCCAGCGCCCGCTGGCGTAAGTATTCCGAGAGAGACAGCCCGCACCGTTTAGCCATCAGCGTCATTTTTCGTTTCTCGGTGACGCTGACGCGGACATTGATTCCAACGCTGCGCTTTCTCATGCGCCAGCAGCCTCACAGGGGTTCGGGGCTGTCCCCGTAGGCTTTTCGGCG
>NZ_FUYF01000074.1 GCF_900167555.1 Gemmiger formicilis | reverse complement strand
TGCCGAAACGTGGCGAATGTGAAAACTTTTTGGTATAATGAAGTTGTTCCAAAGAACCGCCATCCACATCTAAGACTCAAGCATCGGCGCGCAGATGCTGAACATATCCGCCCCGCAACAAACCCGACACAAGTTTCTTTCAGAAAGGATTGGCTGATTTCTTATGAAAGAAGTATTCATCAAAACACTTTCCATGGGAATCGTCCTGTGCATTTTAACTGCCTGTACAGGTAGGCCGTCACCGAGTACATACTCCAACAGTAGTGCGACTTCCTCGGATTCCAACGTAGAAGCAGATAACAAAAATACCGAGCCTACCGCGACAGGATTTAAAAATCTTACGCGCCCCTACTATTCTGTTTTGGGTTGTGGCGGAGAGAGCGGCTATTATGAAACACGTGCTAGAGACGACGGGTCCGCCAATGTCACTTACATTGACTATTCATCGCAAAAAGAAATATATTTATGTAATGCACCTGGTTGTGCTCATGACAATGAAGGATGTACTTCTTGGATATCTGCGGAGAATGCTGGCGTATTTCCCCTCATTTCAAGTGATCATCTTTTACTTATCCATCGCACCTATGGCGGAGAAGAGGGAAAGCAGTCACTTTCTCGAATTGATGCCGCATCTCTGGATGGAAGCAACCGTAAAACACTTATTACATTTAACAATGGGGAACGTCTTGGCGATGTGTTTTGTACCAACGGAGAATCCCTTATCTGCTCACTGACAACACTTGAGCAGTTGCCGGACACGTTGGAATCCACTTTTACTTTATGTATGATCGACTTAAATACGGGCGAGCGCGTGGATTTGTATGTGGAAGATACAACAGACGGAATACAGCCGGAATTTTTAGGGGTTACAGAAACCGGATATGCAGTTTTACATTCTTCTCAACAAACCAAAACTGAAAGCGATTTTCCCGGTAAGGAATGGAGCGAAATTTCCGATGAGATTGCTCGTTCAACTTTCCACCAATGGGAAAAAATCCCGATTGGCGGAAACTGCTGCGAATCTTTTTACGAATATACAGGAAACATTCAACAGCTGTTAATGGCCGATGGGCTATATTTTTACGATGTAGACACCAAAAAGCTGATACGAATCAGTGTACAAGACAGTAATATTGATGAGGTTGCCGATTTTATTTCCACAGATGGAAACAGTGCCTATATAGACGGAAAATTTGATGAATGGCTTTTAATGTCAATTCGACACTATGAGCAACATCCAAATGTGGAGTATCCGGTTGCAATCGAGAGCTGTTACGCAATCAATACACAGACAAAAGAGGTAAAAGAACTAAACATCAAGCAGGAAATTGCGGAAGACCGTACAATTCCCATTATGCTTGGACAAAGTGCAACCGATCTGCTTCTCATCACGGATAGTCAAACCAATAATGTAGAGCACTATGGATTTGAATATTCTATTATAAGTAAAGAGGGATATTTAAATTCTGATGTAGCAGAATTGCGGAAAGTCTCTTTTATTGAAGATGGTTCTAATGTGTCGTAATGGTAGAACTCACCTCTCCTCGTAAAATCTACCCGCTGCCAAGCCGACTCTGGCAGGGCAAGGTAAAACTAAAGCGTCTCAGAGCAGAGTCAATACACCCCCCTTGCAACAACTCCGCAACAATCCGGTGCTACCATGCGGGCAAAGCCTAAAGAGCCTGCACAAAAGAAAGCGTACCTCTGCCATGCAACTTACACTGAACGATCTGCGCAAAACTTACCTGCTGCCCGCCCAGCGCACGCCATCGCGTTCCGCAGCGTACCTGACGAGGTCGTGCGCGTGGCTGTTACCGTCACATGACCGATGAATTTGAAAAGCAGCCGGCGGTG
>NZ_FUYF01000090.1 GCF_900167555.1 Gemmiger formicilis | reverse complement strand
AAACACAAAGGCCAGTCTTTCCGGCACGGGATATGCTGTGCGAAAACCCGTATATCTTTGGATGACGGAGGATGCTTTGCGGCAGGACTATGCAAGGTACGAAAGCGCCGAGCAGTTGGACAGCCATATGAGCCGCATGGAGCACCGGGGCAATAGGGTGATGGGAGATACCAGAATCGAGGCTCTGGATAACAGTCTGTTTGACAAGCTGCAAGTGTTCGACGGAGATATTTCTCCCATGCTGGAGCCGGACAATAACGCCATTGCCATTGCGGTTTCTTTGGATGATTACGGCAATCTGCCCAATCTTGAATACTACCCCAAGGTGGGAGACACGATCACCGCTACCTATGCGGAGGATGTGAAATATATCGACAGCCGCACCGGAGAACTCTGCACCGAAGATACACCGGAGGAGTACCTTCAGGAAAAACTGTATGGAGAAAGAGATGTGGAGTACACGGTCTGCGCCTTGGTAGAGCTTCCGTATTCCATGAGTTATCGTTATGGTGGGATTGGATACGAGGCAGTTTTGTCTGTGGACACCGCACAGAGGGACAGCGGCGGTGCAGCCATTCCGATGCTCTACCTGTTCGACGCAGCGGACGAAGTGGACGAAGCCGAAGCAGAGCAATATCTATCGAAGCTCACTGCCGGTGAGTTTTCGCCCTTGATGTATGAAAGCAAGGCCACGGCGCGCTCTGAATTTGCTCAGTTCCGGCAGATGTTCCTTCTGATAGGTGGTATTCTCTGTGCTATCATCGGGCTGGTGGGACTCTTAAATTTCTTCAACGCCATGATGACCGGTATTCTTTCCCGCCGCCGTGAATTTGCTGTGCTTCAGGCTGTAGGAATGACGAACCGGCAGCTCAAAACCATGCTGATCTACGAGGGATTATTTTACGCAATGTCCTCCGTAGCGGCGGCCTTTATTCTGTCGCTGGCGGTGGGACCTCTTGCAGGAAAAATGCTGGGCAGTATGTTCTGGTTCTTTGAGTATCGATTCACCATTCTGCCTGTCCTGCTGACAATTCCGGTATTTCTTCTGCTGGGGTGGCTGAT
>NZ_FUYF01000075.1 GCF_900167555.1 Gemmiger formicilis | reverse complement strand
GCGGCTTCCAAAAGCAGCTTTAAGTAGTTCCAAGCCAGAATCACAACAAGGATCAGCGCAATCAAGGCCACAGAACCGTTGGCAATCACGCCAATAATGACGAGCAGCACAGAATTGAAGTCTCCGAACTGCACACCGGGCAGGGTGCTGTCCAGAATCCAGTTGTAGGGTGTGCCGCCAATCCGCAAGGCAAGGTTGACGATGTCATCACAGTACCAAATCAGCAGCAGAAAAATCACAGAACGCACCACCAGATTGATGGGATTCTCGGTGTCAATGTCAAACCCTGCACCATAGCAGCGGTAAAGCTGCCACACAAGGTTCAGCAGCACCAGCCCGATGGCGGTCCAAATGAAGATTTCATACATAGCCGAAGCAGTAGGGAAGTACCGCTTGAACGTGTCCATATTGCAGCCCAACGCGCCGAGTACCGAGGCAGATGCCAGATCCAGCAGGTTCATCACCTGCGTTGCTAGCCAATCGACAATGCCGTCTAAAATGCCCAAAGGCCGTCACCTCCTTTTGTGAGCAGGGGAGTGGTTACGGATTCCAAGTGCCGCCCTGAAAGAACGGCGTGACGTAGGCCATGATGAAGCCAAGACCGTTCAGAATCGCCCAGGTGATGGCAATGCGCTTGAGCCACGCGCGGGAATCGTCCACTGTCTTGCCGTTTTTGGAAAAATTCATCAGCAGCAGGGCAACGGCCGCACAGACCACAGCTGTGACGGTGGAGATAGAGATGATTTGCGAGTAGACATCCTGCATGATCTCGCTGGCTTTCGTCCAGACGGTAGTGCCGGCTGCGGCGGCGGAATTATCCTCGCCAGTTGCGAAAGCTGGCATTGCGGTCAGTACGCTGCACATGGCGGCGCAGAGGGTTGCTTTTATGTGCTTATGGGAGTCGGAACGTGTGTTTTTCTTAGTCATTGAAACCTCCTATGTGCAAAAACACTTTAAGAATCGCCAAAAGTAGGCTACTACCATGATAACAAATTGGCTGTGCAGGAAAAAAGGCTTTCGCTCTGCTGATTTTGTGCGGATGTTGTGCAGGGTCAATCAGGGGTCAGCAGATTGGTGATTTTCTCGCAATCCTGAGAGGTATAGCCCCACAAAATGGAGCTGAGGACCTCGATAGCTTCATCCCGGTGGACATAGTAGGTGCGCAGAGAAATGGAGATGCCCTTAGATTCGAGTGCCTGCAAAATTGCACCCGCATTCTCGCACTGCTGGGGGGATAGATAGGCGTAGTATAAAATCCAGTAATAGAATTCGCCTTTCTTGTGTTTGCGGCGCATCAGGTCAATCGCGGTGTCGATGATCTGCATCATCTTTTTGCTGCGCTCCAGGGCGCGGGCATAGTTTTCCAGCCGGTTGCCGCTCTTGTTGACCTCGCTGTCCACAAACAGTGCATCCGTGGATAGCCCGTACTCAGCCTTGAATTCCTCTTGCAAATCGAGATCGGATACTCCCAAATTCCATATGACATCCCGGTACTTCCGCAAAAGCGTCCGTGTGTCGTGATAATGCGGGGATACATTGGATTTCTGTCTTTTGAATGGCATAAAAATACTCCCTGTTTTAGTTTGTCGAAAGAATTCTTTCAATTACTAAACAGAGAGAAATCAATGATTTTGACGCACAATTTGCAAAGAAAAAGAAAAACTCCGCATCGAAATCGCACATGTCGGCAATTTCGATGCGGATTTTGGTTTTGTTTACAAGGGCATTGGTAAGTTGTGCAAGGACCAAGCTATTATTAGAACCCGTCAATCGCACGCTCAATCACGG
>NZ_FUYF01000085.1 GCF_900167555.1 Gemmiger formicilis | reverse complement strand
ACCAGACGAACGAGATTGCGCAGATGCAGAACACCTCGCTGTACCATGTGAACACGCTGCTGGATAACGCGCGGTTCATCGTGGTGGAACTGTGCCGAGATGCCTGAGAGGAGGCAATGACAGAATGAAAAAGCGGAAGCTGGAGCTTTACATTACCGGAAAACTCATGTCCGCATTGATGGTGGGCAGGCCTGCCATCTTCAGTACCGGTGGTGAGATGTACCATACGGCCCCTGTGGTGAAGATCCATGAGACGGAAACGCAGGAGATTCACTTTGAGACATCCACCACCCACTACTACATCAAGCCCCGCCCTTTTGTACTCGCGGCCCTCAACCCGCGCCGACAAACGCTGGTCGCGTGTGCGTAAAGGGTTGAATGTTCACAGAATGATTTGATAATAGCCGTGGCGGCGCTTTGCTGCCACGGCTTCTTTTGACGGGATAAGAGGTGAAATTGACTATGTATGAAGAAAAAGTACGCAAATTCAAATGTTATTACTGCCCAGATTGCAAGCTCTACGCCGGGTCTGAAACGAAAATAGTTCACGGTCGGCGCATGAAGCCAAACACAAAATACTGCACCGGCGGCAAAAAGATCACCATCTTTCGCTCTGATGACCCCAAGGTAAATGTACCGAAATGGTGTCCTAAGCGGCGTGTGCCGCCCACATTGCGAATCTACCACTTCCGTTCACCGGAAATCGAGGCAGGAGAGAACATGCTTGCGGCCAACGGAATCTCGTTTTTCCCATACCCCAGCCGCTATGCAGTGCGGTATGAGGGAGAGTCACCTTATACGGCGATGGATTTTGCAAGGCAAATTAAAAAGCGTCCTCTCGCGGAGCTACTCTCTATGCAGCTATTGCCCTATGAGATTCTGGAAATCGACGATGGTATCCGCCCGTACTGTTTCCTTGTAGAACGTCTCGGTCATGTGCGGTGCATTCGCTTCAAAAGTGACATTGCACGCGAAAGTAAGTATGAAGAGTCCGGCGGCAAAGCGATTTGATCCTATGGAATCATGCAGATGTTCCATTCACAGTCACATGTAAAAGCGTCAAATCAGGCTGCCGCAGTACGTTTATTGCTTGCCTCAAGCCTATAAATGCGCTCTTTTGACAAAAATCTCCGTCACATCATAAGTGGCGGAGATTTTCTATTATCGATTCACATCAAAAATTTCGATGCAGTGTGCAAACAATACGCACTGCTCTTGATACAAATCCTCGTCGAATATACCGCTTACTACGGAATATTTTCGCAAAAGATTTTTGTACCGGACAAACAGTTCCTCAAAAGCCGATGTACTTCCCAATTTCGCTGAGAGTAACAGTTCCATAAAAGTCATTTTACATCCCCCATTTCGGCTCTCAGCTTTTTAATGCTTCTATAATAGGCAGATGCCACTCCTTTT
>NZ_FUYF01000078.1 GCF_900167555.1 Gemmiger formicilis | reverse complement strand
GCGGGAACGGCGGACGGTCAGTTCACAAGCACCGGTTATGTCCCGCCATTGCAGGGCGCACAGTTCCCCACGCCGCAATCCGGTCGTAATTGCCAAGGTATAATAGGCGCGATACAGAATCGGTTCGTTCTGAATCGTCCGCATTAGTTTACTCATTTCATACTTCTGCGGAATATGCTGCACCTCCTTTTCAAAATGCTTTTTCCGAGCGCGGTGCGCCGGATTAAACGGAATAATGTCATTTTTCTTGGCATCCTCCAGCACAGAGGAAACCGTTTCGAGGTATTTCTGCACCGTTGTTTCCTTGATGCAGTTTCCACCACGTCCGGGGCGCTTGCGCAATTCCTCGCACATTTCCTCTAAAGTCATGGGGAGCAACTTTGCAAGAGGGATGCCTCCAATCAGCGGATAAACAATATCCAGATTGCGTTTGTACCCTGCATAGGTGGTAGCTTTGAAAAACGGTTCCTGCCTCTTGAGCCAGTTCTCGGCATACTGTTCAAAGTGGGTCTGATCGCTTTCTTCTACGCCATACTTGAACTTTTTCTCGATGCGTTCCGCTTCAGCCATGACATACTGCTGAATGCCGCGCTTTGGCACAGATGATGGCACAGTGATGGTCTGCGCTTTCATCCGTTTCTGCCCATTGACCTTATAGCCGTTGCAGACAGTGATTTTGAATTTCCGTTCAGATTTTTTCTTGATGTAAGCCATTGTGCCTCCTTATCGCTGGCGAGAAGAATCTCGGCTGCGGGTTTTATTGTTTGTATGTTGATTTCGGTTTTCTTGGTCTATACGGTTGGATTCGCGTGTGCGTTGAATACGCTTGATTGCTCCCTCTGCAATCTTGTCCTCTTTGCGGAGTTCGGCAATCTTACAGGTAAGCATTGCACGGCGGTCAGCCAGTTTCGGAGAAGCATCTTTTCTGCGCATCTGCTTAACGATTTCAGCCCGCTGTGCGGCAAGGGCATCTATCTGCCGGGACAAGCCCTTGCGGTAGTCCACGATGGCCTGTAAAGATGGGAACTTGTGGTCATGAACAAAAGCGTGTTCTGCAAGGATTCTCTCGGTGTCTTTCCAGATGCGCTCCAGTTCCGGGCGGTTGATGTGCGGTTGCTGTTTCTTGGGCAGGATACCCAGCTGATAACAGTAGTACAGATACAAGCGGTGCATTTGGGATTCTCCGAAGAATACCTCGAAGAAAATCTGGAGAACACCTTTTCCCGCATAGGTATCCTTGGAGCGATATCGTTTCGGCGTATACTGCCGGGGCGGGTGTTTCCGTTCATATAACCCTGCCCCATACAACAGGTAATTTCCGCGCAGTCGGTCATCGATGGCTGCAAGATCGTATTCTTCTCCCAGCCTATAAAGTCGCACGGCTCGTCCGCCATCCCGTGCCCGGATGGTTGCGTACCTGCGGTTAGGGTCACTGCCGAAAATATACCTTTGCCGATACAGCGATCTGTGAAAATCCTCGGCGGTGCTGGCATCCTCACAGGCTTGGTCGATGGCTTCCCGCATCCGGGCGTACCGTGCCGGTTCCTTTGCCTTGGGCTGCTCCACCACCGACAAGCCGTACTCCCGGCACAGCTTGTCGGATGCTGCCCGGAACTCGGCATACTGGCTGCGGCGTTGCTCATATTTCTTGCCGTCCACATAAGACACAGAATTGATAACGAAGTGGTTGTGCAGGTTGTCCGTATTCATGTGGGTGGCGACCAGCACTTGGAAACG
>NZ_FUYF01000079.1 GCF_900167555.1 Gemmiger formicilis | reverse complement strand
GGTATCGAGCAGACCGACAGCGGCAAGACGATTGCCGTTGTGGACTACAACGGCTTCCGCATCGTCATTCCTCTCAAAGAAATGATGGTCGCCCCCAGCGCTGCCAACAGTACCGACAGTATGGCCGTCCGCCAGATGAAGCTGCTGGGCAATATGCTGAGCGCAGAAATCGACTTTGTTATTCTCGGCATTGACTCCAAGAGCCGCAGTGTAGTCGCCAGCCGCCGCGAAGCCATGATGCGCAAGCGCCAACTTTTCTATTTCAGCCCTGATGCCAATGGCGAGTACCGCGTCCGTGAGGGGCGTGTGGTGCAGGCTCGCGTTATTGCCGTTGCCGACAAATCCATCCGTGTGGAGATTTTCGGCGTGGAGTGTTCCATCATGGCGCGGGATCTGGCATGGGACTGGATCGGTGATGCCCATGACCGCTTTGCTGTGGGCGACCAGATTCTTGTCCGCGTGACAGAGGTGAACAAAACCTCGCAGGAAGAATTGTCCGTCCATGCCGATGTCAAGAGCGTCACCGAGAACACCAGCCACGAAGCCTTGAAACGCTGCCGTGTGCAGAGCAAATACGCCGGCCGCGTCACCGATGTACATAAAGGCATCGTCTATGTGCGGCTTTCTAACGGGGTCAATGCTGTGGCTCACTCCTGCTATGACCGCCGCACGCCCGGGAAAAAGGATGATGTCAGTTTTGTGGTAACGAAGCTGGACGAGGAGCGCAGCATTGCCGTGGGCATCATCACCCGCATTATCCGTCAGAATCTGTAACCGATGAACCGTGGGCAGCCCCGGCGGTTGCCCATCTTTTACATGAAAGGATTCGTAAAATGGCTGTTTTTCGCGTAGAGCGCATTAAGGACTATACCGTTATGAGCAATCATCATCTTCGCAACAAAAATTTGTCCCTGAAAGCCAAGGGTCTGCTGTCGCAGATGCTTTCCCTGCCGGACGACTGGGATTATACCCTCAAAGGGCTTGCCGCCATCAATAAGGAGAGCGTGGACGCTATCCGCACAGCGATTTGGGAGCTGGAGGATGCCGGGTATGTGGTGCGTACCCGCGTCCGTGATGAGCGCGGCTGTCTGCGTGGCTGCGATTACTATGTCTATGAGTACCCGCAAACTCCCTCATCCGGCTCCGGCGGCAGCGCTGAATCCGTGCCACCTATGCTGGAACCCCTTGCATCGGATTCTGCTGTACTGGGAAATCCCATGCAATTAAATAAAGAAATACAAAATAAAGAGAAACAAAATACTGATCTAATCTTATCCGAGGGAGCGGCCGTGCGGACAAAAGTCCGCGACAACATCGAACTGGACCTGCTTTGCCGCAACCAGCCGGAGAGCGCCCCAGTGATGCAGGAGATCTACGAGCTGGTCGTGGAGACAATCCAGCTCCGCAGCCCTGTACTGCGGCTGGGCAACAACCTGTTCCCGATGGCCTTGGTGCGGGAACGACTGTTGCAGCTGACAAGCGAGCATATCCGTTTTGTCCTTGACGGCCTGTGCAATCTGCACACGGACGTTAAAAATCTCAAGAAATATCTTCTGACGATGCTGTTCAATGCGCCTGTCACACTGAACGGCAGGACGATGCTGGATGTACGCAAATCTGTCGGTGGCGGATCCCGTCCGATGCTGGCGTAACGCCGCGAAGATATGAACAAATTGTA
>NZ_FUYF01000080.1 GCF_900167555.1 Gemmiger formicilis | reverse complement strand
GGTATCGAGCAGACCGACAGCGGCAAGACGATTGCCGTTGTGGACTACAACGGCTTCCGCATCGTCATTCCTCTCAAAGAAATGATGGTCGCCCCGAGCGCTGCCAACAGTACCGACAGCATGGCCGTCCGCCAGATGAAGCTGCTGGGCAATATGCTGGGCGCGGAAATCGACTTTGTCATCCTGGGTATTGACTCCAAGAGCCGCAGTGTGGTTGCCAGCCGCCGCGAAGCCATGATGCGCAAACGCCAGCTTTTCTATTTCAGCCCAGATGCCAACGGTGAGTACCGCGTCCGGGAGGGGCGCGTGGTGCAGGCTCGCGTTATTGCCGTTGCCGACAAATCCATCCGTGTGGAGATTTTCGGCGTGGAGTGTTCCATCATGGCGCGGAATCTGGCATGGGACTGGATCGGTGATGCCCATGACCGTTTTGCTGTGGGCGACCAGATTCTTGTCCGCGTGACCGAAGTGAACAAAACCTCACAGGAAGAAATGTCTGTCCACGCTGATGTCAAAAGCATCACCGAGAATACCAGCCGCGAAGCCTTGAAGCGTTGCCGTGTGCAGAGCAAATACGCCGGCCGCGTCACCGATGTACATAAAGGCATCGTCTATGTGCGGCTTTCCAACGGTGTCAACGCCGTGGCTCACTCCTGCTATGACCGCCGCACACCCGGCAAAAAGGACGACGTCAGCTTTGTGGTAACAAAGCTGGACGAGGAACGTAGCATCGCCGTGGGTATTATCACCCGCATTATCCGTCAGAATCTGTAACCGATGAACCGTGAGCAGTCCCGGCGGCTGCCCATCTTTTACATGAAAGGATTCGTAAAATGGCTGTTTTTCGCGTAGAGCGCATTAAGGATTATACCGTTATGAGCAATCATCATCTTCGCAATAAAAATTTGTCACTGAAAGCAAAGGGCCTGCTGTCGCAGATGCTTTCCCTGCCGGACGACTGGGATTATACCCTCAAAGGGCTTGCCGCCATCAACAAGGAGAGCGTTGACGCTATCCGTACAGCCATTTGGGAACTGGAGGACACAGGGTATGTGGTGCGTACCCGCGTCCGGGATGAACGCGGCTGTCTGCGAGGCTGCGATTACTATGTCTATGAGTACCCGCAAGCGTCCTCGTCCGGCTCCGATGGCAGCGCTGAATCCGTGCCGCCTATGCTGGAACCCCTTGCATCGGATTCTGCTGTACAGGAAAATCCCATACAATTAAATAAAGAAATACAAAATAAAGAGAAACAAAATACGGATCTGATCTTATCCGAGAGCGAGACCGTGCGGACAAAAGTCCGCGACAACATTGAGCTGGACCTGCTTTGCCGCAATCAGCCGGAGAGCGCCCCCGTGATGCAGGAAATCTACGAGTTGGTCGTGGAGACAATCCAGCTTCGCAGCCCTGTACTGCGGCTTGGAAACAACCTGTTCCCGATGGCCTTGGTGCGGGAACGGCTGTTACAGCTGACAAGCGAGCATATCCGTTTTGTCCTTGATGGCCTGCGTAATCTGCACACAGACGTTAAAAATCTCAAAAAGTACCTTCTGACGATGCTGTTCAATGCGCCTGTCACGCTGAACGGCAGGACGATGCTGGATGTACGCAAATCTGTCGGTGGCGGATCCCGTCCGATGCTGGCGTAACGCCGCGAAGATATGAACAAATTGTA
>NZ_FUYF01000081.1 GCF_900167555.1 Gemmiger formicilis | reverse complement strand
GAGGACGAGTTCCTCACAGACGTTTTCTATACCTTACTAAATAGGCGAACGGCGGTACAGGTGCCATTGCAGGAGCGCATCCAAGACGTGCTTGCCAGCTATCTGGCCCAGAACGATGCCACCGCACTGGACAAGATACCGCCTGCCGCCTTTATGATTCCACCCTCGCTGGATTTGAAGCATGGGCGCTATCTCTATATGGACGGCACCTACCACGCCTACTTGATGATTCCCGCAGACGGCTACCGCGCACAGGTCACAGCCGGGTGGATGGCCCTGCTGGTGAACGCCGGTGAGGGTATTGATGTGGATTTGTTTCTGGAACGACAACCCAAAGAACGCATGATGCAGAAAATCGGGCAACAGATCCGCATCAACCGCAGCAAAATCAAGGACACCAGCGACACAAACTCGGATTTCGATGACCTCTCCAGCGCCATTCGTTCCGGCTACTACCTGAAAGACGGCCTTGCCAACAACGAGGATTTCTACTACGCCGCCATCCTCGTAACGGTCACCGCCGCCAGCGTCAAGGATTTGGAGTGGCGTATCGGGGAGATATGCAAGCTCATGGTCTCGCAGGATATGAATTTGCATCTGTGCAGTTTCCGGCAGGAGGCAGCCTTTCTCTCTTCCCTGCCGCTGTGCGCCCCGGATGCGGCGTTGTTTAAGAAATATCGCCGCAACATTCTTACCTCCACCGCCGCCAGCTTTTATCCGTTCGTCAGCTTTGAGTTGTGTGATACCAACGGTGTACTGCTGGGCGTGAACAAGTACAATAACTCTCTCGTCAGCCTCGACAACTTCAATACCCGCATCTATAAAAATGCGAATATGGCGATCCTCGGCACCTCCGGCGCGGGCAAGACGTTCACCATGCAGCTTATTGCCCGCCGTATGCGGCTGGCCGGAACACCTGTCTACATCATTGCACCACTGAAAGGGCATGAATTTTATCGTCAGGCCAAGGCGCTGAACGGTACCATCATCCGCATCGTGCCGGGCAGCCCGGACTGCATCAACGTCATGGAGATTCGCAAAATCGACCACACCAGCAGCGAACTTCTGGATGGCCCCATGCCGGAGCAGTCGGAACTGGCCGCCAAAATTCAAAAGTTGCACATTTTCTTTTCGCTGTTGATCCCTGATTTGAGCAATGAGGAACGCCAGTTATTGGACGAAGCCATCGTCACCACCTACCGCAATAAGGGCATCACCTACGACAATGCCAGTCTGGACGACCCGGCGCGCCCCGGTCAGTACCGTGAAATGCCAATACTGGGCGATTTGCACGCGGTCTTGTCTGCCACCCCGGAAACACGGCGCATCGCCAATATTCTGAACCGTCTTGTACACGGCTCGGCATCAAGCTTCAACCGCCAGACGAACGTGAACCTTGACAACAGCTATGTTGTCATCGACATCAGTGAGTTGTCCGGCGATCTGCTGACCGTGGGTATGTACATCGGGCTGGATTATATGTGGGATAAGGCGAAAGAGGATCTGACCCGCCGCAAGCAGATTTTTATAGATGAGGTTTGGCAAATCATCGGCGCATCGTCCAACGCTTTGGCGGCCAACTATGT
>NZ_FUYF01000082.1 GCF_900167555.1 Gemmiger formicilis | reverse complement strand
TAGAAAATTATGCTGAGATTTCTGGTGAATAGTCTCGAAGTAACGTCTGTTCTAAAAGATTCTCAGCATAACTTTTTTCTGCGCATAAAAGGCATGATACCGGCTCTGGTGGTAGTGATAGTCGCTGCCGTCCCGCCCGCGATACCAGCGGTCCTTCAGCTGATCCATACTCGCACCGCTGGGCAGCTTGCGGATTTCTTCCAGAATCGGCTCATCCACCGCCTGACAGTAACTATTGATGCGGGCAGGGTTGACTTTGAGTGCTGCAAATAGAACGTCCTCTTTTGAGTACATAATGGACAGCACATTTTTGAGGCTCTGCGGCGTGTGCTTACTGGCATCCACATGGACGTGCATTCCGCAGCTGTCGTTTACGATGCCGCCTGCGCGGCGCAGGGCGCGGACAACCTCCTGCAGCTTTTCCATCTCGCCGTATTCAAGCTTGGGGGAGTTCAGTTCAACCTTGTAGGTTTCCCCGATAAGAACAGAACGCCTACGGCATTCGGGATGGATGCTGCCGTCCCGAACGATTTTCCACTCTTTACCGTCCAAATCTTTGACACGGTAGGCATCGTAGCCGCCGCCGGAATGCTCGGCGCGGGTGCCAAATAAGTTGGCCAGCGTTTGGGCTGCCGTGGCGCGGTTTATCCCGGTCAGTTCAATTTCACAGCCAAAATACTGGTCTTTGAAATCAAGGGGCAAGCGCCTCACCCCGCAGTTCTGCATCCATGGCTGCAATTCTCCGCCCGATGGCTTCCACCACATGGACTGTCACGCCGTTGCCAGCCTGTTTGTAGGCTTGGTTATCGCTCTGGATGGCAAGCACCGTGTCGATGCGGTCATCTGCCCAGCCCTGCAGCCGCAGACATTCGCGCGGCGTCAGGCGGCGGATGCGACCCTCGCACAGAACGCCGTGACGGTCTTTTGTGGTAAGTGTATGCATGGGTGCGCCAGGCTTACCGGTGCGTTCGGTGTTGCGGGCGAGGTCGGACTTGATGGGATTTTTGACCGGGCGAACTTCAACAGTGCCTTGTTGGCAGCCCGTTGTAAGTGTATGCGCAATCTCTTTACCAACCCGTCCGCGCCGACTGTTGACTGTGGCGTAGCTCAGGTCGATGCTGTCACCGAACTGTGCCATCTGGTAGCCGGTTTTTGTGGCGCACTTGATCGGCACTCCCACCTCGTACAGCCCGGTTTTGCCACCGAAGCCACCCGGATTGGCAGCCAGCGTACAGCTTAATCCTTCGGGGGAGTAGACTCGTTCTCCTTGATGCCCGCCGTGGGTTTGTATAAGAGAACCTCCTGTTGTTTCGGTGAAAGGAAATACTTTTCCTCT
The DNA here is from genome assembly GCF_900167555.1 of Gemmiger formicilis. GTDB lineage: Bacteria > Bacillota > Clostridia > Oscillospirales > Ruminococcaceae > Gemmiger > Gemmiger formicilis. The sequence goes on along the minus strand of NZ_FUYF01000082.1, from coordinate 171 downwards.
ACATCGCTCATCAAGATATCCGATAATGTACACGCGGTTTCTTGACTGGGGGACGCCGAAATCTTTGCTGTTAAGGCATTGCCATTCCACACCATACCCCAGTCGGTCCAGCGTGTTAAGGATCGTCGCAAATGTCCGCCCTCCGTCATGAGATAACAGGCCGGGTACATT
>NZ_FUYF01000084.1 GCF_900167555.1 Gemmiger formicilis | reverse complement strand
TGTAGAGAAAAACAGACTGTTTTTATAATTTTTGTCGCTGTACAATTAAAGTTTGGAACGTGGGATACATAATCGCTTTCTTGCCATAACAAGCCCTGTACCGTGACGAATGGTAGTGATAATCACTCCCATCCCTCCCTTGATACCAGCGGTCTTTCAGTTGATCCATACTTGCACCGCTGGGCAGCTTGCGGATTTCTTCCAGAATAGGCTCATCCACCGCCTGACAGTAGCTGTCGATGCGGGCAGGGTTGACTTTGAGTGCTGCAAATAGAATGTCCTCTTTTGAGTACATAATGGACAGCACATTTTTGAGGCTCTGCGGCGTGTGCTTGCTTGCATCCACGTGGACATGCATTCCGCAGCTGTCGTTTACGATGCCTCCTGCGCGGCGTAAGGAACGGACAACCTCCTGCAGCTTTTCCATCTCGCCGTATTCGAGTTTCGGAGAGTTCAATTCGACCTTGTAGGTCTCCCCAATAAGAACAGACCGCCTACGGCATTCGGGATGGATGCTGCCGTCCCGAACGATTTTCCACTCTTTACCGTCCAAATCTTTGACCCTGTAGGCATCGTAGCCACCGCCGGAATGCTCGGCGCGGGTTCCAAACAGGTCAGCCAGCGCATGGGCTGCCGTGGCACGGTTTATCCCGGTCAGTTCAATTTCACAGCCAAAATACTGGTCGCGGAAATCAAGGGGCAAGCGCCTCACCCCGCAGTTCCGCGTCCATCTTGGCAATACGCCGCCCGATGGCTTCCACCACATTGACCGTCACGCCGTTGCCTGCCTGCTTGTAGGCTTGATTATCGCTTTGAATGGCAAGCACCGTGTCGATGCGGTCATCTGCCCAGCCCTGCAGGCGCAGACATTCGCGCGGCGTCAGGCGGCGGATGCGACCCTCGCACAGAACACCAGAGGATTCTCCGCGGTGCGTTCGGATACCGTTGCCGACTCTGGCGTTTACACACCGCGCGACCTCTGTGATTTTTGGGTCAGGGTTTAAGTCAATAAAGTTCAGCGTGCCCTGTCGGCAGCCGGTGGTAAGGGTGTGGGCAATTTGCTTGCCCACACGCCCGCGCCGACTGTTGACTGTGGCGTAGCTCAGGTCAATGCTGTCACCAAGCTGTGCCAACTGGTAACCGGTTTTTGTGGCGCACTTGATCGGCACTCCCACCTCATACAGCCCGGTTTTGCCACCGAAGCCACCCGGATTGGCAGCCAGCGTACAGCTTAATCCTTCGGGGGAGTAGACGCGCTCCCCTTGGTGGCCACCGTGGGTTTGAATAAGAGAACTTCCTGCTGTTTCGGTGAAAGGAAATACTTTTCCTCTACATCGCTCATCAAGATATCCGACAATGTACACGCGGTTTCTTGACTGGGGGACGCCGAAATCTTTGCTGTTAAGACATTGCCATTCCACACCATACCCCAGTCGGTCCAGCGTGTTAAGGATCGTCGCAAATGTCCGCCCTCCGTCATGAGATAACAGGCCGGGTACATT
>NZ_FUYF01000086.1 GCF_900167555.1 Gemmiger formicilis | reverse complement strand
GACACCGTCAAGCAATCTACTTACGCCAGCTACCGCAGTTATCTCAACAAGCACTTTTGTGTACTGGGAAAGATTTTATTAAAGAAATTAGAACCGCACACCTTACAGGAATTTTACAACTACAAATTCCGCGAGGAAGGCTTATCCCCCAAGACCTTGCGCAACTACCACATGGCATTGCATAAGTGCTTACAGCAAGCTGTAAAAGAGCGTCTGCTGATTTACAACCCCTGCGATGCCGTGACCTTGCCCAGCGGAGAAAAGCCCGAAATCGTAGTTTTTACCAACGACCAGCAGCGGGCGCTGGTGCAAGCCAGCTACCGCCACCGCTACGGCGTGTTTATCCGCTTAGACTTGTGTACAGGATTACGCATGGGGGAATTGCTGGCACTAAAGTGGGAAGACATTGATTTCAGTACCGCCCAACTTCACGTCAGGCGTACCATTAACCGCCTTGCCAAGTATGAAGCCAACGACGGAGAGAACAAAACCAAAATCGTATTCGGCACACCCAAAACGAAAAACTCCCGCCGCACGATTCCGCTGACCCGCACAATAGCAGACGAGCTTGCCTGTTGGAAACAGCAGCAGGCGCAGGACAAGCAGCGGGCAGGGGATAAGTACACCAATGACGGCTTCATCGTTACCAACGAGTTTGGACACTACTTTGAGCAGAAAACCTTCAAGGATTACTACGACCGATTGTTGAAGGATGCCGACATCGGGCACTTTACCTTCCACGCCCTGCGCCACACCTTCGCCACCCGTGCGCTGGAGCGCGGCATGGACTATAAGACCCTGTCAGCCATCCTCGGTCATTATTCCGTTGCGTTCACAATGGATACTTACGTCCACAGCATGGACGAACACAAACGGCGCGAAATGGATAAGATGGACGATATGTTCGGGATGCAGTACAGTATCTCCGTAGAGAACCGGCCTTATCCGGTGCTTTGCACACTCTCGGCAGACGGCTGCACCGCCCATGTTCCCGACTTCCCAAAAATCGTCATCACTGCATCAACATTAGACGCCGCCCTGCTGGAAGTCAAGCAGCAAATCCAAAAAGCCCTGCGCCAGTACAAGAACCCGCCCATTCCCACCAAACAGGAACAGATCGTCGTGCCAAACAACAGCGTGTTGGTACTCGTCAAAGCGAGCTGACTACACTAATCGCTCCTATTTTTACCTGCCAACTCCGCAAAATTTATCCACAAAAAGCGCCCGGGCGGTTGAAAATCTCAACCGCTCGGGCGCAGTCATTTTTCCGTTTTGGGGTCATTTTGGGGTCAAAGTTACCGGCCTGTTACCACTTTTGCCATAAGGTAGAAAAAAGCTCGTTGAAACTTGTCGTTTCAACGAGCTTTTGTTGGTTGCGGAGACAGGACTTGAACCTGCG
>NZ_FUYF01000092.1 GCF_900167555.1 Gemmiger formicilis | reverse complement strand
TCTTTTTGTTTGGAGGTGGTCGAAATTTCACGCGAAGAGCGGGATGTTTACCTGATCCCGCAGAATTTTGTGGACACCGGCACGATTCTCGGCGGTACGGTCAAGCTGCGCAATGCAGTGGAGGCAGCTGTGCTTGCTGTGGGCAGTGCAGTACCGCTGTTTTATCTACCGCTGGCGTTCAATATTCGGCTGATGATTGTCATTGCGGTGTCGGTGCCGCTGGGCGTTTTCGGTGTGGTCGGCATTGGCGGCGATAGCCTGACCCAGTTTGTGGCACACTGGTTCCGCTTTATGAAGCGCCGCCGTATCGTTACGCCTACACCGCAGGGCAATCTCGAAGCCAACCGACATCGGCATCTGCGGTTCATCAGCAAGCGGTACCGTGTTGTCTACTATGACGACCCGGATACCCTGCCCCACAACGCGCAGGTCTTACAGCGCAAGGCAGACCGCCACGGAAAGCTGGTAAAGCGGCAGACGCTCTACGATTTGCTGCCCATCGAGAAAATCGAGAACGGCATCCTGCACACCACAGATGACCACTACATCAAAATTCTGGAAATCGACCCCATCAACTTCCTGCTGCGCTCCCCACGGGAGCAGCGCAGCGTCATCTACTCGTTCGCCAGCCTTTTGAAAGTCAGCCCAGTGCGGCTGCAATTCAAGTCATTCTCCCGCAAGGCCGATGTTAATGCCTATCTGGACAAGCTGCGGCGGGATGCCGCCAACGAACCGGACGCAGCGGTGCGTAAGCGCCACATGAGCTATATCCGCTTTGTCAAGCGGCTCGGTTTCCGCGATGCTGTTAGCCGTCGCTTCTTCGTGATTTTCCAGTACGAAGCCCCTACGAATGAGCGGAACATCGCCTACGCTGAGATTGTCTCCACGCTCGAAACCACCGCCCGAAACTTTCGTACCTATCTGGCGCAGTGCGGCAATGCCATCGTGGAACACGAAAATGAGGACGAGTTCCTCACAGACGTTTTCTATACCTTACTAAATAGGCGAACGGCGGTACAGGTGCCATTGCAGGAGCGCATCCAAGACGTGCTTGC